>NZ_QSRL01000001.1:0-467106 GCF_003437035.1 Collinsella sp. TF08-11AT
TAAGACGACCTTGACGGAGAGCCTGTTATATACCAGCGGAGCAATCGAGGCGCCCGGCAGTGTGGATCAGGGAACAACGAGAACGGACACCATGTTTTTAGAGCGGCAGCGTGGAATCACCATTCAAACGGCGGTCACTTCCTTTCAGTGGCACGATTGTAAGGTCAACATTGTGGATACTCCTGGGCATATGGATTTCTTAGCGGAGGTCTATCGCTCCCTTGCCATTCTTGACGGAGCGATTTTGGTTGTTTCTGCAAAAGACGGCGTTCAGGCGCAGACCCGTATTCTGTTTCATGCTCTGCAAGTAATGAAAATCCCAACTGTTATCTTTATTAACAAAATCGACCAGGACGGGATTGACCTGCCAGGTGTGTATCAGTCTATCCGAGATAAGCTCTCCGCAAATATGATTATTAAGCAGAACGTGCAGCTTTCCCCGGATATATCCATCATGGAAAACATGGGGCTGGAGAATTGGGATACCGTGATTGCGGACTGTGATGAATTGTTGGAGAAATATATTGCCGGAGAACCAATGGACAAAGAAGAACTTCTGCGGGAGGAAAACAGGAGAATCCAAAGCGTCTCTCTGTTTCCGGTCTATCATGGCAGTGCCAAGGTAAACTTGGGAATCCGACAACTCATTGAAGCGGTCACAGATACATTCCAATCACCCACCGGGCAGAACAGCTCTGAATTGTGCGGAACTGTGTTCAAAGTTGAGTACGCAAACCAGAGCCAACGCCTTGCCTATCTGCGGTTGTATAGCGGTACGCTTCATTTGCGGGATTCCGTAGCCTTGGCAGGGAAAGAAAAACTGAAAATTACGGAAATGCGTATCCCCTCAAAGGGTGAGATTGTCCGAACAGAGATTGCCCATGCGGGCGAGATCGTCATTGTACCCTGCGACAGTTTGCGGCTGAATGATGTGCTGGGAAACAAACTGCTGCTGCCCCGTGAAACGTGGAGCGACAATCCTCTCCCTTTGCTGCGGACAGCAATTGCACCAGAGAAACCAGAACAGAGGGAACGCTTGTTAAACGCCTTGACAGAAATTGCGGATACCGACCCGCTTCTGCGCTATGAAGTAGACGCTGTGACCCATGAGATCATTCTCTCCTTTTTGGGCCGGGTACAATTGGAAATTATCTCTGATCTTCTGGTGGAAAAATATCAGCTCAACACAACTGCAAAAGAACCTGCCGTCATCTATATGGAGAGGCCATTGAAAGCGGTAAGTCACACCATTCATATCGAAGTGCCGCCCAATCCATTCTGGGCGTCCATCGGGCTGTCCGTCACCCCTCTCCCCCTTGGCACCGGAGTGCAGTATGAGAGCAAAGTTTCCGTTGGATACTTGAATCAGAGTTTTCAAAACGCTGTATTGGATGGTATCCGCTACGGTCTGGAACAAGGCGTGTATGGATGGAAGGTAACGGACTGTAAAATCTGTTTTGAGTATGGGCTTTATTATAGTCCGGTCAGCACTCCCGCAGACTTTCGGTCATTGGCACCTATTGTATTGGAGCAGGTGTTGAAAAAGGCGGGGACGCAGCTATTGGAACCATATCTTTCTTTTACACTCTATGCGCCGCAGGAATATCTCTCCAGAGCTTATCATGACGCACCAAAATATTGCGCGAGTATTGAAACGACCCAGGTTAAAAACAGCGAGGTGATTATTACTGGCGAAATCCCTGCCCGCTGTGTGCAAGAGTACCGCAATGACCTCACCTTTTATACAAACGGGAGAAGCGTTTGTTTAACAGAATTGAAGGGGTATCAAATCGCCAGCGGCGAACCAGTTTTTCAGCCACGCCGCCCAAACACCCGGATTGATAAGGTGCGCCATATGTTCAACAAAATTCTCCCATCAATGATGGACTTATAAAATCCCTTTGGAACAAAGGGCGCACTTCTATACATGGTCTGCGACCATGTATCGTGCGCTCTGCGAGGCTACGGCCCGGACTTCCGAAAGTCCGGGCCGTTTGCGTCGCTCCGCTCCGTACAAGGGGCTGCGCCCCTTGCGCCGCTTTGCGGCTATCCCTGCGCCCTCGCTGGAAAGGTACATCCGCTCTGCGTCTGCACCTTTCCAGCGAGGCTAAAACCGAATACCGTTACCCTTGACCGTTTACCCGACACAGCAGGTAGACGGTCTTTTGTTTTGCCAAGAAGGAGGTCAAACACGATGGACAAGTCACGCGAAGAATTAGAGAAAGAGTATGCTGAGGCCACCGCTAAGTTGGAGCAGTACCAGCACAGAGGCCAGCGGTATGAGAACCGCATCCGCTACTACACCCAAGGCGAAAGGAAGAAGCGAAACCACCGACTTATCACCCGTGGCGGAGCGGTGGAGAGTATCGCCCCGGAGGTGCGCGGCATGAGCGAAAGGGCCTTTTTTCTTTTGATGGAAAAGGTCTTTTCCCTGCCGGAAGTTGCCGCCCTGGTGAGCCAAGCCACTGACCAGCAGGAAAGCGGATAATTGGCCCTGTTCCATCTCCACGTTACCCAGGTCAAACGGAGCGCGGGACAGTCTGTTGTCACGTCCGCCGCCTACCGAGCCGGGGAGAAATTGTATAGCGAATACTATGGCGAGGTCAGCGACTACACCCACAAGGGCGGCGTGGTCTGCACAGACATTCTCCTGCCGCCCCAGGCCCCCAACCAGTACCAAGACCGCGCCACCCTCTGGAACGCCGTGGAGAAGGCCGAGCGCGGCAAGAAAGCCCAGCTTGCATATAGCTTTGACATTGCCTTGCAGAACGAGTTTTCATTGGAGGAAAACATCGCTCTTGCAAGGCAATTTGTTTCGGAGCAGCTTGTGGGCCGGGGCATGATTGCCGACTTTGCCATCCACCAGCCGGACAAGGAGGACGGCGGTATTCCTAACCCGCACTTTCATGTTCTCTGCCCCATCCGGCCCATTGAGCCAGACGGCAAATGGGGGTGCAAGCAGCGCCGCCGCTACCGTCTGGACGAGGACGGGAACCGCATTATGGGAGAGGACGGCAAGCCCCTCTTTGACGCTGTTCCCACTACCGACTGGGGAAGCCCGGAAACACTGGAACATTGGCGGGAGGCGTGGGCCGCTATGGTGAACGCCAAGTTTGAGGAAAAGGGGCTGACCTGCCGCATCGACCACCGCTCCTATGAGCGTCAGGGCCTTGACCTGCTGCCCACCGTCCATGAGGGCGTGGCCGTCCGCCAGATGGAGGCCAAGGGCATCCCCACCGACAAGGGCGATCTGAACCGCTGGATAAAAAAGGCCAACAACATTCTGCGGGATATTCGGAAGAAAATCGCCGGCCTGACGGATTGGATTAAGGCCATAAAAGAAGAATTGAGCAAGCCCCAGGCCCCGACCCTTGCCGCCCTGCTGACCGACTACTATGAGGGCCGGAACGCCGGAGCATGGAGCCGCAACGCCAGGATTGGAAATCTTAAAGGTTTTGCCGAGGCCATCAATTTTCTGACCGAGAGGGGCATCGCTACGCTGGAAGATTTAGAGACCCATATCGCCGCCCAGAGTGAACGAACGGAGGCCATCAACACATCCATGAAAGCGAAGCGTGACCGTCTGAACGAATTGAAGGAACTGCTTCGCCTTGTTGACCTCTACCGAGACACCAAGCCCGTCTATGACGAGTTGCAGGGTATCAAGTGGAAGGGCAAGCGGGAAAAATTCGAGAGGGAGCATGAGAACGAGTTGAGGACGTTCCACATGGCCCGCCGGAAGCTGGACAAGCACCGTTCCCCTGCTGGTAAAATCCCCGTTCATGCGTGGGAACAGGAACAGGCGAGGCTTCACCAGGAGTACACAGCCGAGTATGAGCAGTACAAGCCTATCCAAGACGATTTGCGGCGGCTTCAACAGGTGAAGCGGAACGCCGATGCTGCCATACACCAGCAGGAGCAGACCCAGCAGAAACGCCGGGAGGTGGAGCGGTGAACGGCATTCCCCGACTGACCTACCAGCAGTACCGAGCCGTCCGGCGGCTGGTGCATGACTGCTGCAATTATGACGGCGGCAACTGTCTTGCTCTTGATGACGGCTGGGAGCCTTGTGTCTGCGTCCAGAGTATCACCTATTCCCTGGTCTGTAAATGGTTCCGCGCCGCCGTCCTGCCAACAGACAAGGGGTTGTGTGCCGCCTTGCTCCACCGAGGACAGGCGCGGCCCTGTGCCGAGTGCGGGGCGATGTTCGTGCCGCGCTCCAATCGGGGCAAATACTGTGACGAGTGCGCCGCCAATGTGCGCCGGAGAAAGAAAGCTGCCAGCGAACGGGAACGCCGCAGGCGTGGACATTTAGAGGCTGAAAAGCCTTGCAATCAGGGGGCTTGTGGACAGTCCTCAAAGGGGGACTAATACATTCCCCTTCCCCCACTCCAACGTGGGCGGCAAAATGGCGCTCACGTGGATTAACTTTGATGAATGATGAAAGGAGAGCCTATGACCTACGACCCCAGCATGACGATCACCAGCACCATCCCCGCCCCGGAGGGGAGCGACAGCACCAGCAGAGAGGGCAAGGCCATCCCCCTGCCCGTGATGGCGGGCGGCAACGCTTCACCCGCCCCGGACGTACCGCCACCCGATATGGTAAAGACCGTTGGCGGTACGACCTTTGATATTTATTTCCATTTCAGCCAGACCAGCCGGGAAACCTTTACCGACAAGGTACTGCGCCTTATTCAATCCGATGTTGTAACCTCATAAAAATAATTTACTTTTTTCTCTATCCTTATTGACAAAACCCGAACGGATCAATAAGAAAAGAGGGGGCTGTCCCGCATTGGCGGGACAGCCCCCTCTGGCTTCGATATGTGTGGAGTGGCTCGTTAGTAACCCTGGCCGTAGCCTTGACTCTGGCCCTGCCCTTGCTTGCCCAGCAGTTCCTCCAGATACTGGCGCAGCTGCTCATCGGTGATGCCGCCGTTGCCGGTGTCGGTCGCGCTGTCGTCCTGCTGCTGGTTCTGCAGCTTCTCATCGGAACCCAGCTCGACGGTGACCTTTTTCTCTTCCTTGCCGCGCACAAGCGTGATCTCGACCTTCTCACCCAACTCGTGGCTGCGCAGCGCGATGATCAGGCCATCGGCGCTCGTAATCTCGTCATCGCCCAGCTTGGTGATGACGTCGCCCTCCTGGATACCGGCCTTGGCGGCGGGACCGTCCTCGACGACGCTCGCCACATACGCGCCGCTATCGGTGCTCAGCTTGTTGGTGCGGGCGTTGAGCGCGTTGACGCTCGAAAGCGTGGCGCCCAGGTACGGATGCACCGGCGTCTTGCCGTCGATGATCTGGTCGGCAATGTTTTTGGCGTAGTTAACGGGAATAGCAAAGCCCACGCCCGAGCTGGAGCCCGAATAGCTCTCGATAAGCGAGTTAATGCCCACCAGCTCACCATTGTCGTTAACGAGCGCGCCGCCGGAGTTGCCCGGGTTGATGGCAGCATCGGTCTGGATCATGTTGGCATAGATGGTGTTACCGCTGGTAGAGCTCATGGCCGTGGAGCGATACAGCGCCGAGACGATGCCCGTGGAGACAGACTGCTCGTTGCCGAACGGCGAACCGATCGCCATAACCCACTCGCCCACGTTGAGCTTGGAGGAATCGCCGATCTCGATCGGGGTGAGCTTGGAGGCGTCGGCGTCCTTGAGCTTGATGACGGCCAGGTCGCTCGAGGCATCGTTGCCCACGAACTCGGCCTCGTAGGTGGTGCCGTCGTCCATGGTCACTACGTACTGGTCATAGCCATCGACCACGTGGTTGTTGGTGAGGATATGGCCCTCGGTATCGAGCACCACGCCCGAACCGACGCTGCCCGAGTTGTCCGACTCGTCGGCAGACTGCGAAAGCGAGCCATTCTGGCCACCGCTCGAAGTGGCGGTGATGGAAACCACAGAGGGCAGGGCCTTGGCAGAAACGGCCTCGGCCAGCGTGGTGTCCTCGGAGTCGATGGTGATCTTTTGCGTCGACGAACCCGAAGCGCCCGCCGTCACGGCATTCTTGCCGCCACCGATATCGAGCGTACCGCTCATAATGAGCGCAATGACCAGCAGGGCACCACATGCGCAGCCGGCAAGCGCTGTAATAAAGATCGGCAGCTTTTTGGTCTTGGTCTTGACCACCGTGTGCTTGTTCACGACCTGTTGGCCGCCCAGCGGCTTGCCGGTCTGCGTATCGTAGGCCTGCACGTAGGGAATGTTGTTGCCGTCGGCAGGCGTCGACTCCACCTGCACGCGCGGCTGCTGCTGAGTCTCGCCGGCATTGCCAACATCCTGGGGACGCTGGGAATCGTTCTCGCTCATAGCTGCGATCCTTTCGTCAAATAACCAAAGGCCCGCCAAACACCGTGGCGGGCCATCATTGTTCACGTTGAGTTGTACCCCAATATGCGGGCGTACGTGTACGAGAACGCAATCTTTTAGGAAGGCTTAAGTTCTGCTGCAAACTCGAAAGGAACCCGCACCTGCGTCAAAACCACCACAAAGGTGCCTGTCCCCTTTGTGGTGGAAATCTAGTCCTTAAACAGATAGCCCACGCCGCGGACGGTGGTGATGTGTGCCGCGATCTGCGGGCCCACCTTGGAGCGGATGCGTCGGATGTGCACGTCGACGGTGCGCGTGCCGCCGCAGTACTCAAAGCCCCACACGCGGTGCAGCAGCACCTCGCGGCTGTAGGCGCGATTGGGATGCGTCGCCAAAAAGCTCAGCAGCGAGTACTCCATCAGCGTCAGGTCGATGGGCTCGTTATCGAGTGTCACCTGGTAGGTAGCCAGATTAATCTCGAGGTTATCGATGTTGAGCACATCGTCGGCGGTGACGGTCTCCTCCTCGCCCATCAGGCGCTGCGCGCGAGCCTTAAGCTCGTTGGGCGTCGCCGTGGGGCACACAAAGTCGGCATGCGCGTGATTCGGCAGGCGCAGGGTACCGAGCGCCTCATCGTCGACGATCACCAACATGGGGACACCGCCGCGATCGTCAAGCCACTTGGCAATCTGATCGATGCGGTCGCTGCGGATGCCGTCGGAATCGAGGATCAGCAGGTCAAAGTCGTGCGCCGCAGTTGGCGAATCAGGGGTTGCCAGGCTCACCTCGACACCCAGGGTAGTCGTCAAGCTGCGGGCAAACTCGTGGAAGCGCGTCGTGCGCGCCATGAACAGGGCACTCTTTTCGGACATATCGGCCTCCAAAGAAATGAGCTCAATCGTACTGGAACAAGCCAGCGCGATTAGGAGTTCGCCAGGTAGTGCTTGATCTCCCACTCGGTGATCGTAGACTCAAACTTATGCCACTCGTCGCGCTTCTTTTTGAGGAAGAAGCTGTGGATGTGCTCGCCGAGGGCATCCTTCATAAACTGCGAGTCCTCAAACACGTCGAGCGCCTCTTTGAGCGAGCGCGGCAGCGGCGCGTAGCCGGCCTCGACCATCTGACGGTCGGTAAGCTTGAGCGTCTCGGCCGTTGCCTCGGGCGGGAGCTCCAGCTTGCGCTCGATGCCGTCCAGACCAGCCGCCAGCGTGACGGCGTTGACCAGGTACGGATTGGCCATGGGGTCGGGGCTGCGAAGCTCGATGCGCGTGGACAGCTGCTTGCCGGGCTTGTAGACCGGAATGCGGACCATACTCGCGCGGTTGCGCAGGCCCCACGTGGCGTACTGTGGCACGGAGTCGCCGCCCGTCGTGATGCGCTTGTACGAGTTGACCGTGGGGTTGGTGATGGCGCTGATCTCGCGGGCATGCGCCAGGATGCCAGCCATATAGTGCTTGGCGACGTCGGAGAGATGGTACTTCTCGTCGTCCTCGCCCCAAAACACGTTGTTGCCGTCGTGGTCGAATAGCGACTGGCACAGGAACATGGCACTGCCGTCCTCGCCCGCCAACGGCTTGGGCATAAAGGAGGCGTGGCAACCGCTCTCGTAGGCCTGCTGCTTAATGATGAGTTTGGCCGTGGTGATGGCGTCAGACATGCTCAGGGCCTCGGCGTGGCGCAGGCTCATGCCATGCTGCGAGCGGCCGGCGGCGTGGAAGGTGTACTCCACGGGCACGGACATCTTCTCGAGCGTGAGGACCGTGTTGCGACGCAGGTCGCGAGCGGCATCGCTCACCGAAAGATCGAAGTAGCCCACGTTGTCGAGCGGCTCGGGGGTGTGCTCGTCGGGGAAGTAGTAGTACTCCAGCTCGGCGCCCACGTTGAGCAGATAGCCAGCCTTCTCAGCCTTGCGGAACATGCGGCGCAGGGCATCGCGCGGGTCGCCGGCAAACGGCTTGCGATCGGGGGTGCACACGTCGCAGAACACACGGGCGACGCCGTTGTGGCTCGGGCGCCACGGCAGGATCTGGAAGGTCGAAGCATCGGGGAACGCCAGCATGTCGGCTTCCTCGGGCGTGGCAAAGCCCTCGATGGCGGAGCCGTCAAAGCCAATACCCTCCTCAAAAGCGACCTCGAGGTCCTCGGGGCTGATGGCAAAGTTCTTGAGGCGGCCGAGAATGTCGACAAACCACAGACGCACAAAGCGGATATCGCGCTGCTCTACGGAGCGGAGTACGTAATCGATGTTCTGCTGGTTCATGTCGCTCCCCTTTCTTTCGGGCGGGTTTCGACTGGTCTATATCGCAGATACTATCGCAGAAAAATGTTTCCGCAGGGTTAAAGCGTATCAAGCGCTCAAAAAACGTGCTTGAGCAGGCCATTGCGAACGAGCGGCTAGCGCGAGGTCGAAGCGCGGTGTTCGATGCGGCCGGGTATCTCGATGCGCTTGGGGGCGAGCTTTGCGGCATCGCCCACCGTAGTGGTAACGATGTCGATGCGCTCGGAGAGACGCTCGACTACGCGCTCGGCAATGGTGAGGGTGTCCTGCGCGGCCGTGGTCACACCGCCAAAGAGCACGTGGTTCCAGGGGTAATCGTCAAACGTCGCAATCTTAAGGCCCGCCGGCAACGAGGGGCCGAGCTGGGCCAGCGCCTCGGTCAGACGCAGGAAGACCAGGCCGTTGACGGCAATGAGGCCGAGCTTTTTACCCGCATAGCCGCTGATGGTCTCGTCCAGGCGACTGACACCCGTGGCGCCACCGTCCGCCAAGGTGACGACCTCGCCCGCAAGACCGCGGCGCGAAAGCTCGTCGGCAAAGCCCTCGGCGCGCTCGCGACGCACGGGGCTGTCGTCGCTCGCCTCGGTGAGCAGGCACAGGCGCTCGCTGCCCGCAGCGGCCAAGGCGTCTACCAGGCCGGCGACCAGCTCACGGTTGTTGGAGGTCACCAGATCGACACCGCCGGCGGCAACATCGCGGTCGAGCAGCACAACAGGCAGGCGTCCCGCAGCTGCGACGATTGCCTCGTCGTTGCCGCCGCAGGTGTTGACGACCAGGCCGTCCACGCCGGCATCGATAAGTCTGGTGAGCGACTCTGCCTCCTTGGCGGGGTCGTTGCCGCTAATGGCCGTCATGAGCGAGCAGCCGCGCGCGGCGGCGCTGGCGGAAAGCCCTTCGAGCATGGCGCTGGAGAACGGGTTAGCAATGTCGGCCAAGATCACGCCGATGAGGTTGGTACGCGAGCTGCGCAGATTGCGCGCGGCGGCACGTGGACGATAGCCGGTGCGCTCGATAACTGCCGCGATGCGAGCACGGGTTTCCTCGGTCATCTGCCCAGGGCGGTTGTTGAGATAGCGCGAGACCGTGGCCGGGCTCACGCCCGCCTCGGCAGCAATGTCCTTAATCCTCATCTGCGCCATAGCGCACCCCGTTTCCCAATTGTCGGCAGTCTGAGCCATTTTAGGCATTTTTTTAAAAATCTCGCTTGCAAAACGTTGTAGATGAGCAGGATCGTTTTTGCGTCTCGAGCAGATGCGGTGATGGGCTAGATAGACGAGTCTTTGGACAGCTCGAAATAGTCGGGATGCAAGGCGATAACCGGGCCCTGCTCCTCGGGCATCAGGTGCAAGTGCGTCTCTGCCAGGTAGCTCGCCGTGTCGGTATCGCCCCTCTTAATGGCCTCGAGAATCCGACGATGTTGTCGACGAATCGGCTCCCAATCCAGATCCTGCGACACCATACGCAACCAGTTGTATCGCTCAAAATGCGTGTTGACGCTCTTCATCCAATCCCACAGCATGTGACGACCGGCAATCTCAAAACACGTCTCATGAAACAGGTTATCCAAGTCGAAAAAGCGACGCGTCTCGCTATGGTCGAGCGACTCGGACTCGGCAAGAATCTGCTCGAGCCGATGCTTTTGCTCGGACGTGGCAGCCGGACAACATTTAATGAGTACGCTTCTTTCGAGTTTCTCGCGCAAGAAACAGGCATTCTCGGCGTGTTCCATGCTGATCTTAGAGACGTAGGTGCCGCTCTTGGGACGCGTTTCCACCAGCTCTTGCTCGCGCAGGCGCACAAAGGACTCGCGAATTGGCGTGCGCCCGATCCCCGTCTCCTTTTCCAGACCAATCGCCGAAAGGCGCGTGCCGGGCTTGAGCTCGGCATAGATAATCTTGGAGCGCAGTGCGTTGTATGCCTGATCTTGCAGGCTCTGATAATGCTGGTGTTGTTCCATAAAGCCCTCGGATGAAGCCCACGGTTTGTCGAATTCCACCACGTAATACTATCGCATCGACACGCCCCAGCTCCCAATCAGTCTTTTTGGGACGGGGCTCTTTTAGCTACCCTGGCCCGCAGATCGGCCCCCTTGCCACAAAA
Source organism: Collinsella sp. TF08-11AT (assembly GCF_003437035.1). Lineage (GTDB taxonomy): Bacteria > Actinomycetota > Coriobacteriia > Coriobacteriales > Coriobacteriaceae > Collinsella. The sequence goes on from NZ_QSRL01000001.1 coordinate 10,693, forward strand.
GTGGCCCATCTACTACGTTAACACGGATAGCCTCGGCCATACCGAAAACCGTGAAAACAAAACCGCAGGTAGACAGCTTGTCGATTTTCGAAAAAGCCGACTATGGTTGACCCCTGCGGCTTAAACGTAGTAGATAGGCCCTTTTCGTGACGCAGTACTACCGCACCCCAAATTGGCACCCCGAGCCTGTTATAAGTTGCTGTGAAATACGGACGGTGATAATCAAGGGTTGATAGTCAAGGCGCGCTATACGGCTTGCTATATTTCACTATACTTTGCTGTACGTCGCTATACTTTGCTATAACTTGACAATAATCGGCCCGTTACCATCCGGGATATAACGGACCCCAAGCCAACGCTGGCTTGGGGTCCGTCTTGTACCATGGCTCTTTTGGACTATGAGCGCTCGTATTTCGTGGCCCGCCCGGTTCCCTGCCTTACGATTGCATTCCGTTCAAGCAGAGATTCGAGTGCCGCCAACGTCCGCATGCGGCTCAGCCCCGTCTGTTTTTCAATCTCGCTTCGCGACATAATTCGCCCGCCCGACAAGGCATTGAGAACCTGGATCTCTTCCTCGGACCCTTCAAAGGCATCGGTAGCGGGCAATGTGACGGCCACCATGCCGCCGCGAACATCAAAAATTGGTTGATTGATCGAATCGCGATAGGCACGTCTAATGCGCGCGATTCCCGTGCCAAATTTCTCGATGTAATCCAGCTTTAAAAAGACCTCGGCGACAATTGGGTTTCTGAGCACGGATATCTGCCCATACAGGTATTGTTCCGTCGTCAAACCGGCGGGCAGTGATCCGGGCGAAGTCACAACAACACGATCGTCGTACAAGGCAATTTGAACATTCGCTCGAACGTCCCACGTCCGATGCACCAAAGCGTTTGCAACAGCTTCGCGGAATGCCTCAAGAGAAATTCGATCGGTTTGGACGCGCTCCATCCCTTCGATACGCTCAAAACGGTAGTAGCGTGCAAACATAGCCACCGCCCTGTCCACCTGCTCAATTGCGGATACATTTGTCGTCGTCTCACGGTCCAAGATCACATCCTCGGTATCGCCAAAACGGACGCAGTCGATGCCCGGAGAATCATTCTTATCCGCCAAAATCGCCGCAGCGTTGGTATAGCCATCTTTGCCGAGCAAGCGAAGCGTGCGCATAATATCCGGCGTTAGCTCGGAAATGCCGAGATGTTCAACACACTTATGCTCGAGCGTGTGAAAACTCAAGTCCTGGCGAGCCGACGTGAGCGCGTCGAACGTTACGTTGCTGCCTTCGAGCGTCAGCCTGCCATACTCAAACCGGTCGACCTCCACCGTTGCCGAATCGTTTCGCCTGTAGGCCTTTCCCTTGCTTCGATAGGGTTTGTCCTGGCCCTCATAAACCGTAAGGATTACGGTCCCGTGTTTCTCATCGCGCTCGAGCGTGTAACGGGGAGCGGGATCCAAGCTGTCATTAATCATGTTCTCGATGCGGAGACACTCTGCGACCGGATCTGCAAGGCCGACAGCCACGCCCTCGTCATCAACGCCAAACTCAATCTTGCCCGTCCCGTAGTTTGCATAGGCGCTCACCGTTTTAAGAAACGTCGGCGTAACGCTTTCCTTGTATTCGACTGTAGGGTTCTCTCTAACAACCATATGCACAACCCTCTCGTTTCGTACCATTCATAACCGTATTATAAGACGAAAACCGTTTGCGTACTGATTTATCAAAGACGCAAACGGTTTTCGTCTTTATTTGCGTACGGAATTAAGACGCATAATTTCGCTTTCGTATGGCTCAATACCGGACACAGACTGTTTTCGTCTGTCAATACGCCTGCAATCCAAACGAAAAGAGCCCCGAGCTCGTATGAACTCGGGACTCTTTGTGCCGCACATCTATGAGAGGAGAAATTCGATGCGTACGGGCGCTACTCCATGAAGCCGCAATGGTGCAATGGGGCCAGATTTACATGCACCAAGTTGGTGCAAAGTAACCTGCCCCCACGCAACAAGGGGTTGACTAGAGCTCGCAGGCAACCTTGTAGCCATCGCCGATAGCGTCGCGGATGTTGCCGCACTTGTTGGCATCGCCCAGCACGTGGGTGGCAACACCGGCTGCAGCCAGGTCGTCAGCCAGCTTGGTATTGGGACGATAGCCCATGGCAAGCACCAGTGTATCGGCACCGGTGATGGTGTGGACCTCGCCGTCCTTCTCGTAACTGATGGTGTCCTCGGTGATCTCGGTCACCTTGGCCTCGGTCAGCACGTGAACACCCTTGGAGAGCATGCGCGTGATGAGCACCGCGCGACCGGCACCGCCCTCGTTGGCGGCAAGCGTCTTGGTCATCTCGATGACGGTGACATCGCGGTTGGCCGGCGACAGGTCGTTGACCAGCGGGGCCAGGTAGTCGGCCGTCTCGCAACCGACGGTTCCGCCGCCGACGATGACAATCTTCTTGCCCGGGAAAGCCTTGCCGCCCAGCAGGTCATCGGCCGTCATAACTTGCTTAAAGCCCTGCATAAAGGCTGGAGCAATGGGCTCGGCGCCATAAGCCAGGACAACCTCGTAGCCCGCGTAGTCGCGCTGAATGTCCTCGGCCGAAAGCTCGGTACCAAAGACGCACGCGACGCCGGCCTCGGCCAGGCGACGATACTGATACTTGATCACGCGGGTGAGCTCCTGCTTTGCCGGCGGAACGGCCGCGATGCGCATCTCGCCGCCCGGCTCGTCCTGCTTATCCACGAGCACCACGTTGTGGCCGCGCTTGGCGGCAATATAGGCCGCCTCCATGCCCGCGGGACCGGCACCCACAACGAGCACGTTCTTGGCCTCGGCGGCAGGCTCGTAACCGGCCTCGTCGCGCTCCACGTCCGGGTTGACGGTGCAGGAGATGCGCTTGCCGAACATGATGCCGTTCAGGCAGCGCAGGCAACCGATGCAGGGGCGGATGTCGTCGGCGTTGCCGGCAGCGGCCTTGTTGCAGAACTCGGCATCGCACAGATTGGCACGGCCCATCATGCAGATGTCGGCAGCGCCGTCCTCGATCAGCTCCTCGGCGATCCAGGCCTCGTTGATGCGGCCGACGGTGGCGACGGGAATGTTGACGTGCTTCTTAATCTCGCGCGAGCAGGCGGCGTGCGAGGCCTGCTGGGTGCCGGCGGCGGGAATCGCAGAGCCACGCTTGATAGTGGTGCCGCCCGACACGTGAATCATGTCGACGCCGGCCTTCTCCAGGCGACGCGAGACGTAGATCATGTCGTTGAGGGTCAGGCCGCCATCGGTGTACTCATCGCCCGAGATGCGGACGTCGATGATAAAGTCCTTGCCGCAGCGCTCGCGAATCTCGGCGATGACCTCGAGCAGGAAGCGCATGCGGGCGTCGAGTGAGCCGCCGTACTCGTCGGTGCGCTTGTTGTAGAGCGGAGTCAAAAAGCCGCCGAGCATACCGTGGGCGTGCGCCGCATGAACCTCGACGCCATCGACGCCGGCCTTCTGCATACGCACGGCAGCGTCGCCAAACTGATGCGTGAGCTCGTGGATCTCATCTACCGTAATGGGGCGCGGCGCCTCGCGAGCATAGGACGGGCCCACAAAGGACGGAGCGATCAGGCGCGGGGTGCCCGGAATGTTAAAGGCCATGTAGGCGGGGTGGAAGAGCTGCGGCATGATCTTGCAGCCGTACTCGTGGACGGCGGCGGCGAGCTTTTCCCAGCCAGGGATAAACGTGTCGTCGTAGCAGCACATGTCACCCGGCAGATAGGTATAGGTAGGCTCGACCGTCACGACCTCGGTGATGATCAGACCCACGCCGCCCTTGGCACGGGCGCGGTAATGGTCGACCAAATCGTCGGTCACATAGCCGTGATCGGCCAGGTTGGTAGATACCGGCGGCATAAAGACGCGGTTCTTGACCTCGGTCGTACCGACCTTGATCGGGCTAAAGAGCATCGGATAGGCGGAGGACTCCATACAGGGTTCCTTTCGTTTGAGCCGCTCGGCGGCAGTTGCTAACGTGCCTATCGTATCAGCAACTGCCGCATCTGCAATCATGCATGCCCAAACGCCGGTCGGCTAATGAATACCGCGGCCCAAGTCTTCGGCGATTTTGTCCACGCCCTTAAGTGCGGCGCACGTCTTTTTGTTGGAGCAATGCCCCGTGCAAACGCCACCCTGAGCGCAGTCGGCGCAGGTGCCCTTGCGGTAGATGCGCACGCACACGGCGACAAACGCAATACCGATAACAGCCAGTACAACAATATCGATAGGTGCCATAGCAAGCCTCCTCTAGTTAGCCACCACTTACTTTACCCCATTCTCCACCTACCAAAAAGGGACAGGTTTATTTTGGTCGGTTTTATCTGCGGAAACGCCACATCTCCCCCACCAAAAAGCCCGAGTGTCGCTGGGACACCCGGGCTCGCGGAAAGGGGCTGATCCTTATTCGGACTTAAGCGGAAACTGCGGCGGAAGCGGTGTTGGTCTCGTCCTCGTCGGTCCAAGCGTGCTTAGGCATGGGACGGAAGATCTGGAAGAGCATCGCAACCAGCAGCACAATGGCTACAACCGTCCAAATACCAAACTGGCCAAGGACAAGCAGGTTGTAGAACTGGTTGATGAACAGGCCGATGACCCAAGCGAAGGCGCACTCGTAGCCGATGGCAATCGCGGTCCACTTGCCGGAGTCCATCTGATTGCGGATAGTGCCCATGGCGGCAAAGCACGGGGCGCACAGCAGGTTGAAAGCGCCGAAGGCAACGCAGGCGCCCATAGTCGGGAACATGCCGGCAAACGCGGTCCACAGGCTCGGGTCGGTCTCGGCGGCGTCAGCAACCGACAGCAGCGAGCCGGCGGTGGCGACAACGTTCTCCTTGGCGACGAGGCCAGAGACGGTCAGTGCGGTGGCCTGCCAGGTGCTAAAGCCGAGCGGGGCGAAGATCCAAGCGACCAGGTTGCCGAACATGGCAAGCACGGAGTAATCCATGAACTCCTCGGGGGTGCCCTCCATGGAAGGCAGGTAGCCAAAGGCGCCGTTGTAGCTACCAAAGTTGGAGAGGAACCAAACGACGACGGTGGACGCAAAGATGACCGTGCCGGCCTTCTTGATAAAGGCGAAGCAGCGCTCCCACACGTGCAGCGCCCAAGAGCGGATCGCCGGGAAGTGGTAGGCAGGAAGCTCCATAACAAACGGCGTCGGGCGGCCGGCGAAGAGCTTGGTCTTCTTGAGCATGAGGCCCGAGGCAATGACGGCAAAGACGCCCAGGAAGTAGAAGAGCGGGCTGATCCACGCAGCGGTGGTAGAAGAGTCGCCAATGATGGAACCCATAAGCAGGGCGATGATCGGCAGCTTGGCGCCGCAAGGGATGAACGTGGTGGTCATGACCGTCATGCGGCGGTCCTTCTCGTTCTCGATGGTCTTGGTAGCCATGACGCCGGGGACGCCGCAGCCCGAGGACACGAGCATGGGGATAAAGGACTTACCGGACAGGCCAAAGCGGCGGAACACGCGGTCCATGATGAAGGCGACGCGGGCCATGTAACCGCAGTCCTCCAAGAAAGACAGCATCACAAAGAGCAGGAACATCTGCGGGACGAAGCCCATGATGGCGCCGATGCCAGCCACGATGCCGTCGCAGACCAGCGAATCGACGAGGCCACCGTCCTCGGTACCGCCCGCCACGAGAGCGTCATGCACCGCGGTGGTGATACCCGGGACATAGGGGCCGTACTGTGCCGGGTCGACCGAGTCGGCGTTGTCGCCCGCAGCCTCAACAGCTGCGTCATAGGCGTCGCGACCCTGACCGAGCACGTACCAACCGTCGGTGCCGAAGAGCTGGTCGTTGGTGAAGTCGGTCACCGTGCCGCCCAGGGTAGAAACGGCGATGTAGTACACGCAGAACATGATGACCACAAAGATCGGCAGGCCAAGGATACGGTTGGTAACCACACGGTCGATCTTCTCGGAGGTGCTCATCTTGGCCGGGGCCTTAGTGAGGCACTCGTCGATGATGTGCGCGATCACGCCATAGCGCTCGCCGGTGATGATGGACTCGGCGTCGTCGTCGCAATCCTGCTCGCACTGGGCGACCAGCTGCTCGACGCGAGCGGCCTTCTCCTTGGTGAGGTTGATGAGCTTGCAGGCGTCCGCGTCGCGCTCAAACAGCTTGACAGCGTAGTAGCGACGCTTGTTGGCGGGAACGCTCGCCGGCAGGTTGTTCTCGATGTGGTCCAGAACGTCCTCGATGGAGGAATCGAACTTGTGCTCCGGCACCTGGCCCTTGGAAGCAGCGGACTTCTTAACCTGCTCGAAAAGCTCCTTGATGCCCTTGTTCTTAAGGGCCGAGATCATCATGACCGGGCAGCCGAGCTTCTTGGACAGCTTGTCGGTGTCGATCTTGTCGCCGTTCTTCTCCACGAGGTCGGCCATGTTGAGGGCGACGACCACGGGCAGGCCGGTCTCGATAACCTGAAGCGCCAGGTACAGGTTGCGCTCGAGGTTGGTGGCATCGACCACCTGGACGACGACATCGGGCTCGCCGCTCATGAGGTAATCGCGCGAGCACTGCTCCTCGGGGCTGTAGGGGGAAAGCGAGTAGATGCCGGGGAGGTCCGTAATCGTGACGTTCTTGTCACTCAGGAGCTTGGCTTCCTTTTTCTCAACCGTGACGCCGGGCCAGTTGCCAACGTAGCCGTTGGCGCCGGTGATCAGGTTGAAAAGCGTGGTCTTGCCGCAGTTGGGGTTACCCGCCAGCGCGACATGGATCTGAGAATCCGCCATTCAATCCTTCTTCCTTGTGTGCCCGCGCTGCTTTCTCCGCACGGGCTGGATAATGTGCTTCAACATTGCAAATTTAAGTTAGAAAAACATAACTTTATCTGCATAAATAGTTGCCGCGGGCCCTTACTGGACCTCGACGACGGCAGCCTCCTCCTTTCGGATGGAAAGCTCGTAGCCGCGCACGTTGATCTCGACCGGATCTCCGAGCGGTGCAACCTTAACGACCTTGAACGAAGTGCCCTTGATGAGGCCCAGGTCCATAAGGTGACGGCGAAGCGCGCCCTCGCCGTGAAGCTTGACGATGGTAGAGCTCTCGCCCACCTTAACGTCACCCAACGTCTTCATATTCTTTTCCCCCTTTCAGCTTTTATGAAATGCTGCGAACTAACCGACGGTCATGATGTGCATGGCGACCTTGGTATCGATACCAAAGCGTGCGCCCAGCACGGTGACGATGATATTGGCGCCACTCGAACTCACCACGTGAACCTCACTGCCCTCGACAAAGCCGAGGTCCTTGAGATGGTGCTTCATATCCTCATTGCCCTTTACGCGAGACACGCGCACGGTTTCGCCCGCTTTTACCATCGAAAGCGGCATAGCCGGCATCTGCGGTCCGCAAGACATGAGTGAGCTCCTAACGTCAGTTCGTCCTCAACATCGACGCAGCAAAAGTTAACCACGTCTATGTTCGCTATAGTAAACTAGCACGTGGTTAACTTTTTGGAAAGGGTCCCTATTCAGTTTTCGAAAAAGTTTCCCATATGAAACAGATGTGACAAGGGGACAGCCCCTTTGTCACATTGTTGCGTTTAGAGGGAGAGGTTTCTGATCGACGTGACACATGAGGCCTCGTCTACGCCCGAAATGCGGAAGATGATGTCCTCGCCGCACTCGCCGTAGAGAGCCATGAGCCCCATTACATCGCGGCCGTCGGTATGGCGATCGCCGATGCTGACCGATACGTTGCTACGATGCTTGGCAATAATGTCATAGAGCAGCGCAACCGGGCGGGCATGTAATCCCAACGGATCTTTAATCGTCTTTGTAAACTCGACCATGTCCCCTCCCACGGCATCGCATATTCGGCCGGTAAACCCAGCCACGTGGTAGTTATTGTAGCGTTAGATGCTTGTCGAGAGCTCCTCTGAACACCTCGTGGGCAAAAAGTGGCAAATATGAGTACTGTCACCAATTTAGTAGCAGCAAAATCGAGAGCAAAGTGCCTACTTTGAGCGATTCGAAGAGGTTGAAAGCCGTCAAACGCCCTTTAAAGGGGGTTAGATAAATTGATTTTGAGCCCATTTTCGCTCAGAACGGGCCGAAAAATATGACACCTCTTTTGCAACAGTACTCATATTTGGCATTTTTTGACCACGGGATCCAAAACCATGTCCCAAAACACAAAAGGAGGGGCCTCGTAAGGCCCCTCCTTAGGAAAGGGAATCGATTTATTCCACAGCCGCAGATTAATCCTGGCCGCTACTCCATCATGTCGAGGACGGAGGGGCGAAGCTCGCTCTCGGCAGCCTCGGGATCGGTCTCGCGCAGGCGGTTGATGTAGCGGTTGTACCACATCACGGCAAGGCCCAGGAAGATAACTACACCGCCAACGTTGTAGACCAGTGTCAGCCACAGAGGCTGATCGAGCGGGATGGTGCCGCAGATAAGCACGAAGCAGAAGACCACAAGCAGGAATGCAGCAATGGCCAGGCCAAAGGTACGCGAACCCATGCGGAAGCCACGGGGAGCAGCGTCGAAGTTCTTGCGCAGCATAAAGTAGGCAAGCAGGATCAGCAGCGGCGGGAGCAGAGCGGTGGCAGCCGTCATGTTGGTGACGATCATGAGCAGGTCGTCTAGGTTGCCGGAGCCCAGGGCCGGGATGATCGGGATGGGGACGACGATGGCAAACTGCAGCCAGGCAGCGCGGGCAGGAATGCCGTGCTCGTTGAGCTCGACGATCTTGCTACCAAAGACGCCCTTGGGGATCTCGGTGAAGAAGACCTTGATGGGAGCAGAGGTCCACATCATGAGGGAGCCCAGCGTGGCAGCGAGAAGGATCAGGCCAATGACGCGCGTGGACACTTCCATGGGAATGCCAAAGTGGGCAAAGACAGCGCCGAATACGTCGAAGATACCGGTGGAGATGGCAACGCCGCCCTCGGGAATGAACAGGTTGACCAGCAGCGAAGCGCCTGCATACAGAAGGCCGATGGTCAGGCCGGCGATAACGACGGTGCGCACGAAGGCCTTGACGCCACCCTTAAGGTCGTTAAGGAACACGCCGACAGACTCAGCGCCGCCAACGCCCTGGATGATCCAGGCAAGCGTACCGAAGAAGCCCCACATAGTTGCGAAGTTGGTCGTGTCGGGAGCCATGTTAGCGGGGGTAGGAGCCGTAGCGAACTCGACGCCGCCAAAGGCAGCAGCCAGGGACAGCAAGATGAACACGGCAGTCAGGCCGAGAGCCGCGGTCGAGCCGAAGGAGGAAATGGAGCCGATCCACTTAGCGCCCTTGGTCGAAACCCACGTGGCGATAGCAAAGACGACGATCTCGATAATGGTGATCCACAGCTGCGAGAGCTCAGCATTGGCACCAAAGAACACGTAGCTCGCGTAAATGATGACGTTAGGCAGGACGGACGCAAAGTAGAACAGGTTAACGAACCAGTAGCTAAACGCCGTCAGGAATGCCCAGCGGCCGCCCATCGAGGTCTTGACCCAGGCGTACACGCCCGACTCGGAGTCCTTGTTAAGGCCGACGAACTCGGCGGTAACCAGGGTATAGGGGACAAAGTACAAAAGCGTGGCGAAGAAGAACGACGGCGCAGCTGCCAAGCCGATGGCCGCGTTGTTGTTGATGATGTTCTTGATACCGAACACGGCGGCGACCGTCATGCCCAGCAGAGCGAACGAACCAATCGTTCCTCGTTTTTCAGAGCTCATAAGCCCTCCCAATCATCCGTTATATCTCATCTAAAACCGTCCGGACTGCAAGCGCAATCGTGGACGGCGCACCTGCTAAGGGGAATGGGGAAAAGGGAGTCAACAAAGCCATCCCCCTTAACGGCGCTAAGCAAACGCCCAAACGGACGAATACTACTTGTTGGGGAAGGAATAACCTTCAACCGTCACGTGCAGTACCACGACGCGGGAATCCGCGACATCGGCCACGACACGGTAGGCCTCGTCAATTTCGACGACGGCAACGCCGCCGGCGGGAATCGTCACGGTCTCCCCCATACCCTCAAAGCGCTCGCGATCGTCGATATCGCTGTAAGTGCGCGTGCAGGTAAGATCCGCCTTGGAAGCCACCTCGACGGTCAGGTCGCCGTCGAGCGGAGCGAGCACGGCATGGTAGCGACGGTGACCGACCAGATCGGCGGTAGCGGCCTCGCGGGCATAGACCCACCAGTACACCAACGAGTCGCCGATGGAGTAAGCCACGTCGTGCTGCAGGTCGGCAACGCCATCGAGCGCCTGACCGGTGCGCATCCACTTCTTGACGGACTTCATCTGAGCGTCGAAATCGACGCGCGAGTTAAAGACATGCATGACTTATGCCTCCTTAATGGGTGCCAGCGCCTGAGCCAGATCGGCAGACGTCAGCGGTCGCAGGGACACCTCAAAGCTGAAGCTCTCAAAACGGGTGCGGTAGGAATCGAGCACCTCGGAACCCCAAGAGTTCGAACCAAGGCCGAGCAGCTGGTCGTTGATATTGACCGTAACCGTGTCGCCCTTGACAAGGTCGTAGACGTGCTTGGCGTTATCGATGGCCTCGCAGCTATAGGGCCATGCCGAGAACGAGAACGGGTTGGAAGCGGCGTCGCTCGGACGCGTCACGACCAGACCGTCACCGTGGCTAGAGCGCAGGGCGACCCAACGGGTGCCCTCGCGGTTAGCGCAATCCTGAGGCATAACGTAGGGCGTGAACATGTCGTCGACCGTAGTGCGGTAATGACCGACCGGGTTGGCGCGCAGCGAGTCCGGATAGTTCTCGCCCGGGCCGTGGCCATACCACTCGACGGCACGATCGCAACCGGGGACCTCGAAGGAGATGCCGATGCGCGGGATGATATCCGAGTAATCGCCGTAGGGCTCGCCGGAAACCTTGAGGTCGACGCGACCGCTCGGAAGCACGGTGTAGACGAGCTCGACGCGCATGCCGAACGCGCGGACGGGAGGAGCGATACGCTGGCTCACGGTAACGACGACCGCATTGCCATCCTGCTTCCAAGAAACCTTGCGGGTAGACGTCTGCATCACATCGATGAAGTTGTCCTTCCACAGTGAGTCATACTCCTGGGCATGGTTATCGACGAGCGGATGCCAAAAACCAACCTGGGGACCAGAGGCCATGACGTCGCGGCCGGATGCCTTCCACTCGCTCACGGTACCGTTGACTTTGCTGAAGGTCAGCTCGCCGTTGAGGGAGTGGATGCGGATCTCCTGCTCGGTCTCCTCAACCGTAAGCTCAGGACGAGCGGGGGGCACGATGGCCGGCGCCGGATGGTTTGCGATGGCAAACTGGCTTGCGCCCAGCTGGAACATCGGCTCGCACCAGACGTGAGCGGCCATGGTGTAGGCGCGCACGGTCAGCAGGGTCTCGCCCACTGCGGCCTCGCGAATCACCAGCGGCAGCTGGACGGACTCGCCGGGGGCAACCGCGCCGGGCATGAGCGTCTTGCGGCAGACCACGTCGCCGTCCACCAGGGTCTCGGCCGACAGGCAGACATCCTCGAGGGTGGTGAACCAACGCTTGTTGGTGACGGTCAGCTCGCCTGCCTCGGCGTCATAAGCCATGCGGACCGGGCAGATGACCTGGCCGTACTCGGTAAGGCCCGGGCTCGGCTGCTGCCAGGGGAACACCATGCCATCGATGCAGAAGTTGCTGTTGTTGGGGTAGTCGCCGTTGTCGCCGCCATACATGTCGTAGGCAACGCCGTCCTCGGTCACAGCAGCCAAACCGTGGTCGCACCATTCCCAAATGAACTGGCCCTGGATGCAATCCCAACGATCAAAGACCTCCTGGTACTCGGACAGGCCTCCGGGGCCATTGCCCATGGAGTGGCCGTACTCGCAGTTGATGCGCGGCTTGGGGAACGGATGCTCGCCAAAGTCGTTCATCTGCGACACACGGGAGTACATCGTGGAAATGACGTCGACGGTATCGGCGTTGCGGTCCTCCTCGTAATGGACCGGACGATCATCGAGCTCGTGAGCCTTGGCGTACATCGCGCGGATGTTGCAGCCATAGCCGCTCTCGTTGCCCATCGACCACATAATGATGCAGGCGTGGTTGCGCTCCTGCATCACCAGGCGCTCAATGCGGTCGACGTAGGCCGGCTCCCATGCCGGATCGTCGGTGACCAGGGCGATGTTGCCGATATTCTCGAAGCCGTGGCTCTCCATATCGGTCTCGGCGACCAGCATGATGCCATACTCATCACACAGCTCGTAGAAGCGCGGGTCATTGGCATAGTGAGAGGTGCGCACCGCGTTGATGTTGTGCCGCTTCATGAGCTCCAGGTCGCGGCGCATGCGATCGAGGCCCACAGCGCGACCCTTGTGATCGTCGTGATCGTGGCGGTTGACGCCATGCATCTTAAAGTAGGTGCCGTTGAGGTAGATATGATTGCCCTCGACCGTCACCTCGGCAAGGCCCTGGCGATGCGGAACGTACTCGCTGACCTCGTCACCGTCGTAGACCTCAAACGTAAGGTCATAGAGGAAGGGGTCCTCGGGGTTCCAGAAGTGGGCATCGGCAACGCTGCACTCGGCATGGCCGTCGACGCACTCGCCCGTAGCGACCACGTTCTCGCCATCGCTGAGCGTAAACACGACGCGGGTAGCGCCCTCGGCCACCGTATCGAGCGTGATCAGAGCGGCATCGCCCTCGCGGTGCGTGCGGAACCTAAAGTCGACCAGGTGCGCGGCGGGACGCTGCATAAGGTACACATCGCGGAAGATGCCCGAGGCCCACCACATGTCCTGATCCTCGATATAGCTGCCATCGCTGTACTGCAGGACCTTGACCGCAAACAGGTTGTCGCCCTCGACGAGCGCGTCGGTCACGTCGAACTCGGCAGACAGGCGCGAGCCCTTGGTCATGCCGATAAACTGACCGTTGACGTACAGCTCACCATAGCTCTCGATGCCGTCAAAACGAATGATCTCGCGAGCGCCGGCAGGCACGGCGGGAAGGTTGACGATGCGCTGGTAGACGCCCGTGGGGTCGTCGGAGGGAACGAACGGCTGATCCACCGGGAACGGGAAACCCTCGTCGGTGTAGGCAAGGTTGCCATAGCCATCCACCTGCCACAGGTGCGGAACCTCCACGTGATCCCACTCGGGCTCGTACGTAGAGAGCTCCTCGTTGGAAACGGCAGCAGGCCCCTCAAAGAGGCGGAACTGCCACGAGCCGGACAGCTGGACAAACCCGCGCGACAGCTCGCGGCTGTACGTAGCGGCGAGATCGGCGGTCTCGTAACCCATAAAGTACGCATGGGGTGCCAGGCGGTTCCTGTGGGTGAGCGCTTGGTTTTCCCAATCGTTAATGGCGTCCATGGTGATGCTCCTTCGTCATCGTAGTGATTCTTGTGCAACCGGTTGTCCTTATCTTACGGGCGATGCCAAACCCTGTGCAACCGGTTGTCCGCTGAACGGTCGATTCTGCCGGATTAACGGTGCAACCGGTTGTACAACCGCCTCACTTATGTCACCCTGAGTATCGAAACTCAGCGCAAAACATCGTTCTTAAGCTCGTAGGCAACCGCCACGCCCGCTGATATCTCACCCACACGAGACGTATTCGATTGCGGCTTGGTTGCAAAACGACACCTGTCACCGGATATCATGAACGCTGTTCAGGTGCACTATAGTAAGCTGTATCCGCACCAGCCCGTATCAGTGACAACATCGACCGCATTTTCCAGGAGACGCCATGACCCAGCCAGTTCGCACCGCACCTACGCTTGCCGAGGTTGCCGCAGCTGCCGGCGTGTCGCGCTCCACGGCATCGCGCGCCCTCAACGATTCGCCCCGCATTAGCGAGGAAACCAAAAAGCGCGTCCGTGCGGCGGCCAAGAAAGTCAATTTTGTCCCCAACGCTCGCGGCCGAGCGCTCGCTGTCGGGCGCACGGAAATCATCGCCGTGCTCGTGACCGAGCCCCTGAGTGAGCTCTTCAGCGACCCCACCTATAGCGAATTTTTGAGCGGCATTACCGAGGAACTGTCGGAGTCGTCCTATCTGCCCGTTATCTTGCAGGCGTCTTCTACGCATGAGCGCAACCGCGCACGCGAGCACTTTGAGCGCCGCTCGTTCGACGCCGTGATCGACGTCTCCCCTTACAAGGGCAGCGAGCTGCTCGAGGTGCTGCGCGAGCTGGGCGTACCCACCGTGTTGTGCGGCCAGCTCGAGGGCCACCCCTATCGCGATGTGTTCTCGACAGTCTACTCTGACGACGAAGAGGGTGGACGCTTTGCGGCACTCGCTATGAAAGATCGCGGGCGCAAAGATATCGTCGCCGTGTTGGGACCGCAAGACAACCCCGCTGTTGTCGACCGCCTGCGCGGCTACCGCACCGTCCTGGGCGAAGACCTCCCAGGCGCAAACGTTATCTATACCGGCTGGAACAGCGGAGACGGCTATCAGGCCATGCACCAGATCCTCGCGCGCGAGATTGCTTTCGATGGCGTGCTCTGCGGATCGGACCGTATCGCGGCTGGCGTCGTCACCGCACTCAACGAGGCAGGCCTATCCGTTCCGGCAGACGTTTCTGTCGTCGGCTTCGACGATCACGAGATTGCGGCGCGCTGCGTCCCCGCACTCACGACCGTCCGCCAGCCCCTGCGCGAAGAAGGCCACATGGCCGCCAACATTGCGCTCGACATGATCAAGGGCGCCGAGCCCACCACCTCCGTGATGCACATGCAGCTCGTTCAGAGAGACTCGCTGTAGGAAACTGGGCCGGGCTTTTCGCCAGACAGTTGTTGCGGAAAGCCTGCCCCGTTTTGAGCGCTCATTCTGGGGCACAGTTTCCGTTAGACCGCTCAAGCGGAAGCTGTGTCCCATTATTTTGCCGAATTCTGGGTCGCGCTTTCCCAGAGGACCCCCTTTGGGAAAGCGCGACCCGTTCTGGACGCAGATTCCGGGACGCACTTTCCGCGACGCCCGGTCATCCCATGCCCTCACAACCTCGGCGCATAAAAAACGAGGGAAGGAGCGCGTCCTTCCCTCGTTGCAAGCAATATGTAGCCGCTCGCCTACATCAAGCGCAGGCTGACATCCTTGAGCTGGGCGCCAGAAACGGCACTCGGAGCGCCCGACATGAGGTCGGAGCCGCTGGCAGTCTTGGGGAACGCCATGACGTCGCGGATGGAGTCGGAACCGGTGAGCAGCATGCACACGCGGTCCAGACCCAGAGCGAAACCGCCCATCGGGGGCGCACCAAACTTGAGGGCCTCCATGAGGAAGCCAAACTGCGACTCGGCGCGCTCCTCGGTAAAGCCCAGGAGCTTGAGCATGGACATCTGCATCTCGGCGTTGTGAATACGCATACCGCCGCCGCCGGCCTCAAAGCCGTCCATGACAAAGTCGTAGGTGCAGGAACCGGCTGCCAGCGGGTCGGCCTCGATCTTGGCGATGTCGGTCTCGGTCGGCAGGGTAAAGGGCTGGTGCTCGGCAGCATAGGCCTTGCGATCCTCGTCCCAGTGGAACAGCGGGAAGTTGACGACCCACAAGAAGTCGTGACCCTCGCGCTTGATCTCGAGCGCATTAGCCATGTGGGAACGCATGCCGCCCAGGATCTCGTCAGAGAGCAGGCGCGGACCGGCGGCGAACATCACAAGGTCGCCGGGCTCGACGTTCATGCGCTCACGCAGAGCCGCCATCTCCTCGTCCGAGAAGAACTTGACGATGGGGCTGTTGATGGAGCCATCCTCGCGGAAAGCGATCCAGGCCAGGCCCTTGGCGCCAAACGTGGAGGCCACGCCGGCGAGCTTATCGATCTTGGCACGTGCCCAGGCACCGGCGCCCTTGGCGTTGATGGCCTTGACGACGGAGCCCTCCTCGTTCGCGGCGGTCGCAAAGACCTTGAACTTGGAGTTGGCAAAGATGTCGGTCAGGTCGACCAGGTGCATGCCGTAGCGAGTATCGGGCTTGTCGGAGCCATAGGTGTCCATGGCCTCCCAATAGTCCATGCGACGCAGCGGCGTGGGCATCTCGACACCCATGCGGCCGAAGGCGTCGGCCAGGACCTCTTCGAGCGCGCTCATGACATCGTTCTGGTCCACGAAGGACATCTCGATATCGACCTGGGTGAACTCGGGCTGACGGTCGGCACGCAGGTCCTCGTCGCGGAAGCACTTGGCAACCTGGTAGTAGCGCTCGACGCCACCGACCATGAGCAGCTGCTTCAGAAGCTGCGGGGACTGCGGCAGGGCGTAGAAGTTGCCCGGCTGGATACGGCTGGGGACGATGAAGTCGCGGGCGCCCTCGGGCGTGGACTTGAACAGGGAGGGCGTCTCGACCTCCATGAACTCACGGTTGTGCAGCGCCTCGCGAATGGCAAAGGTAAAGTCGGAGCGCAGCTTGAGGTTGGCCATCATCTCGGGACGACGGAGGTCCAGATAGCGATAGCGCAGGCGGGTGTCCTCGCTGGT
Organism: Collinsella sp. TF08-11AT; assembly: GCF_003437035.1. Lineage (GTDB taxonomy): Bacteria > Actinomycetota > Coriobacteriia > Coriobacteriales > Coriobacteriaceae > Collinsella. Next base: position 27,129 of record NZ_QSRL01000001.1, read on the forward strand.
CTCGATGCCGTCCTCGATCTGGAACGGCGGGGTGACGGAAGTGTTGAGCACCTCGGCATGATCGGTCAGGACCTCGATCTCGCCGGTCGCGAGCTTGGTGTTGGTGGTCTCCTCGCCACGGGCGCGCACGACGCCGTGAATCTTGATGGGCCACTCGGGACGCATGGTCTCGGCGATCTTAAAGGCATCGCCGTCGGAATGCTCGGGGTCGAAGGTGAGCTGCGTGATGCCCTCGCGATCGCGAAGGTCGCAGAAGATAAGGCCGCCGTGGTCGCGGCGACGGCTCACCCAACCGGTGAGGGTGACTTCTTCGCCCACGTTCTCGAAGCGAAGCTCGCCGCAGGTACGGGTGTGCATGGAATGCTCGTCAATGGGACGGGTCTGGCTCATACCAGTGATCCTCCTTTATGGATCTGTGCCGCCCCGTGTCGTTCCGGGCGGCGTCGTACAGATTTGCCCGGCCTGCGTAAACCGCGCAGCCAGACATGGCGTTCTATCTTATCGCACCTGTGTCGATGTGCCGCGGAAAAGTAGCTCCTGCCCAAAGACTTGACGGAGACGAAACAATTGGCGCACCGCAGTCGTCGCCGAGGCACGCCGCGTGCGACAATGTGCCCCAATACAACCGCGCTCGGAAAGGCCCAACATGACTGCACGCCTCATCGTTATGGATATCGACTCCACCCTCATCAATCAGGAGGTTATCGATCTTTTGGGCGAAGAGGCAGGCGCGGGCGAGCAGGTAGCACAAATTACCGAGCGTGCGATGCGCGGCGAACTCGATTTTAAGCAGGCACTCGAGGAGCGCGTGGGGCTGCTTGCCGGCTTGGACGAGAGCGTGTTCGAGCGCACCTTTGAGCGCGTGACGTTTACTCCCGGCGCGCTGGAGCTTGTGCGCTCGGCGCGCAGCAAGGGCTGGAAGGTCGGCGTGGTGAGCGGCGGCTTCCACGAGGTCGCCGATAAGATCGTAGCCGCCGCGGGCATCGACTTTTGCCTGGCCAATCGTCTGGAGGTCGTGGACGGCAAGCTCACGGGTAAGCTGGCGGCAGACATCGTGACCAAGGAATCCAAGCTTATCCAGCTGCTGGACTGGGCAGTTGAGTGCGGTGTCGATATGGCCCATACCGTCGCGATCGGCGACGGCGCCAACGACATCCCCATGATCCAGGCCGCAGGCACGGGCATCGCGTTTTGCGCCAAGCCCAAGACGCGCGAGGCCGCCCCGTTTACCATCGACGAGCGCAACCTGATGCTCGCCATGGACATCATCCTGCGCGACTAGTCGATCCGTCCAACAATTGGATCAGTCTGTCCTATAGTTTCCGAACAATTTTGTCTTAGTGTTCGGAAATATACCCTTTGAGTGCTAGACTTTGCGCCGTCGAAGGGAACATATATGGATAAGCGAGATCTTGGGCAATTGCTGAGCGATGTTGCCGGCGGAGCAGTCACCCCTGCCGACGCCCTCACGCGCATACAGACGGCTCCGACCGCCGATTTGGGCTTTGCGCAGCTCGATCTTTCGCGCGGGGTGCGCCAGGGGGCCGGCGAGGTTGTCTACGGGGCCGGTAAAACCGCCGATCAGATTGCCGCCATTATCGAAGCACTGCGCGATGCCGGCCAGGAGCGCATCCTGGTCACGCGCCTGGATGCCGAAAAAGCCGCGCGCACCGCTGAACTTCTTGGCAACGGCATCGACCTGGGATATGTCCCGGACGCACAGCTCGCCCTCGTGGGCGGCAAGCCCTCCCCTACCGGCAACGGACGCATCGTCGTCGCCTGCGCTGGTACGAGCGACCTGCCCGTCGCCGAGGAAGCCGCATTGACGGCCGAGTTCTATGGCAACGAGGTCGACCGCCTCTACGACGTGGGTGTCGCCGGCCTGCACCGTCTGCTCGCGCATGCCGAGGAACTTGCCCAGGCACAGGTGGTCATCGCCATTGCCGGCATGGAGGGCGCACTGGCGAGCGTTGTCGGCGGCCTGGTAAGCTGTCCGGTCATAGCCGTTCCCACCAGCGTGGGTTACGGCGCGAGCTTTGGTGGCGTAGCCGCGCTGCTCGCCATGCTCAACTCCTGCGCCAGCGGCGTTTCGGTCGTCAACATCGACAACGGCTTTGGCGCCGCCTACCAGGCAAGCCTTATCAATCATCTGAGTACCGGCGCGTCCCGCGCCCGCTAAGGAGCATTTCATGTCCAACCATCAGTACACGCTTATCATCGACGGCACCTCGGGCATCAGCGGCGATATGACCGTCGCGGCCCTGCTCGACCTGGGCGCCAGCGAGGAGCACCTGCGCGAACAGCTCGCCACGCTGCCGGTCGACGGCTTTTCGATCGCCGTGACGCGCGTAAACAAGCATGGCATCGACGCCTGCGATTTCGACGTCCAGCTTGCAGAGGAGCTCGAGAATCACGATCACGATATGGCCTGGCTCTACGGCAACGAAGCAGCTGCCGAGCACACGCACGAGCATGAGCACCACCATCATGATCATGGCGAGCACGAACACGAGCACTGCCACGAGCATGACCACGACCACGACCACGAGGGCCACCATCACGCCCACCACCATCACCACCGTTCTTTGGCGGACGTCACCGCCATCATCGATGGCTCGCAGCTAAGCGATGGCGCCAAGCGTCGCGCGCTCGCCATTTTTACCGCGCTCGCCGCCGCCGAGGCCAAGGCCCACGGCAAAACGCCCGAGACCGTCATGTTCCACGAGGTGGGCGCCGTCGACTCCATCATCGACGTCTGCTCTGTTGCCATCTGCCTCGATGACCTGGGTATTGAGGACATCGTGGTCGAGTCGCTCTCCGAGGGTCACGGTACCATCCGCTGTGCCCACGGTCTCATGCCCATTCCCGTCCCCGCTGTCGTCAACCTGTGCCAGGCGGGCAATATCGTCCTCACGCCCGCACCAGTCGCCGGCGAGCTTGTGACGCCCACGGGCGCCGCCATCGTCGCCGCACTGCGCACGTCCGAGCACCTGCCGGCCCGCTACCGCATCGAGGCCGTCGGCTACGGCGCCGGTAAGCGCCCCTACGAGGGCTGCTCCGGCACGCTCCGCTGTCTGCTCGTTCACGCGGACGCATAGCCATGGATGCCCGCAAGGCAAAAAGCCGCGCCGCCATCATCGCGGCGTTCTCCGAACTGCTGCGCGAAGAGGACTACGGCAAGATCACCGTCGGCGACATCATCGCTCACGCCCATGTGGGTCGAGCCACGTTCTACGGTCTCTTCAAGAGCAAGGATGACCTACTGTCCGAACTCGTGAGCGACATCTGCACCCACGCCCTCGACGACGATGGCACACCGCTCGACGACCCACTCGTTCAGGTCGAGCATATCCTCAACAATCTCTGGGAGCGCCGCCAGGGCGTTCGAGCCCTCGTAGCCGGCGCCGGCTCACGCGTCTTCGCCGACTGCTTACGCAAGACCATCATGTCACGAGCAGCCGAAACCGTCCCCAACGGCCCCCAAGGGCCCGCCGGCACCATGGACCGCAGCTTCCTCCTCCACCACATAGCCTCAAGCTTCGTAGGAATGGTCCAATGGTGGGCCTGGCACAACTTCCAAGCCCCAAAAGAGGACGTAGCCAAAGACTACCTCTCAGCCATAAAGCCCCTCTTCGGCTAAGTTAGCCTCTCATTCCAAAGTCTCGCCCCCATCTCAGGGCACCAAAAAGCAAAGCGCCCCTCACATCCAAATTCAGATATATATGTTGGGTTGCTTGTTCGAACACAGCCAGAATGCCCAGGGCTCGGCAAGGGTTTACTTTCCAACGCATTCCGCAGGACGCAAAAAGGCTCGCCGCACAAAGTGCGCAGCGAGCCTTTTTGCATGTCCGAGGACGCGTTGGAAAGTAAACCCTTGCCGAGCCCGAACCTTATAGAGCCGTCCTTCGACTAGAACATGCCCAAGAAGCCATGCACAAACAGCGCGGCCACAATAGCACCGACAAACGGAGCGATGCCAGGAACGAGCAGGCCGTACTTCCAGTTGTTGTCAGCCTTGTTCTTGATCGGCAGCACCTGATAGGCCATGCGAGGACCAAGGTCACGCGCCTGGTTCATGGCGAAGCCGGTGATGCCGCCCATGCCCATGCCAACGGCCCAAACGATCAGGCCGACGCAGATTGCGAGCATCAGAACGTTCTCGCCGGCGCGGCTAGCGGCAGCAAGGATGGCGCTGATGAACACAAAAGTGCAGATAGCCTCGCAGAAGAAGTTACGGGCATAGTTCGTACCCTCGGTGGTGGGGTTGGTCGAGAAAATGTTGCGCTGGGCAATGGGGTCGACGACGCCCTCGGAAGCCTTGAACTCATCGGCATACATAAACCAGGCGATTACGGCACCCACAAAGCCGCCGAGCATATCGGCAATCATGAAGGGGATGCAGCTGCCCCACGGCACCAAGCCGACGATGCACTGGGCAAGCACCATGGCGGGGTTCATGCACACGGCGCCGCCAAAGACAAACAGGCAGACCGAGATGCCAAAAGACCAGGTGGTGATGGCAAACATATGGCCGGAGCCCTGATACTTAGTGCCCTTGAGCACGGTATCGCAGTGCACGCCCACGCCAAAGATGATCATGAGGGCAGTTGCGCCGAATTCGCAGAGGAGTTTGGTAAGCATAAAACCTTATCTTTCTTGTCAGTTAAAAACGATTCGTTTAGGCCGCGTGCTAGTGCTGCGCGACGACAACGCCCAGGCCATCGGGAATAACGGCAACCTTGGCATCGGCACCCTTCATCTCAAAGGCGAGCTTGAGCGCCTCCTCGATAGTGTTGACCGGCGTCATGTGCATATCCTTGAGCATCTGGTGATCGCACAGGTCGGTGACCATGATCACGGGGTGATGCGCCAGGATGCGGGCAAAGATCTGGCTCGTCCACTGATCGGGCAGGGTCTCGTCCTTGGGACGATCGATGCAGGCGCGCTCAAACTCCGCCGGATCGTTGTCGGCGATGTTGTGATAGAAGCCCTCGCCACCGTGACCGTCGGCACAACCGGCGACATCGATGATCACGCCGCCCTCGGGAAGTGTGGCCTCGGCAGCGCACATGCCCTTCACGGCCTGATAGATGTTCTGGTCGAGAGGGTAGCCACCATTGGTGGTGATGGCGATCTCGCATTCGACGGGCTCAACGCCGGCAAGGCTCTTCACGAACTCGCAGCCGGCCTCGTGCGCCTTGTGGATATCGCCGGCAAAGGAGCCAATGACCTCGTGCTTGCCGTTGAGCACCACGTTGAGCACAAAGGCAAGGTGAGCCATCTCGGCAGCGGCAAACATGTCCTCGCTCACGTGGTTGTGGCACAGGTTGCCGGCACGCGAATGAGAATCGTTCACAAACTGACCGTTGTGGTTGTACATGATGGTCTTATAGCTGGCGATGCCGGGCAAGACGGACTTACGGCTGCCAGAGAAACCGGCAAAGAAGTGCGGCTCAATGAAGCCCTCGGCAAGCAGCAGGTCGCAATCGGCAGCGATCTTGTTGATGATGCACTCGCCACCAGAAGGCAGGGTGCCGATCTTTTTCATCATGCTGTCGTCGGTCGCGACATGCATAACGATTTCCTCGTTGGCAACGATGTCCTCGCCATACTTATTGACGAGCTCCTCGTGCGTCGACGGACGGTGCATACCCGTAGCAACCAAAATACGCACACGGGCCTCAGGCGCAGCGGCATGAATGTGATGCAGCAGAATAGGCATCGTCACACGCGAAGGAACGGGACGCGTATGGTCAGAGCTGATAATTACGATATCCTTTTTGCCAGCACAAAGCTCCTCGAGCGAAGGCGAGCCATAAGGGTTGGCAAGCGACTCCTCTACCAGCTCTTCCTGCGATTTCGTAGTCTTAAACTCGTTTTGATGACCTTCCATCACACCCGCGAAGTTCTTGTCCTCGAGCTCCAGATGCAACGTCTTGTGGTCAAACGGTAGTTCACATTCAAACATTGACGAGCGCCCTCTTCCTTTCAACTGACACACTAGTCAAACCGTTGGAAGGATACGCCGCTCACCGAAAAACACCACCGTCCACCGACTCATTAACACAACGTTCATATTTGACCCACAACAAAACGGCCACGATCCCAAACGGAGCCGCGGCCGCTACAGTCGTAAGGCGAGAAGCGCCACATGCATCTCAATCCCAATCGATAAGACGCGAAGCGCGGAGCGCCAAACGCGCCGCCGGGACAAACCCCATCCAAAACGCGCGAAGCGCGCCATTCTTCTCCTCAGCTTTAATTCCAGAAGACCGAGGACGAAGGGACCCGATGGGTTTCCCTCTGAATGCATTCCGCAGCACGAAGCCCCCTTATCCGCAGCTCCGAAGGAGCAGGATAAGGGGGCTTCAAGTGCGAGGACGCATTCAGAGGGAAACCCATCGGGTCCCGGTGAGAGCCACAGGGCTGTCGATTACCCCGTGTTTTGCAATCCTGCCGAGACGCCGGTCACAGTCGAAAGAATCAGGCTCATGTACTCGGCCTTCTTCTCCTCGGCCATCTCGTCCTGGTTCATACGCACCTCGCGAAGGGCGCGGACCTGGGCAATGGACAGAGCGTCGACATAGGGGTTACGCACGCGGACGGCGCAGCCGAGCACGCGGCGGCGCTGCAGCGGCCACTCGTCACCGACGATGGCAAGGACCCACTTACGTGTGAGCTGCATCTCGGTGAAGACCTTCTCGGACAGATCCTGGCGATCGCCCAGGTGCAGATACATCTTGGCGATGCGCTGGTCGGTCTTGGCGATCGACATCTCGATGTTGTCGATAAAGGTGCGGAAGAACGGCCACTCCTGGTAGGCAGCCTTAAGCTGGTCGAGGTCGCCCAACTGCTCGCAGGCGGTGCCCAGGCCGTACCAAGCGGCCAGGTTGATGCGTGCCTGGCTCCAGCTGAAGATCCACGGAATGGTACGCAGGTCGTCGAGCGACTTGGCGCCCAGGCCGCGCTTGGCGGGACGCGAGCCGATCGGCAGCAGACCGACCTCGGTCAACGGCGTCACGGTCGAGAACCACGGGGTAAAGTCCTCGGTGTTCAGCAGGTCCAGATAGCGCTCGTGGCTTGCGGTGTTGAGCTTCTCGGCCATATCCCAGAACTTCTGCGTGGTCTCGGTGTTGGTCTTCTCGACACTCGGGGCCGACTGCAAAAGCGTTGCGGCTGCAACGGACTCAACATGACGCTGAGCCAGCGTGCGGTTGCCGTAACGGGCAAAGATGACCTCACCCTGCTCGGTGAGCTTAAAGAAGCAGTTGACCGAACCCTTGGGCTGCGCCAGCACGGCCTTGTTGGCCGGGCCGCCACCACGGCCCACGGCGCCGCCGCGACCGTGCATGAGCACCAGGTCGATATCGTTCTTCTCGGCCCACTTGGCAATGCGCTCCTGCGCGGAGTGCAGCGCGAGCATGGCCGTGGTAGGACCGGCATCCTTGGAGGAGTCGGAATAGCCCAGCATGACCTCCATGCGGCGGTTGGTCTGGGCAAGGCGCTTTTGCACCACGGGCAGCGTAAGCATCTGGTCGAGCACGTCGACGCAGCCCTCGAGGTCCTCGAGCTGCTCGAACAGCGGGATCACGTCGAGCTCGGGGACATCCTCCTCGTGTGCAAAGGACAGGTGGGCAAGCTCAAAGACATCGGCCACATGCTGGGCACTCTTGGTGAACGAGATGATGTAGCGGTGCGCCATCTTCTTGCCGTAGCGCTTTTGGATGGAGCCGATAGCGCGGAAGGTATCGATGACCTCGCGCGTCATGGGCTGCAGGTCGCCATGGATACCGTTCTCGTGGATATCCTTGAGGGCGCGGGCATGCACCACGGAGTGCTGACGGAACTCCATCTCGACCATATGGAAGCCGAAGGACTCAACCTGCCAGATGATGGTCTGGACCGGGCCGTAGGCGGCACGGACGGCACCGCAGGCGGCCAGCGAGCGCTGGACGACGCGCAGGTCCTCCAGGAACTCATCGGCGCTGTGATACATGGTATCTGTGATGCGGCGTACGGTGGCGTTCAGACGGTCGGCCATGACGAGCATGACGGCGCGATGCGGCTCGTGCTCGGAGATCAGCTCGGCGCGGGCCGTGTACTGGGTGCTCATCTCGACCTGATGGTTCCACAGGTTGATGAGCTCGGCAGACGGCTTGCTGTAGGTGGCCTCAAGCGTGAGGTTGCGGCCGATGCGGCGGCATTTGTCCTCGAGCTTGAGCACCATGTGGGTGAAGTATTTGGCGGCGACCTCGCGGCTCACCTTGGCGGTGACGTTGGGGTTACCGTCGCGGTCGGAACCGATCCAGCTGCCGGGATGGAAGAACGCCGGGCACAGCGGCGGCACGGTACCGGCCTTGTCGCCCAGCACCCAGTCGTCAAAGCGACGATAGATGACGGGGATGACGTCGAACAGCGTGTTATCGAAGATGTCGATGATGGTATCGGCTTCCTCGACCGGCGTGGGCTTCTTGAGCGCGATGGGGCTCGTACGCACCAGGGCGTCGATCTCCTGCAGCATATGGCGCTCGTTCTCCACCAGGTCGGAGCCGCCCAGACGCGGACGCTCCTCCAGCAGGTTGGAGATACGGCGAATCTTGCCCTCGACGGCCTTGCGACGGGCCTCGGTGGGATGTGCGGTAAAGACAGGGTGGAACTCGAGCTTGCCGAGCAGCTCGTTGGCGCCCTCGACACCCATCTCGTTTACCAACTGGTGATAGGCGACGGTGAGCTCGTTGGCGGGATCGACCTCGGTATCGGTCGATGCGCCGGCCTCGCGCTCGCGCAGCTGCGCCACACGGTAGTTCTCCTCCGACAGGTTTGCCAGGTGGAAGAAGCTCGTAAAGGCGCGAACGATGACCTGCTGCTTATCGAGCGGCAGACTGTCGATCAGATCGACGACCTCACGGAATGCCACGGCGGTGGGCTCGTCGGCGGTGGGCACGCCCTGCTCGTCGACGGCCTCGTCGGCAGCGCGGGTACCGGGGTTGCCGGCATTGGCCACAATCTCGGCCGACAGAATCTTGTCGAACAGGTCCGCGATCTCAGGATCATACTCGCTAAGCACACGACGCTCCAGGCGCAGGAACAGCGCCAGATTGTCGCGCAGCTCCTCGGGGATCTCGATCTCGGCGAGACGCTCCCTGGACTCGGCATTCGAGCCGATTCGGTTAACGAGGCGGTTGACCACGGCAGCGACGCGCGCCGCGGCTTCGGGTACAGACTGGTTGCTTAGGTTCTCAGCCACGTTTCCTCCCATTCCTCCTTCTATGCACGTAACATGCGGTATCCATTATAGGCACTCGGCAAAAACTTTCGGAGCTGATTGCGCTTTACCACACAAAAGTATTTTCTGCATTGCAAGGGTTTTTGCCCCAAATGGTCGTATTTCTCGGTGGACGGCATATGCAAACGGGGGCATTCCGCATAAATGCGAAACACCCCCGTAACAATCGCTCTCCATGAGCAGGGCACGTTAGCAGGCCCGCAGCTCAAAAAGATGCGCTACAGGCGCTCGCGAACCGCCTCGACCACGTTGGCCAAATCGACGAGAACCTCGTCGTGACTCTGCATGTCGCGCACCTTGACCTTGCCGGCGGCAAGCTCGTCGCCACCCAGGACCAGGATGAGCTTGGCGCCCACCTTGTCGGCCTGCTTAAACTGGGCCTTGAGCGAACGACCCTGGTAGTCGGCCTCGGTCACGATGCCTGCGGCGCGAAGCTCCTGCGTGATGGCAAAGACGTTCTGACGCAGATCCTTGCCGGCATTGGCGACGTAGACGCACGGGGCCTCCTCGGCACCCAAGTCGTTACCAAATGCCTGAAGGGCCAGCAGGGCGCGCTCAAAACCGACGGCGAAGCCGACGCCGGCCGTGGGCTTGCCACCCTCGAGCTCGACCAAGCCGTCATAGCGACCGCCGCCACCGATGGAGCCGACACCGGCGCCGGGAGCCTCGACCTCAAAGACGGTACGGGTGTAGTAGTCCAGGCCGCGCACCAGGGTGGGATCCTCGACGTACTCGATACCGGCGGCGTCCAGATAGCGCTTGACCTGCTCGTAGTGCTCGCGGCACTCATCGCACAGGTTGTCGCCCATCAGCGGGGCGTCGGCCATGATCTCGCGGCAGTGGTCGTTCTTGCAGTCGAAGGCGCGCAGCGGGTTAAGCTCGGCGCGCTCGCGGCACTCGTCGCACATCTCATCGGCATGGTCGAGAATGAACTGCTTAACCTGCTCGCGATAGGCCGGACGGCATTGGGCATCGCCCATCGAGTTAATGAGCAGACGGAGCTTGGACAGATCGAAGCCCAGGCGCTTGTAAAACTCCATGAGCATAATGATGCACTCGGCGTCTGCCGCCGGATCGGGAGCACCGAGCCACTCGATGCCCACCTGGTGGAACTGGCGCAGGCGACCCTTCTGGGGACGCTCGCCACGGAACATGGCCTCGGCGTAGTAAGCCTTAAACGGCGTGGAGCCCTGGGGCACCAAGTTGTTCTCCACGACGGCGCGCACCACGCCAGCCGTGCCCTCGGGACGAAGCGCCAGGCGCTGCTTGGGCTTGAGCTTGGTATCGGTGCCCTCGGTAAAGACGCGCTCCAGGTTGGCGCCGCTAAACACGCGGAACATCTCCTTGCGCACGACGTCGGTCGACTGGCCGATGCCGTGGACAAACACGTCCACCTGCTCGATGGCGGGCGTCTCGATGGGCTTAAAGCCAAACGGCTCGAACACGCCGGCAGCGATCTGCTGCATCTTTTGCCAAGCGCGCATCTCAGCGCCGATAAGGTCGCGGGTTCCCTCCGCCTTCTGTGCCTGCATGGGCAAACACCTTTCTTTTGTATCGCGTCATAGGTAACGGTCATTATACGGCACAAACACATACAGCGGCGGCGCGTCTGACCGAACGAGGGTATGGGGGCTCGTTCGGCCAGATGCGCCGCCGCGGTAGCCACGGACGAAGCGGACAAGCGGCAATGCGCTTTGGCCTATCTACTCCCCCGCCACGCTCGCGCGCAACTTGGCGGCGATAGGCTCGGATGCTAGCAGGAACACAAGCATGACCACGGAGCACGCCAGGCACACAATCCAGGTGCTCGCAAAGGAGCCCGTGACATCGAACAGCACGCCCGAGACAATGGCGCCCACGGTGCCGCCGACCATCTCGAGCGAGGTAATAGTGCCGTGACCTTGCCGAGGTCGGCCATGCCAAACTGCTTGGACGCGGCGATGGTAGGCGTGATGGTGCCCATGCACGTTCCGATACCAAAGCTCACCGCGTCCACGATGGGACCGAGGTCCGTCGTCGGGAAGCACAACGCCACGCAGGCGATAATGCACGCAACGGAGCCAAGGATATTGCCAAAACGCAGGCCAAAACGGTCATAGATCGCGCCGAGCGAAATCTTGGCGATAACGACCGTGGCCATGATGACAAAGCCGGAGGCCACGACGAGCCAACCGGAGAAGAATTTATGCTGCTGGGCTATGGATTACTCCTTGTGGTCAGCGATATAGCCCAAAGCGACGGCGGCATAAGCCGCGGCGCCAAGGGGAAGCTCGGCATCGCTAAAACGTGCCTTGGGATGATGCTGAGCAAAATGCTCGTCCGTATCAGTCACAGCAGCGCCCACGGTAAAGTACGCGCTCGGGATCTCGCTCGAAATCAACGCGAAGTCCTCGCTCGCCATGGCGTGGAACAGCGGCAGGAAGGCGGACTTGGGCAGCACCGCGCCCACGTAGCCAAGCGACGCCTGCGTCATATCGTCATCGAGTACGAGCGGGGGAACATCCGAGAGCGTCTCGATAGTCGCCGGCGTACGATAGGTCGTGGCAACGCCTTTGACGACCTCCGCGATGCGGGCCTTGAGGTGCTCCATGAGCTCGACATCGAAGCCACGCAGCGTTCCCTCGAGCACACAAGTGTCGGGGATGACATTTGCGGCCTGACCGCCGGCGAACTTGCCAACGGTAAGCGCGACCTCCTTGGCCGCCGGCACCTCGCGGGAGATGAGCTCCTGAAGCGCCAGATGCACATGGACGCCGGCCGTGATGGGGTCGATGCAGATCTCGGGGCTCGAGCCATGGCCGCCCTTGCCCTGAAGCGTGATGCGAAAACCGTACACGCCCGAGAGCGCCGGGCTGCCGTAGAGCACCAGGCCAAGCGGCGACTGGCTATTGACATGCATGGCAAAGGCGACCTGAGGGCGCGGGTTCTGCAGCAGACCGTCGGCGATGGCGGCGCGGGCACCCTCAAAGGTTTCCTCGCCCGGCTGGAACAGCAGCTTAACCGTGGCGTTGGCATCAACAAGCTCAGTCTCGCGCGCTTTGAGCATACGAGCCGCACCAAGCAGCGCCGTCGCGTGCATATCGTGTCCACATGCGTGCATGCAGCCGTTCGTAGAGGCGAAAGGCTCGCCTGACTCTTCGGCAACGGGCAGGGCGTCCATGTCGCCACGAAGCATGATGACCGTACCGGCCTGCTCGTCCGTGCAGACGCCATTGCCTTGGGCCGCGGCGGCACCGGCGCCGACAAGGCCCACAACGCAGGAACCATCAACGAGCGTGGCAAATGGGATGTCCATCTCAGTCAGGCGCGCTTGGATATACGCAGAGGTCTGTGGGAGGCTATTACCCAGCTCGGGCATCTGGTGGAGATCGTGTCGCCACGCAGCGAGCTCGTCTGCAAAAGCCTGAGCTTCTGCAACGAGACCGTCACCGATAGCGGTCTGCGCCGCTGCGGTGGCCTTGGGCGCTGATTGCGGTTGAAGATCGGACAAAGCTGGTGCCATAGATGCCCTCCAGTATCGTTTTTGCAGCAAGCACTTTGATAGCGTAAAGTGCAAGGTACTACTTTAAGGGCGAGGCATAAAAAATGCCGCCCCGGGAGGGCGGCGCAACAAGTTGTTTACAATTGCGGGCGCGGCTTTCGACGCAAAAAATCGAAGTGAGTCTCGCTCAAGATAATCGACAGGAAGATGAGCGCGAAGCCGGCGAGCAGGCGCGAGGTGAGCGCCTCCCCCATCAGCAGCACCGAGAACAGCACACCCGAAGGCGACTCCATCGAAAGGAGCAGCGAGCCCGTCGAGGCCGGGACATGCGCCAGGCCGACGTTTTGGATGAGCAGAGCCGCGCATGTGCAGCCCACCGAGAGAAACGCCATCGCACTGATAAAGCTCGGCGTCCACACGGACAGAGGCGCTTGGGTCTCGAATAGCAGCGACGTTGCCAGGCTCAGCACGCCGTTGCCCACAAACATCCAAAACGTGATGACGTTGATGTCCATTTTGCGACCGTACTTGGCAGTCACCGCCATCTGGATGGCGAAAAAGGCCGCGCCCGCCAGCGTAATGACGTCACCAATGTTGAATTCAACGCTATCGAGTGCGACGAGGCCAATGCCCGCTAGGCACAGCAGCGCGGCACCCAAGTTGTAGCGCGTGAGCTTTTCGCCGCTCAGGAAATAGCTCGCGAACGGCACAAGGATGCAATACGTGCCCGTCAAAAAAGCATTCTTGCCCGCCGTAGTATGTGCCAGACCGACCGTCTGCAACGCATAGGCCGCCCACATGAGCACGCCCATACTCAGGCCAACGATCAGGTTGCGAGCGTTGAGGTGCGCGATGATGCGCTTGTGGAAGACGGCAAACATGACCAACGCTGCGGGTAGAAAACGTACATAGAGCAGCGCGAACACCGGAATGGTGCCGAGTGCGTCCTTCATAGTGGTAAAGGAGTAGCCCCAGATGACCGCCACCGAAAGGAGCAGAACCTTCCAGAACAGCGGAGAGCGTGCGCCAGCGCCCCTCGGAATACCGCCCGCGCCCAAATCCTCACGGGCAACAGGGCTATCGGGCAAGTTTTCGATTTCGTTGGCAGCGTATTGGGCCATGGAACATCCTCACACTCAATCTGGGCGTGGTGTCCGCACGCGTATGGCTGCGTGCCGCCTCATGGTCAAATAAAAACGGGACGCGCCGGACCCCCGGCACGCCCCGCTACTGTAGCAACAACCAGCGTTGCACCGCAATCCAGCCCACTAAAGCGTCAGCAAAGTGAACCTCGATGTTTTGTCAATGTCACGCTGTTGCACTAAATAAGCTTCGTGCTTTCAAGCTTTTCGATGATCCAGTCGTTGGCCTTGATGACCGGGCGGCGGAAGACGACGCCCAGGCCCAGCGACGGAATCAGATAGCTCGCCAAGATACCCAGCTCAACCCAGTACTCCATATGGTAGGCGCCAGCCATGGCGGCGTGCATGGCGTTGATGCCGTGGGTAAACGGCAGGAACGGGTAGATCGCCTGGAACACGGGGCCGGTCATCTCGATGGGGAACGTACCGCCTGAACCGCCGACCTGCATGACCAACAGCACGACAGCGAGCGCCTTGCCGATATCGCCAAACGAAACCGTGAGCGTGTAGACGATATTGGAGAACACGAGACTCGCGACCCAGCCCGCCAGCACAAACTGCAGCGGGTTGTCGCATTGGATGCCAAAGAACAGGATGTCGCCCGCGCACACGAGTGTCGCCTGCAGCAGGGCCAGACCTCCAAAGAACAGGTAGCGGCCCAGGTAGATCTCGTGCAGGCGCACGGGGATCAGCTCGTTGATGAGCTCATCGTCAACCGATACCTTCATCATGGCCGCCAGCACGATCGAGCCGACCCACAGCGACAGGATCGTATAGAACGGCGCCATGGCCGAACCGTAATTGCGGATCGGATAGACCGGCTTGCGGTCGAGCGCGACGGGGCCGGAAAGCGACACGGCCAAACCCTCGGGATCGTTGCCGATCATCGTCTTGATCGTGGCAAGGTCGTCCGACATCAGGGCGCCATCGAGCTCGTCCTTAAAGGCGCTGATCTTGTCCGATGCCTCACCCAGCTGATCGGAAGCCTTGTTGACCAGCGTCGCAGCCTTGGAGAGGCCCTTTGCGAGCGAGCCAGAGGCGTCGGTCAGACCGCTCACGGCGCTATCCAAGTCACCCGAGATACCGTTCAGGGAATCCAGAACGCCCGAAATGGTCTTCTTGAGCTCCTTGGCCTTAACCGAGAACGTGGAATCGTAGTCGGACTTGGCTCCCGAGATACCCGCCTTGGCATCGGCGATGGCCTGGTCGACCTCGGCACGCGAGTTGTTGACCTCCGCCATGCCGTCCGAAAGGGACTTTGCGGTCGCCGTCAGGTCCTTCGCATTGTTGCGGTACTCCACGGCAATTCTGCCCAGCGACGTCGCAGCGGACTCGAGACCGTCTTTGAGCTTGTCATCACTTACCTGGTCGGCAAGGTTACGGAGCTGATCGGTCATCGCATCGATATCGTCAGCACGCGTATTGAGCGCCGCTGCGGCTTCGTTGAGCTGAGACACCGTAAGGTCAACATGCGGTTTCGCGGCATCGAATGCCTTCGCAAGCTCGGCGGACACGTTGTCGAACGAGCCCGCGCTTCCGTCAATCGCCGCGTCAACGGCATCGTTGGCGGCCTTGAGCGCTTCCTTGGAATCATTGATGCCACTCTTGGCGTGCTCCATCAGCTGCTTCGTCGACTCATCAACGGTGCCCGTCTGCTTGAGCATGCCGCCCGCCGATGTCAGTGAATCGGACGTGGAGCTCAAAATGCCCGCGAGCGACGTCGCACTCGCCTGAACGTCCTGCAGGTCCTCGACCGAATCGCCCAGCGTCGAGGACAGATTGGCGATAAAGCTGCTCACCTGGTCGGTACTCATATAGTCGAGCAGGCTGGACACGGTCTTAAGGCCGATGGTCGTGATGGTCTTGGTAAAGGTCTCGTTGACCTGACTCTGGACGGCGCTCGAACCCTTTTCAGTCACGATCTGTGCGATGGCGTTGGCCTTCTGATTCTCATAGAACTCGATATCGGCGTGCTTCACCTCGGTCGAGAAAAGCGTCATCATGTCGGCGCTAAACGTTTTAGGGATAACGACGGCAGCGTAGTACGCGCCCGACTTAACGCCCTCAATCGCCTTATCACGGTCGTTGAGGACGACCCAGTCGAAGTTCTCGTTGCCGCGCAGGGTGGCGGTTACGTTTTCGCCCACGTTGACCTCGACGGGAATCAGATCGCTCTCGTAACCCTCATCGGTGTTGACCACTGCAATCTTAAGGTTGCCGGTATTGCCGTAGGGATCCCAGCTTCCGGCGATGTTAAACCATGCATAGAGACATGGCACGATGATCAGGCCCATCACGACGACCATGCCGATCACGGAGCGAGACACGTTTTGGACATCGCGCTTAAACAGGTGCAGGATGTTTTTCATTTATGCCTCACCTCCTTTAGAGTGCTTGCCAAGCGAGGTGGTGTCCCCGTCGTTTCCGTTTACGTTGTCAGCGCCGTCGGCATCTTGAGCCTTACGATGCGCACCGATATGCGACAGACGGCTCGTAGGCTGTTCGCCTCCCTTGGCGCCACGCTCGCTGGCGTTGAGACCAAACATGCGACGGGCGGCAGGGATGGCAGCCGTGTGCTCGCGCATCTCGCGGCGAAGGTCCTCGTCCGAAAGCGCCGAGATACGCATCTGGGTATTGAGGCTCGCACGGATGTATTCGATGTTGATGAGCCAGCCGCAGATGGCGATAACCGAAATGATCCAGATAACGAGCAGGATGATCTTGCCGTTATTGTCGATATCGAGCACCGTCGAAAGCACAAAGAGCAGAACCTGCACGCCTACCACGGCGGCAAAACCGCCCTTGATGTAGTACGGGTAGCGATGCTCAAACGCCACGGCATGATCGAGCAGCTCGCGACGGTACGAATCCGAATCGAGCATGACGCGCATGGCCGTGCGCAGCGAATAGCGCTGGCGCGGCAGGTCGTTGGACTCGCAGATCATGAGGCCCGTCGTGGAAAGCTGCTTGTCAAAGAGCAGGTTGAGGTTGAGCAGCAGCGGACGCAGCTGCAAGCCAATAAAGAGTGCGATGGCAAGGAACACGCCCAGGATGCACAGGTTGAACAGGTAGTTGAACGAATACATGCCACCGACGGTCTCGCGCAGCAGGTTGATGCCATAGGTGAAGGGCAGCAGCGGATGCAGCCATTGGAAGAAGCCGGGCATCATCTCGATGGGATACATGCCCGACGAGCCGGGGATCTGCACAATGACGAGGATGACGCCAATGGCTTTACCGATATGCTTAAACGTGGTGGACAGCGCATAGATGATGTTGACGTAGGTGAACGAAATAGCGATGCCGCCCAGTACAAAGAGCAGCGGATTGACGCACTGAACGCCAATGACCAGGTCGCCCACCGTAACGATAATGGCCTGGAACGCGCCCAGGATCACCAGCAGCAGCCAGCGGCCAAAGTAGCCCTGACGCGCCGTAAAGCTACCGATGCCCTCGCGGTCGACCTCGAGTTTATAGATAGCGATGAGCACATAGCCGCCTACCCACAGCGCCAGATTGGTGTAGAAGGGCGCGATGCCCGAGCCAAAGCTCTTGACCGGATAGATTGACTTGGACGTCAGCTCAACCGGAGATGCCATGAAATCTGCCACGTCATTGACGTCGACGTCCATGAGGTCGGCTAACTCGCCCATAGACTCAGAGGTCTGCAGCGCCGCAATGTCATTGGCGGCGGTCGCGAGCTTGTCCTGAACCTTGGCAAGGGAGGCGTCGGTTTGGGACAGCGTGGTCTTTGCCTGCTTGAGCGTGGCGTCGAGCTGCGCCAGCGTGCCGCGCGCGCTCGCTATCGTGGGGGTCATACCCGACACAATGCCGGTCAAATCGCCCGAAACGGCGGCAAAGGAGTCAAGCGCGCTCGAAGCCTTCGGAAGTGCGTTCTGACCCAGATCGGTCTGAGCCTGACCGAGGCTAGCCGTACCGGTCTGAATTGCCGCGTTGAGTGCGTTGCTCGCGTTCGAGATTGCCGTAGCGTCGTTTGCCATGGCGCTCGACTGTGCAGAAAGGCCATCCTTGATGCTCTGCAGCTTCTGGTTTTGCTCGCGAAGCGAATCGATGGTCGATACAATGCGCGCGTCAATTTCCTCGGAACCTGTCGACGTGTCATTAACGAGAATCTCCAAGCGCCCGATAACGGCCTTATTGTGATCGATCGTCGCCTGGAGAGACTCGAGCGAGTTGTCGATGCGGGTGGTCGTAGATGTGACCGTACCCGTTAGCTTGCCAATCGCAGCGTTCGCGGAGGCTGACGTCTTGGTGAGTGCAAGGCTACCTTCCGAGAGTGCCTTGGAGAGCGAGGTGATAGAGTTGCCCGCCGTGGCGCGAGCCTCGCCCAGCAGGTCGTTGCCCTGGGAGATTGCCTGCGTCAGCGACGGTGCCTGACCTTGCAAGCCGGCAAGCGCCGCATCAGCCGAGGCGATAGCGCCACTCGTCTTATCGATGGCGGCATTCATATCGCCAATCGAATCGCGCACCTCACCCAAGGTGTCGGATGCCTCGGACACCGAACTTGTCAGCGAGTCCTGAGTCTGGGTTGCCTTGTCCTTTAAATCGATGCCGGCATCCTTGGCGATGCCCGCTACGGTCTCGCCCACCGTGGAGACAAACTCCGAGTTGATCTGCTCCTCGATGGTGTTGGCACCGGTATCGGTGACCTTGGGCGCAATGGCGCTCTTCTTCTCATTGACGTAATAGGTGAGCTTCGGCTGATGGTAATTGCCATCGAGCATCGAGACAAGATTGTCGGAGAAGTTCTTGGGGATTACGATCGCCGCGTAGTATTCCCCGCTCTCGACGCCCTCTTTGGCATCGGCAGCCGAGTCGACGAAGGTCCAGCCCAGCTGATCGTTTTCCTTGAGCTGGTCGACCACCTTATCGCCCGCATTGAGCTCGCCCACTAGGTCGTTCTGAGTGCCCTGATCGTTGTTGGCGATAGCGATTTTAATGCCCTGGGTGTTTCCATATGGATCCCAGTTAGCCACGATGTTGTACCAAGCGTACAGCGAGGGGATAACGCACACGCCAAGGGTGACCACCAAGGCGACGGGGTTCACAAGCAGTCGCTTAATGTCGCGCTTGAATATCGCAAAGGAGACCTTTGCATCGGATAGTTTGCTGCCGAGACTCACGCTTGGACCATCCATCCTGTCGTTGAATCAAATCGTACTATCGACAACCATTGTACGTAGGCGCTTTAACGTCTCAGAGCACAATGGTATTGAGTTTTGCGGGTAGCAATATACTACGAAGATAAGTTAGCGTACAGTTGTACAGTATCTTTAATTTCAGCAGGTCACAAAACCACAACCCGCACAAATTAGCAGTCCGAATAGTCATTGGGGACGTTCTTAAACGACTAGTCAAACAAGAACGTCCCCAACGACTAGTTTGGACCACGGTAACATCGATGTTTTAGCAATGCCAGCGAGCGGGCGCCAGAGCGAACAAATTGGCATGAAAAGAGGACGGCATAGACCTTCTGGTCATGCCGTCCTCTTTGAATGACAAGTTGTCGCTCTGGCGCCCGCGCAGCGTCGACTGGTCCGCCGTTCGTTAGAACGGCGGAACTGAGGGCAGCGTCGACCGGTCTGCCGTTCGTTAGAACGGCGGAACCAAAGGCGTGACTACTTAACTACATCAAGTTGCAGACAGCCGCCGCGAAGGCAACGGGGTCCTCGGGGAGGATACCCTCGACCAGCAGGGCCTGATCGTAGAGCAGGCCGGAGTACTGCTTGATCTTGTCGGCGTCGCCTGCCTTCTGGGCAGCGACAAGCTTGTCAAAGACCGGGTGCTTGGCGTTGAGCTCGAGCACGCGCTGGCTCTTGGGCATACCGTCGGGCGCGCCCTCGGGTCCCTTCTGGAGCACCTTCTCCATCTCGAGCGAAAGCGGACCCTCGGTGGTAATGCAAGCGGGGGCATCGGTCAGGCGCGCGGAGACGGCAACTTTCTCGACCTTGTCACCGAGCGCCTCCTTCATAGCGCTAAAGAGGTCCTCGTTTTCCTTGGTGGCGTCCTCGGCCTCCTTCTTCTCGTCCTCGGTCGCCAGATCAAGATCGCCAGTCGCGACGTTCTTGAGCTCCAGGTGACGATCCTCGACCTCGGGCTCGGCACCGTCGGCAACGGCCTTCTCGGCAGCCTCGCGGGCGGCGTCGTCTTCGTAGATCTTAGGCATATCGGCGGCAACGTACTCACGCATAGCCTGGAACGTGAACTCATCCACATCCTGCGTCAGCAACAGCACGTCATAGCCGCGCTCGAGCACGCCCTTTACCACGGGCATCTTGGCCAAGCGCTCACGCGAGTCGCCGGCGGCGTAGTAGATGGCCTTCTGATCCTCGGGCATGCCCTTGGCATACTCGGCCAGGGTAATCATCTTCTGCTCCTTGGCAGACCAGAACAGTAGCAGGTCGGCGAGCTCATCGGCCTTCATGCCATAGCTCGAGTAGATGCCGTACTTAAGGCCGCGGCCAAAGTTCTCAAAGAACTTCTCGTAGGCCTCGCGGTCGTTGTCGCGCATGTCCTCAAGATCGGCAGTGATCTTCTTCTCGACACGCTTGGCAATGGCCTTGAGCTGACGGTTCTGTTGCAGCGTCTCACGCGAAATATTGAGCGTCACGTCGGCAGAGTCCACGACACCGCGCACAAAGTTGTAGTAGTCGGGCAGCAAGTCGTCGCACTTCTCCATAATCAGCACGTTGGAACTGTAGAGCGCCAGGCCCTTCTCGTAGTCCTTGCTGTACAGATCGAACGGGGCGCGACCCGGCACAAACAGCAGCGCATCGTACTCAAGCGTACCCTCGGCATGGAAGCTGATAGTGCGCGCGGGATCGTCAAAGTCGTGGAACGTGGACTTGTAGAACTCGTTGTAATCCTTCTGCTCAACGTCGGAGCTGCGCTTTTTCCAAATCGGCGTCATGGAGTTGATGGTCTCGAGCTCCTGGTAGTCCTCGTACTCGGGCTTGTAGTCGTCGCCGGCGTCCTCGGGCTTGGGTTTCTGGCGGCTCTTGCTCACCATCATCTGAATCGGGTAGCGCACATAGTTGCTGTACTGCTGAATCAGGCTCTTGAGGCCCCACTCGGTCAGGAAGCGATCGTAGGTCTCGGCCTCGCCGTCGGCGTCGAGCTTCTCGTTCTCGCGCAGCGTCAGGATGACATCGGTACCGTGCTCAGCACGCTCGCCATCCTCGATGGTGTAGCCCTCAAGACCGTCGGACTCCCAAACGTGGGCGGTGTCCTCGCCATAGGCGCGGCTGACAACCTTTACGTGGCTGGCAACCATAAAGGCAGAGTAGAAGCCCACGCCAAACTGACCGATGATGTCGACATCGGAACCCTGCTGCT
The DNA here is from genome assembly GCF_003437035.1 of Collinsella sp. TF08-11AT. GTDB lineage: Bacteria > Actinomycetota > Coriobacteriia > Coriobacteriales > Coriobacteriaceae > Collinsella. The sequence continues at coordinate 48,394 of NZ_QSRL01000001.1, forward strand.
CGGCGTTCTCAGTCTTAAACTCCTCGGAGCCGGAATGGGCGATGGTGCCCAGATTGCGCTCGAGCTCCTCGGCGGTCATGCCAATGCCGTTATCCGAGATGGTAATGGTGCGGGCGTCTTTATCAAAAGAGACGCGAATAGCCAGGTCGCCCTGGTCGAGCTTGACACTCGGGTCCTGCAGGCTCTTAAAGTTGAGCTTGTCGACGGCATCGCTGGCGTTGGAGATAAGCTCGCGCAGGAAGATTTCCTTATTGGTGTAGATGGAGTTGATCATGAGGTCGAGCAGTTTTTTGCTCTCGGTCTTAAATTGACGCATGTGCAGTCCTTTCGCGCTACCCCCGTCCGCAAAAATGGCCCGGTTGCCCGAGCCGCATTGCAGACCTGCTATGTTCAGACTTAGATTTTATAACCCATTAGCGCGCATATATACATACGGAATCGAAAAACTGTATGTCCAAACGCTCTGATGCGCCAATTGCCAAGGAGTGTCCCCGACTGCCGGCAGGAAAGGAACGTCCCTATCTGCCATCTACGCGCTTGGCCATCCAAACATGGGGCTGGCCCTCGTCTTCGTAGTCCACCGGGGCAATCTGCGTGTAACCCGCCTTGGCATAGAGCGGCAGCACGTATTCCTGCGCGTGCAGCTTAATGAGCTTGGCGCCGGCATCACGCGCGCACGTATCACTGGCCTCGACAATCTTGCTCGCCAAACCGCGACGGCGCATGCTCGGCAGCACGGCCACGCGCCCCATAATGTAGGTCTCCCCCGCCGCGACGCCTTCGTCCAAGTCGCACGCCGGCGACACCGGAGCCTCTGCGTCAGCTGCGCGCTCAAGCTCTTCGGGAAACACGCGCGAGCAACCGGCAAGCTCACCGTCTACATAGAGCGTCACATGGATGCAGTTCGGATCCTCGTCGATAGCGTCAAACTCATTCTCGTAGCCCTGCTCGTCCATAAAAACGACGCGGCGCACCAACGCCGCGTCATCAAAGCATCCCGTCTTAAGTTGGATATCCATGGCTGCCCTTTCATTCAATGCGAACGTTAGGGACAGATTTTAGCGAAAATGAGCTCCGCGCACGCTAAACTTCGCGCGAGCCTTCGCCAGGCAGTCGTAATGACCCACGTTATGGGCATCGCTCGCGATGAAGCTGTACAGGTTCTGATCGAACAGGCGCTGTGCCGGCTTTTTCTCGCGACCAAAGCGACCGCCGGCAATAAAGTCCGCCGAAGCCTGCAGCTTGCAGCCCATATCGACCAGGCGCTCCGCCACGCTTACATCCTTTTGAACCGCACGATAGCGCTCAGGATGAGCGATGATCACCTGGTAGCCACGGCACTGCAAATCGTAAATCGTGTTCTCGTACTCTCTAAACGCATACGCATCGGCATGCGTCGAAAGCTCGAGCAGAAACTCGTTGGTCCCATCGAAATGCAAGTGATCCGCGGCATCGATACCAAGCTCAACGAGCTTTCGATGGTTGACCTCGAAGCCCATCTGGAGCGGAAAACCGTCAGCGTTATCGCGCAGCAGCTCAAAGGCATCCCACATCTTGTCGTAATCAAAATAGGGATCACGGCAGTGAGGAGTGCAAACGATTCTGGTTACACCGGCCCGCTTGGCAGCCTCGAGCATCGCCAAGCTCTCTTCGAGATCGGCGGCGCCGTCGTCTACACCCGGCAAGATATGGCAATGAATGTCACGCATAGGTCAGCCTTAATCAACTAAACGTTTGCTCGGTTGGTGAAGATGCCCTTTTTGGAAGTGCCCTGATCGTCGGAGCCCTTCTTAACCTTCTTACCGTCCTTGGTGTAGTAAGAATAGTAGTACTCGCTGGTCTCGGTCTCACAGTAATTCATGACGGTACCGATGAGCTTGACCTTCTCGGACTTCTTAAGCTGGGCGATAGCGTTGAGCGCCTCTTCGCGCTTGGTAAAGTCCTCTCGCACCACGAACAGCGCGCCGTCGGTCAAGCTGGCAATCTCGGCAGCATCGATGAAGGTGCCGACCGGAGGAGCATCGAAGATGACGTACTGGAACTTGGCGGACAGTGCCTTTACCAGCTTGGCAAAGCGATGGGAGACGATGATGTCGGCAGGATTGGGAATGTGCGGCTCGGCATCGAGGAAGTAGAAGTTCTTCTGACCCGTCTCGACAATTGCCTGGTCAATGGAGATCTGCTCGGAAAGGACCGCATAGAGTCCGCCGCGCGAACGAACGCCGAGCATATCGGAAAGGGACCTGCGGCGCATATCGGCCTCGACCAGGAGCACGGACTTGCCGCTCGTGGCGATTGCCTGAGCAAGGTTAATGGAAACCGTAGACTTGCCCTCGTTGGGAATCGAGGAGGTAACGGTGATGGTGCGAATGGGGTCATCCACGCTCGCAAAGCGGATGTTGGCCAGAAGGGTCTTGGCGGCATTCTGTACAACGAGCTTATCGGTGTTCTTTGCCTTAGCCATGCCTATTTACCACCTTTCATAGCCGGAATTCGGCCAACAACGGGAATACCCAGGAGCTCTTCTGCCTCTTCGGCACCGCGGATGCGGGTATTGAGCATGTCCGCCAAAACGACATAGGCAACTGCGATAAAGATACCGGCGAGGAACGCGACGGCAATATACAGCGTTCGCTTGGGGCCGCTGGGGGCTTCGGGGGTCTTAGCCTCGTCGATAACGTTGATGCTCTGGGCAGCGCCGACGTTCTGAGCGACCGTACTCACCGAGCTGGCAATGGCCTTTGCGACCTCAGCCGTCTCCTTGGCATCGGTGCCGGTAACCGAAAGCGTAATGACACGCGTGGTGGTCTCGGAGGAAACAGACACCTTGTAGTCATCCAAATCGGTGAGGCCCAGTTCTTTGGCGGCGCCGCTCTTAACGCTATCGCTATCCAGCAGCGTGGCGATATCGTTGGAAAGCATCTGGCTCGCCGAGAGATCGTTGTAGCTCATCTGACCGCTATCGTCGGTCTTGGCGAGAATGTACATGCTCGTCGTCGCGGTATAGGTGTTGTCCATCGCAACGAAGGACACGATGCCCATGGCGATCGTGCAGACCACCGGAAGGGTGATGACCAGCTTGAGGTGCTTCTTCAGCAGCTGGAACAGTTCGAGAAGGGTCATGCAGCTTGCCTTTCATTTCCCCAGTTCGGATTGACAAAACTGTCCGTATGTTATCGCATCTTTTTACCGAGACCAAACTCTATACATAAGAAACAGGCTCTCCTGTAAAAATGTCGGAAGCAATCGTAAAATTGCACAACAACGCCGCACCCGAAAGTCAAATGCGGCGTCTACATCAATATCTGTGTTGTATCGCTATGCGAATGGCTCGTCCTGCTGTATGGGAAACGTCACCGTAATGGTGGTTCCCACGCCCAACTCGCTCGACAGATCAAGCGTGGCGTGATGATACAGGGCCGCATGCTTGACAATGGCAAGCCCCAGGCCGGTTCCGCCGCGTGCCTTGGACCTACTCTTGTCCACGCGATAGAACCGCTCAAATACCTTGCCCTGTTCTTCAGGCGCGATACCGATTCCCGTGTCGGCGACAGCGAGGAACGGATGGCCTTCGTCGTTAGTGCCGCACTGCAGCGTAACCGTACCGCCGGGCCGATTGTAGCGGATGGCGTTGCTTGCCAGATTATAGATGAGCTCGTCGACCAAGCGCGACACGCCTTCGATGACCACAGGCTTGGTCTCATGACTTATCGTCACATTCGCCTGACGGGCAACCTGTTCAAGACGCTGCTCAACCGCGTAGATCGCACGCGAGAGCTCAATAGGCTCCGTGGACCCAATGGGCACTGCCTCGCCTTCAGTTGCACGTTCGGCCTCGTCCAAGTTAGACAGCGTAAGGATGTCGTTGACAAGCGCTGCCAAGCGGCCCGCCTCACGATAGATGCGACCGCCAAAGTTGCGCAGGTCGTCCTCGCCCTCGACCATGCCATTTGCGATGAGCTCGGCATAGCCCGAAATCGCCGTAAGCGGCGTCTTGAGCTCATGGGTGATATTCGCCGTGAACTCGCGGCGCATACGGTCGTTGTCCGCTAGCACCGCCATTTGGCGCTTGAGTTCCTGGCGCTGCGACTCGATACGCTCAAGCATGGGGACCATCTCGGCATAGGCGTGCTCATAGCTACGGCGTGGGTGATCCAAATCCACCTCTTGCAACGGCGCGATGATGGCACGGGACTCACGGCGCGCCATAAAAAACGAGAGTACCGCACCCGCTGCTGCGATAAGCAGCATCGGCGCCAGCATCGACAGCAAAATCGCCGCAACGCCAGGCTGGGCCTGCGCCAAGCGGACGACCTGGCCGTTATCAAGGGTGACGGCGCGATACAGCATAATCTCGTCGAGTGTAGAGCTTGCGCGCTCCGCGGAACCCGAACCACTCTCAAAGGCCTCGATGACCTCGGGGCGATCGCCATGGTTGGGCAGTGTGGAAGGCGACGCCTCGTTGTCGTAGGCAACAGATCCGTCCTTATTGATCAGCGTGATACGAAGATCCTCGCGATCGAGGCTTCGCAAGAACGGAATGGGCTCCTGCTGCTCGTCGAGAGCGGCAGCAATGAGCTCGGTTTCCTGCGCCAGATTGGCACTCGTGGCATCCGCCAAAGTGTTTTGCACAAAGAACGCACCCAGCACCGTAAACGCCACGATAACCGCCATGGCGCAGACAAAGATCGTCACAAAAACGCGGTGCGACAGCGTATGTTTTCCCTGGGGGGCGAAGACCACGGGTTACTCCTCCGATGCGGTGGCCGCGGTGTCGTCGCCTTCGGCACCATCACCGGCAGAAGGCTCGGCCAGGCGATAACCCACGCCGCGCACGGTCTCGATGGCGCTGGCATGCTCGCCCAGTTTTTGGCGAAGCGTCTGCACGTGCACGTCAACGGTGCGCGAACCGCCGTCGAAGTCCCAGCCCCACACGCTCTGCAGCAACGACTCGCGGGTAAAGACCACGCCGGGCTTGCGCATGAGGTACTCGAGCAGGTCGAACTCGCGCAGGGTGAGCTTAAGCGGCTCGCCGGCAACGGTCACCTCGCGATGGCTGGGCGAGAGCACGATGTCGCCCACGCTGAGCACATCGCTCGCCTGCTTGACCATGCCGCCGCGACGCAGCAGTGCGCGGCAGCGGCTCGCAAGCTCCATGAGCGAAAACGGCTTAGTCAGGTAATCGTCGGCACCGCCATCGAGCGCCATCACCTTGTCGAGCTCGGTGTCCTTGGCGGTAAGCATCATGATGGGCACCGTCGCCGTCAGGCGATCGGCACGCAGACGACGCATAATCGCCAAGCCATCGGTATCGGGCAGCATGATGTCGAGCAGGACAGCATCGGGCACCCGTCGCGCCACAGCAGCCTTAAACTCGCCATCGCACGAAAAGCCCTCGGCCTCGATCCCCTGCTTGCGCAGCGCATAGACCGTCAAATCCCTGATGTTGTCATCGTCCTCGACGTAATAGATCATGTTGAACCCCTTTGCGGCCGGCATGACCGCATCTTAACCCTAAAGGTACCTTTACGAGATGGTATCAACCAAAACGTCCCGTCAAATAATCCGCTGTGCGCGAATCGGTCGGTTTTTTGAAGAGCTGAGCGGTGGGCGCGTGCTCCACCAGCTCGCCCAGCAAGAAAAACGCGACCGAGTCGGAGATGCGCGCCGCCTGCTGCATATTGTGCGTAACGACCACCAACGTGCAGGTCTCCTTGAGCTCGCAGGCAAGCTGCTCCACCACCAGCGTCGACACGGGGTCGAGGGCGCTCGTGGGCTCATCCATCAGCAGGATGTCGGGTTGCACGGCAAGCGCGCGGGCGATGCACAGGCGCTGCTGCTGCCCGCCCGAAAGGCCCAGCCCCGACTCCTTGAGCTTGTCCTTGACCTCATCCCACAGAGCGGCTCGACAAAGGGAATCCTCGACCAGCTCATCCAGCACGACGCGATCGCGCACGCCCATGCCACGGGGGCCGTACGCGACGTTGTCGTAGATGCTCATGGGAAACGGGTTGGGGCGCTGGAACACCATGCCCACGCGCTGGCGAAGGCGGCAGATGTCGTAATCGCCCAGGATATCTTGACCATCGATCGCAATCTTGCCCTCGATTCGGCAGTCCTTGATGCCGTCGTTCATGCGGTTAAAGCAGCGCAGCAACGTGGACTTTCCGCAGCCCGAAGGCCCGATGAACGAGGTGATCTGCTTGTCGCGGATCTTGATGGACACGTCCTTGAGTGCGCGGTGGTCGCCATAGAACAAATCGAGGCCCTCGACGTCGATGCGCGTCGGCGAGGCGGCAAGGTCCTGCGCCGTGGGGCGCGTCGCGTCTCCGACTTCGCGCTCGTGCGCAGCCTCGGCTCGCGCCTCCATTAGCTCCTCGAGCTCCGTGGGCTCCATAGCCACACCAGCCGTCATACCGCATACCTCCACGTCGATATCAATTCAGCAGTATCGATAGTAGAAACCGCGGCTCATACGCACGTGAGCGCATTGTCAGGTGTTTGTAAGGGCGCCTACGCTACGCGGCGGGCAGCTCGATGGTAAAAACGGTATGCTCGGGCGTCGATTCGCACGCGATGGTGCCGCCATGCGCGCATACAATCTCCTTGGCGATGGCGAGACCCAGCCCAGCGCCGCCGCGATTGGTCGCACGCGCCGCATCCAGGCGATAGAACTTCTCAAAGATTACCTTGAGCTTAGCCGCAGGGATAGGATCGCCCTGATTGATAAAGCGCACGTGCACGCCACCATCGTCTTGGCGCCTGGCCTCAATCGTGATAGTCGAGCCCTCGTAGCTATAGGCAACGGCGTTTTTCATGATGTTGTTGAATACGCGAGCCATCTTGTCGCCGTCCACGAGCACCGTCAGATCCTCGCAGATATCAACCTGGGCTTCTTTATGCTGTTCGTTGAGAATGGGATAGAACTCGTCGGCCACCTGTGCCAGTAAGAGCCCCAAATCGACGTAGCTGCGGGTGAGCACGATATCGTGGAAATCAAAGCGCGTGATGTCGAAGAACTCCTCGATGAGCGCATCGAGCCGGTGGGCCTTGTCGAGTGCCACGCCCGTAAAACGTGTGCGCTGCTCAAGCGGCAAATCGGGGGCCTCCTGCAAGAGCGAAAGGTAGCCCACCACGCTGGCGAGCGGCGTGCGCAGGTCGTGCGCCAGGTACGTCACCAGGTCATCTTTGCGGTGGGATTCGTCACGCAGGGCTTGTTGAACCCTACGCTCGCAATCGCGCGCCCGGTTGAGCGCGCCCTCGACCTCGAGGAAGTCGCCGTCAATGTTGTCCCATGTGTCGGGGTTATCGATCAGACGGTCCTGAATGCGGGCGGCAATCACGCGGTCGGCGTGCAGCTCGCCCTGCTCGTAACCCTGGTAGTACAGGGCGCGTCCGCAGAAGAACAGGACGCACACGGCAAGCGCCAGCACAAATCCAAGCATGTTGAACACAAAGCCGGCGTCAAAGAATACGGGCTCGCCAATACCGCCAAGCGCCATGGACCCGATCGCCAACGTAATTGTCCACGCGGCGCCGCCGATCACCACACAGCGGCGAACGATTTCGAATCGATCAATCAGCAAAAAGCCAATGAGTAGAACTGCCAGGATGCCAACGATATTGTCAATGCCGATGAGCAGCAGACTCAGCAAAAAGAGCAGCACCGTCGCTAACGCACGGTTGTCAACGACCGCCCTTACGTATTCAAAGAGTCGATCGGGTACCTCGAATGCCCGCCTATCGTCTTTTGTCATATCTACTCCCCCGCCATCAAAGGCGTTATTCGATTATGTAGCCGACGCCCCAGACGTTTTTGATAAAGCGCGGCTTTTGAGCGTCGTCGCCGATCTTTTCGCGCAGATGGCGAATGTGCACCATAACCGTATTGTTGGAGCCGGGCATAAAGTCCTCGTTCCACACCGCGCGGAACAGGTCCTCCACGGCTACCACGCTGCCGCGATGCTCAACCAGATACAGCAAGATGGAATACTCGATGGGCGTGAGGCGCACCGGCGCACCGTCCACCGTCACAGAGCGGGCGTCGCGGTTGATCTCGAGGCCGTCGAGCTGGATGATCGGCGACTCGGCCGCCTGTGCGCGGCTGCCGTAGCTGGTATAACGACGAAGCTGAGCATGAACGCGTGCAATGAGCTCCAGCGGACGGAACGGCTTGACCACATAATCGTCTGCGCCAAGCGAGAGCCCCTCGATCTTATCCTGCTGGGCATCGCGTGCCGTCAGCATGATCACGGGATAGGTATGGCTGGAACGGATCGTACGCAACAGCTCAAAGCCGTCGATATCAGGCAGCATGACATCCAGCAGCGCCAGATCAAACTCCTGCTCCAGAATCGCCTTGGCCGCATCGGCCCCGCTGTAGGCAATCTGGACATCAAAGCCCTCTTTTGTAAGGTAGATACCAACCAGGTCGGCGATGGCTTTCTCGTCATCAACTACCAAAATGCGCTCGTTCATGCGTGCTCCTCTCGCGCTCCATTATGCCCGAGGCGGCGCGTGCCACACACAACAAGCGCGGGCGATTAAGTCGACCTTAAGCACCAATGTGTCCGTTCGGGCGCGGATGTGGGCCACGCACGCACGCGATGATCGCCGATGCCGGCAAACGATATACTCTAGTTCCAGAAGAGACCATCCCGTCGAAAGCGAAATCTGTGAAGTCCCTCACCTCTTTTGCAAAGCGCTCAGCCCAGCTTGCCGCCGGCTTTGTCTGCGCTATCGCCCTTACCGCTGGCGTGCCCACCGTCGCCGGCGCCCAAGTGCTCACGACCGACAATGTCTGCGGCAAAACCGCCGATGCGCGCGGCATCACGGCCGAAAACCTGCCCGATATCGATGCGACCAATGCCCTCGTCATGGGCAAAGACGGCACCGTCTACTATGGGCGCGGCGCCGATGAGCAGGTCAAAATCGCCTCGATCACCAAGGTCATGACCGCAATCCTAACCGTCGAGAATTGCAAGATGGACGAGAAGGTCACGGTGAGCAACGCCGCAGCCACCGTGGGTAATTCGACCGCCGGCTTGCTCGAAGGCGACGAGCTTACCGTGGAGCAGGCGCTGCGCGGCCTGATGATTCCCTCGGGCAACGACGCCGCCATCGTGCTCGCCGAATATGTGGGCAAGAAGATCGACCCTAAGACCAAAGACGCCGAGGCCACATTTGTGAAGGCCATGAACGAGCGCGCTAAGAAGCTCGGCTGCACCGGTACGCTTTTTGAAAACCCGCATGGTCTGGACTTTGATGAGTGGGCTGGCGATATGCACTCAACCGCACACGACGTAGCGCTGATGATGCAGGAGGCCATGAAAAACGACACGATCCGCGAGGTCGTAGCGAGCGAGGATTCCTGGATCGAGGTCACGGGCGCCGACGGCACCGACCATTCGCATTCCATGGACACGCATAACTATTTGCTGGGCCAAGATGGCAACATCGGTGGCAAGACCGGCACCACCGACGATGCAGGCTATTGCTTTACGGGTGCCTACAACCGCGATGGCGACGAGATCTACACCGTCGTTTTGAACTCCACCACCACCGACCAGCGCTTTACCGATACCGCAACCCTTGCCAATTGGTACTACGGTCACAAGGTGACGGTCGCAATCGCCAACACGCAGGAAAAGACCGCCAACGGCAACCCGCTTATGGCGCGCATTGGTCAAACCGACTGGACGGATAAGACGATCGACGCCACGCTCGCCGACCCCACGGCGCAAGCGACCGTGTTTTCCCTTGCCGGCGAGGTGACCGAAAAGGTTAGCTACGACGATCTTTCGGGCACGGTGCATGTGGGCGACAAGGTGGGCAGCATTACACTCAAGCAGGACGGCACCAAGATCGCCGTCATGGATTTGGTTGCCGACGAGGAAGGCTCGGGGCCGAATCCCATTGAGTGGCTACTCGTGAAACTCGATCGCTTGGGCCGTCGTATCGACAACCGCCCACTCACAGCCGAGAGCGAGACCGTCGCCAAGGCGCCCGAGGTGTAAGGTCGAAGAACAATACACTCGCTGAAAGGAGGCGTCCGAAAGGATGCCTCCTTTTTTGAGGGTTCGAATCCCCAGTTAACGTGGTTCAACTAAAAAAGGGCCCCTTTCGGAACCCTTCTTTCAAGTCATACTGGCGGAGAGCTGGGGATTCGAACCCCAGATGCCCTTTTGGGGCATACTCGCTTAGCAGGCGAGCACCTTCGGCCTCTCGGTCAGCTCTCCGTAACAGCCGTTCTATAGTAACCAAACAGTCGAAGTTGGGCAAGAGGGAATTTTCTAATTGCCCGGCGGCCTTTCCTCCTTGCAGTTTTCGCCCCTACCCCAGCGAGCGGTTGAGGGAGCCGAGCTCGTCGTTGCCCATGGTACGCCACATTTGGAAGATGCAACCGCGCGCCAGGAAAAAGAAGCCGTTATCGACCAGCTGCACGGCGGCATCCGCAAGCTGGTTGGCCACCGCGGGCACGGGCGGCAATTCGAGTCCAGCCCTGCGGATGGTCTCGACCGCTTCCTCGAACGTCGGAGGCTCGCTGACACCCATCTCGTTCATAAGGCCCTGCATTTCTTCCAGCGCGCTGCTGCCCGACTCCTCGCCGCGCGGCACCAGACGGTAACAAGCCAGCGCCAGGTCGAGCTGATCGCAATTCCAATAGGCAAACGCCAAGCGATAGAACAGGTAGCCGATTGCAGAACGATCGCTGGCAATACGTAGGCCGTGGCGCGCCACCTCGATAATCTCGTCAAAGCGCTCCAGACGCGCGAGCACGTTGATGAGCGCAAAGTGCGACTGCATGGACGAGCGCGCCAGATCGTAAAGATGGCGCACCTCGGGCAGTGCTCGTTCAAAGTCCTCTTGCTCGGCGTAAAAGCTGCAGATCTCGTGCTGGGCAAAGTACAGCGCATCGGGCGCACGAAGGATTCGCACAGAGCGGTCTTCTTCCAACACCGGTAGCACCATGCGCACCAGCTGGTTATCGCAAAACTGCGTTTGAACCGGACCTGTCGCCAAAAGCTCGGCGACGGCGCACTTGGCCTCCAACTCCTCGACAAGACGGGAAAAGCCTTCAAAAGCACCTGTACGGTCGACTTTTGCCTGCTCGCGCAATTCAACAACACGGGCCACGTATGGGTCGTCGTCCTCTTCCATGACCTCCAGCTCGTCAGCCGTATCGGCAAGCAGCAGATCGCGCAGCGCCGGCGGCAGCATGCGATGGTCATCACGCGGACGAGCATGAACCTCCGCAGGTTCAATCGTCTCCGGAGCGGTTGACTCATATGCCTCAAGCACACGCTTGCACGGCATATCGTCCATGTCTATGCTCTCAAGATCCTTGGCGACAGGCACGCAATCGGCCAGATAGGCCGCGCGCCCAAAGAAATACGTTGCGACAACGCACTCGCCCTGCTCACTGTCGGGAGCAGCAATCTGCACATAGCAGCGCGTGATGCAGGTGCCCGCGGCAAAACACGCTGCCGCAAGCGTAAGCGCCACGCGCGCATCGTGCTCCGCGGCCCAGATCGTGCGCGTGTCCTCGTCCAGCTCGTGCCAGGCGTCATCTTGAGCGTCGTATTCACGTTGCGGCATGGCATCAACGACAGACTGCCCAAACCGAACGAGCATAATCCCCTCGGCAACGTTTGCCCGATAGGTATAGTCGAGCCGCGTGACCACGTTAAGCGCCTCGACAATACGCGCGAAGCGGGTACGCACATCCCACTCACCGCCCGGCTGGCACGAAACCGTTCCCGGTTTGGACCACGGGTTGTCGCTCGAGGTTGTATCGAGCAGTCGGGGAACATCGTTGGTCGTCTTGGCGATATGCCACGCATCAAAGAGCGCGCAGCCCTCAAGGCTCGGCGAGGATGCCGCAGGGACCAATCCGGCCCCGATGTGCTCAAGGATGCCGGAGAGACGGTTAAGACGGCACTCGATGGCAAGCAGCATGTCAATCTCGTCCTGGTCCAGCAGGCTGCGATCAAAATTGAGATAGAAAAGCTTTGAGCGATCGATGCGAGCCAGGCTCATCTCGGACTTAGCGGCGATGGTGCGCAAGCGGGGCAAGTCAATTTCACTCATAAGGGCGGCGGCATAGCGCTCGATACCGCTCGGATTCTCGGCATGGTCAACGCGGTAAAGCAGCGTCTCGATAGCATCAGGGAGCGGTGCCGTGTTAAAGCCCAAAAACACCTCGACCGGCTCGGGCAACTTTACGAGCTTGATCTTGTCGATAACATTTTGCATACCCTCGTCGAGTCCGCCGGCGTCCGCCGTGCTCGCAATGGCATTTTCGGAGTCAGCGAATATCACGTAGCGCAGGAACATCGATGCCATGAACTCGCCGTAAGGAAGGGAGCGGGTCGAATTCCATGTCTCGTGGTCGGACTGCTCGCGCATGGGGCCTTCGGGAGAGCCGACGGTTCGCGCGCACGCGCGCATTGTGCCGTTGGCTCCCCGAACCACAATCTCACCAATACCGGAGTCCGACTCGTCAAGGACCAGTTCCATGTCGGGATCGTTGGGCAGCGGAGTCTCGCTAACGGGGCGGTCCACCTTGTACACCTCGCCCGAAACGCTTACGTAGCCCAAAAGCGACACATGGCTTTTGCCAACGAATTCGACGACATAGCAAGATTCATGCTGATCCTCGCCAAAGAGTTTCCAGACCACGCCATATGAACGCCCCGCAGGCTGCTCGGGCATCGCCGGAAAGCGCTTTTTGGGATCGAGAAACCTGAGCTTGTATGTCGGACGCTCTGCCACGAAGTATCACCCTGATCGGTCGCTTGAAGAAGGAGTGGTCGCGAATTAGTCGCGACATCTACTCGGAATCTTACACGAGTCGACAGGAAATCGTCCGCTTTACGCCCGCGCCTCGACCGAGGTTCGAATCCATGCGGTGTTTACGTAAAAGAAAAGCCCCCGTTGCCGGGAGCTTTAATCTCAAATGGTGCGGCGTATAGGATTCGAACCTATGACGTTCTGATTCGTAGTCAGACCCTCTATCCAGCTGAGGTAACGCCGCAACTTGTTGATTATTATGCACAGGGACTGAATAATGGTCAAGCATTTTTTCAAAAAAAGTTATCGAATTTGATTTTTAATCATTTGGAGGGCTTGGCGCGATCTTCGACGCATCGCGATATAAGAAAAGCCTCCGTTACCGGAGGCTTTAAAGTTCAGTTGGTGCGGCGTATAGGATTCGAACCTATGACGTTCTGATTCGTAGTCAGACCCTCTATCCAGCTGAGGTAACGCCGCAACGCACGGATTATTATGCACGCGAGCCCCCGATGGGTCAAGCGACAATTAGAAAAAATTTTACGGAGTGATAATTAAGTTGTTCGTGCCTCGACCGAGGTTCGAATCCCTGTCTGGTCTCCAAAAAAGAAAAGCCCCCGTTGCCGGAGGCTTCAAGTTCAATTGGTGCGGCGTATAGGATTCCGCGCATCCGCTTCGCGGATCCGCACCGGCTTCGCCCGCCTGCCGGCGGACTCGCCCGCGGGCTAAAAACGCTCCGCGTTTTCTTGACGCCCGCGCCTCGACCGAGGTTCGAATCCATGCGGCGTCCGCCTAAAAGAAAAGCCCCCGTTGCCGGAGGCTTTCAATTTCAATTGGTGCGGCGTATAGGATTCGAACCTATGACGTTCTGATTCGTAGTCAGACCCTCTATCCAGCTGAGGTAACGCCGCAGCGCAAAACATATAAAACCACTTTAGCTTATTGGAGTCAAGCACAATCTCAAACTTTTTTTTGGAACGCAGTTTTGTCATGCTGCTCCGCATATACCGTCGTTCCCCGTACGATCGATTGGCTTTTCGATCACGTCAAACTTAGCATCAAGTTCCCTCAGGAGCGATCTCACCCGCTGGGCACAATCATAATCGGCAAACGAGATACTCAACATGCGAGCAACCTGGTTAGATGTCCGGACCCCATAGAAATGCTCCAGGGCCACAAGCCCCTCGTGCGCCACAAACGTCTCAACCACATGCGGCGACTCCTCGTAGCACCATTGGGTCAACGGACCCTCGCTCGTCTGTCGAACCACCAGGCCACCCATGCCAGACGGCTCACACGTCACAAGCAGGTACTCCCCGCCCTCGTCGCTCTCAAACAAAACCACCCGATCATCAAACAGCTCCATCGCGTCCCCTTTCTCTCGCTCTTATTTGGCAAAAGCATAGCAGGTAGATGGCTGTATACAGAACAGTTGTTCGTGTGTTTTCTATTGAGCTGTCCGCACGGCATGGTATGGACCTGCGCACGAAATAGGGCGCCCCCGAAGGAGCGCCCTTGCATATCCCCTATGCAGCCAAGTTACGCGACCGGCTCGATCTTCTCGAGACCGCCCATGTAAGGACGCAGAACCTCGGGGATCGTAATGGTGCCGTCGGCGTTCTGGTAGTTCTCCAGAATGGCGGCCATGGTGCGGCCGGCCGGCAGGCCGGAACCGTTGAGAGTGTGCAGGTAGCGCGAACCCTTGAAGTTCTCGGGGTCACGATACTTGATGTTGGCGCGGCGAGCCTGGAAGTCACCGCAGTTGGAGCAGGAGCTGATCTCCTTGTAGGCGTTGTAGCTCGGCAGCCAGACCTCGACGTCGTAGGTCTGACGGGCAGAGAAGCCCAAGTCGCCGGTGCACAGGCCAATCACGCGATACGGAAGGCCCAGCTGCTGCAGCAGGTACTCGGCCTCGGCGGTCATGCTCTCGAGCTCCTCGTCGGACTCCTCCGGCTTAGCGAACTTGACCATCTCGACCTTGTCGAACTCGTGCTGACGGATGATGCCGCGGGTGTCGCGACCGGCGGAACCGGCCTCCTCGCGGAAGCAGGGGGTGAAGGCGGTGTAGCGGCGCGGCAGGGTGTCGGCGTCGAGAACCTCGCCGGCGTGCAGGTTGGTGAGCACAACCTCGGCGGTAGGGATCAGGAAGTTGTCGCCCGAGACGTGATAAGCGTCGTCCTCGAACTTGGGCAGCTGCCCCGTACCGAACATGGTCTGACGCTTGACGACGATGGGCGGCCACCACTCCTTGAAGCCACGACTCGTGTGCGTGTCCAAGAAGAAGTTGATGAGGGCGCGCTCAAGACGGGCGCCGGCGCCACCGAGAACGGTAAAACGGCTGCCGGAGAGCTTGTTGCCGCGCTCGAAGTCGAGGATGTCCAGATCGGTGCCCAGATCCCAGTGCGGCTTAAAGTCGAAGTCGAACTCGCGCGGGGTGCCCCAACGACGGCGCTCAATGTTCTCGTCCTCGTCCTTGCCGTACGGCGTGGCCTCGCAAGGGATGTTGGGCAGGTGAGCCATGAAGTCATACTGCTCCTGCTCGAGAGCGCCTCGGCGCTCGGCCAGACCGTCAATCTTCTCGTTGACGGCGCGCACGGCCTCCTTGGCGGCCTCTGCCTCGTCCTTCTTGCCCTCCTTCATCAGGGCGCCGATCTTCTTGGACTCGGCGTTGCGCGTAGCCTGGAGCTCCTCGACCTCGGTGATGACGGCACGGCGCTCGTCGTCGAGCTCAAAGAACTTCTCGCGATCCCAAGATGTCTGGCGGTTAGCCATGGCGACATCGATGGCATCGGGGTTTTCGCGAACAAACTTGATATCAAGCATTAGATCCTCCGGCGATATACATTCCATTTAGGTTGCAACCTTGTACATGTATGGGCAAGTATATACTTATGAGCGTTTACGACCCAACTCAACTACGCAAGAAGGCACCCAATGGACGCAGTTTTTTCCTTTTTGTTTGGCACCCGCACCGGTTTTGCCATCCTTTTCGCCGGCGGCATCCTGCTGTTTGCGATTCTTGCCTTTGTAATGGAGAAGCGCACCCATAAGATGTATGTCGACCGCGGCCCCAAATCCGAGGACGAAGAAGACGGCTTCTGGGACTAACCGACCAAAAAGGGACAGGTTTATTTTGGTCGGTTTTATCTGGACAAACGCAAGCGCCCCGCAACTGGAATTGAGCCAGTTGCGGGGCGCTTTTTCCACACAAGACAAAACCGCAGGAAAAACCTGCCAAAATAAACCTGTCCCTAAATGGCAGGTTTACTGGAGGGTGGCGTCGATGGCCTTGACCAGGGCGCTGCGCATGCCGGCGTCCTCGAGCGCGACGACGCCCTTGATGGTGGCGCCGCCGGGCGAGCATACGGCATCCTTCATCGCCGCAGGATGCTGGCCGCCTACAAGCTGCAGTTTTGCCGTACCCAGCACCATCTGGCTCACAATGCGATAGGCATCGGCGCGCGGGATACCGTGCTTGACGGCCGCGTCGCCCAAGGCCTCAATCGCCATGGCGACAAATGCCGGTGCGCAACCGCCCACGGTACCGCCCACAAACAGCAGGCTCGTGTCGAGCTCGACGACGGCGCCAAGCTTACCGAGCAGGTCGAGCACAACAGCACGTTGCTCGTCGTTGAGCGTAGAGGACTTCTCGCAGGCGATAACGCCCTCGCCCACTGAAACCGGCGTGTTGGGCACCGTCGAGATGTGCGCGACACCCGGCAGGACCTGTTCCCACTTGGCGCTGTCCCAAGTCCAGGCGACCGAAAGGACAACCTTGTCGGCAAGAATGTCCTTGAGCGGAGCGAAGACCTTCTCGATCATGTACGGCTTGACCGCAGCAACCACGATATCAGATGCGGCGACAACCTCCGCCGCATCATGGCAGGCGACCATCCCACGCGCCTCGCAGCGCTCAACCAAGGCGTCGTAGCGGCCCGCGCAGGCGCACATGTCGCTCGCAGTCACACCGGCGGCAATCCAGCCATCGGCCATGGCGCTCGCCATATTGCCAAAACCGACAAATCCGATCTTCATATCACATAGTCCTCTCAGACACATTCCTCAAAACGAAAGGTATTGTCCCACGTCACTGTTTCGTATTGCCGACCTATTTGTGATACGGCTCGCCACGGCTAATCTTGCAGGCACGGTAAATCTGCTCTAGCAGCACTACACGCGCCAGGTTATGCGGCAAGGTAATGCGTCCAAAGCTGAGCATCTCGTCGGCTCGTGCGCGCACGTCATCGCTCACGCCGTCCGAACCGCCGATTACAAAGGCAATGTCGCTGCTGCCTCGCAGCATAAGATCGTCGAGCCTCGCCGAGAGCTCCTCACTCGAACGCTCCTTGCCCTCGATAGCCAGCAGGATCATATGCGCTCGAGACGGCAAGGCGGCAAGAATCGCCGCCCCCTCCTTGTCATGCGCGGCATCCACGCCGCCCGCCTTGGCCGGGTCGATATCGGCCACCTCGCGGATGTCCACCTTGGCATAGGCGCCCAGGCGCTTGGTGTACTCGGCACACGCGTCCTTCCAAAAGCGCTCTTTGAGCTTGCCAACACAAACGACGGTGTATTTCACGCGTGCCTACTCCTTCGAACCGTTTTGAACTTTGCCGGCGGTCAGCATCTGCTCGAACATAGAGGCCGACTGCGAGAAGTCGCTCGGCAACACGACCGTCGAGTTTTTGCCCGTACGTGCGAACTCCGTCATCATCTCGGTCCACTGCGTAAACATGAACAGCTGGTTGGCCTCGTCGTTACCGACGCCCGTCTCCTGGATGATCTCGAGCGAATCCTTGATGCCCAGCGCGATGGCCTTGCGCTGGTTGGCGATGCCCTCGCCCGCCTTTTCCATCGCCTCGGCCTCGGCGGTCGCCTCGGTGACGCGCTTGATGCGGTCGGCCTCGGCGAGCTCCTGCGCCGCAGCGCGCTTGCGCTGGGCGGCGTTGATGTCGTTCATGGAGTTCTCAACCTCGGTCGGCAGAGCGATCTTGGTAATGAGCGTCGACACGAGGGTGAAGCCGTAGGCGGCCATCTGCTCGGAAACGGTAGCGTTGACATCCTTGGCGATGTCATCCTTCTTGGCAAAGACCTCATCGAGTGTGTAGACGGGAATCGAAGAGCGCAGGGCATCGGTGATGAAGTCACGCATCTGGTCGACGGGCTCCTGCAGCATATAGTAGCTCTTGTAGATGCCCGAATCCGCCGGGCCAGCACCCATGTCATAGCTCACGTGATATTGAGCGGAGATCTCAAGGCCGATGGTCACGTTGTCCTGGGTCTTAACGTCGATGCCAAATCCGTTTTTCATGGTGCGTAGACTCACCGTGGCGGCCTTGCGGTCGATCACGGGTATCTTCATGTGAAAGCCCGCGTTGACGATGCGGTTGAACTTGCCCAGGCGCTCGATGATCACAGCATGCTGCTGTTCAACGACATAGCAGGCGTTGGGAAGCAGGAGCAGCAAGATGATGATGGGAAGTAGAAGGCTCGTAAGGGCAGCGGTGATACCGGATAACAGCATGGTCTCTCCTCTGATAGGCACACGTTGGGACTAGGATACCCGCACGAAGCAGCTGTGTAACACCAACAAGAGGACCCGTGGTCAAAAAAGACCAAATATGAGTACTGTTACCAGTTTAGTAACAGCGTATTTGGGTCAAAATCGCCTCTTTGAACCCGAAGTCTATCGAAATTACTTCATTTCGTCTCATGATTGAGTCAAATTAGCGTACATCTGTTGCGTAAAATGAGCAAAAATGGCTTCGTGAAATGTCTCTATTTTCGTGCCAGTACTCATATTTGCCACTTTTTGACCGCAGGGGCATCTACCGCGCGAAATCGATAGGTCAAATCTGCCAAAAACGGCCCGTAACAAAAAAGCTCCCATTGCTGGGAGCTCTTTCATTCAATGGTGCGGGCGAAAGGACTTGAACCTTCATGGGGTTGCCCCCATACGGACCTGAACCGTACGCGTCTGCCAATTCCGCCACGCCCGCGTGCAGGAATTAGAATAACGGAGCGCCACCGTGAACGCAAGAACTATTTTTGAAAAAGTTTGCAAGCATTTTCCCAAGCGGCTTGCGCGATTGTTTCGGCGTCCTCACCAGTGCGATCGACACGGTCGTTGACCAGCGTGTTTGCCGTGATTGAAATCATTGCCGGCTCGCACTCAAGACCTCGAATGGGCTCCGGCGCCATATACGGGCAATCCGTCTCGAACAAAATGCGATCGAGCGGGGTCGCCGCAAATGCCTCGCGCACGTCATCGTTGCGCTTAAAGGTGGCCGCGCCGCCATAGGCGATATAGCAGCCCAAACCCACAAAGCGCTCCATCGTGGCGCGGTCCTCGCCAAAGCAGTGCAGCACACAACCGGCCTGGGGCACGCCCACCTCACGAAGCACGTTGTAGGCGTCCACGTGCGAGGTACGCTCCTGGTCCGTGTCCTCGTGACGCAGATGCAGCTCCACCGGCACGTTACGGCACACGGCAAGCTCGAGCTGGCGCGCCATGCAGTCAATCTGCACGTTATGGGGCGCCGGCGCGATATCGTCGTCATAGTCCATGTGGTAGTCCAGGCCGATTTCGCCAATACCTGCGCATAAGGGGTCATCGAGTGCGGCAACGACCTGTGCGTGAACATCGTCGGTATAGTCCGGCGCGCCATACGGATGCACGCCGGCAAGATATTTAATCTGCGGAATATTCTGCATTGGCAGAATCTCGTGCGTTAGCCAGTCGCTATAGTCCGCCACACTGCGCTTATCGGCAATGGGGTCGAAGATCGTCACCAACAGGTCGACGCCCGCGGCTTTAGCGCGCGCGAGCGTCTCGGGCACTTCCTTGCCCCAAAACGAAAGCAGGTGCGCATGAGTGTCAGCAAGCGGCGCCAGCGGCTCCGGACAGGCGACCGTTTTCTTTTTCTTGGTAAACGTCACACGTTCGGCATTAGGCATCATGGATGAGCTCCTGGGCCAGACGGACAAAGTCGGCAACATCGAGTGTCTCGGCTCGCGTGGTCGGCGCGATACCGCAAACCTCAAAGGCGGCATCGAGCACGTCCTTGGCAAAGCCGTTAGCACTCATGGAATTGCGGATAGTCTTGCGACGCTGAGCAAATGCGGCGTCAATCACACGGGCTACAAACTCGCGATCGAGTCCTTCGGGCACCACGCCTTCAACGCGGTCGATGCGCACGACGGCTGAGTCCACATGCGGCGCCGGCATAAAGCAGCGCGGCGGCACCTCAAAGCGACCCGTCACCTGCGTATACAGGCCGAGCTTTGCCGTATAGCCGCCATAGGTCTTGTTGCCCGGCGTCGCGGCAATGCGATCGGCAACCTCCTTTTGCACCATGACGACGGCACGCTTGAGCGCGGGCATCGTCTGGAAGAACTGCAGAATGATCGTCGCTGCCACGTTATAGGGCAAGTTCGCGACAAATACCGTGGGCTCGCCGCCAGCAGCCTGCTCAATCTGCTCCGGGTCCACCTTGAGCGCATCGCCCATAATAAAGCGGAAGTTGGCATAGTCGGCGGCATGGGCATCGAGCACCGGTTCGAGCTCAGGATCGGCCTCAATGGACGTAACGCACGCCGCTTCCTGCAGCAACGCAAGCGTGAGCGTGCCAACACCCGGGCCAACCTCGAGCACGCGCTCATCGCCCGCAAGCTCGGAAAGTTCGCAAATGCGCTCAATCACATGGTTGTCGATCAGGAAGTTCTGGCCCAGGCGATGCTTGGTCGCAAGGCCAAACTCCTCCAGCAGCTCCCTTGTTGCCGTGGGGTTTGCCAAAGGCGAAGTTGTCATAGTTGCCTCCTTAGCATGGTGGCGGCGTCTCGAAGCAAAAGGGCATGGACCGTTGCGGCCATGCCCTTACACCTAAACTGCGAATTGCCGATATGGCGCGCGGCGTCTTAACCCAGACGCGGGAACAGCGGCTCGCCCTTCTCGACGGGAGCGCCGCCGGCAAGCAGACCCCAAGCGCAAATGCCCTTGAGATCGTCGCTTGCGGCCTCGTCCTCGCAGGACAGACGGCGCAGGGCCTCGGCAGAAGTCTGAGGCATGAGCGGCATCAGCAGGTGGGCGGCGATGCGGATAGCTTCGAGCAGGTTGTAGATCACAAACGCGAGCTCGTCAGCCTTGGCCTCGTCCTTGGCAAGCGCCCAAGGCTCGGAGTCCTCGATGTAATGGTTGGCGGCGTGGATGAGCTCCATGACCTCGTCCTTGGCTCCACCGTAATCGAGCACGTCCATCTTGGCCATATAGCGCTCAACCAGGCCATCGGCAATCTTTGCCAGCGGGTTGTCGAACGCATCGAACGATGCGGGCTTGGCGGGCGCGCAGCCGTCAAAGTACTTGCCGCTCATGTTGAGCGAACGCGAGATAAGGTTGCCCCAGCTGTTGGCCAGGTCGGCGTTGTAGACCTGCTCCATGCGATCGAAGCTGATGGCGCCGTCGGTGCCGGGCACCACGTCGGTCATGAAGTAATAGCGATAGCCCTCGACACCCAGCATGTCGATGACGTCCTGCGGAGCGATGGCGTTGCCGCGGCTCTTGGACATCTTCTCGGCCTTGCCGGTCTCGGCGTTGCGCACGGTCAGGAAGCCGTGGGCAAAGACATGCTCGGGCAGGGCCTCGCCGATGGCCATGAGCATGGCGGGCCAAATGACGCAGTGGAAGCGGATGATGTCCTTGCCCACGATGTGGAACTGCGCGGGCCAGCGATAGGCCAGCTCGGCACGGGCCTCGTCGGTGTCGACACCGTAGCCGACAGCCGTCATATAGTTGAGCAGGGCGTCGAACCACACGTAGGTCACGTGGCCCTCATCAAACGGAACCTGAATGCCCCAGTCAAAGCTCGTGCGGCTCACGGAAAGATCGTTGAGGCCGCCCTCGACAAAGCTGCGCACCTCGTTCATGCGGAACGCAGGCTCAACAAAGTCGGGGTGCTCGTCATAGAGCTTGAGCAGCTTGTCCTGGAAGGCGGAAAGTTTAAAGAAGTAAGACTCCTCCTGCACGCGCTCAAGCGGACGGTGGCAATCGGGGCACAGGTGCTGACCGACGCTGCCGTACTCCTCGTCACCCTTCTGGACCTGCGTATCGGTGAAGTAGGTCTCGTCGGGCACGCAATACCAACCATCGTAGCTGCCCTTATACAGGTAGCCGGACTCCTTCATGCGCTCCCACAGGTACTGTACGGCATGATGCTGGCGCGGCTCGGTGGTGCGGATGAAGTCATCGTTGGAGATCTCGAGCTTGTTCCACAACTCCTTGAAGTGCGGAGCCTGGCTGTCGGTCCACTCCTGCGGCGTCATGTTGTGCTTGGCTGCAGCCTCGGCGACCTTCTCGCCATGCTCGTCCATACCGGTCAGGAACTTGACGTTGTAGCCGGCAGAGCGGCGATAACGAGCCTGGACGTCGGCGATGATGGTGGAATAAGCCGTGCCCAGGTGCGGATCGGCGTTGACGTAGTAGATGGGCGTCGTGATAAAGAACGAAGGCTTGCTTTGATCCATGGGGTTAGTCCTCCAGAAAAACGTTGCATACAGGGGATGATTCTAGCGCAAGGGCTGGATATCCTCCATCTATTGCATATCGAGCACCATGGCATAGACATCGCGCTTGCGGCGCGAATACTTCTGAGACAGGCGCTTGGCCACCGCAGAGGCGGGCTCCCCCTCCTCAAGCGCGGCGCGGATATCCTCGCGCAGGGCCTCGTCGGGATCTGCCGCCGCAGCGCCAGCCGGCACGATGCCGGCCTCCTCGTCCTCACTCGGCGGCGCGATGACCAGCGCAATCTCGCCCTTTACCTCGCCACGAGCACGCAACTCCTCGGCAAGCTGGGCGGCGGGCCCACGCAAGACCTCCTCGTGTAGCTTGGTGAGTTCGCGGCAGACGGCAACCTCACGCTGGGGAAAGACCTCGGCCACAGCCTCGAGCGTCGCCACGATGCGATGTGGAGACTCGTAGAAGATGAGCGCGCCGGGCACCACGGCAAGGCGCTGCAGACGGCGCACGCGGTCACCGTGCTTGCGGCCCAAAAAGCCCTCAAAGAAAAATTGCTCGCAGGGAATGCCGGACGAAACGAGCGCCGTGACGCAAGCAGAGGGCCCGGGGATAACTTCGACGGGTACATCGGCCTCACGCGCTGCCTCGACCAGCGCCTGGCCGGGATCGGACACGCTCGGCATGCCGGCGTCCGAGGCAAAGGCGAGGGTTTCCCCCGCCAGCAGACGGTCGACCAGGCCGGCGGCGCGGCTGGCGATCACATTCTCGTCGCAACGGACAAGCGGCTTGGAGATACCCAGGTGCATTAGCAGCTTTGACGTCACACGCGTGTCTTCGCAGCAGATGGCATCGGCGGCGGCAAACGCCTCGCCAACGCGCGGGGACAGGTCTCCCAAGTTGCCGATGGGTGTGCCGACCACATAGAGTTTGCCCGTATGGGCGCTGTTTTGCGTCATATCAACCTATTCAATCATGCCGCGCTCGAGCGTACCGAGCGCCGCGCGGGCATCCCATGCCGCAATACGCTTCTCGGTCTTCCACGTTTGGAAGAACCAACCAGCAGCCGGCGCAAACGATGCCAGCTGATTGGCGATGAACACGCGCTCGTAGGCATTGCGGCCCTCGGGCGTAACCGACGAGTTGGCAAAGATCGCCGCACCCGACCATTCGCCCACCAGCACGGGGAACCCCGTCGAAATCGCTTCTTTAAGCTCGCGCTTGTTACGCGAAATCGCCGTCGTCAGCCCGCGGGGGCTCGTGATGTCGAGTGCATACTCGTCACGGTAATGGTACAGGTGAAGGTCCATGTAGACGTTCTTGTACTTGGTGCCGCGCATAAAATGCTTCCACTCGCTGGGATACCCCGAAGACGAGAAGACGACGATTTTATCCTCGGGCATATACGAACGGACGAGCTCGTAAGCATCGCGATAGAAGTTGCGCAGGTAGTGAGCAGGAATGCCATCCGTCATGGTAAAGAGGCTCTTGCGGACGCTCATCTGCGGCGTGTCAAGCAGCTCAATGCCCAGCAGGCTCTCGGCCTCACCGTAGCGATCGGCCAAACGCTCGAGCACGTCGAGTGCGACATGGCGGCCGTTAGTGGACGAATGCCACTCGGCAACAGCCTCCGGCGTGGTGGGCGAATCGTTGGAATCGCCCTGACCACCGGGCACAGTTGCCAGGTCAAGCAGCACGCGAATGTTGTACTTGGCAGCCCACTCAATCGCGCGGTCGATGTAGTCGACAACCGAGATGTAGGAGGCATCGGACTCCTGTGAGCCAAAGGCATACCAAGGCACCGGCAGGCGCACGGCGTTGAGGCCGATCTGCGCCATACGGCGAAAATCGTCCTCGCTCACAAACGTCTCGTAATGACGGCGCATGCGCTCGTTATAGGCGGCGGTGCCCATGGCCTCCTGTAGCTCAGCCGCGTTGGATGCGCCGGTCGCCGCATACAGCGACGGGGTCACCCAAGGCTCGGGAATAAACCAGCCAGAGAGATTAACGCCGAGTATCCTCTCCATCACTGCCCCCTTCGGATCGTGCAGGTCGAGCCCGCATCGTATTGCATAGGAAAAGTATCGTTTTGAGTATACCCGCGCGTGCGGACAGGCGACCGAATGGTCTGAAAAGTGACGCAAAAGCGGGAGGAATGTCTGGGATGCGCTTTCCGCAGGGGACTACATAAAAGAAAAGGATCCCTTTGCAGAGGTCCTAGTCAATTCAAGGTGGCGGGGAAGGGAATCGCGTCCGCGCGCTGCGCGGACGGACCGCTGCGGCGCTTGCGCGCCTTGCGAGCTGCGCTGGCAAACGCTTACGCGTTTACTCAGCTCCGCGCCCTCACGGGGTTCGATTCCATGTGGGGTCTGCATAAAAGAAAAGGACCCCTTTGCAGAGGTCCTGGTCAATTCAAGGTGGCGGGGAAGGGAATCGAACCCCTGACACGAGGATTTTCAGTCCTCTGCTCTACCAACTGAGCTACCCAGCCATTTGAGGTGTGCCTTGTTTCAAGGCTTGATTAGTATAACCAAGGACGCGTTCCGGTCAACCGAGAATTTTAAAAAAGTTTTTGAGCACAGCCTCAGTTCTATAAATCGGCACGTCAGAGGCATCAGCCGGCAGCAAGAAGTTTTTCACTCAGAGCCGCACGGGCAAACTCACTTGGCGTCATCCCCTCGGCAGCCGCCCGTCGACGAATGGCCTCCTTCATTCCCAGAGGAATCTTGACCGACAGCGTTGCCGTCCCCTCACCTGAGAGTGGGGGCCGTCCATGCACAATCCCGCCAACGGTGTGTTCGCCATCCGGAAACTCTCCGCGCTCGTACGACTTGCACCACGCGTCAATCATTTCATCCGTTACAACCTGACCATTAGCGGCCGTATACGTCTTGCCCATCATCGACCCCTTTGCCGAGTCTGTTCAATCTCCTGCCAAAATTTCTTCTGGACTGGAGACAAGGCATGAATGATAAGCCACCCACGGACAAGCTCGACCGCGACAAGCTCCACGCTTCGTCCGTCTGGGAGCCATCCAATCGCAAGCCATCTCGGCGGCTCGTCCTTCGACTCGCGACGAATGCACTCAGTAACCGCAAGCCAGGCGCTAAGCACCTGCTTTTCCGTCAGGTGCTTTTCAGCGTTGGGATGGATCTCAACATCCATGCATCTTCTCCTCCATCTTACCCAATTTCGTATGACGAAAGTCCGCTGTCGCCAATTCTTACGCCGGCACTTGTTGGAGGGCAGGGAGCGAGGCGAGGATTGAGGGACGTTCCAGTACGGCCCAGGCGCACGGGTGAGAGCACATGCGCCACGGACGGACGTTTTCATAGCGTGCGAGGATGTTGCCGTTGCGGTCGATAAAGGCGATATCGATGGGATAGGCCATAAAACACGTGTGGACCGAGGAACAGTGCGGAAACGCCATGACGAGCGGCAGGCCGTTGGCGGCAACCGGACGCCGTCCCAGCATGCCGAGCAGGCGCACGACGAACGACTCCGCCACCGCAAACTCGGCCGGCGTCCAACCCAGCCTGTTGAGTGCCCGCGCGTAAGCGATGTAGGACGAGACCGCGGTCACATGACCACCCCCGGACGCCATGGATCGACCGTCACCGCGCGCTCGTGCGACAACGTTGTCGGCGCCCCCAGCGGAACGCCAGCGATGCTGAGAGAAGTCGGCCACGGCTCATAGTGCATGGTGCAGGTGTAGGTCCTAAACGTACCGGATAGGGAGAGCAGGCCACCATCCGATTCCTCCGCGCCTTGCTCGCTCGACACTTCGATCTGCAAGTCATAGCCTTCCATGGCATTCAGAATTTGTGTCTGAACCGTCGCCGAGGCATCGGCAGAGCTTTCGTCGCCCTCCCCCTCCGACGCCACGGCGTGCGCCAACACGATGTCGGGCACCACGCGGTCGAAGCGCGCGACAGCGCTGGCAAAGATCATGACGTTGTACACGATGAGTGCCAGCACCAGCAAAACGGGCGTAACCACTGCCATCTCCACCGTCGCTTGGGCGCGCTCCTCACGCAGACGCATGCGGATACTCATTACGACCCACCGCCCAGAGCACCAACCAGCGTGGCGACATCGACGGTGAGTGGGATGGAGCCGCCGCCGGGCAGAGGAATCTCCGCAAGCGTGAACACCGTACCGCTAATGGTGCGTTCGACTTGATATTCCAACGCCTCGCAAAGCGCCTTGGGATCGGTCACGCCCAACGGAATACCTCGCAGCTTGTCTTGCGCTTGAGAGAGACCAGCAATGTCAGACCCCGGACTCTTAATGACGTTGGCGGAATCGGTCAGCACCGGCTTTCGCAGGCGCAAGTCGCACGGTTCCAAACCCAGCGCCGCCACGGACGCCGAAACGGTATCGCCGAGCCACGATGCGATGGAGCCCAACGCGCCGCCGCCCCCTCCTAGGTCTTTAATCATCTCGTCCATAAGTTCGTCGGCCGAACCTTGGATATCACCGTATCCTACGAGCAGCCGTCCCCAAACATCCATGACGCCGTCGAGCACGCCGGCAACGCCGCCCGAGCGTTCCTTCAATGTCGAGAAAAATCGCGAAAGCACGTTGTTTTGCGCCGTCGCCTCATCGGGCGCCAGCACCGCGGCAGAGATGGCACCGCGACTGCCAAGCTCAACCGCCGTGTTAAACGAGGAGTTAAGTTGATCGGGGCTGGTCATATCGCCCGAAACCGCAAGGGCGACCACGCCGTTGCGACCGGGCGGCGCGATACGCGGACGCTCACCCGAAAGCGCTTGAATGGCCTGATCGAATGCGCTTCCCGCGCGATCGGCCTCGCCTTCGGTCTGTCGCTCGAGCTCAAGCTCTTTGTTGCGGCATTCGGCGTAGTCTTCCATGGCGTCTTTGAACTTGTCAAAGTGATACTCGAAGCCGTTTTCGATCGATGTAGAAGGAGCGGCGACGGCACCCAGTGTCTTGACTCCAAAATGGCAGCGGTCGCATGCTTCTCTCCCGTCAAAGTCAGCAACCGATGACAGTCCTCCCGGCGCTCCCTTTTTATAGTTTGGGCAGCCAGTTCCATAATGGATGTACGTCTTGCCGTCATTGCTGCTCGTCGGCCACGCGGCATCGGTATAAAGATCGCTCGCCCTGACCTCGTCCGCATTGCGCGGCAGCAGCGGCAGGTCCGCGACGACGCTCGTGCCGTCGTCCACGATGGAGGCACGCCCGAGCTCTTCACCGGCATACCGATAGAACGCCTTTCGAGCGGCAGACTCCGCCTGCATCTCAACACTGATGCCGAGCGGTTTCTCATTTGCCAGGCGCTGACGGTAATATGTTCTCGCTCGGTCAAGCGCCACCTGGGGCTCCCACGTGACGCTCGATGCGTAATGTGGGTTGAGCTCGCCCGGCAGCGACGCCAGCTTCTTCGCGCGCTCCCACATGCACGAACGGCTACCAATCGTGCCCTTGTCCGACCCGCCGCAGTCCGCAAGCCAGGCGCGCTCTTTTGCTTTCGCCGTATCTTCAGAAGCCTCCTTCAACTTTTTGGCTGCGAGCTCTAAATCATCTGACGTGTCTTTAATAGCATCGGTCGAGATCTCGGACCCCTCGAGCGCAACGAAATCGGACTCGGATGTCCTGGGCACGGCAAGCGCCGTACCGGTATAGCTCACGCTATCGGTATCCTGCGCCGACACCGCCTGTGTAGCTCGCGCGGCAACCAGATACGGCAGAGCCGTCTCGATTTTCTGTAAGCCTTCCGATGCGCTTTTGGCAAACTTGTTGCGCGTTTTAATGATCCCAATCCCGGTGTCGACCATATTGCCAGCAACCGGCTCGGCACCCGGGATGAGGATGGCGACCAGGCCCGTCCCGATCGTGGCAAACCCCGCCAGCCCCAGACTCAAGATACTCGCATCAACCACCGTGGCAGCCGTGTGATAGGACGACACTACGTTGGCACCCGCCAGCGCGCCGCTATCGGCCGCCATCTGGGTATCCCCGGCACGCGACATGCTCCATATCGCCGCGGTTGACGAAAACAACAACGTGAGCACCACTAGGATGACCACGGCAGAGGAAAGCGTGGTGTAGGCACCGTCTTCGATAAACAGGTCGACACCGGCTCGACCCATAAAGCCGCCTCGTTTGCGATGGCAGCTCGGACGGCGCGTCAAAACGCGTCTAGACCAGAAACGCTTAATCCCATGCAGCAATCCACGAATCATAATCTCCCTCCAGCCATTCGGGACGCGATTGATACGAGACATTGACCTTGAGCTCAACGTAGCCGCCCTCGGCTGTACCACCCATAGCCTGCGCAAACGCACCGATCACAGGCAACGGCTTGACCTCGCCGGAAACGGACACGGACGAGACGCCACCCGCACCGGCCCGGCCAAGCTCGATATCCCACGACAACGGCCCGCCGGCATGAAAGATCGAAACGTTGGGCACTGCGGCAAGCCGGCGGCGGGTGAACTCCTTAAGATCATCGTCCTCCGCCGTCGTCGTGGTCATGAGCCGCGCGGTCTCGGCGGCGGCAGACTCCATGACCGCGCGCGTATAGAGCAGGCACACCGGTTGCAGCGCGAGAAGGATGAGCGTCAGAAACGTCGGCAGCAAAAAAGCGGCCTCGACCGTAGACTGCGCCCGGTCCTCACGCGCGATATCAATACAACGCGATGTCCTTAGCGCCCGCAGCGGCGTCGATAACCGACGTCGAGGCAACGCCACGGGATGCCGCCCGCTCGACCAGCGCCGCCAAGCGCCCTTCGGTGCCAGCACGCCAAAGTCCCGCGATCGCCAGCACGATGGAAAGCAGCGCCACCGTGACGATAGCGTATTCGACCGTCGCCTGGGCAGATTCCTCGCGCAGGACGTCATGCATTTCACGACCCCTCCTTTGAGTTCGATGCCTGCGGGCTCAGGCGGATCACGCGCAGGCGGCACGAGGCATCGCCGACATCCGCAGCAACCGTCACCATATCGACCCAGCCGCGTCCATCGCGCACGATGGCGCCCCATACGTTGCCCTTAATATCGAGATAGCCGCTCAGGGTGAGCTGGGCCGTTGGCACCTCGCGGTAGGCGCGTAACATATCCGCCGCTGCCTCGGTCATCGGTCGGTCCTCGGACCATGCAAGCCGGACCGCAATCGCGTTGCCCTCAGGCGAATCCGTCGCAGTGGCAGACCGCTTGTCGAGCGTCCGCAGAAAGGTTTGCGCCGTGACAGCGACATCCGAATCGTCCGCATCTCGCGTCTCATCTTTTTGAGACGCCACCGCCGAATCTGAGCCCGAGTCGAAGGCGGCCCCAGGACGCTGCTGCCGCGCGGCGTTAAGCCCCCAAAGCACCGCCGCTATTGCCACGATCAGGCAAGCAAACACCAGCAGCACCCCGACGGGGCGCTCGCCCTCTACAGGCTGTTGATGCCCTCGCTGATCGCATCCCATAGCTCTTTAACCTTGCCTTTAAATGCAACGATGGCAATAATCGCGATCACCACAAGCACGCCCACCAAAATGGCGTACTCGGTGGTACCCTGCGCGCTCTCCTCCTGCAACAGTTCCCTGGCATGCTGGCGAGCGCGGATCGCCCGGCAAAAAGCCCAGTTCCAAGCCTTGTCAGCAACTTCGACCATCGTGTTCATGTATTCCTCCCTACATCATCCCGCCTGCTCCCAGCAGCGGGCCCAATATGGACAGAAGCAACGCCGGCAAGATGAGCGTGCCGGTGGGAATCAGCAGCTTGACGGGCGCACGCTCGATCTCGCGCTCAACCGCGGCGCGATGAGCTGCACGGATCTCGCGACTTTGAGCGGCCAGCGTCTCGGCAAGTGGGGCACCCAGGGCGAGCGCCTGCCCCACCGTGATGGCAAAGGTCTCGAGCGCTCGCACGTCCAGGTCGCGCGCGGCGGCCAACAACTCGTCCTCACGCGTGCCCACGCCCACCTGCCACGCCATGCGGGCCCGCTCAAGGCGAAGAGCCAGCACTGACCGGCAGTTGGCGCAGAAAATCTCAAGCGCCGCATCAAACGAAAGACCGGCCGAAAGACCCAAGCGAACAACATCGATCATCTCGGACACTTCGCCGAGCGACACTCGCGCCGGGCCGCCCGCCCCAACCGCGCCCTTCACTCGCGCGGTCAGGGCATCGGCCACCGAGCGACCCGCAGCAGCGACCAGCACTGCCTCGCGCTTGCAGGTACCTGCGATCTTGCGTGCATCCGCCCGATCCAAACCCGTCGCGACAAATACACTCAGGGCGCACAGGCAAGCCGCAACTGCAACCGGGGCGCTCATAGCTCCACCCGCATAATGCGCCGGATAACCACCAGGGCAACGGCGTTGAGGGCAAGACCCAGCACCACAGCGCCCGCGCCGGCAGGCGTCGCAAGACCGCGACGAAAATCTGCCGAAAGCAGCGCCAACACCGCGCACATGCCCGCCGGCATCGCCGCGACCATATGCGCAGACATGCGAGCCTGCGACGTCTTAACATCCAGGCGGCGCTTGAGCTCAATGCGCTCCCCCACCATGCTCGACGCCTCGGACAGTAAGTCGGCAAGCGGAGCGCCGGTGCGCTGAGACACCTTAAGCGCCAAGGTCACAAGCGAAAGACCGGGGGCGTCGATACGCACGAGCAAGTCATCGAGCGCGTCGGTCGCCGAGATGCCGCAATCGATCGCCGCCGCCACCCGCAAAAACTCGGTATGCACTGGCTCTTGCGCATGAGCGCCCACAAAGCGCATGCCCTGGGCCAGCGAATGTCCCGAGGCAAGCGACATGGAAAGTGCGGTAAACGCCTCGGGCATTGCCTCTTCTGCATCGTGTTGCTCGCGCCGGCTCTCAAAGCCATCCCAAGCGGCACCAACGGCAAACGGAGCAACAAGTCCCGAGGCAAATCCGAGGGGCGATAACGACACCATCGTTAGTAAAACGCAGCAGACACCGCTCGATAGCAGCAGAAACGCCAAACGTCCCGAAGCATCTTCGATCACGAGGCCAAGGCGATGCGCCGGAGCCAGCGATGCCCACGAACGGGCGATCTTTTTCAGCAGATCGTTTTCCACCAGCTCACGCGGCAGCTTCTCTGCCACCGTCTCGAGCGCCTGACGTGCCAGCTCCGCCGGCGGTACCTGCGGCACACGAGGTTCCACTCCGCACGCCGTCGCGACAGAAAGCCCTGCCAAGCCCCCTACGACGAGGGGCACAGTGATCTCCATTCGTCCACCTCCTCTTGTGTGAGCGTCCCCGACCGCAGGCCTTCTGCGATAAACGGCGGCTCGCGGTCAAGCGTCCAGGTGCGCTCGGCGGCATCGAACGTCACATAGCGCTCGAGCTCTACGCCACCCGATGCGGCGCGTCGCACCCCCGAATACGAGGAGACGAAACGCCTGCCATCGGCGTGGCGCTCGGACATCACGATGCCGTCGAGCGCCATGGCAATCTGCTCCTCGATGAGCTCGCTCGGCAGATCGATGCCATAACGTGCAAGCAACGTCAGACGCACCACGGTCTCCTGTTCTGAACCCGCATGAAGTGTGGTGAGCGACCCGTCGTGGCCCGTGTTCATGGCCTGCAACATGTCGCAGCACTCGGCACCGCGCACCTCGCCCACCACGATGCGGTCGGGGCGCATGCGTAGGGCATTAGTTACCAGGTCGCGGATCGTCACCGCGCCCTCGCCCTCAATTGAAGCCTCGCGCGCCTCTAGGCGCACCACGTGCGGATGATGCGCAAACTTGAGCTCGGCAGAGTCCTCGATCGTCACGATGCGCTCGCCGGTGGAAATCTCACATGACAACGCGTTGAGCAGGGTGGTCTTACCAGATCCCGTGCCTCCCGCAACCGCCAGGTCCTGTCGCAGCGACACCGCACACGACAGCAGCTGCGCATACCAAAGCGGCAGCGATCCCAACCCCACGAGCTCGTCCAGCGAGCAGATACGGTCCGAGAACTTTCGGATGGTGAGAATCGGTCCGTCAATCGCCACAGGCGGAATCACCGCGTTGACGCGATAGCCCGTTTTGAGGCGGGCGTTGACGATGGGGCTGCGCTCGTCGATACGGCGGCCAAGTGGCGAGATAATGCGGTCGATAAGCACACGGATCTGCTCATCATCCTCAAACGCATGCTCGATGGGGTACAAGACGCCGCCGCGTTCAAAGAAAGCCGAGCGGCAGCCGTTGATCATGATCTCGGTAACGGTGTCGTCCTCGATGAGCGGCTGCAACGGCCCCAAGCCCACCACGTCATCCAAAATCTCGTCGATGATGGTCTCGCGCTCGGGCGTCGCGAGATCGGTCGGCTCCTCAACATTGAGCGCCGCCTCCACCGCAGGACGCAATTCCGAGCGGGCAAGTGCCGGGTCGATATAGGCGCTGATACGCGCCACTTCGTCGTAACCCATGCGGTCCATCACGGCGCGCTTGGTGCGTCGTTTCACGGCGCGGCGACGCCCCACATCTACAGGCGCTGCCGCCGCCGCAGCGCCGGCAGCCTTAATCCTCGTTTGCAGGCTCATCGCTGATCACCCTCGCGCGACCAGGGAAGGCGGATACGTGGGCGTTCGGTGCGCGTTGCACGGTCGGCGACCATATCGCTCCAAGGGCCGACGGCGCACCCCAGTTCCACGAGCATCTCGCGCGTGGCCTCGCGCACGCTAGTCGCAAAAGCGCTGGTCTGCCCCACTGCCTCGTCAGCGCGCCCAAACGCCATGAGCGCGGCGAGATCCTGCCCGCCATCGGCGATACGAATCTTGGAGCTTAACGCACAGGCAATCTCAAAGCGCATGGCGACGTCCTCGTCTGCCCCGCGCGCACCGAACCGGTTGAACACGGCGCTCATGCGCGTGCGCGGCACACCTACTCGACCTGCCAGTTCAATGACGCGCGATGCCGATGCCGCGGACGACACCGCCGCATCGCCAACGACCAGGCAACGGTCGCTCGCCGCCACCGCAGCCGCCACGGCGTCGCCCCAAAAGACCGAGGTATCGATAAAGACCACGTCGGATTCGCGACGCAGAACATCAAGCAGTAGCTCCACCGGACGTGCCATGAGCTCGGCTTGCTCGGGCGCCGCGACGGGACCCCAGAGCGTAACGCCCGGCGCCACGCGCATCGAAGCGGCTACGATATCCGGCTCGGTGAGCATGCCCGCCGCCGACGGCTCGATAAGTGCCGCCATATCGCGCGGAGCATCGACGCCTAACAAGTCGTAAAGGTTTCCAAACATCAGGTCCAGGTCGAGCACGGCGGCACGCAAGCCCAACAGCGACGATGTGTGTGCCATGGTGGCAACGATCGTCGACTTGCCGCAACCGCCCGAACCCGAAATAGCGCAGATGACTGGAGCTCGATGCGGCGGAGCGGTAGCGTCTGCCGGAGGCATCGGAGGCGGCGGGGCGGGCGTCGGTGACAGCGTCCCCGTCTCCCCCGCCGCAACCACGTGCTGCGTCCAAGCCGGCATGGCTGCTTGTTCGGTCTGCGAGGCAGGCTCGTTCTGCGCAATCTGCTCATGCTGCATCAGCGACAACTCGCCGCACCCGGCAAGGCCCTCAACTTCGTCGAGTTCATCCGCCAGATTCACGCCGTGCACGTATCCCATATCTACTGCCGGGGAGTCGCCAGCATGCTGCGCCGGCCCTCCAGCGTCATCGTATACAAGGGGGTTCCGGGGGCGCCGACCATGCTCGGCTTCCGCTTTTCCATAATCATCAACACGCGGGCCTCTTGTAGCGCGAGGCGCCCCGGGTTCCCTATCAACAAAAGCATCGGGCTCAATCGTCATGCGCCGATCGGAATCAACCGCTCCCTCGCCCGCGCGCCCGTTGCCGCATATACTGTGTGCAGCGATGACCTCGGTCGCCCCCGCGCGAAACAGCCCCTCGATATCCGACGGATCGAGCGCTTCTATCAACACGACCACGCGACTCACGCGGCCTTCGGCCGTCAGGCGCGCAACAGTCTTGCGCACATCTTCGGTATCAAACAGAGACGCCGCGATGATGGCAGCCCCGCGGCGCGACGGAAACGCCCGCGCCATGGAAACCAGCCCGTCCAGGTCACCCACGCGAAGCACCTGTGCACCCGCATCACGGCCCTCGACTTCCCGCTGCAACAGCCCGTAATCGCCGCACGCGCAGCACGCAAGCCAGATCGCCTTCATCACTCGTCGCCTCCGCTCTTTTTGCCGCGCGCCGTGGCGGGAATCGTCAAGCTGACCGTTCCCTTGCCCGAGGCTCCCAGCAGTTCCTTGACGTCTTCGGGGTCAGCCGCCAGCGTCACCCATTCGATCTTGCCCTCGCGCGTGGCACCGGAATCCTCACTGGTATCGATCACGTACGCGCCGCACAGCCGATCGGTCACGCTGTCTTTTTGCACATACACATCCACGTAGCTGCCCACGCCCGTAGCACCGCCGACCGAGTGCTCGGCATCGACCGCCACCGAAACGGCGACCTTGCCCTTAGGCACCTCGAGCTTGCGGCTCTCGGCCTTGGTGTAGACATTGCAGATCACGGCGTTTTTGGGAATACGCGAAGTCGTCACGTCGCCGCGCACCTGGCGCAGCTCGGTCGCCGCGTCACGCGGCAGCAGGCTCGTCAGCCATTCCTGGGTTATGACATTGGTCTCATCGAGGGTCTCGCCCACATCGATATCGCGCGCCGCGACGCATACCTCGACGTGATCGCCACCGTACTTGGCCAAGGTCTCAGCCTGGACCTGTTCGGCTTGCGAGCGGATCGACGAGCCGTAAACCATGCAGAGCAGAGCAGCGAGCACGCCCGCGACCAGACTGATGGCGATGCGCTTGCTCTTGTTCACGGCCGCTCCTCTCATGGCAGTGCCGGGCGAATGCCCGTACCACCATTGTCTGAGCGGTCAGAGTGCAAAGCGGCGCAATCGCAATCTTGGTTTTCGATGTCAAACCAATCGCTGACCAAAAGCTGACCAGCCCGTCAAGCTCGTGGCAAGGTTTTGGTCAGCACGTCAGCAAACTGCATGTTTCGAGGCTTTTCCGCAGCAAAAAAGCCGTCTCCCGAACAGTTGGGAGACGGCTGTCATAGGAAAAATCAATTACAGATGGACATCGGGATCGAGCATTTGAGCGCTCACGCGCATGGATGACGCCAGGTTTTGGAACGTTTCCAGACGCAGGCTATCGATCTGCCCGGCGTCCTCGGCCTCGCGAACGGCGCAGCCCGGCTCATGGACATGCGTGCAATCGCCAAACCGGCACGCGCGCGATGCCTCGACAATCTCGGGGAAAGCGCGCGCCAGACCCCGCTCGTGACCCACGAGCGGCAGGCTGCGCAGGCCCGGGGCATCGGCGATCACGCCGGCGTCGCCCGGCAGTGCCACCATCACGCGCGCGACGGTAGTGTGACGGCCCTGATCGTCGCGTTCGCGCACACCGCCGGTCGCCAACGTATCGTGGCCCAGCAGCGCATTGAGCAGCGTCGACTTGCCGGCACCCGACTCGCCCAGAATCATGGCGCAGCTCCCGGCGGGCACGCAGGCACGGACCTCGTCCAGGCCGCGGCCCTCGGCAGAGGACGTCACGATCACGCGCACGTCCGGACCCACCAGGCGGCGCACGCGGTCCAGATCGCGCTCGAGTTCCTCGGCATCGCAGCGGTCAGCTTTGGTGAGTACCACCACCGGTTCGGCATCGCAGTCGAGCGCCAACACCAGCGAGCGCGCCACGCGGTCGAGCAGCACCTCGCCGGCACCGAGCGCCTGCACGATTAGCACGCTATCCACGTTGGAGCAGAGCACCTGACGCTCCCCGCGGGCACGGCCGCGCCAACGCTCAAAGCTCGTACGGCGCGGCAGTACGCATTCAATCACGCCCATATCGTGCCCGGGAGCGCGGCGCACCGCCACACGGTCGCCCACGGCAGGCAGCAGGACCTCGTCCTCGCCGCGCGACTTGGCAAACCCCACGGCATGCTCGGCGCGGAAGGTATCGTCGGCAGTCGCCACCAGCGGAAACCCGCGATCCAAGCGCACCACGGCGCCAAGCTGCATCTGCTCGGGCTCCTCGGCATGTGCACAAAAATCATCAAAGGCAGTCTGCTGGGCTTCATCGACCGGCAGGTCATCAAACGCCGGAACGTCCTGCAGCGCGTCGAGTCCCGGCACGCTCGCCAGCAGCTCCTCGGCAGACGCGGGAGCCTCGGTCGCGAGCTTCCGACGACGATCGCGCTTAGCCCGCGCTCCCGTCGTCTTTTTCTTCGCCTTAGCCTTCGCCTTGCCCACAGATGCCTCCCAGCACAAAACCACACAACTGAGCAGGTATTTTACCCACAAAAAAGAGTCGGTCGAGCAAGTGCTCGACCGACTCACATACTTTCCCTCAGCTAATGGTCCCGAGAGGTTATCCGAAGGCCCGCCCGCCGGGAGGGGTTTCTTCCGAGCGATCCCACAGCGCGAAGCGCGAGGACCAGCGAAGAAGAAACCCCGCAGGCGGTCGGGCCGGTGGGAAGGACGGCCTTTCGACCTACTCCTTTTCGACCGCGCGCATGATCGCCTTGTAGATCTCCATCAGCGGGATGATCAGGAAGGCCAGGCCCAGGGCAGCGACAACGCCCTTGAGCTCAAGCGTCACGGGGCCAAAGAACATCTCGGCAAGCGTCGGCTGCACGGTCACGATCACCGTCAGCACCAGTGCCAGCGCGGCGGAAGCCCACAGCCACTTGTTCTGCTTCTTCATGGTGAACAGCGACGCACGACGGCTGCGCATATTGAAGCAGTGGAAAATCTCGACCATGTTGAGCGTGATGAACGCCATCATCACGCCTTCCTCGTCGGCATTGCCGGCGATCATA
Organism: Collinsella sp. TF08-11AT; assembly: GCF_003437035.1. Classification (GTDB taxonomy): domain Bacteria; phylum Actinomycetota; class Coriobacteriia; order Coriobacteriales; family Coriobacteriaceae; genus Collinsella. The sequence goes on from NZ_QSRL01000001.1 coordinate 85,514, forward strand.
TCGGCGATGTGGATGTAGCCCATGTCAAAGTACACGCCCACAAAGAAGCTCGCCAGCACCAGCGCGGTGATGATTAGGCCCTGGACCACGCAGTCCAGACCCATATGTCCGGCAAAGACACCGTCCTTGGCGTTGCGCGGCTTGCGCTTCATGATGTCGCCCTCGGCATCCTCCATGCCCAGCGCAAGCGCGGGGAAGCAGTCGGTGACCAGGTTCACCCACAGCAGCTGCACCGGCTGGAAGATGGTAAAGCCGATGAGCGTGGCGATAAACACCGAGAACACCTCGGCAAGGTTGGCCGAAAGCAGGAACTGGATGACCTTGCGGATGTTGTCGTAGATGCGACGACCCTCTTCGCAGGCGCCGATGATGGTAGCGAAGTTGTCATCGGCAAGTACCATGTCGGCGACGTTCTTGGTGACGTCGGTACCGGTGATGCCCATACCAACGCCAATGTCGGCGCGCTTGATGGACGGGGCGTCGTTGACGCCATCGCCCGTCATGGCCACGATCTGGTCGCGCGACTTCCAAGCCTCGACGATGCGTGTCTTGTGCTCGGGCTGGACGCGGGCGTACACGCCGTAGTCCTCGATGTGCGCGTCGAGTTCCTCGTCGCTCATGCGATCGAGGTCGGCACCGGTGATGGCCTGGCTGCGATCGGCGACGATGCCCAGCTGCTTGGCGATGGCCACGGCGGTGTCGATGTGGTCGCCCGTGATCATGACGGTGCGGATACCGGCGTCGTGCGCCTCGTGGATAGCGTCGGCCACCTCGGGACGGACCGGGTCGATCATGCCGGACAGGCCACAGAAGACCAGGTCATGCTCGAGCGCAGCGGGGCTGCAGTCGTCGGGAACCTCGGTGTAGGTGCGGCTTGCCAGCGCCAGTACGCGCAGGGCCTCGTCGGCCATGGCCTTGTTGGCCGCCACGAGCTCGGCGCGGCGCTCCTCGGTCAGGGGGACGACCTTATCGCCCTCGTAGATATGGGTGCACAGGCCGATCACCACGTCGGGCGCACCCTTGGTGTACTGCTCGTACTCGCCATCCAGGGTCTCGACGACCACGGACATCATCTTGCGGCCCGAGTCAAACGGGGCCTCGCCCACGCGCGGATGCTCGGCAGTCAGGCCAGTGAGGCCCGCCTTGCCGGCGTCGTTGACGAGCGCGCACTCAGTCGGCTCGCCCACGGCCTCGCCCAGCTCCTCGTCCCACTGAGCATCGGAGCACAGCGCCATGCCGGCCAGGAACTTCTCCTTGGGCGCAGCGAGCTCGTGCTTGACGACGGTCATCTTGTTCTGGGTAAGGGTACCGGTCTTGTCGGAGCAGATGGTCTGCGTGCAGCCAAGGGTCTCGACGGCAGAGAGCTTGCGGATAATCGCCTGGCGCTTGGCCATCTTGGTCACGCCGAGCGAAAGGACGATGGTCACGACGGCGACCAGGCCCTCGGGAATGGCGGCGACGGCAAGCGAGACGGCAACCATAAAGGTGTCGAGCAGGGCAGTCGGGTCGGTGAGGACATTGCCCACGCCGTGGCGGAGGATGTCAACGCCAAAGATCACGACGCAGATGACGATCACCATAATGGTAAGGATGCGGCTGAGCTCGGCGAGCTTCACCTGCAACGGCGTGAGCTCCTCCTTGGCCTCGGCCAGGGCGCCGGCGATCTTACCCATCTCGGTGTTCATGCCGGTGCCGACCACGACGGCGCGGCCACGGCCGTATACCACGGTGGAACCCATGTAGCACATGTTCTTGCGGTCGCCGAGCGGCACGTCATCGGTGCCCGCGGCAAGCTCGATCACGTTGGCGTGCTTCTCTACGGGCACGGACTCGCCGGTGAGCGCGGCCTCTTCGATCTTCATCGTGGCGCTCTCGAGCACGCGGCAGTCGGCCGGGACGGAGTCGCCCGCCTCGAGCATGATCACGTCGCCGGGCACGAGCTCGGCGCTCGGCAGGTGCACGAGCTTGCCGTCGCGCAGCACCTTGGACTGCGCCGCACTCATCTCCTGCAGGGCCTCGAGGGCCTCCTCGCTCTTGGCTTCCTGGACCACGCCCAGCACCGAGTTGACGATAACGACGAACATGATGATGGCAACATCGGCAAAGTCGGGCTCGCCCTTGACCATGCCCGTGAGCGCACTGATGACGGCGGCAACGATCAGCATGATGACCATGGGGTCGGCCATCTGCTCAAAGAAACGCTTCCACAGCGGCGTCTTCTCGGCTTCCTCGAGCTTGTTAGGGCCTGTCTTGGCAAGGCGCGAAGACGCCTCGTCGTTGCTCAGGCCGAGGTTCTCATCGACACCTTGGTCGCTGAGCACCTCCGCCGCGGCGGACAGGTATTCCTTTTGCATATAGAGTCCCCTCCTGGGATTCGGGCCACTCAGCAGATTGATGCCCGATCATAATTCCCAGGAGAAGGGCAAGGGCTCATCAAGGCTGCCGTGCTGAGCGGCAGTTGATAGTGGAGCTATGGTACCCCAAAGCGACGCGTCTAGCCAAAACAATCGGTTTGGAAATATGGTCCGCACGCAACGGTGCAGACCGTGTGATGCTCAACATTGGTAAAACGTTTTTTCTTCGGCACATCGCCAAACTGACATATCGCCCAGATAGCAGCGGTTGGAGTGGTTGGTAAAGATTTTCCATATACCGTTTTTCCCGCAAAAAATGAACTTCCATTTCGGCATACGGTCGATTTTTTGGGGTATTCGGTCGGCATTTCGTTATAATCATCTCGGTTTTATTTCTTATGGTTTATCTATCAGCGCAAGACGATGTCAGATGGAGGTCTGAATGTACAAGCGCACTAAGATTGTATGCACCATGGGTCCCGCCTGCGATAGCGACGAGACCATCCGCGAGATGATCAAGGCGGGCATGAACGTCGCCCGTTTTAACTTCTCGCACGGCTCCTACGACGAGCACCACGGTCGCATCGAGCGCGTCCGCCGTATTTCCAAGGAGCTCGGTCTGCCTGTCGGCATCCTGCTCGACACCAAGGGCCCCGAGGTCCGCACCGGCCTTCTGGTCGACGGCAAGAAGGTTGCCGTCAAGACCGGCGATAAGATCGTCGTCACCGCTCAGCCCACGTCCGAGGATTTCCACGGCACCGCTGAGCACATCTCCCTCGACTACCTGGCTCTGCCCTCCGAGGTCGAGAAGGGCTCCCTCATCCTGATCGATGACGGCCTGGTTGCCCTCGAGGTCGAGTCCGTCAGTGGCCAGGACATGACCTGCGTCGTTAAGAACGACGGCCTGATCGGCGAGCGCAAGGGCGTCAACATGCCCAACGTCAACATCTCGCTGCCCGCCATCACCGAGCGCGATCGTCAGGACATCCTCTTTGGCCTGACCGAGAACATCGACTACATCGCCGCTTCCTTCATCCGTGACGGCGAGTCCGTCCGCGGCATCCGCGAGCTTTGCCGCGAGAACGGCGGCGAGCACGTGACGATCTTCCCGAAGATCGAGTGCGCCTTGGGCGTCGAGAACTTCGACGAGATTCTCGAGGCTTCTGACGGCATCATGGTCGCCCGTGGCGACCTGGGCATCGAGATCAAGCCCGAGCTCGTTCCGCACATCCAGAAGGAGATCATCGCCAAGTGCAACGCGGCCTACAAGCCCGTCATCACCGCTACGCAGATGCTCGACTCCATGCAGCAGAACCCGCGCCCGACGCGCGCCGAGGTTGCCGACGTTGCTAACGCCATTTATGACGGCACCGACGCCGTCATGCTGTCCGGCGAGTCCGCTGCCGGTAAGTACCCGGTCGAGGCCGTCAAGATGCAGGCCAGCATTGCTCTCGAGACCGAGAAGTACCTCCCGGCCCACGCTCCGCTCGAGGTTCCGGCCGATGCTCACGGCACCCGCGTCGTCAACAACGTTGTGGGTATGTCCGCTGTGAACATGGCCACCACCGTTGGCGCCAAGTGCATCACCGTGCCGACGACCACCGGTCGTACCGCTCGCCTGATCTCGCACTTCCGCCCCAACATGCCGATCTGCGCGTTCTCCCGCCACGAGTGGGCCGTCCAGCAGATGATCATGTACTGGGGCGTTATCCCGCACCAGGCCGAGATTACCCAGGGCACCGTCAACGGCACGATCGTCAAGGCGATCGAGACCGCTAAGGAGCTCGGCTACGTCGAGGCTGGCGATTTGACCGTCGCTACCGCCGGCGATCCCCGCATGAGCGTCCAGCTCGAGGACAAGGTCTCCTCGACCAACGTCGCTTACGTCGCTCAGGTGCGTTAAGTCGTACTTGCAAGCATGTTTGCATTGCAAAGGGCCCGGAAGGCTTCGCCTTCCGGGCCCTTTTTCTGTGTCAATGCCGGCACACGGCAAAACACGCACCCATTTCTTTACCAAAAGCGCGAAATCCACCTTTCGAGGCCCAAAAATAAAGTCCCAAGCGCTAAAAGTGTTCGCCCGATGGCGAAACCACACCTTACCCGACGCTGCTAAATCGTTTTAGCAAGAGCCAGATCGACCGCGTTTTCGGAAGTATGCGGCAAATTCTGAGACCTCCGAGCACACCCCGTTTTTTCGCAACAAAATGCCTGATAAACTGGCCTCAAAAGCCAGGTCTGCTCACAGGGTTCAGATTTTGCCGCATACTTCCGAATTGACGCTGGCATCGCACGGTCCAAAAGCACATTTCGACCAGGAGGATATCATGGACCTGACGCTATGCGGTCAATCCGCTTTTTACTATCACTGTATCCCGCCGCAGGTATTAGGGCTTTACCCCGCCATTAGCCTTGGCAATATGGATCGCAGATGTTGCGGCCTCGGAAGTCATGCAGTTGTAAAAGACCTACTTCACGCACCGCTTCACAGGTTTGTATTCACTCGAGCACAATCCGGGTCGCGAAGCCTGTTTAAATCGCACCTCCTGACCCAAGAGCCGCCTCCCGGATCGTTTAGGCAAACTGAACATGGATTTGATGTCACGTCGCCCGAGTTTACGCTGCTCAGCCTTGCTACGCAGGTCTCACGCAACCAGCTACTCATGGCTTGCTACGAGATGTGCGGCTCCTTTGCAGTGTTTAAGCCCTGCGAGCGAACGCAACAACATCTTGATGAAGCTATTTCGCTTAAGCTCATTCCACCCAACTGCTGCTGGGAGCGTGTTGTCGACACCAAGGGCAATGACACCAATTTGTGGAAGCGCCCGCCGCTCCTCAGCGCGGCGGATATCGCCGCGTTCGCCAAGCAGGCTGCAGGCCTGCGCGGCGTTAAACAACTGCGCTGGGCGGCCGAGCACATGACGGGGCAGACCGCCTCGCCCTTCGAAGTACAGGCCTCTATGCTTGTCTCGCTCCCCCGCAACGAGGGCGGCATGGGCATCAACATCGCAAACAACGTGCGCATCCCACTCAGCGACGCCGCGCGCTCACTGTATGACAAAACCTGCTGCTACGCCGATATCCTCATAGAGAGCAACACCGACAGCATGGGCGTCATCTTGGAATGCCAAGGCCGCTCCGCCCACGATGGCGAAGCCGCAAGTCTCTCCGATGCCGAGCGCACCACCGCCCTCACAAGCATGGGCTATGACGTTATCCAGATAACCTATGAGCAAATCAAAGACACGAAGAGCTTTAACAACATCGCCGAACTCATCCATAAAAAGGCAGGGCTCCCCTACATCCCAAAGACCGATCAGAAACGCACCACCGAAGATGCCCTGCGGCGGGAGCTATTGGTCGATTGGGATGAGCTGTTCGCCGTCAAGCCGGCCGGCTAGCAGCTAGCGATCAGGGGGACTGCGGGAACGTCAGAAGCAGCAACGCGAGCCGCAAATCCCGCCTCGGTCAGCTCGATGACCTCGGTAAACGTTGCATCGAAAAACTCCTCGGTTAGCAGGCGATACGGCGGATGATCGGGCTCGCCGGGGTTTTCGCGTACAATCTCGTGCATGACGCCGATAGTCTTGAGCACATATTCTTTATGGATGGGATACTGCCCAAAACGCGTCGCAGCGGTATAGAGGCGATCGGTCGCACGCGGAATGGAAACGATGCCCAGCGTCTTGCCAAACCAGTCAAAATCGCCCTGCTTTTTAATGCGGAATTCCTCGCACGGCTTGCCGCCGTGTGCTTCCAGATACTGGTTCACACGCGTGTTCCATACCGTGTCGGCCACCAGATGCGACCAGACGCCCAGCGTTAAATCGAGCAGCGACTGCGCCACATCTTCGGACGCAAGCGAGAACTCACAGGCGCCGGGACCGACAACCGGCTCGGCATCCCTGTAGCGCTGAGGATAGTGCACGCGGTTCAGTCGCTCGCGCTCCTCGACAATCGAGGTAGCCTCAGCAGGTTCGCCCGCGGGTGCGCCTTTAAGCAGCGGCGTCACATAGGTATCCCAGAACTCGTGCTCGCGTGGTTTGGGGATAGGCTCGGGCTTAGCAAAGTGCGTGATGCGGTACGGGATGGGATCGGCAATGCCGGGAACCATGTAGCCCACAAAGATGTCCGGAACCACGCAGCCAAACAAAAAGGCATTGCGGTCGCGCACGCTATCGGCAAGCACGCTAGCACGTGTCAGCAAGCGCTCCGTTTGAGCGATATGAATGTTCCAGCTTGGCATAGCAACCCCCATAAAAAACCTGGATAACTATACCATCACGGCAAAGCCGCGCGGGCGGCTACGCATCCTCTACGCAGCAACTATTCCGCAGCACCGCTCTCGGTTCCATACGACGGCGAAGGCGCCTCGACCACATGGTGATATCGATCGATATAGATGGCACGGGCCCCCAAGCGGCGCACCAAATCTTGATGGTGCGTACTCATCAAAACCGTCTTACCGGCAGCAACGTAGGCCAGCAAAAAGTTGACTACGATGTCGCACGAGTCCTCATCGAGCCCGTTGGTGGGCTCATCGAGCACTAGGATATCGGGGTTCATCGATACGACTGCCGCCAGCGCAACGCGCTTCTTTTGCCCGCCCGAAAGCTGATAGGGCGAGGCATCGACCAGATCGGCAACCTGGAACAGCTCCATGGCATCGCGGACGCGGCGCTCGAGCTCGTCTGTCGGCAGCCCCATCTGCGCGGGGCCAAAAGCAACTTCCTCGCCCACCGTAGCGCAGAACAGCTGGGCGTCGGCATTCTGGAACACAAAGCCCACGCGCTGATGGAACCGCTGAGCGGCTGCGGAATCCTTGAGATATGCCGCATCGATCACGTGCCCGTCAAACAGGCACGCACCCGCGTCCGCTAGTTCAAGACCGTTGATAAGGCGCATAATCGTCGTCTTACCGCAGCCGTTAGGACCAAGCAGAGCAACGAGCTCCCCACGGTTCACCCGCAATGAAACGCCGTCGACCACCGTATGGCCCGCATAGGAGAACATCACGTCGCGAAACTCGATGAGCGGCGTGACCTCGGCGCCGGCAGCACCGCTCGCACCCATCGCGTTATTCGTATCGTTTGCCAAAACGCCGCCCTTCCCTACTCACATCGACAGTTCGACCGTCCGCGCTACAACACCGCGCACAACACGACGAGCAACGCCACAACGGCCGCGTAAACGGCATCGCGCCAGCCAAACCCGGCGCTCGCGGGCGCCGGATACACGCCGGCAAAGCCGCGGCACAGCATAGCCTCGTCCATCGCGCGGCTGCATTCCATCGCCTTGATAAACGTCATGCCCATGATACCCGCCAGCGAGTCGGTGCGCGAAAAACCCGCAGGCGCACGACCCACGCTGCGCAGCATGACCGATTCGCACAGATCGTGCGCCGTGCGTCCCAGCACCTCGATGTGTTTGAGCGCCATATCAAACGTAAAGATAACTTCGTCGGGTAGATGCAGCATCTTGAGCGCCGCCGACATGCGGCTCCAGGTGAGCGTCCATGAAACGCCCAGCACCAGCGACACGTTTATGAACGTCTTGAGCGCGATCTTGAGCATGGCGCCCGTGGCAGACGCGCCCAGCAGCAGGGCGGGCAGTGCCAGAACCACGGCAAGCCCCGCGGCTGCAAGTGCCGGCACAAAGGTCGCACGCAGTCCGCGCGCGGGGCGCACCGCGACCAGTACCAACGAAATCGCCGCCATCAGCATCAGGTACAGTGGGCTTTGCGTCAGGCACACGCACAGAACGCAGACGAACATCCCCACCAGGCGCACCGGAGCCGAAACGAAAGAAAGGGCGCGGTCGACCATCGACCCGCCCTCGTGCGCGCCTCCACCCAGGCGAACCCGCTCAAGCAGGCTCGCCAGGTGCAGGACGTTCTTTTGCATCCCGCGATGACGAGCCCCCGTAGGCTCGTAACGCTCCTCGACCGCAAGCCAACTAGGCAGCTCGGCTATTGCCATGAGCACCGCTTTCCTTGACCGTCAGCGAGACCAGGCGGAATGCGATGGTGAGCACCGCCACGCCAATCACGCCCGAAAGAATATACATCGCGGCCTGGCCGGCAAAGCCAAGGCCCTGCTCCTCGGAATAGGCCTGCAGATAATCGCCCGTGGGCAGAGCGTCGGCAAAGGTCGGGGTATCGAGACCGACCGAAGCCTGCAGGCTGTCGTCGCCAGCCTCCTGAACGGCGGTCGCGGCGCCCTCGGCGTCCCACTCGCCCCAGGCGTCACCCGTGGCCAGCAGACCCAGCGGCGTGGCCACAACAAGCACGGCGACCAGGATGAGCGTGGGAATCAGGGAAGTCTTCTTGGCAGCAGCGCCCTCGGCAGCAAGCTGGCCATCGACGGCCTCGGGCCCGACGATAATGCTCGGCGCCGTCTTCTTAATGAAACCGTAGATGGCGGCCGTCGCCACGCCCTCAACCACACCGGCAACCAGCATGTGCGGAATCAGCATAGCGGGAATGGAAACCGACAGCGGGAAGGGGCAGTACAGCGGCGCGCCCGAAGCGTTGGTGAAGAGCATCGGCTGAATACCAAACTCGATTGCCGCGCACAGGGCCGCCAGGCACAGGCCGACCCAGCCGCTCACGATGGCAGAAACCGAGGTGCCCCAGCTCTTGTCGTGCAGACGGCTGTTGAGCGCACGGAACACGATAGCAGCGACAAACGGCAGCACAAAGGCCATGTTAAAGCAGTTGGCGCCAAACGACAGAACGCCGCCGTCGCCAAACAGCAGCGCCTGCAGCGCCAGCGCGACCGAGACAGCGATAGCCGCGGCCTCGGGGCCCAGCAGCAGCGCGATGAGTGCGCCGCCGACGGCGTGGCCTGTGGTGCCGCCGGGCAGCGGAACGTTAAACATCATGAGCAAGAAGGAGAATGCGGCGCAGATGCCCAGGAACGCCATATGCTCGCGATCGAGCGTGGCGCGCACCTTTTTGATGCAGTGAACCCATACGGGCACCATCGCCACCGCCATAACGGCATCGGTCTGCGGGGACAGATAATTATCGGGAATATGCATGAGCCCTCTCAATCAGAACGTTGTGTGTTACGTTTCCAACAATCCGTAACACCGACTCTGCATACTAACAAAAAGGCGCACCGCCCACAACGCAGCACGCCCTTGCAATACGTACGTTATTAGCCCAGGTCCACGCACCGCCCAATAAAGGGCCCATGCACTCCCAACTTTCCGGTCACCCGGAAGAAGGTGCGATCCGCTCGCAACAAGGTTAACGCAGGAACCCGCCCCCGAGAGGGGTTTTCTAAGGCAACATCCCGCAGCCGCGAAGTGGCGAGGACGTTGCCGTGAAAACCCCGCAGGGGGCGGGTTCCGAACAGCAAAGATTACGAGCGGACTTCGCCGTTTACGCCCTTGCACACCTTGGTGACGATCTTCTGGTGCGCCTTCTCGACCTCTTCGCTGGTAAGCGTGTGATCGTCCGAGCGATACGTAAGCGCAAAGGCCATGGACTTCTTGCCCGCTCCGATGCGGATGGGATCGCGGTAGACGTCGAACAGACGCACGCCCTCGAGCAGCTTGCCACCGGCGCTGGTAATACGGCGCTCAAGATCCTCGCAGGTCACAGCGTTGTCGACCACGATAGCAAGGTCGTGCTCAACGGCAGGGTACTGCGAGAACTCACGGTAGTTCTCCTGTTTGCGAGCGCCCTTGATCAGCTTGTCCAGATCGAGCTCAAAGGCGACGACGACCTCGTCGATGCCCATCGCCTCGCGCGCCTCGGGGTGGATCTCGCCGACCCAGCCCAGCACGGTGCCGCCGGACAGAACCTCGGCGGCACGGCCCGGCTGCAAGAAAGCGTAGCCCTCGCCCTCGACGGGACGGAAGCGAACCTTCTCGATGCGCAGCTGGGCGAGCAGCTCCTCGACAATGCCCTTGCCAAAGAAGAAGCGTAGCTTGCGGTACTTCATGTTCCAGGACTGCTCGCTCCACTGGCCCGAGAGCACACCCGCCACGGACTTGGTCTCCTTGGGCAGGCTGGCGTTCTCGCGACCGTGGAACAGGCTGCCGACCTCGTACAGGTGCACGTTGGGCGTGCCGTGGGCCTCGTTATAGGCAACGGACTGCAGCAGGCCTGGCAACAGCGAGCGGCGCATCTCGGTCTGCTCGGCTACCAGCGGGTTCATGAGCACCACGGGGCAACCGCGGCCTTCGGTGGACATGCCGATCTTCTCCAGGTCGCCCGGGGCGGCAAAGCCAAAGGTCGTGGTCTCGTTGAGGCCGCAGGCGCGCAGGATCTCGCCGACCTTGCGGGTGAGCTTCTGCTCGCGGGTCAGGCCGCCGATGTGGTTCTTGGCAGCCGGGATGGTCGCCGTCACACGGCCCATGCCCCATAGGCGCAGGACCTCCTCGATCAGGTCAATCTCGCGCGGCAGGTCGGGACGGAAGCTCGGCGGGGTAACCATAAAGTCCTCGCCGTCGCGCTCGACGGTGCAGCCCAGACGGGTAAGCGAACGCTCGATAAAGTCGGGCTCGATGTCGGCACCGCAGATGGCATGCACGCGGGCCAGGCGCAGCTTAATGCTGTCGATGGTCTTGGGCGCGGGGAAAACATCGACATAGCCGGGAGCAACCTCGCCGCCGGCGATCTCCTCGATGAGCGCGCAGGTAACGTTGGCGACATCCACGCAGCCGGTCTCGTCAACCTGGCGCTCAAAGCGAATGGAGGCGTCGGAGATCAGCGACAGGTCACGGCTGGTGTGCGAGGTGCGGCCGGCGTTGAAGCAAGCACTCTCGACCATCACGTCAACGGTGTCGTCCTCGATCTCGGAATCCATGCCGCCCATAACGCCGGCCAGCGCCACGGGGCGCTCGCCGCCGGTGATGAGGCCCATGCCGGCGTCGAGCACGCGCTCCTCGCCATCGAGCGTCGTAAACTTCTCGTCCTGCTGGGCGGCGCGAACCACCACGCGGCGGTGGCCGTCGCGCTCGGCAAAGGTAGACAGGTCAAAGGCATGCAGCGGCTGACCGGTGAGCATCATCACGTAGTTGGTGATGTCGACGATGTTGTTGTGCGGACGCACGCCCAGGGCGTTGAGGCGCTTGACCATCCAGTCGGGCGACGGGCCGACCTTCACGTTGCGCACGATGCGGGCGACATAGCGGTCGCACAGGCCCTCGTCGGCAATCTCGACGGAAAGCTCGTCGTCGGTCGCGCGGCCGGTCTCGGCCTTGATGGCGGGCAGCTCAACGTGGAAATCGCGATCGAAGATGGCGCCGGTCTCGCGGGCCATGCCGATCATGGACAGGCAGTCGGGGCGGTTGGGCGTGATCTCGCAGTCGAGCACAGTATCACTCGAGCCCACATACTCGGCAAACGGCATGCCGCAGGGCGTATCCTCGGGCAGGATCATAATGCCAGAGTGGTCGCCGCCCAGGCCGAGCTCGCGTGCGGAGCAGTTCATGCCCATGGACACGACGCCGCGAAGCTTGCTCTTCTTGATCTTGACGTCGCCGGGCAGAACTGCGCCGATCATGGCCGTGACGATGTGATCGCCGGCCTCGAAGTTCTGCGCGCCGCAGACGATCTGCAGCGGAGCGGGATTGCCGTCGGCGTCGAGGTTCTTGTCACCCACGTCGACCGAGCACACATACATATGGTCGCTATCGGGGTGCGGGGTCTTGGTGAGCACCTTGGCAGTCACCACGTGGTCGAAGGACTCGCCCACGGTGTCGATCGCCTCGACCTCGGTGCCGGTACGGATATATTCGTCCGAAAGGGTCTTGGGATCCTCCGGAATATCGATCATGGTCTTGAGCCAGTCGTAAGAAACGCGCATGTAGCTCTCCTAGTTCTTAATCTCCGCAAAGGGAGGAATATCAAATGAAGACGTTCGCCTTAGGGTTGTCCAGGTGCCCCAGGTTGGCGTGAAAGAGGAGCGACGCGTACTAAAGGTACGCGAGCGACGGTTTGAACGCCAAGATGGGGTGCCTGGGCAAGCCTAAAATTGGTTCAGGAAGCGCATATCGCCCGTCATGAGCGTTCTGAGGTCCGGCAGGTCGTAGCGCAGGGCCGCGACGCGCTCGGCGCCAATGCCAAAGGCGAAGCCGGTGTACTTCTCGGGGTCGATGCCGCAGTTGATGAGGACGTTGGGGTCGACCATGCCGCAGCCCAGGATCTCGATCCAACCGCTGTGCTTGCAGAAGTTGCAGCCCTTGCCGCCGCACACGTGGCAGCTCACGTCCACCTCGCAGCTGGGCTCGGTGAAGGGGAAGAAATGCGGGCGGTAACGCGTCTTGCGGTCCTCGCCAAACATGCACTTAACAAAGTAGTCGAGCGTGCCCTTCAGATCGCCAAAGGTAATGCCCTCGTCGACGACCAGGCCCTCGATCTGGTTGAACTGCGGCAGGTGGCAGGCGTCGGCCGTGTCGGGACGGTAGACGGTGCCCGGGCAGATCATGTAGATGGGCGGCTTTTGCGACTCCATGGTGTGGATCTGCACGCCCGAGGTCTGGGTGCGCAGCAGCACGTCGGACTCGCCGTGGGCGTGAGCCTCGGGGTGCGCGACGCTGCCGGGGTTGTTGTCGACCACGTAGAAGGTATCGCGGGCCGAGCGGCTCGGGTGATCCATGGGGGCGTTGAGCGCAGTGAAGTTGTAGTAGGAGGTGTCGACCATGGGGCCGGACTCGACGGTGTAGCCGATGCCGCAGAAGATGTCCTCGGCCTCCTCGATGATCTGCTTGATCAGGTGCTGGTGACCGATCTGCGGACGGATGCCCGGCAGCGTGATGTCGACGGCCTCGTGCTCGAGTGCGTGCTTGAGGGCGGCGGCCTTCATCTCGGTGGTGCGCTCGTCGAGCATGCCCTCGATCAGCTGGCGCATCTCGTTGGCGCGCTTGCCCATGACGGGACGATCCTCGGGGGCGAGCTTGCCCATCATGCGCATCAGGCCGGTGATACGACCCTTGCGGCCGAGCAGCGCGACTCGCGCGGCCTCAAGCTTCTCGGCGTCGTCGGCGCCTGCGACGAGCTCCTTGGCCTCTTCCTCGAGTTTGACCAGATCATCAATCAGACTCATGTCTTCCCTTTCGTCTCTCGCGCATCCGCTTGCCGGGGCGGCTGGCACCGCCCGATGCTTACGAATGTGCGGCCCGGTTCGGTAACAAAAAAACCGTCCTCGGGCACGTGCATTGCCCAAGGACGGTTGAATTCCGCGGTACCACCTTGTTTGACCCGGCGGATGTCTGGCCCGCCGCGCCCACTCTTTGCCCCTTTTCGCGAGGCTCACGGCTTCCCTACTGGGGCTTTGCCGCCGCATGGCCGCGCGCCCGTTGAGGTTGCTGCTCGGGAGTGAACGCTTGGCCCTTGCCACCGCAGAAAGGCTTGCAGCCCATGACCTTCCCTCTCTTGCCGGCGACGCGGCGGGCAAAACCCTCTCCGTCAACGCATTGGGCTATAGGATACCACATCCTGCGTGCACATCGCCGCGTTCCGTTTTGTTCGCGCTGGGTACAAGGCAAGTAGCTGTGCAAACTGGCCGCGCCGCCGCATGCGACGGGCGACCTGCGAGATCAAGGATACGGTATGGAAAAGAACAAGGATAAGATGGCCAAGCCCGCAGCGGACAAGACGCCCAAAGGCATGAAGGTCGATAAGGCCGTCAAAAAATTCCGCAAGCTGGAGGGCAAGCTGTGGACTCGCGAGTACCTGCTCAAGATTGCCGAGTTCGATGGCGCGACCATTGCCCCCGCCAACGGCGCCGCGGCCCGCGCCGACGCCATGGGCACCCTTGCCGGCGAGCATCACAAGCTCCTGACCAGCAAAAAGTCTGTCGAGCTCGTGCGCTCGCTGGCACGCGAGACCGTCGCCGGCGGCAAGATCGACGACCCGCAGCTGCTCGACGAGATCCGCGTGCTCGGCCGCGACCAGCGCGAGGCAAGCGTCATCCCCACCGAGGAGGCCGAGGCCTGGACCAGGCTCACCTGCGAGGCCGACGCCGTGTGGCACAAGGCCAAGACGGCCAACGACTGGGCGAGCTTTGAGCCCTATGTGGATAGAATCGTCGGCCAGCTTAAGCATCAGGCCGAGCTCATGGACCCCAAGCGCGACCCATACGATGTTTGGCTCGACCAGTATGAGCGCGGCCTTTCCACCAAGAGCTTCGATGCGTTTTGCGACGAGGTCAAGGCCACGGTCGTGCCGCTCGTGCACGCCATCGGCAAGCGCGGCCAGCAGCCGGCTGCCGACTTTTTGCATGCCCGCGTGCCCGAGGCCGCCCAGCGTGCCATGAGCTTCGACCTTATGAAGCTCGTCGGCCTGAACTTGGACGACACCACGCTCGCCTTTACCGAGCACCCGTTTAGCGAGGGCTTCTCGGTGGGTGACGCGCGCATTGCCACGCACATCTACGAAAACGACTGCATCTCCAACGTCTACAGCATCATCCACGAGGCGGGACACGCCATGTACGAGCTGAGCGTGAACCCCGCTTACGCGCGCACCTGTCTTGAGGGCGGAACCTCCATGGGCATCCACGAGAGCCAGAGCCGCTTTTTCGAGAACACCGTGGGCCGCAGCCGCGCCTTTATGGGACCGCTGCTGCAGGTGCTGCGCCGTCACGCGCCCGAGGTCTATGGCAGCGTGGACGAGGATACGCTCTACCATGCTGTGAACATCGCACAGCCTTCGCTGATCCGCACCGAGGCGGACGAGCTCACCTATCCGCTGCACATTATGGTGCGCTACGAGATTGAGCGCATGCTGTTTGCCGGCGAGGCCACGGCCAAGGACATCCCCGCGCTTTGGAACCGCTTTATGGACGAGTACCTGGGCATTCCGGTTCCCGACGACACGCGTGGCTGCCTGCAGGATACGCACTGGAGCGGCGGCTCGTTTGGCTACTTCCCCACCTATGCGCTGGGCAGTGCCTACGACGCCATGTTTGTGCCGGCCATGTGCCGCGACGGCGTCGACCTTACCGGTGCCTGCGCGAGCGGCGATCTGGCGCCCGTCCGTGCCTGGCTGGGCGAGCACATTTGGCAGTGGGGCCGCGCCAAGGACGCGCCGGAGCTCATCAAGGGCGCCTGCGGCATGGCGTTCGATGCCCGCTACTACTGCAGCTACCTGCAGGACAAGTTCACCACGCTGTATCAGCTGTAAAGCTTAGGCGACACGCCAACGCAAAGGGGGCGCCGCGGGTTGGTTCCGCGGCGCCCCTTTTTCATCTAAGCCAGAGACCCGGAACTTGGGGACGTTCCTTTCATGCCGGCACAATAGGAACGTCCCCAAGTGCCGGGTGAAATTGAACGTCAGATTGCCGCTTGGGGCCGTTTGCAGCGTCGAGCAGTTACGCGGTTTGGTAAAACAGCGTAACTAAAGAGCTTCCAAAGCACTTGCGATGCGCTTCATGGCGGCATCGGCGGATGCTTGGTCGGGCGCCTCGGCCAGCACGCGGATAACCGACTCGGTTCCGCTCTTGCGCACGAGCACGCGGCCCTCGCCTGCCAGCGCAGTCTCGGCCTCGGCGATGGCGTTCTGCACGCCCATGTTCTCGAGCGCGGCGTCCTTATCCGCTACGCGCACGGCAACCTGCGCCTGCGGCAGCAGCTTGCACGGAGCCGTGAGCTGCGAGAGCGTCTCGCGCTCGGCACGAATCACTTCCATCACGCGCAGCGAGGTCATAATGCCGTCGCCCGTGCGCTCGATATCGCCAAAGATCGTATGGCCCGTCTGCTCGCCGCCCAGGCTGTAGCCGCCCTCGCGCATCTTGGCATACACGTGACGGTCGCCCACGCCGCTGGTCACGGCGCTCAGTCCGGCAAGCTCCAGCGACTTGACCAGACCAAAGTTGCTGGCGATCGTCGGCACCACGGTACCGCCCGAAAGGCGACCGTGCTTGTTCAGATACACGCCACACACGTACAGGATCTGGTCGCCGTCTACCACGCGACCGCGCTCGTCAACGGCCAAGCAGCGATCGGCATCGCCGTCATAGGCAAAGCCCACGTCCAGGCCCTGCTCCACCACGTGGCGCTGCAGGCGCTCCATATGCGTGGAGCCGCAGTCGACGTTGATGTTAAAGCCATCGGGCGCGGCGTTGATCACGCGCACGTCGGCACCGAGCGCGTCAAACACCGGCTTGGCCACCGAGGAAGCCGAGCCGTTGGCGCAGTCGATACCGATCTTGACGCCCTGCAACGAAAAGTTCGCGCTGGCGATGAGCGAAGCGATGTAGCGGTTGCGGCCCTGCATATAGTCCACCGTGGCGCCGATGTGGTTGCCCGTGGCCAGCGGTACCTCGCTCTTGCCATCGATGTAGTCTTCGATGAGCTCCAGTACGTCCTCGTCCATCTTAAAACCGTCGCTATTGACGAGCTTAATGCCGTTATCGCAAAACGGGTTGTGGCTCGCGCTGATCATGATGCCGCAATCGAAGCAGCCTTCCACGGTCTGATGCGCTACGCCCGGCGTGGGGATCACGTGCAGCATATAGGCGTCCGCACCGCTCGCGACCAGGCCACTCACCAGCGCCGCCTCGAACATATAGCTCGAGCGACGGGTGTCCTTGCCCACGATGACGCGCGCCTTGCGCTCGCGGTTGGCGCCGTAATACCAGCCCACAAAACGGCCAATCTTATAAGCGTGCTCTACCGTCAGCCCAACGTTGGCCTCACCGCGAAAGCCGTCGGTGCCAAAGTACTTCATATCTTACTTATCCTGTTCGAACGTTTGAGCGGTCGGCGTGGTACGAACCTTAAGCTCCTTGTGCCCAGAGTCCTTCGAAGTCGTGACCGTGTACTCAACCTTTATGTCTTGTCCAAGAAGCATGTGGACACCGCCCCATGCAACCTTCAAGCCATCGTGCGTCGCTTCGTTCATCTCGATAGAACCGGAGCCCGAAGTCTTAATGTCCGAAATGCTGCCTCCCGCAGGAGCATAGAGATAAAGCCTCAGTACCTCATCATCAATATCCTGGCTAATGCCGTTATGGCCCTGGAAATAACCAGGCATCTCGGCCTTCTCCTGGGGGGTCATCGTGTTCTTGAGCGAGGTGGTCACTCGATACGTCGTCGAGCCATCGGCATTTTCAACCGAAGAATCGATGGTGACTCGCTTATCGAGGAACCAATCCATCTTTGAATAACTGTAGTTGTTCACATAGACGCCCAAGATCGGAGCCTCCGACGTATCGGCTTGGAGGGCGCCCGATATTCCAAGGGCCTTCGCGGCCTTTTCCTCGTCATCGTTTCTCGAATACATGAGGATGCGACCCTCGGAAGCACCCTTTTCGATGGCTCCAGCAATCTTAGCAATATCGCTGGAGCCCAGTTCGTCCACGATCTTGTTAAAAGCCGATCCGGCAACCGCCGCAAAAATGGCGTCCTGTTCCTCTACCGGGTAATTCCAATAAATATCGTGCAGCAGCACCTTTGCAGCGTTGCTTCCATCAACGACGGTACCGTCAGGAAGCTGTGTGCCGCCTACAATGCCGAGCATATACTGCAAAAATACCGGATCGACTGCAAATACGCCGTCGATGTCATCTCCGACAATGGCCTTCTGCATATCGCTGGCAAGCTGAGCCGCACGCGGATAATCGGGCGTCATCGTAACGTCACCCATCGTGTATCCGAGCGTGTTGAATCCGGTCAGGCCCCATCCGGTCGTGAACAAGTTTGCTTCTTCATCGGTGATGGGAAGCGGGCTCAAAGGCTCTTTCATCATGTCGACTTTGACAAAATCGCCCAGTTCGAGCTTACCATCAGTCACCGACATCACGCCGCGAGAACCGGGAAAACCGCCACAGGCGCGGATCTCGACATTGCTCATCGCGAGCACAAGATAATGACGCGTCTGGCCGTTGGCACCGAGCATCTGGGGAAGGACGGGGGCGACCTTCTCCGCCGCGTCAACCGCGCCGTTGAGGGTGGCAAAGCCGTCCTTGGCCTTATCGACCAGCTCGGTCACTTGGGAAATATGAGTATCGCCAATACCCTGGATCTTCTCGTTGGCGCTCTTGAATACCTTCGAGCTGCTGGAAAGCGAATCGGCGACCGCCTGCAGCGCGGACACGTTAATCATGCCGTCCTGGAACAGCTTGCCGGGCGTGGCCTGCGAAAGGTTGTCGGCCATGGGAACCAGCGCGTTGCTCGAGACATCGGACAGGGCATCAATCATGGTGCGGGCCGCACTGATGTCGCTGCCATACACCGGGATAAACGAAGCCACCGTCCACAGCGGGCTCGAGGTCTCCGCCTTCATGCTATCGCAGAGCCCATCGATCTTCTTCGCGTCGTCAGGCAGCGTCGAAAAATCGCCCGACGTGACCTTGTCCTTAAGGCCACCGACGATCTCGACAGCCTCCTTCGCTTCGCTCTTTACGGTCTTTGCCGAGTTAAGCAGCATAAAGCCACTTGCGCCAAGCGCAACGAGAAGCACCGCGACTACAGCGGCAATAATGGCGCCAGTGTGACGCTTTTTGCGCTCGCCCTTGCGATGGCGATGACGGACCAGACCGTCAGAGGTCGAACTCGACGAAGCGTCGCTACCGTAGTTCAAGCCAAAATCGTAATAATCTTCCTTGGAACCCGAGCCCGCAAACTGGGCACCGCTATCATCCAGGCGGGCGAACGTGCCAGTCTCGGAGGCGCCGGTGTAAATCGTGCCAAGGTTACCCGTAAGCCCCGCGCCACCGGCAGAGGGAGTATTGTTGGCGGCCTTGCCGGCATTAACGTTGCCGGCGGTATTCGCGGCGTTGGCAGCACCTGCGTTGTTCGCAGGTATCGAAGGGGCCCCGCTCGGCTGCGACGTGGAGGTTGCACCGCCCGCAAAGACATTCCCTCTTGCACGGCCGGTCTTTTTTGCCTTTTGAGACTGCTCGTACAGAGCGGTAAACATCGCCGTCTCGCCCGGGGACACGCGCTTACCGGAACCGCCCTGCCCAGCGCCGCCCGGCGTGCCGGCCTTACCAGCCCCGTTCGGACGCGGCGGAACTGCAGGACGGCCGCTATCGCTGCCCTTAAAGTGATTACCAGCCATAAAGAAATCCTCGCAATTGAGTCGCAATGAAAAAGTCCATAACGTTACTAGTTTATGGCATTTTGAGCATCGACAGCTAAACTCCAGACACGGACATCAATTGGCGAAAATGTGGCACAACGCCTTTTCCGTCTTGGCGCCAGCTACACCGTCAAAAACACCATCGCGATAATCATGGCAAAGCCCGCCAGGTCGGTGGGCAAAAACACCGTTCCCAGCATAAGGGCGCTGGTGATGGTGGCCGAAACCGGCTCCATGGTTCCAAGGAGGCTCGCGCGCACCGAGCCAATCTCCTTAACGCCCTGCATGTAGAACATATAGGCGAAGAACGACCCCACCACAATAAATATCGCGAGCGCGCCGACACCCGAGGGGCCGAGCGCCGGCATATGCGCCCACGGCTGGGTAAAGATACTCATCACGATTCCCGCCGAAAGCATGGCCGAGCCCGTGACGACCGGGCTACCGTATTTGTTGAGGATTCCGGCAGGGATGATTGCTATGCAGGCACCGCCCACTGCGCACAAAAGGCCCGAGAGCAGGCCCATCGGCGAGATGTTGAGCGTACTGGGGTCGCCGCCCGTGGCGATCAAAAACGTTCCGCCCAATGCGAGCAAAATGCCAAGAGCCTCGCGCGTGCGCGGCAGTCGATGCGCGGTGACGCAGGCATACCCCATGACGACCACCAGCTGCAGGCACTGGAAGACGGTCGCGGTGCCCGCGTTGGTCAGGCGCACGGCTGACAGATAGCAAAGCTGGTTGAACAGCAGGCCAAAGATCGTAAACAGAATAAGCTGCTTGCGATCGGCGGGGGTAGTCCACAGCTCGATCAAGCGGTCGCGGTCTTTTCTGAGCACAACGAACATAAAGAGCAGGCCAGCGATAACTTGGCGCACGCTCATCAGCCAAAACGTCTCGATATGGCACACGTCAAAGAGGTAGCTGGCGCTGGTGCCAGAAAAACCCCAAAACGTACCGCCGGCAAACGCGGCGAGCGTACCCAGGGCCATCTTGCGCGTCTGGGCGTCGTTGAGGCGGTCGCGCCATGCGCGGCGGGTGCTGCGGCTCAGCTCGTCAGTCCCCTCGGGCACGATAAAATCAGATGCCGCCGTCATCGGTACCGAAGCCCTTTCACGTGCACACTGCGCCGAGCGCTTCTGTTCCATCCCACTCCCCCGAAATCAATTGGCAATAAAGCGTCCAAACTGTAGCACGAATATTGGTATGAAATAGCAGATGATGCGGAGCATCTGCGAGCGTCCAAATTGCAGGGACGAAAGGCACCGATGAGCTATGCCGAGCGGTTGGAATCGCCTGGGGCGCCGGGATCGGCTTCCGCACTTTCATCGGTATGGCCACCGTCGGCATCGCCCTCGTCACCGGCGTCGCCCTGCTCCTCCTGCTCGCGACGGCGCTTTTCGCGAATCTGCTCAACGGCGGCTCGCAAGGCGGCCTCGTCCTCGGCGCGTGCCACCTCTTGCGTTGTCTTGACCATATGGCGAATCTCGAGCACCAGCAGCACGATCAGCGGCACCACGATAAGCGGAAAGAACAGCAGCGGATTGGTGAGCAACGAGACCACCACGCCCAGCCCCGCCGAGACAAAGACCACGCGCCCCACCACGTCGGCGGCGGGCACGGGCGCAGCATCCTCGACCGGATTGGCATCGCCCTTGGTGCGGTAAACCGGCGTGCCGTCGGCCGCATCCTCCACGGCAACGATGCGATGCGTGTTGAGCGAACCCTCCAGCGCGTCATCGGACGAATGGAAGGTGATGATGTCGCCGACCTGGTAGGCCTGGCTGTTGTCGGTATCGACGACGATAAACGAATGCACGGGAATCGCCGGCTCCATCGAGCCGGTCAGCGTACGCATAAAGCCGTAGCCCATGATGGTGGGAATCTCGCCGGCGGGCGTGAACACCGTGCGCAGCAGCACCACAAAGGCGACCAGGATCACCACGGTCGCCAACACGTTGATCACGCGGAGCACGTGCTTCATCACTTGTCGGCGTCCTTTGCGGAAGGCTCGGGGTCGGCAGCGACCTCGCCCTCGGTGGCATCCGCCGCAGAAGCGCCATCCTCGTCAGGCGCGGCGACCACGCCCTCGCCAGCCTCTCCGCGCAAGCGAGCCAGCAGATAGCGCGACAGGCTGTTGCCCTCGGCACGGCGCTCGGCGCGGGCGCGATCGCGCTCGGCCTGTTCCAGCTCGTGCGCCAACGAGGCCAAGCGCTGCTGCATCTCCGCGCGGGCGGCCTCGAGCTCGCGCTCGTGCGCGGCCTTTGCGGCGGCGAGCTCCTGCTCAATACGCTCCCCCGCCTCGAGCTCAGCTGCAGCGATACGCGCGTCGGCGTCGGCACGAGCCTCCTCGGCGGCACGCGCGGCGGCATCGCGCTCGGCAGCGGCAGCGGCGACCTTCTCGCTGGCATCCACCGTAGCCTGCTCAACGGCAGAATCGGCGGCAGCACGGGCGGCGTCGATCGCAGCATCGGCGGCCTGCTGGGCGGCAGCAACCTTCTCCTCGGCCGCGGCAACGGTGTCGGCGAGCTTCTGCTCCGCCTCGGCCGCGGCGACGTCGGCAGTCTCCTGCGCGGCACGGGCATCGCGCTCGGCCGCCAGCCGCACTTCCTCGATCTGCAACTTGGCGGCATCCAGCTTGGCATGCACCTCGGCGAGCTCCTTGGCAGACGCCTCGCGCACGCCGGCAAGCTCGGCTGCGGCGGCGTCCTTGGCGGCCTGCAGCTCGGCAGCGTCGGCAGCCGTCTTGGCAGCCAAGGCTGCGGCAGACTCACTCTTGACCCGCGCGACTTGCTCGGCAGCAGTCTGCTCGGCAGCCGCGACCCTAGCACCTGCGTCGGCGCGGGCGACTGAGACCTCGGCATCGGCCTCGGCGCGCATCCGCTCAAGCTGAGCCGCCGCGGTCTCACGTGCTTCTGCAGCGGCATCCTCGGCAGCCTTTTTACCGGCCTCGACATCCTCCAGCGAGGCGCGCAGCTCCTCAACATCAGCCTCGGCCACCTGAGCGCGCTGCGTCAACGCCAGCTCGCGTGTCTTGGCCTCGTCCAGTTCATCTACCAGATCGTCGCGCTCATCGGTCAGCGCGTGCGCCTGCACTTTCCAGGACTTCAGCTGCCCCTGCAGCTCCTCGATCTGCTCGCGCGCCTCGGCCAGCGCCTGCTCGGCATCGAGCTGGGCCTGCGTGACCTCCTCCACAAACACGCGACGGACCTCGACGTCGGGCAGGTCGGGACTATCGACCTGCACCTCCTTAATCTCCTTAATAAACTTGGGCGCCACCGGCGCGTGTTGCACGCTCTCGAGCTCCTGCAGGTTGCGCTCATCGTCGGTCAGGCTCTTAAAGACGGCGTAATTGTTGATGAGGTTGGTGTACATCTGCACCATGTACTCTTCATCGAACGCCAGCGCCTGCTGCTGCACGTCGATGTTGTAGCCCACCTTGTCGTAACGCTCCATAAACTGCCACAGCTGGTAGCACTTGCGGTAGTTGGGGTCCTTCATGATGAGGTTGGTGCGCTGGATGGGGCTGCGAACCGCACTGCAGCCGTTCATGATCTGGCAGAACGACGCGCCGCGCAGCGCCATGACCAGACGGCGCACGCGGTCGATGCGCATAAAGACGTCCATGTTGTCGGCGTCGTTCTCGGCAAAGCTCTGACGGTTTTTGACCGTCATCTCGACGTTGTACTCGATCTCCTCGTACGCATCGTCGATCTTGCTGTGCATCTTAAAGCGGTTGCGGATCTCGTTGCCCGTCGACCAAAAGATCACGTCGGTACGCTTATCCACAAACGTCAGCAAGCGCTGAATCAGATGGTAGATAAAGCGGTTCTCGTACAGGTCGTACGTCTCGACGGTATTGACGTTGAGGATGCGCGTGGGGTGGACGCTGCCATCGTCGCTCGGCGCCAGGAACTGCGTGTTCTGGCTCAGATGACGGACACTGTCGGCGCTGATCTTTTTGGCGAGCGAAACCGGCACTACCTCTTCCTCGGTGGTGATGAAGCGGCGCGGCTTTTCGATAATGGTGTTGATGGCGTCGAGCGAGTCCTCGATCATGCTGATCCATTCCTCGTCCACCACCTTGACGAGCTCCTCGCGCTGCTGCTCGATCGTGGTGCCCGAGGCCTGCGCCATCTCAAACAGATAGCGAAAGTAGCGGCTGTCCTCCTGGATGGGCTCCATCTGCTCGGAGAAGCTGGTATAGAGGTCCTGAATGGTCTCGGACATGGGTTACTCCATAGGTTGGATCGATCGGAAAGGGACGGGGCGACATCACGCCGCCCCGCACTTACGCCATTAGTAGAAGTTCTGGATCCGCTGCAGGTACATGACGGAATCGGGCAGGCCGCCCTCGCCAAAGGTCTTCTCGATGTACTCGATCAGGCCCTTCATCTCATCGCGCACAAAGCTCACGTTCATGGACTCAAACTTCTTGAGCACCTTGCGGGCGATGATGTAGTCCATGCCGCCCAGCTCGGTGCCGCCGCACGCCACGTACACGGGGATAAAGTCGTACATCTGCTTGATGATACGGTTGCCAAAGGCCAGCTTAAAGCGGGTCTGCAGGTACTGGTCCAGCTTGTGCATCTTCTGGAGCAGCTCGTCGTCGATCACGTACTCGACCTTGGCCTTTTGGAACAGATACTGCAGGTGGTCGGCCGTCACGTGCACGCGCTCGTGCGGCTCGCACTCAAACGCGTCGGCACGCTCGTTGAGCTCGATGGGGATCGCGCGGTCGTACACCTTGTCCGTGATGGTAAAGGTGGAGTCGTCGTTGTTGGCGGTGCCGATAAACCATAGGCTATCGGGGATGGTGAGCTTGCCGTCGTGCAGGCCCTTGGGGTCGGCGGCCCACTGGGTGGGCACCAGATCGAGCACCCACTCGTCGTGGCTGGGCATCTCGAGCACCGACAGGATCTCGGCAAAGTAGTACTCCACGCGGGCGAGGTTCATCTCGTCGAGCACGATCATGGACGGGTCCTGGCGAAGGCCCGCCTCGTACACGGCGCGGAGGAACTCGGTCTCGTTAAAGCGCTTGGAAAACTCGTTAAAGTAGCCCAGTACCTCGGTGCGATCGCGAAAACTCGGCTGCACCGACACGATGGTCGCGGGGTTATCCAGATAGCGGCTAAAGCTGTAGGGCAGCGACGTCTTACCGGTACCCGAGATGCCCTCCAGGATCAGCAGCTTGGAGGCGGCCATGCCGGCCACAAAGCGGCGGATGACCTCAGGCGTGTAGTAGAGCTTCATCTGGCTGCAGGCGAACGCGCGGAAGCTGTCGACAAAGTCCTCCAGCGAGATAGCATCGTCGTAGACCGGCGATTCCCAGTCGCGGTACTTAAGGTCCACGAGGGAAAGCTTGGGGAAGCGGTTGGCCTGGGCAATTTCTTTTTCCTCGGCAAGGGTCTTGGCCTCGACGGTGGCCTTGGCCATGGCGGCCGCGGCGTCCTTGACACCCTCGCCATCGAGCGCGAGCGACGCGTTGCCCGACATGACGGCCGTCGCCGCAGCGCCCTCGCCCGCAGGCGCACCGGCGCCCGCAGCGGCGCCCACCACGTTGCCCACCGTGGGCAGGTGGTCGTCGGCCAGGGCCGAGGCGCCCACGTACGGAATCTGCTTGGTACCACCCATGGCATTGACCTTGAGCGCCAGCAGCTTGTTCTTCTCGTCCATGAGATCGAGCACCTGCTTGTTCAGGCGACCGATCTCGCGATAGAGCGCCTTGTTGGACGTGTCGTCGCGATGCAGGCGACGGTTGATGCGGTAGCGGTGGACCAGAATGGCCACGATCAGCACGGGAACCGCGATGAGCATGGCAAACAGAATGACCGCACCGATCTTGCCCACCAGGTCAAACGTGGTGAAGTAGGTCATAAAGATGTTGAAGTACTCAACCCAGCCAAACACCAGCAGGTTAAGGATAGAGCTCACGACGGCAACGACGTTATAGACGACCTTTGCCAGCAGCTCCCAGGCAAATCCCAGAAACTCACTCACCGTCGGTATCCTCCTGCTTGGTCGCGTTCATCGCCGCCTCGGCCTCGGCCTTTAAACGACGGGCTTCCTCGAGCTTGGCCTCGGCCTGGGCGAGCTGCTCGGCGGCGTTATCGGCGGCAACGGTGGCGGTGTCACCCTTGCCCTCGGCGTCCACGATGGCAGCCGCGGCGGCCAGGCGGTCCTCCTCGGCCATAGCGCGCTTAAGGTTCATGCCCACCACGATAAGGTGATACACCTGGTAGATAAAGAACAGCAGCATGGGCAGGACAATCACGATGAGGAAGCCCATGGAGCTGGACAGGAAGTCCATGACCTTGCCCATCTGCGGCAACGCGAACAGGTACTTACCAACGATGTCTCCGTCGCTGATGATGTGCGTATCGGCCACGTCGTTGTTGTCGCCCTTGGTGGTAAAGCTGCGCATGCCGTTGACCTCGTCGATCGCGGCGATGCGGTGCGTGTTGAGCGCGTACTCGTTGTCGATGATGGTGTGGAACGTCACGATGTCGCCCACCTCGAGCTTGGAGGTGTCGCACTTTTGGATGACGATGAGGTCGCCCTTGTTAAACGTGGGCGCCATGGAGTCGGACTGCACGGCGAGCGGGGTGAAGCCGGCGATGTCCGAGACGCTGCCGTCCTCGCGCGTGGCGAGCGTGGTGAACGCGTACAGGGCCGCTACCAGGATGATGATCCACATGACGACGCTCAGTGCGATGGGTGCGGCTTTTTTAACAGATTGCATGATGTCCCTTACTACCGTGTCTGACTAGGTCGTGCGCGGCCCGGTGGCCGCCGTGCATATCTACTGTTCTTCGATGCCCTCAAAGCGCATCGAAACCGAATAGTTAGCTCCCTTTAGCATATTAGTGCAATTTGGGTCCGTTCCCTCGAGCCATATGCGAACGGTTACCGGCTTGTCCGTATCTTTTATTAGGTCGAACATGTCGCTGGCAGCGTTCGCTGCTCCCGAGTCGAGCCCAAAGACGGTGGCCGCACCAGACGAGCCCCCGCCTCCGTTGGGGTTGTAGACCCAGGTGTGGCCATCGGCGGTAAAGCTCATGCGCATGGCGCTGGCCATGCCCTGCGTGTCGGAGCTAAACCGCGTGCCGGACACGCCGCCGTCGCCGTCCTGCCCGGTCAGGCGAACGCGCAAGTCCGTGCTGCTCATAAAGTGCAGCGTGAACTCCAGGTAGGCGCCGGTGGCGGGGTCGGCGGTAGAGCCGTCTTCGAAGGTGAAGGTCTGGTAGTCGCTCGTGGTGACGGGCTTGAGCTTGGACGCGTCGATGTCCACGCCCTTTTCGCTGGCGATGCGCGCCGAGATCTGGTCGAAGCCCAGGCTGTGGACGTATTCGTCGAACGTGGCATGCTCGTCCAGGTCAAAGCGCAGCGAACCGTCGGCGTTGGCGTCGATCATGAGCATGCGGGTTTTGGCGCTATCGGCGATGGAAAACCAGGCAAAGGTTGCCATGGCTATTGCCACCAGGGCAAACAGCACCAGCACCACAGTGGTGGTGAGCTTGCGGCGCAGGTCGGTTTCGGCGGGCGCGGCGGCGCCGGCGGGCTTGCCGGTGGCGGGCGTGCAGCTGGCGGCGGGTTGCTTACGCGTCATGGCTACTCACCGTCCAGGGTCGCAAAGAGCGCCAGGTGCAGGGTGCCCGGGTCTTGATGCAGGTAGTCGGCGCTATCGGGGTCGGTTCCTTCGATGTAGTAATAGATGTCCAGGCGATAGATCTGGCCCAGCGCCAGCGTGGCGAGCGAGTTTTGCGGGCGCTCGGCCGTCTCGCTCGTGTCCAGCGTATAAGCGGCCGGGTCCTGCGTCACGTTGGCACCGCAAGCGAGCTGGCCGTTTTGCCAGCCCAGGAGCATGCCATCGGCGTAGCCGGCAAGGCCAGCCGGGGCGGTCGTGGGATGCTCGCCGCGATGGCCGCTGTCGGAACTGTCGAGCTCAAAGATGTTGGTGGCGAGCACCTGGTTGCCGCTGGAGATCTTAATGCCCACGCGGGCCGCGCGCAGCAGCTCGGCGTTGGCGCCCTGCGGGACCAGCGATTCGGCCAGATACAAGTTGACCCTGCCCTTTACTTTGCTGGCACCCGTTCCGGTAATGGTGGGACGCAGATCGATCCAACCATGGTAGAACGCGGAGCCGTTGTCTTTTGCCTGTTCAAACACCGTGGCATCGCCGGCTGAGTTGTTTTGTGCGCAGGCGGCAAAGCCGTTGAGGTCAAAGGTCGAGACCGGGTAGAGTGTCACGGCACCGCTCGCGTTAGAAGTCAAGGAAACGTCGCCCTGCTGCGACCAGCTACCACGATCGGCATCGCCCTGCTCCAGCACCAGCTTGGACGTGTCGCTGTGCACGCTCACCGAGTTGGTGTTGACCTTCATGTTGTTGGTAAACCAGGCGTAGGTCGCGGCGCCCAAGGTGGCGGCGAGCGCCACCATGACGAGCGCGATGTAGGCACGCGCGCGGCGGGCGTGACGGCGGGCGGCGGCGGGCTCGAGGCGTTCGCGCTCGGCGGCTGCGTTGGAGGGGACCGCGGGGGTCGCGCTCTCGGCGTTGGCCTTGCAGCTATCTGCTGGCATGTGCTTCTTGTCTTCCATGTCGCTTCGCCCCCTTACGCCTTGGCCGCAGCAAAGGCAAGCTGCAGCACCACATCGCGGGCCTGAGCCTCGTCGATGCAGTTGGCGTCGCAGCCTTCCATGTACACAACGTAGCGAACGCTTGCCACTTCGTTGGCGGCCAGCGTGCAGATGGGCGTGGCGCCTGCGCGCGCCGCGGGCGTGTCGCCGGTGCCATCCATGCTGTAAGCGCTTATGGCACGCGCGGGGTCGGCGGTGTAGGTCCAGCCCGAGACACCGGGCGCCACGACCACGCCGTCTTGCGCGGTGGTACGCCTACTGGTGGCGCCCGAGGTGTTGCCCAGATCGTCGCAGGTAAAGATATGCGTTTGCGTGCCCGACTGAGTTGTAATGACCAGGCCCAGACGCAGCGCGGCCAGCAGCTGCGGGTCGTTCGTCACGCTCATCTGGCCCTGATACAGGTACACGTTGAGCGCGCTATCGCTGCCCTTAAGGTACAGCGTGCCCGAAAGGGCGTAGTCGTCCAGCCGCGCGGTGCAGTCGGCGTAGTCGGTCGTGATGCCGGCGGCGTTTTGGAACGTGCCGCGCCAAAAGCGGGAAAGGTCTGCCGTCGAGATGGGATAGAGCGTCTTGTCGGCGGCGGCAAGCGTTGCCGTTGTGTCCCAGGGCCCGTTGGCCGAAAGACCAATCTGCAGGTCGGCGCCCTCGTCGCTTACCGTGTGCGCCACGGGCGTCACGTTGGTGTAGCGCGAGTTGCTAAACCAGGCGTAGGTGGCCGCGCTCAAGGCGGCTACCAGCACCAACATCCATGCGGCCGCAGCAACCATGCGACGGCGCGAGCTTAGGATATCTTTGATGTTCGATACACTCATACCCAGCCCCCTTACGAACGCTTACCGGCAAAGCGCAACGCCAGCGATTGCAAGCTGGTGGCGGCCAGGTTGTTGGTGCAGTCGGGGTCGCAGCCTTCCAGCCACACGTACACATCCACGCGCACGGGCGTGCTGCGGTTGGTGCCCTTGGCAGCGGCGGGCAGGCTGCAGATCTTGGTCGTAGCCTCCTTGAGGCTCACGATGCCAGTGTCTTCGTTGTAGTCACAGAAGTTTGCACTGGTCAGCTGGTCAAAATGAACCGTTGTTCCATCGGAGCGGGTGCTGTCGAGCACCAGGTGATTCTGCTCGTTCTCGCCGGCATCCTTGCCGTCGAGCGTGTTGTAGCGCGCCTGGGGATTGCGCTCGCCCGAGACCTCAAAGATGTACTGGCCCGTAACGGTATCGCCCTGCCCCGGCGCATAGGTAACCAGGCCCACCCGCAGAGCGGTAGAGATGGGGTTTGCCGGGTCCTGCTCGGTAAAGTCGATGCCCGACAGGTACACGTCGGTCGCGGCAGAGTTGGTGGCCAGGTACAGGGAGGTCTTGTAGTAGTCGGAATGCTCTGCGGCACCAAACATGCTGGCAAACAGCGAGTCCTGGGTGGTTCCGCCGGTAAAGCCCGTTACCTTTTGAAAGCCGTTGAGCACGTTGTCGGTCGAGACGGGATCGAGCAGACCCGTAAAGCTCAGGCCGGCGTTGGTTTTGTATTCGCCGTCGTACTCGTTGGAGATAAGGAAGGTCACGCCCGTGCCCGCGGCCATCTTGACGTCGGTGATGTGGCGGTTGGCGTTGTAGATGTACCAAGCATACGTTACGGCTCCGGCAGCAGCAAGCGCCACCAGCAACGTGGCGAGCATGCGATTGAACTGTTTTCGCAGCGAGCGCGCGTCCGACATGTCCCTCCCCCAGATGCCGCATCGTAAACTACCTGGACACCATTTGCCCATAATGGGAACATTTTACGCGAACGTGCAGTTCATCGGGGGTACAAACGCGACTTTTCACGTGCTGCTCGTGCCGGATCGGGGGCCGATAGGGTCGCAAGTTGCCACTTTTTAAAAAATAGTTCTTGCCAGTGGGCGGGAGCTCCGTTATATTATTCCCTGCGCACTCGCGCACCCTTGATCGGGCGTTTAGCTCAGGGGGAGAGCGCTTCCCTGACACGGAAGAGGTCAGAAGTTCAAATCTTCTAACGCCCACCAAATGTTCGCAGCTCAGAGGCTTCGCCTCTGAGCTGTTTTGTTTTACGCCGCCAAGACAAAAGGACGCCGCTGCAGCCAAACCGCCCAAACAGCCCCGGTGATTGCCCCGATCAGGCGCGGTTGGGTCTCGCAGCCATATATAAATAACCCCCTATAAAGTGAGGTTTAATACTTTTCCCAGAAGTGAACGAGCTTATTTGGACCCCCGGAGCATCCACACTTTTTGACGTTAAAACCGCAGGATTCCAGCAGCAAAACCGCAGGAAACAAGCCCCTAAAAGTGTCGATGTTTCGGGGGTCCATTCTGACTCGTTCACTTCTCGGGAAAAGTATTAAACCTGGATATATGGCCGCTAATTCTAACCCCCTGTTACCGCCCCTACCAATACTGATGCGCATCGATAACGGCTTGCCAGAGCCAAAATCGCTTCGTTTCGGCACGCGCATGGGCAAAAAATCGCTGCTCTGCACTCATCGCCTTGTTAAAGATGGGGCGCTTATTCCGATGCAGCTTCCGTCGGATGCGTTCGCACAGCCGAACGAGCTTGTCGTAGTCAATTGCTTGGTCGGTTGTCACCGTAAAATACGCTACTCCCTCAAGCAGTTCCAACTCGTTGCGGCGCTCGGCATCCTTGTGGATCTTCTCGCGGCCGTCATGAATGGCATCGCTGTCGTAGTCGACCATCGCGGTCAGCACCTCTGGCAGCAGCCCGGCCTTTACTTTATCCCTGCCCACCTCGACTTTAGCCGTAAGCGTAATGTCGGGCGTGCGCTCCAACACGCGCAGTTTGCGCTCGCGCCCATCGTTGAGTCCATCGCGAATGAAAGCCTTCTTGTTGAGCTCG
This sequence comes from Collinsella sp. TF08-11AT, assembly GCF_003437035.1. Classification (GTDB taxonomy): domain Bacteria; phylum Actinomycetota; class Coriobacteriia; order Coriobacteriales; family Coriobacteriaceae; genus Collinsella. The sequence continues at coordinate 116,399 of NZ_QSRL01000001.1, forward strand.
GCCTTGCCCAATGCATACCCGCCGTAGCGCGCAGGCAGCGACATAAACATGCACAGCCCCGACTCCCTCGGAGAGCGCGATCCCTCGATCACATACGCAAGCAGCGCCTTTGCCTTCGCGAGACCCCTTACCTTTGGGGACGCCTCGATATACGCCGCAATGAGCTCCTTCGTCGTGAGCTTGCTATCGCGCATGCCCGCATCCCTACTGGTCACCCCGCCGCGGACAAGGTTATCCAACCGGTAGTTCGATGTCATGGCATAGCCGGCATAGATGGCCTCGGCTGCAGAGCCGTCGTGCGCAGCCTGCACAAACGCCAGCTCGGGAGCGCACACGTACGCATCCAGGTCGCCCATCCAGTGGCCCAGCGAGATAAACGAACCCGCCGGGAGCTCGTTGGTGCAGAGATGCGTCTTAACATGTTTGCTCCGCCGACGGTCGGCGCGCGACGGCACCAGCAAATCCAGCGTTTCGACCCCTAAATCATAGCGATCGATAAACTCCTGCGCCTCTTGGTCCAAGAGCGCGCAGGCGCCCGCAATCGACACGACCTCTGGTTCCGAATCCCCAAATCGAGGGTTCGGAATGTGCGCCAAAAGCGCCAACGCAGCGTTATGTGAAACGATAAAGTAGCTCATGGCGCGAAGATAACACGCGCGTCGGCGGCCGCCGGCGGTCCTGGTAAGTTTTCGGCAAACGACCGGCGGTTTTTTGCCGCAGCGCGTCCAAAGTGTTCATTCGTCGACGTCTAGCTGCAAATCCGTCAAGCTTTTGGCAAGGTTGCCGCTCAACTGACCAAAAGCTGACCATTTGCTTGCCCATTTACTTGACGGCACGACCTCGCCAAAATGCTCCGCGACTTCTCGGACGGTCGAAATGCTCGTTTAGCGACCACACACCCAGCGCTGGGGTATCCTTGGAGCACATGCACCGCAAGTCGCACAAAGGAGCCGCCATGCGCACCGAGCTCGATGTTCCCTTTTCGCACAAAGACCAGGCCAAGGCCCTGGGCGCCAAGTGGGACCGGGTCAAGAAGATCTGGTACGTGCCCGACGGCATCAACCCCGAGCCCTTTGCCGCGTGGCTGCCCGGCGTTGATCGCTCCGACCCCAGCGCGCCCTACATCTACCTGGTGCTGGGCAAGCGCGAATGTTGGAAGTGTCACGAGCAGACGACGGTCGCAGCCTTTGGCATTCCGTATCGGGTGGCCGAGGACTCGGGCAGCAAGGCTGCGCCCGGCGCAATACCCGCTGTGGACGACGCGGGCCACATCGCGATCGACACCGCCCGCGCCAACGCCATAGCCATCGTCCCCGCGCTGGGCTGCGTGCCGGCCGAAATTCGCGACTACCTGCGCGAGCGCTGCGGCTACAAGCCCGTAACGTCGCGCACCACCAAGACCGTATCGCTCGCTAGCACCTGCACCGCCTGCGGCGCGCTGCAAGGCAGCCATTACCTGTTCGAGGAGCCCACGTCGCCGTTTGCACTCACGGCCATCAACAAGCTGCCCGCGCTGGAGTTCGTGCGCGTGGAAGTCGCCGGCGTCTACGGCATCCCCGACAGTCAGGACAACTTTGACCAGGCGCTCTTCACCTGGGCACGTGACCACCACACCCAGTTCCACAAAACCCTGTGCGAGGGGATTTACCTGTGGGGCATCTTATAAGGCAGAAACGCCCGAGCGTGGAAAATCTCCCGTTTTTGACAGCTTTTCAGCCCAAAATCGTCCGATAATCCACGCTCAATTTTCAATCGTCCAACAATCCTCGCTCATCAGCAGGCAACTAGACATCCGCCTCGTCATAGGTAATGGTGCATCCGCAGGTTGGGCATTGCTGAGGATAGACCGGAAGACGTAGGCCCGTCCGAGCCCGCGGGTCGGCAGCGTGCTTGTCGCGGGTGTCGATGAAGCTGATGTCTAGGCATGGGAGGTCTGCACCGCAGCGGGAACAGGGCAAACAGATTTGGCTGCAACTAGCCTCGACGAGCGGAAACAAGCTCCGGTCCATTAACGCTCGCGGTAGGTTTCCGTACACGCCTCGCGCGATATCGCTTCGCCATCCCATGGTCTCCCCTTTCCCGTTTTAACCGTTGAGGAGAGGATGGCAGGATCGTGCAGCTCTCGATGCGGCGCAGCGCGATCCGATCAATCGACATGATTGGGTTGCGACGGGCCGCACCTAACTAATACGGAGCAACGGCTTCCGCCCGACGTCGCGATTCCGAGAAATCGAACTCGGCTCGATGCGCCTCGAGGAATCGAGCGTTGGGTCGCAAGCGATGCTCGTCCGGCTCGCGCAGCACCGAGCCTGCAAACGTCGCATATTCCGTATGTCGCAGAAGGTACGACCCGCAAAGTTGATAGTCGCCGCGTACCAGCTCAAACGAAATCAGATGAGCGTCGAACAGCGAGTGCAGGTCGCGGCGCAGCAGGATACCGTTGCTGACAACCTGCGACTTGGGACCCGAGTAGTTCTCGATATGCGCAGCTTCGAGCGCTTCGTCGACATTGCAACCCGAGACGGCGCATCGACCGGTATAGGCCTCAAAGAGCTGCGTGCGGAGACGCTGCTGGCCGATTCGCTCGCGACGCAGCGCATAGCGAACCTTTCCATCGTCGCTCGCCGGAGCGCCGGAAAACTCCGCCGCAATCGGAGCGTCCTTCATGTAGCTCATATCGGGGAAGAAACGCGCGTCGGGTCCACCCTTGTGAACGGGGCCATGCAGCACAAACCAGCTGTTCTCCGGCTCGTAACGCTCAACGAACGCTAGGCCCAGCACCTTGTAGCCAGCGCTCGTTGCAAAGAACACGCCAACGGGAACGCCGCACTCCATGCAGTTGATCATCTTTTGGTTGTAGTCCTGGTCGCGCCAGTTTTCGACCGAAGCACTTTGCGACGAGTACTTGAGCACCCAGGTGCCATCCTCAAGATAGAGCGGCGGAACATCGGGGTAGGCGCCGCGCTTTGAGTTGTGCACCGAAAGGGCGAAGGTCTTCTCACGCGGATGCTTAACGCGCCGGCGACCAGGCCAAAAGATGCCCGAGTCGCGCGACACCGGAAAGAGTTCGGAATCAATCGTCAGACGAAAGGGATATTGAGGGCTATCGGCATTGGTGCGATGCGGAAGCTTGTCCCACAAGCCGCCACGCTGCTCCTCGCGCAAGAACCACTCCCAAGCCTGGACATATTCGGACGGCACAAAGCTGCAAGCGCGGTCGAAACTCGGCCGAGCAATCAGCGGAACACTAGAAGCGATGCCGTCCATAAGGAACCTCCAGGAAGAACAGTTCCTCACATTATCGCCGACCCCGAGCGATATGCGACAAAGTGCTTCCAGCGGACAGCCACAAAAAAAGGGGCCGCTTCAATCGAAGCGGCCCCTTTAGGCAGTTTAATTGTTGTCTTGCCTCTACTTAGAGTCAGGCACGATGCCGACCAGGCTAACCGTTACATCGAAGGTCGGACTTCCTTCACCAACATCGAGGCCGGACATGTTCTGACAATCGCTGTCAGTGCCTTCCATCCAAATGACAACCTTGAAGTTTGTCCCGCTGTAACCAACATGAGCGAGCATCTGAGCGTCGCCCGTCGGCTTTACGTAGGAGTCACCGCTTCCAGTTGCTCCCCAGTTTTTACTGTTCTGGTCAATCATATTGCCACCGCACACATGGGCATAGGACGGCGCCATGGTCACCGAGAGGCTGTCGGGATTCACGCAACTCCAGCCTTCGGTAGCAGAAACATCGTTTCCCTTGCCTGTCGGAAGGACCGGAGCATAAACAACCTTGAGCTCGTCATTAATCAGCAGACCAACACGAAGGCTGCCTTTGATTTTGTCAAACCAATCTTTCGAAGCGCCTTCCGACGCAGTCACAACAACGGGACCGTTCGAGCTGCTGTTGTCGAGATAGACGTCAGCCTCGCCAGTCTGGTTAATCGTGTAGAGCGTATATTCCGCCATCGTATAGGCGTAATAAGTCTCGGTATCTCCCTTGAGCGTATAGGAACCCTCAAGCTGCTTAGAAATCGTTGCCTTCTGGTAACCACTCACATCTGTACCATTCCATGATTTTGGTACAAACCAGCTATGGGCATCGTCCGTGGAAGACGGACTGATCTCATGGCCAGTGCTTGCGGCGGTCGTCTGATGATCGCTACCGTCATGAATGGCATTTGGGCCGGACGCAATTTGGAGGACCATGCCGTTTGCCTGGGCGCTAACGGTACTGGTGGTGCCGTCAACCTTTGTGTTTGAAACGAACCAGGCATACGTTGCAGAGCCAAGCGCAACCGCTGCCATAACGACTGACAAGGCTGCGATCGCAAGCTGCTTTTTCATCTGCTTAACGCTCAACGGAAATCCTCCTCTCTAAAGAAAAAGGCGGGGGACACCTCTCCCCCGCCTTGTTTAGCTGCTTATCCCGCTAGTTCTTATCGGTCTGAGTAGAGGTAGCAGTGAAGACAACGTTAATGCGCTTGGAAGCCGTCTTCAGATTCTCAAGATTGTTCGTAAAGACCTGAGCATCGTCACCATCGTAGAAGACATACATTTCAACGGTTGTCTCATCCTCGCCAATCTTATCGGCAAGCTTATGCGTGGTGTCAGAAGAGGAGACAATGCCGTCCTTATTGCAAAGCACCCAGTTCGTCCCGCTCATGACCAGCACGCGAAGCGCAGAATCAAATTTATCATTATCGCCTGTGGCACCCGTAATTTTGGCCGAATCAACTACAAGATTGGTGAGCTCAGCGCCCTTTGAGCCAACATAAAAGGTGTTCTTTACGGCATACTTTCCAGTAACCGCGGCGGCAGGCGTGCCGGCAGCGTCGGCGCCCTGAGCAGGAACAAGCTTGACGGTATTGTCGACCTTCAAGCCATCAGTCGCACTGGTACCGAATGCCGTATAGAAGTTAGCCAGCGTATCGTACGGAGTCGTGTCGGCGCCATTTGCCCAATGAGCCGGATAAAGCGGCGTGTTCGCAACAGAAGAATCATCCGTGCGAAGATCCTTAGACGGTTCATTCTCATCACGAATATACATGAACGCAGAGTTCGACTGAGCAGAAATCTTACTGGTCGTTGCGTCGACCTTGTTGTTGCTCACAAACCATGCGAACGTGGCAGAGCCCAGTGCTACGGCTGCTACCAGCACCATGGCGATGGCGGCGCCCATCTGCTTCTTTAATGCCTTGGTATCCATACGGACCCCTTTCTTTCCCCATTCATCCCAGATGACCCTCGAGAAGCCCGGAAGGGGAGCCCGCGCTTTCGTGTTGGATGTTGCTTGCCCATCCTTTAGACATGGAATTGAGAATACCATAATTCTTACGATTTCCTTATGAGTTTTCGGCAGCCTACATTCCGGCAGATTCATAGGTCTACCTCTGGTTATATGCGGTGCTACATGAACATCGTTTACCTTATTTGATCTCTCTCCCGCGCAGTCATAAGCCCCTCTTAAGCCTTGCGACCGCAGCGCCATGCCAACGCACACATTCGCCCTCCGCCGAGCTTCGCCCTAGCCCTTCCCCACCCGCTATACTGATGTGGCACGTATAATTTCTGCCTGCTTATGCGGGCTATTTGCCGGGAGGACTCTATGGCTGCCGCCAATCAACCCAAGGGAAGCGTTTCTACCGGATCGATCAAGCCGGTGACGCGCAAAGCCGTTCGTTGTCAGCGCGAAGTTGCCTGGCTGGTCACGCAAGCGGCCGGTAAGCTCGTCGCCACCACCGACGACGTCAACGCGCCCACACCCAGCTTTGTGCTGGCGGCGGCGTTGTCATATGCCCGCGAGCAGGAGCAGACCGCCCGGGACCGTGGCGCCGCGATCGACTACAAGGCCGTCATGGGCTCCGACCTCGCGAGCTTTTGTGCGGCCGCGGGGCTGCCCGCAGCGCCCAACGCGCTTTCGGACGCGGGCTACATGTTCACCCTCTCGGGCGCGGACCTCATCCGCGACGTTTACGCCTACTGTGGCGACCTGGGCGAACGCATGGGAGACGCAGCACAGGTCAAACCGGGCTACGTGATCAAGCTGGCGCTACGACTGTTCTTGCTGGATACCGCCACTGGCAACGACGCTACCTCTAAAGACAACACCTCGGCATAGCAAAAGCGCCGGGCCGGAACATCAATCCCGGCCCGGCGCTTTTTCGTTCTACTTATCCCCGTCCCCCGCGGGCGAGTTCTTTTGGTTGCGGCGGTTACTCCACGTCACGTTGTGCTCCTTGTAGTAATCGGGCGCCTCGTTGCCGCTCGCGCTAATGGGGTCGTTGCCGGTCAGGGTGTCGGCAATATCCTGCACGAACTTAATGAACAAGCTCGAGTCGTCGGTCTCGGACGAATCAAAGTCAAAGCCAAACTCCACCGCGCCGCCGATGATCTTGTCCACGCACTCCGGGTCGTCGCCGTCCAGCCAAATGACCACGGTGTACTTGTCCACATCGCCCACGCGGAAGTTAGTGTGGCTAATGGTCGTCACCACGTCTTTGGACGCAAACGGCTCGGTGTTGGGCTCGGGATTGCCGTCGGCCGCGGCGGCCGCGTAGGTGGTGGGCTCGCCGTTGCGATACACCCGCACGCGCGCCGCCTTCTCCACGCCCTTGCTGGCGCTGACCACCTTGAGCTTGGCGCTGTAGCCCAGATCGGTCTTGCCGGCGTTGCGGATATAGAAGGTGTACGCCACGTAGTTTTTTCCGTTGTGGCTGCCGTCGACGTCGTCCAAGTTGTCGGGCAGGTCGTCGGCAGCGATATTGGTGCCGTTGTCCACGGCGTCGGCCGCCAAGCGTGCGGTGGCGTTGTTAAAGTCGCCGTTGTCGGCAATTGCCACGCCGCGGCGGAACAGCTCCAGGCGGTTGAGGTTGATGGTGAAGTTACCCATGTTTTCCTGCATAAACGACAGGGCAAACAGCACGCCAAAGGCAAGTGCCAGCACCACGAGGGCCTTTTGCAGCTTGTCCATGCGCAGCAACGCCGTGCCGATGCGCTCCATGCGGCGCTTGGGCATATACATAGATACGACCGCGTCGGGGTCGATGTCGTCGAGGTCCTGGTCGGCCAGCGCCTGCTCCAGCTCCTCGATGCGTACGACGCCGCGCAGATCGCGCTTGGGCTTGCGCTTGGGTTTGGACTTGGGCTTGCCGAAGCGCTTGCGGGAGGCGGGGGGCTGCTCGGGCGCGGAGTCCTCGCCGGACGCGCCCTCGGCATTGGCGCCGGGCGCGTCTGCCGGCGTGTCCCCGGTCTGGCGCTCGGCCAGGTCCTCGGCCAAATTATCAGCCACGTCGTCGGATTGGTTCTGTGCCAAATCCTCGGCCACGTCCTCGGCAGCTTGATCTTTGTTGTTGTTACGCTTGAACAGAGCCATGGCGATCAGAGCTTATATTTGGCGCGGATGTAGCCGACGTATTCTTTGACGAGCTCGCGCTCCATGTCGTCGGCGTAGCGGAACTGCAGGCCGCAGACATTGCGGTACAGGCTGCCCTTGGGCGCGCGGCGCACCCAGCACACGATGCCCAGCTGCTCGGGCAGCTCGTGGCGCTCTCCCTGCAGACGGATCGTGGGCATTTGTACGGCCAGGGCCTCGCCCACATCGGGGTAGTCGTTGAGGTAGATAGCCAGACCGCCGGCCGAGACGTCGATGGTCATGGCGTCCTCGGGCTCGGAGGTCGGCGCGTTATCGCGCTGGTAAGTCAGGCGCATGGCGACCTTAAAACGCTCGTCGCGGCGCTTGACAAAGCTGCGCTGCTCGGCGACTTTGCGCATTTTCCAGTAGGTGCGGATGCCCTTTTTCTCGACTGCCTCGGGATAGCCGGCGAGCACGAACGTCTCCTCGCCTACTTTGTACTGCAACAGTAGCTTTTGGTTTTCGTCCATGATGAGCGGCTTGCCGGCGAGCATGGGCGCGCTCATAAGAAAGTACGCGTCGTCCAGGTTCTCTTTGTACGTGGCGAGCATGTTGAAGTCGGTTTTTTGGCCCATGGGCACGTCGAATGCCACCTGAAGCTTGGTCCCCGGCGTTATCTGTTGCTCTGCCATGTTGTCTCCCCCAGTCGCGGGCGCCGATATCATCGTCGTGCGCGATGCACATTGGGCTATTGTACCTGCTTTGCCGCAGGTTTCGATGTGCAGCGCGTGAAATGGCGGGATGCAGGGCGCGGGTGAACGCGCAGCTGCTCCGCGCGCGGCATTAATCTGACAGCGATGCATGCCCCCGACAGTCCGTCTGTCTATCTCTCAGCCATCTCTCATTTATCTCTCAGCTTAGAGATGAGTGAGAGATGAGAGACAAAAATGCCGTTATCGGTTCAAGCAAATCACGTTCGCGCAGGTAAACTCATGTATACGGGAACTTTGACTCGATCCCTAGCCACCTTGCAGCATTGTTATCTCTCATATTTATCTCTCGTCTTTCAGCTATCTCTCGTGTTAGTGACGAATGAGAGATGAGAGATGCGTGAGTGATGGACGAGTGTGATTTTTTGGACGGTCGGAAAATCCCTCAAATAAAAAACGGGGCCGGCCTTACGCCGAGCCCCGTTTTCAAACGGTCAGTTAGTTATCCAACGCGCGAGCATAGCAGTCAACATTACGCCGCCGCGAACACTCCCAAGCCCGTTCCGATGATGCAGATTGCGAAGATGCCCAAGATGATCCAAATGGTCTTGACGCCCTTTTTATAGAGGGCAACGCAAGCGAACGTTGCCAGCAAGGGCAGCAGACCGGGGAAGATCGAATCGAACAGATCCTGCAGGACAATCTCCGAACCACCCACGTCAAAGGTCAAAGCCGTGGACAGCGAGACCTGTGCCGCAATCATGGCGCCGATAACGGTCATTCCGAGAACACCGGCAGCATGCGTCATGCGAGACATAAGGTTGCTCTCTTCGGACTGCTGCAAAAACTTGGTTCCCAAGTCGTAACCCAGATGGGCGGCGACGATACGCGTTGCAAAGTTAATCACGGAGTAGATAAGCGCGTACACGATGGGGCCGAGCGGGTTGCCCGTCGAAGCGATGCCAATACCAATGCCGGCGGCAACCACGCGGAACGTACCCCAGTAGAACGAATCGCCGATGCCGGAAAGCGGTCCCATAAGGCCGACCTTCATGGCGTTAATCGAGGACGTGTCGAAGTTCTTATCGGCAGCCGCCTGCTCTTCCATCGAAACCGTTAGGCCGGCTACAAACGGAAGCACATGAGGCGTGATGTTAAAGAACTCGGTATGGCGATCGAGCGCCGCATAGTAATCGTCGTCGTTGGGATAGATCTTTCGCAGGGGCTTCTGAATGGTGTACATGAAGCCCATTGCCATCATCTTGTCGTACGACTGCGAGCACTGGCTCGTAAACTGGCGAAGGAACATGCTCCGATACATATCGGGAGTCATAATCGCGTCCTTCTTGGCCTCTTTGAGGTCGGTGTTCTGGATAGCCATTAGAAGTCCTCCTCTTCATCTGCAGCAACCGTCTGCGAACCGGACGAGCCCTCGCGGAAGGCCAGGAGCAGCGCGACGCAAATGGCAGCTGCGGCGACGCCGACCACGTCCATCTTGAGGTAGATGACCATAATGAAGCCCAGGAACAGCCAGGGAAGGAGCTTGCTATCGCCCATGGTCCTGATAAGAAGAGCGAAGCCGATGCAGACCATGACGCCGGACGCAACGTTGAGGCCGTCCATCACAAACTGCGGAATCGCGCTGAGCGCATTGTTGATAAGGTCGGCACCAAAGAACAGCGAGCCAAACACCAGCAGTGCAGACGGAATGCCAATCGACAGCGGCACGATGGTCAGATGGTACAGATTCGCCTTGGCAAGATCGCGATTTGCCAGAGCGGTCTCAATCTTCTTGCAGGCAAAGGCACCCGGAACGGCGTAGCAGAAGTTGCGCCACACCTGAAGGAAGACGGAGACGGGAAGGGCGAGCGCGACGGCAGTTGCCGTGCCCGTACCCGTAATGACGGCAAACGCGCAGCCAAGCACGCCGGAGGCATAGACCTCGGGAGGAACCGCCGCGCCGACCATGATGGCGCCCATGAACATGGACTCCAAAGCAGCGCCGACGATAACGCCCTGCTGGACATCGCCAAGAATCAAGCCGACAAACAGGCTCGTAAACAGCGGACGACCAAGCATCGTAATGCCAAATAATTGCTCGTCCATGGATGCAATAAATGCGACCAGTGCAACTAGAAGATACTGGACAACCATTTCGATCAACCCCAGAAACAGGTCTGCAGGCGAGGCATTCTGCGCAGCTCGCCTGCAGACAACCGCAGCAATTTGAGAGGATTAGTAGTTCATCTGGTGATAGTAACGACGCGTGGTGAGCGGGTGGTTACGGACGTGCTCGAGATGGCAGCTCAGACGCTCGGTGATGGTGTAGGTGACCATCGGGGAAACGATCTTGCGGAACTCGGGGTCGCTGAACGGCAGCTCGACCTCGGCGGTGTCAAACTTGTTCACGCGGACGTTGACGCCCTTCTCGTCGGCGAGCATGTGAGTGAAGTTGTCCACGCGGTCCATGAGCTTACGGGTGTCATCCTCGCCGTAGAGCATGATGAGGCTCGTGCCTTCCTCGCACAGCTCGATGGTGCCGTGGAAGAACTCGGCGGCGTGGATGGACTTGGTCTTGATCCACTGCATCTCCTCGAGGATGCACATGGCGTAGTCGTAGGCCTCACCCCAGAGCATGCCGGAGCCAATCACCATGTGGTAATCGGTGTCCTTGAAGTCCTCGGCCATGGCGGCGCAGCGCTCGTCCTGAGCGTCCTTGGCCTTGATGAGGTACGGAGCGATGTTGCCGAACTCTTCCATGAAGGTGTTGTACTTGGGGAAGGCGCCGGCGTTCTTGAGGAAGCGGGCGACCAGCGTGATCTGGTAGGTGTAGATGGCCTCGCACAGAACGTCGTCCTCGGCGAAGCTGAAGAACTTGTAATCGGCGTACTCGGTGGCCGGGGTGTTGTCGTTGGAGACATACATCAGCGTGCGGGCGCCCTGCTCCTGGCAGAACTTGGCAGCCTCAATGATCTCGGGGGTGGTGCCGGTACGGGTGGAGAAGACGCAGACAGAATCCTTGTTGAAGGTCTTGGGCGGGCAGGCGAGGAACTCTGCGGCGATCTCGCAGTGGACATCGACGTCGGCCGTGGTGGTCTCGACCCAATACTTCATCGGGAGCGTGTGGGCCCAGGTGCCGCCGCAGCCGATGAAGAAGATGTTGGAATAACCCTGCTCGCAGACCTCGTCCACGGCAGCCTCAATCTGAGGACGGAGAGCGAGGGCATCGCTCACAACCTTCTCGTAACGAGGCTCATCGAAATTGACATAGAGCATTGGTTCAATAAATGCCGAGCATCAACGTGTTTCCGGCTAGAAAACGTCCTTGGCAAACACCTTAGCGTCATTGGGGACCTGACGGATTTCGATGGCCACGCCATCGCCCAGGAGCTCTTGGATATGCTCGGCATCTTTCTCGGTCGCAAAGATCGCAGGGGTCGGATGAAGCGTGGTCTCAGGGGTCTTTCGGGTTCCGCCCAGATTGATCTCTTTGATGTCTTTGCAACCCTTAGCGAGACGATAGACATCTTCAATCGTCTCAGTGATGATAAACAGCGAATACTTGTCGGTAACGCCGCTGTTGAGCGCCTCGATAGCAGCGTCAACATCCTTGATGACGAGTTTAACGCCGTTGGGGCGGGCGAGCCTCAAGGCCGCCTTCCTCATGTCGTCTTTTGCCACAGCATCGCTGGCAAGCAAGATGCAATCTACATCCAAAGCGTGAGTCCAGGACATGGCAACTTGGCCGTGAATCAGTCGGTAATCAACTCTCGTAAGCTTAATCATCGTTATCATCTCCGCACGTGATAAAGGGAATGACAGGTGTGGCCCCTAGCTAGGGCTCGAACCAGAACTAACTAGAACTCTTCTTCCTCGGCGCCGGCAAGCATGTCCGCCGCCTCGCAAAGCTGAATAAACGAACGCGATCCCTCGACCGCGGCTTTGGCCTTGTCCGCATCCAGGGAGTCCATCTGTGTAACCATTTCCACCAGCAGCGGCAAGTTCATTCCAGCGATTAACGTAAACGATCCGTCGGTCTGCCTCTGAATGAATTCGTTGTTTACAGAGCCGCCAAAGATGTCAGTCACGACAAACCAAGAGTCGGCAGGGTCCCTCGTCTCCATCCATGCATCAATCAACGCCGCGACGTCCCTTGAATCGTCATCGACATAGGCGCACAGGCACTCGATTCGGTCGTTGGTGCCCATCAGAATCTCCAGAGAGCTTTTCATGCCTTGGGCGAGATAACCATGACTCGCTAGCAATATCTTATTCATAGTTCTCCAATACCAATAGGACGTACTATATTGTCATAACAAAGTATATTAGCAATCTACCCTACGTGGTGTGTCTATTTTCCAAATCCGCGAACGGTAACAATTGGTCGGTAAATCGACCAATCTATCGCTAATTTACAAATAGAACTTCAGTCGCTCGGTGCAGTACACCTGACGGGAGATGAAAAGCGGCTCGCCACTTGGGGCATAACGTCTATCGACAAACAGAAGCAGCGAAGAGTCCAGCTCCACGTTAAGGTATGCCGCCTCGAGCTCGCTCGCATAGCAGACCTCGAGCGTACGCGTGTTGGGACCCATCTTGATCCCCTGGCGATCGAGTACCGCCATCAGCGAATCATCGAGGGACTCATGCTCCAAAAAAGAAAGCGCAGCGGAATAGCTATTGGTTTCCAGCATCGTGGGCTTGCCATCCACAAGGCGCAGACGACGGCTACGCAATACCTTTTGGGTATCGTCTACGCCCAGGAACTTCGCGTCTCGCAGACTTGGGAAGTCCCAGCCCATTTCGAGAACCCTGGTAGACGCCTGTTTGCCCGCAAGCTGGCACGAATGGGTAAAGCTCTCACGGTCGTCCGCGGCATACATCTGCGTGTCCGACGAAACGAACGTGCCCTTGCCGCGGGCCCTCTCAACAAGCCCAGCATCTTCCATTTCTTTAATTGCGGAGCGAACCGTTATTCGGCTCACGCCAAATTGCTCGATAAGCTCCGCCTCGGTCGGAAGCTTATCTCCCGGGCGGTACGTGCCGTTGGCGATTGAATCAGAAAGCGCACGAACAATCTGTTTGTACAGGGGGATAACGCTATTTGCCTCAACCATATCAACCATACTTTTACAAGGAATCAGCAGCCTATAGATAAATGACTTATATTGTATTAGAACTTTTTAGCACTCCACGCCATTTCCTATAATGTTTTAGCAAACGAGGGGTTATTTTGCGTAAGCGGTGTAGAGTCCATCCATTTCCGCATACAGCTTCAATCTGATGGCGGTATATGCATCCGATAAGCCGATTGATTTTTATCTTATACCTGTCTCACATTCATCCCTCGTCGTAGAGATGAATGTGAGGTGAGAGATACGTACTTGACGCGCGAGCGTGGATATTTGGACGGTTTTTGGGCTTTTGGCGGCCGATTTCGTCCGAAAATCCACGCTCGTGCGGCAGACGTCCGAATTTCCACGCTCGTGTGCCAGAAAAACCCACGCTCATCCGGCAGATTGGTCGAAGGCCCCATATGGGTATACTCTCGGAGATTCGACTCGATTCGCCCCCGTTGGGGCGTCAAAGGAGACTGCATATGTCCACTACCTCAACCGACCCGCGCGCCGCTGCCGCCGCGCTGCTGGTGCCCGGAACCACCTGCCACGGCTTTACCGTCGAACGCCGCGAGACCGTGCCCGAGCTCGACGCAGACGCTTACGTGCTGCGCCACACCGCCTCGGGCGCTCGCCTGCTGCACCTAGCGTGCGACGACGAAAACAAGGCCTTTGCCATTGGCTTTAAGACGCCGCCGGCCGATTCCACCGGCGTGTTCCACATTCTTGAGCACTCGGTGCTGTGCGGATCGGCCAAGTTTCCCGTCAAGGAGCCGTTTGTCGACCTGATCAAGAGCTCCATGCAGACGTTCCTCAACGCCATGACCTACCCCGACAAGACCATCTACCCCGTTGCCACCACCAACGAGCAGGATCTGTACAACCTGATGGACGTGTACTTGGACGCGGTGTTCAACCCGGCGATCTACACCAAGCCCACCATTTTTGAGCAGGAAGGCTGGCACTACGAGCTGGACCTGCCGGAGAGCGTCGAGGGCGAGGGCGAGGGCGGCTCCGCGAGCCTGCGCGAGGGCACGCTGCGCTATAACGGCGTGGTGTTCAACGAGATGAAGGGTGCGCTGTCCGACCCCATGAGCGTGCTGGACGACGCCGTCAACGCCGCGCTCTATCCCGACACTGCCTATGCGCACGAGAGCGGCGGCGACCCGCGCGCAATTCCCGCGCTCACCTACGAGCAGTTCCTGGACACGCACTCGCGCCACTACAACCCTTCCAACTCCTACATCACGCTCTATGGCGACCTGGACGTGGACCGCGCGCTGGCCTTTTTGGACGAGCGCTATCTGTCGCAGCCGAGCGCCGCGAGCCGCCGCATGGACGCTGCCGTCGCCGCCGGCGACGACCCGTCCACGCTGGCGCCCAATCCGCTGGACGTGCAGGCGCCTGTGACCTGCGAGTATAAGCGCGTCGAGATGGCCACCACGCCCGAGAACGCCCTGGTGGGCCTGGGCCTTGTGCTGGGTAGCGCGCTCGACCGCAAGCGCACAATCGCCGCGGACATCTTGTTCGAAGCGTTGCTGGGCTCCAACGAAGCGCCGGTTAAGAAGGCCATTCTGGCCGCCGGCCTGGGCGGCAACGTGGTGAGCTACACCGCGGCCGAGAGCCTGCAGCCCTACGAGCTCATCATGCTGCAAAACGCGCAGCCCGGCGTGGCGCGCGAGCTGCGCCGCGTGTTCCAGGACGCCTGCCGCGACCTGTGCGAGCACGGCGTTCCGCGCGAGCGCCTGGAGGCCATCATCAGCAGCAACGAATACGACCTGCGCCAGCGCGACTACGGTATCGCCGACGGCGTGGCCATTGCGTGCGACGCGCTGAGCACCTGGCTCTACGATGACGACGCCGCGACGCTGGCGCTCAAGTACGGCCCAGTGTACGAGGAGCTTCGTGGCGAGCTGGACGGCAGCTACTTTGAGGACCTGCTGCGCGAGCTGGTGCTGCAGAACGACCATATGGCTCTGGTCGAGCTGGCGCCGGTGGACGCCGCCGAGGGCGCAGAGGGTGCCGAGGCCGCCGAGCTGGCAGCCAAGCGCGATGCCATGACCGATGCCGAGCTGGCCGATGTGGTCGAGCGCACGGCCGCGCTGCGCACCGCGCAGGAGGCCGAGGACACGCCCGAGGCCAAGGCCACGTTGCCGCGCCTGCGCGTGTCCGACATTGGCGAGGCGCGCCCCGAGCCGCCGCTGGTCGTGGACACGACCGCGCCCATCCCCTGTCTGCGCCACGGCATCCCCACCAACCGCCTGGCCTACGCCATGCAGTACTTCGACCTGAGCTGCGTCGCGTTTGAGGACCTGCCCTATGTGACGCTGCTCTGCCGCCTGCTCAAGCAGCTGCCCACGCGCGAGCATTCGGCCGAGGAACTCGACAACCTGATCGCCGGCAAGCTGGGCTTTTTGAGCTTTACGACCGAAGTTATGACGCAGCCCGACGTGGACGGCGCGCGCCCCTACCTGCTGGTGAGCGCCAGCGCCCTGTCCGAGAAGATCGACGCGCTGGCGAGCCTGCCGCGCGAGGTGTGGTCGAGCACGCTGCTGGCGGACGCCGACGCCGACCGCGTGCGCGACGTGCTCACACAGATTCGCATTGGTCTTGAGCAGGGATTTATCAACAACGGACACTCGGCGGCGCTCGGTCGCGCGATGAGCTACAGCTCGCCTTCGGCCGTGGTGCGCGAGCAACTTTCGGGCGTGGATTTCTACCTGTTCCTGCGCGATCTGCTCGACCACTTTGACGAGCGCCTGGACGACCTGCGCGCCAAGCTTGCCGAGCTGGCGGAGCGTATCTTTGTGGCTGATGGCTGCATGGCGAGCTTTACCGGCAGCGATGAGGACTTTGACGCGTACTGGGCCGCCGCGGGCGACCTGGGGCTGGGCGCGGGCGACGGTGCCGGCCGCGACGCGCTCGCGGTGTCGGCGCCGTGCGACCGCCACGAGGCTTTCGTGATCCCCAGCGACATCTGCTTTGCCGCGCGTGCGTGCGATCCGCGTCGCCTGGGCATTGACGTGACAGGCGCTTGGGCCGTGGCTGCCAACGCGCTCTCCTACGATTACCTGTGGAACGAGATTCGCGTGAAGGGCGGTGCATACGGCTGCGGATTCCGCGCAGCCGGCGAGCGCCAGACGGCGTTCTACACCTACCGCGACCCGGCAATCGACCCTTCGATTGAGCGCGTGGAGCGTGCAGGCGCATGGCTTGGCCGCTTTGAGCCCGACGAGGCCGCCTTTGAGGGCTTTATCGTGAGCTGCGTGAGCGGCATGGACGCGCCCGTGAAGCCGTACGCGCTCACCAAACGCCGCAACACGACCTACCTGGCCGGACTCGATCCGCATGCACGCGAGGAGCGCCGCGCCCAGATGCTTGCCGCCACGCCCGGTGAGCTGCGCTCGCTCGGCGCCGACGTGACGCGCATCGCAGCCGAGTCGCCCACCTGCGTCTTTGGCGGCCGCGAAGTCATCGCCAAGAGCAACGCCGACTTCAACGTAGTCGACCTGCTGGGCTAACGCACAAAGGTAGATTTTTGGGACATGCCTGAAAATCTACCTTTTCTTTTGCCTCTGCTTGGGCGGGGCAGCTCACCCCGTCCCACCAGTTTGTCTAAATCTGTAACATCTAGGCGGCAATACTGGACCCAGTTGTTACAAATCGAGACGTTCCCGAACGGCACCAGCTCTTTGTCTCAATCTGTAACAACTGGGTCCAGTATTGCCGCCTAGATGTTACAGATCGAGACGAACTGCCGCAGACGCCCACTCCACAGCACAGACCACCACAAAGGTGCCTGTCCCCTTTCTCAGTGGTGATTCGAACACTTGTTCTATACGTACACATGTTCTATATTATGAGTGTTTGCATCGGACTTAAATTGCAACTAGAATATAGTTGCAGAATGTGAGGCGGGATGACTCGAGCCGATAAACTCATCGCCCAACTGTTTAGCTGCCCCTCGACGTATCGGTATGCCGATTTTTTAAAAGTCATGGCCTCATATGGCTTTGAAATGGACAGCAAGGGCAAGACATCCGGATCGCGCGTTCGCTTTTACAGGCCATCAGATGGCAGGATGTTCGTGATGCACGCGCCTCATCCATCTGACGAATTGACAGCGGGGACCATTCGAAACATCGTTCGATTTCTGCAGGATGTCGGAGGCAGTCATGAGTAACGTTTTGGCATACAAGGGCTATTTCGCCCCAGTCGAGTTCGATGCCGAGCAGCGTGTACTAACAGGTATGGTCGCCGGCATTAGAGACGCAATCGTATTTGAAGGCTCCACGGCTGAAGAAGTGGAGCAATGCTTCCACGACGCCGTCGACGATTACCTTGAGTTTTGCGCCGAGAAGGGCAAAGAGCCCGAGCGGGCTTTTAAGGGCTCGTTCAACGTAAGAACGGGCTCTGAGCTCCACAAACAGGCGGCGCTGGCAGCGGCAAAGAAGGGCGAGTCACTCAATAAGTTTGTGACCGAAGCAATCGCCGCAGCGTTGTAGCGTTATCGCATAGGCACAAACCACCACGAAGGAGGCAGTGAACTGCACCCTCGTGGTGGTTTCGACATTTGCCCAGATAAAACCTGCCAAAATAAACCTGTCCCTTTTTGGTAGGTTTGGGAGAGGAAGCCGGGATGGACAAGGCTGAGTTGCGGCGGGCGGTGATTGCTCGGCGCGATGCTCTTGATTTGGACTTGTGGGCGGCGAAGTCTGCTGTCATTTGCGCGCGGCTTGTTGAGCTGCTGGGCCGCTTGGATGCCGCGGCGCCGCACACCGTTGCCGTCTATGCCGCGATGGGTTCCGAAGTCGACCCAGCCGCGTTTGCCGCTGCGGCCGCCAAACGCGGCTGGCGCGTAGCCTATCCGTGCATGCTCTCGGCAGCCGAAGCCGCAGCTTGTGGCCAACGCATGTGCATGCGGGCAGTTGCCGCCGACGATGCGTCCGCGGCTCCGTTTATCGCCCACCCCGCGCAGGCCTTCGCGGCCACGGACATCGACAGCGGCCGTTTCCCCATCGTGCCTGACGAAACTCTCGACATGATCGTCGTGCCGCTCGTGGCCTTCGACCGCGCCGGCGCGCGCCTGGGCTACGGCGGCGGTTGCTACGACCGTTACCTGCCCACGCTTCGTCCCGACTGCCAAATCGTCGGCATCGCCTTTGAAGAGCAGCGCGTCGACCACGTCCCCACCGATGTCCACGACCTACCGCTACCCAACATCATCAGCGCCTAACCGCTGGCAGGCCTCATTACACGAGCGCAGTCTAGTGCTCCTCGCCGGCGCGGGCTAGGTCGTAGGGCGTGGTCTGGTAGACGTAGTAGTTGAGCCAGTTGGTGTAGAGCAGCTGAGCCTGGCTGCGCCAGACGTTGAGCGGCTCGGCCGAGGGGTCGTCGTTTGGGAAGTAATGCGCCGGCACCTGAGGGTTGAGCCCGCGCTTCACGTCGCGCTCGTACTCCAGGCGCAACGTGTCGGTATCGTACTCGGGGTGGCCAAAGACAAAGAAGCGGCGGCTGTCGGTCGACTTGACAATATACAGGCCCACCTCGTCGGACACGGCCACGACCTCAAGCTGCGGCTCGGCCTCCACGTCCTCGCGGCGCACATCGGTGTTGCGTGAATGCACGGCATAGAAACGGTCGTCGAAGCCGCGGACCAGCGGGCTTTGCGGCTTCACTAGATAATGCTCGAACACGCCGCTCGCCTTTGCCGGCAGGTCGTACTTCTGGATACCGTAATGATGGTAGAGCCCCGCCTGTGCGCCCCAACAAATATGCAACGTAGAGTGCACGTGCGTGGTGGACCAATCCATGATCTGGCAGAGCTCGGGCCAGTAGTCGACCTCCTCGAACGGCATCTGCTCCACCGGCGCGCCCGTGATGATCAGGCCGTCGTAGTGGATGTCGCGGATGTCGTCGAACGTGCGGTAAAACGTCTCCAGGTGGCCGGCGCTCACGTGCGTGGCCTCGTGCGTTTTGGTGCGCAGCAGGTCCACCTCCACCTGCAGCGGCGTGTTGGAGAGCTTGCGCATGATCTGCGTCTCGGTGGCGATCTTGGTGGGCATGAGGTTGAGGATGAGCACGCGCAGCGGACGGATGTCCTGGTGCAGCGCGCGGTACTCGGTCATGACAAAGATGTTCTCGCTCTCGAGCTGCGCGGCGGCAGGGAGGGCGTCGGGAATGCGAATGGGCATGGATGCTCCTTACGAGTCAGTTGCAGCTATGGTACAACGAGCGGCCCCATCCGCGCGAGCACATCGCCCAGCGATGCCGTCAGCGGCCCAAATCACTCCAAAAGTAGAGATTAAGGCATGTCCCAAAAATCTACGGCGCTTTAGTCTAGCAAAGTGGCAGCAGGACGCTACAATGGTTCGACGCGAGAAACTCGGCCGAAAGGATACATATATGTACCAGACGCGTAAGATCGGTGTGGTCGGCCAGGGCCACGTAGGAGCACATGTCGCCAACAGCCTGCTCATGCAGGGCATTGCCGATGAGCTGTACCTGTGCGATATCAACGAGGCCAAGGTGACGTCCGAGGTCCAGGACCTGCGCGACTCCCTTTCGTTTGTCCCGTACAACACCAAGATCGTCAACTGCTACGACCACTACGAGGAGCTGGCCTGCTGCGACGTCATCGTCAACGCCGCCGGCAAGGTTGCGCTGGCCGCCGGCAGCCGCGACGGCGAGCTGTTCTTTACCACCGACGCCGCGCGCACCTTTGCCAAGCGCATCGTCGACGCCGGCTTCGACGGCATCTTTGTCTCCATCTCCAACCCCTGCGACGTCATGTGCACCGAGCTGTGGCACCTGACCGGCTACGATCCCAAGAAGATCATCGGCTCGGGCTGCGGCCTGGATTCGGCCCGCCTGCGCACCGAGATCTCCAAGAAAGTTGGCGTGAGTCCCAAGTCCGTCGACGCCTACATGATCGGCGAGCACGGCTTTAGCCAGCTGGCCGCCTTTAAGGCCGCAACCATCGCCGGTAAGAGCTTGACCGAGCTTCAGGCCGAAAACCCCGACAAGTACGCCTTTGACCACATGGAGGTCGAGGAGCTCGCGCGTAAGGGCGGCTATGTGACCTACCAGGGCAAGCAGTGCACCGAGTACGCCGTCGCCAACTCCGCCGCGCGCGTCTGCGCTGCCGTTCTGCATAACGAGCACGCCGTGCTTTCCGCCTCCACGCTCATGACCGGCCAGTATGGCGAGGAGGGCATCTTTACCTCCCTGCCGTGCGTGATCGGTGCCGAGGGCGTCGAGGAGGTCTACACGCTCGACCTGTCCGAGTACGAGCTCGAGGGCTTCCACAAGAGCTGCCGGCACATCCGCGACAACATCGCCCAGCTCGACTGGTGGGACGCCGAGGCGTACGACGCAAAGTAGGCCGCCGCTTGACGCGACACCTCGCCCATACGGACGCCATGTAAAGCGGGCCGCGCCGGAAACCCATCGGCGCGGCCCGCTTTTTGGCTCACACGACACGCTTACAAATTTAGGTCTAATACTTTTCCGCGAAGTGAACGAGCAAAAATGAGCCCCCGAAGCATCGACACTTTATGGGAACCATTTCCTGCGGTTTCATTAAGATTTTCCTGCGGTTTTGGCGCCAAAAAATGTCGATGCTTCGGGGGTCCAAAATAGGTCGTTCACTTCGCGGAAAAGTATTAGACTTCGTTTTCGCGCAGACACGAATCCGGCCGCCACAACGCAAAAAGGGGCCCGCGCGCAGCGCAGACCCCGTCAAAAAAGATAATTCCCGTTACCTAGTACTGCTCGATGCCCATGTAGCGACGAACCTCGGGGCTGTGGTCGAACACCTTGCCGCGGGCGGCGCGCAGCTCGCAGCTCATGTTGTAGAAGAAGATCGGCTCCAGGTACGAACGCACGCTGGCAGGCACGTCGCCCACGCCGTACTCGAGTGCGTCGAGCACCATGACCGTATCGGTGTGCGTGTTGAGGAACGCCAGCGCGCGCTCCTCCATGGGGCGGCACTCGCCCGATCCGAGCTGCACAAAGTAGAACACGCCGGGCTCGGTGGCTTCGAACGGGCCGTGGAAGTACTCGCCGGAGTGGATGTAGCAGCAGTGCTGCCACTGCATCTCCATGAGCGAGCAGATGGCCATGGCGTAGGTCTGGCTAAAGTTGGGGCCGGATCCCAGGATGTAGAAGAACTCGTGCTGCTGGCAGAGCTCGGCAAAGCGATCGCCCAGCTCGGCGTTGACCTTCTCGCGGGCGGCGGGCAGCAGCGCGTCCATCTGCTTAAGGCCGGCATACATGTCGGCGAGCGCCTCGTAGCCCTCCTGCTGGTCGAGCAGCTCGGCAGCCATTAGCACGCCAATGCCCTGCGGGACCTCGGCCTGCGACTCGCCCTTGCCCCACGGATAGACCCAGGTGGTCCACTTGCCGTTGTCGATCTTGGAGCCCGCGTAGTCGGTCATAGTCACGACCTCGGCGCCGGCGGCGAGCGCCATCTCGCAGGCATCGACAACCTCCTGCGTATTGCCGCTGTGGCTGCAGGCGACGACGAGCGACTTCGGCCCCAGGCTCTTGGGCGCCATCAGGCAAAACTCCCGTGCCGTGTAGACCGTCGAGGCAAACGTGGTGGCCTCGCGCTTGAGCAGCTCGTTAGCCGGCATCAGGTCGATCATCGAACCGCCGCAGGCGATCCAAAAGACGTTCTCGATCTTACCCTTGCGCTCGATAATTTCCTGAATCAGATCGTGTGCGTTCACGGTGACGCTCCTCCTTGTGTGGCGGCTTTGAGCGACGGCAGCTCGTACCTGCGGTCGTTCTATGTTGTCCTATTTATAACACGTGTAATAACGCCCGTGAAGTCATCCCGGCAAATTTGTTCTATGTTGTTCTATCTGTGGACGTTAGATGTCGAACACGTAGCGCGAGCCCACGATCTTTTGACGACCGAGCAGTAGAGGGCGTCCGCCGGCGTCGGTAAAGTAGGCCTCCATATAGAAGAGCGGCTCGCCGACCGGCACCTCCAGCAGCGGGGCCGCATGAGCATCCGCCAGCGCAATCTCCACGGTGCAGGGGTCGGACTTGAGCGGCGCGCGACCCGAATGCTCGGCAACGAGCGAGAAGATCGAGTTGTCGGCGAGGTCCTTATCGGCAAGCGTCTGCAGGTAGGGATGGTCGGCGAGCACAAAGGCGTTGTTCTCGAGCATGACGGGCACGCCGTCTGCCGTGCGCACGCGCTCGACCACAATGAGCTCGCAGCCGGGTTCCACGCCAAAAAACGCCGCGTCCTCGTGCGTCGCCGCAACCACCGTGCGCGACACCAAGCGCGCTCCGGCCACCATGTCGTTGGCGGCGCAACCCTCGGAAAAGCTCTGGACGTCGCCTTTCTGGACAATCTTGCGCTTGAGCTTGGGGGCGCACACGAAGGTGCCCCTCCCCTGCTGGCGGTTGAGGTACCCCGCGCGCGACAGCTCCTCGATGGCGCGGCGCACGGTAATGCGCCCCACGCCGTAGGACTTCGCGAGCTCTATCTCGGAAGGAATGCGCGAGCCGGGCGCGTACACGCCGCGTGCGATCTCGCCCTTCAGGTCGTCCATGACCTGCTGGTACAGCGGCACGGCGGACACGTCAGTGCGGTCAGTTTTATCGTCGAAAGCCATCGTTACGCTCCATCCCGTGCATGCTCGGACTCAAACTCTTCAATCGCCGCCATAAACTGCTCGCCAAAGGCGTCGGCCTTTTTCTCGCCAATGCCGTTGACCTGGACAAGCTCGTCGCGCGTCTGCGGGCGTAGACGGCACAGACCGCGCAGGGCCTTGTCGGAAAAGACCATGTACGGCGCCATCTCCAGCTCGGTCGAGATCTCCTTGCGCAGGGCGCGTAGGCGCTCGAACAGCTCGGCATCGTCGCCCACGCGCGGGCGCTGATCCAGCTCGGCCTCCTCGCGCAGCAGATCCACCGCACGGCGGGCGCGGGCCGAGGCCTTGTGCTTGGACGCGCGACGCTTAACGGTAAAGGCAAACGCCTCGTCCTCGACCTCGCCGGCACGCGGGCCCAGGCCCACGACCGGGCACTGCCCCTGCGAGGTGACCAAATAACCGCGGCCGCACAGCTGGCCAATGATGTCCTTGATGCGCCCGACCGATTCGCTCGACAGCTTACCGTAGCCGCGGTCCTCGTCCAGATGCATCTGGCGAATGCGCTCGGTGTTGCCGCCGTGAAGCACATCGGCGATGAGCGACTTGCCAAAGCGCATGGGGCGCGTGGCCACATAGCGCACGGCGGCGCGAGCCATACCGGTGACGTCCTCGACCTCGAACTGCGTGAGGCAGTTGCTGCAGTTGCCACAGCCCTCGGCGTCGTCTGTGGCGGTGGCGCCCGCACCAGCCGCAGCAGCATGCTCGGCCGCGGCCTCGTCGCCAAAGTAGCGCAGCATATATTCGCGCAGGCAGCCGGTAGTATTGCAGTAGCCCTCCATCTGGCTGAGCAGACGATATCGATTCTGGAGCGCCCATGCGCGCTGCTCGTCGTCGAGCGCCTCGTCGGCCGCATCGCCGCGGTCGATCAAAAAGCGGCGCATGCGAAAATCGTTGCCGCTCCACAGCAGGTGGCAGCTGGCCGGATCGCCATCGCGACCGGCGCGGCCCGCCTCCTGGTAGTAGGCCTCGATGCTCTCGGGCACGTTGTTGTGGATGACATAGCGCACGTTGGGCTTGTCGATACCCATGCCAAAGGCGTTGGTGGCGACCATCACCTGAATGTCGTCGTCGATAAAGGCGCGCTGGCTTTGACGACGGGCGTCGTTGCCCATGCCGGCATGATAGCGGCCAACGCGAATGCCGCTGGGGCCCAGCGCCTCGGCAAGCTCGCCTGCCAGCGCATCGACTGTCTTGCGGGTCGAGCAATACACGATGCCGCTCTCGCTCGAATGCGCGATCACATAGTCGCGCACCCACGCGGTCTTAGCCTTGTCGCCCATCTCCTCGCAGCCAAAGTAGAGGTTCTTGCGATCGAAGCCCGTCACCACCGTCGCCGGGTTTTGGAGGCCGAGCATCTGCTGAATGTCCGCACGCACGCGCTCAGTCGCTGTAGCGGTAAAGGCCGCCACGATGGGGCGCTGCGGCAGGGAATCGATAAACTCGCGAATCTGCAGGTAGGCGGGGCGGAAATCCTGACCCCATTGGCTCACGCAGTGGGCCTCGTCAATGGCCACGAGCGGAACGCCGATGCCGCCTTCGGCCGCAGCTTCCTGCGCAAAGGCCAGAAAACGCGGCTCGAGCAGGCGCTCAGGTGCCACATACATAAGCTGGTAGCGACCCTCGCGCGCCCGCTTGAGCACGGTATTTTGCTGAGCCGGCGTAAGGCTGGAGTTGAGATAACTGGGTCGCGCACCCGCCGCGAGCAACGCACGGGTCTGGTCCTCCATAAGCGACAGCAGCGGACTCACCACAAAGGTGATGCCGGGCAGCATGAGCGCAGGCACCTGGTAGCAAATGGACTTGCCGGCACCTGTGGGCATAACGCCGAGTGCATCGCGGCCGGCAAGGATCGCATCGACCATGCGGTCCTGCCCCGGGCGAAACGAGGTGTAGCCAAAATAGGCGCCGAGCGTGTCGAGCGCCATCTGCTGCATGCTATCGGTCATGGTTTCCTAACGTCAGAATCATCTGCCGCCGATTATACGCCGCCACGCGGACCAGTGCCGCACGGCTACCGGCCACGGGCAATACGATCCAAGGCGGATGAGCGTGGAAACGTCGCTGGTTGAGCATGAGTCAGCGAAAACGCCCCTAAGCGAGCAAGGTGACGTGAAAGAGGAGGGAAGCGTACTTCGGTACGCGACCGACGATTGAACGTCAGATTGCCGCCTAGGGGCGTTTGCAGCGTCGACCGGTCCGTCGTTCGTTAGAACGACGGACCAAAACTTCTGATCATGCCGCCGAAGTTGAAAGGCAGATTGCCGCTCTGGCGGGCTTGCAGCGTCGAGCCGTTACGCGATTTGGTAAAACCGCGTAACCTACATGACCATGACGTAGCGGCTGCCCACGTAGTACTGCTTACCCATCAGGACCGGCTCGCCATTGGGGCCGATAAAGCCGGCACGCAGGTTGAGCAGCGGATCGTGCGGGGCAATGCCCAGCTCGGTGGCCTGCTCGGCGTTGGCACGAACGGCCTCGACCGTACGGTAGCCAACCGAGACGATCGGTGTTCCGCCAACACGCTCGACCTCGGCAAAAATCGACTTGTCCTCAAGATCGGCCGTCAACAGCTCGCGGTATGCATCAAACGGCACAAAGATGTTTTCCTCAAAGATGGGCTCGCCGTCGGCCGTGCGCACGCGCTTAATATGCAGCAGCAGCGCATCCTTCTGCAGACCAAAGAATTCCATCTCGTTTTGGCGCGCTGGCACAATCTGGCAATCGATCACATGCGCGCCCGCCTTCATGCCGTTATCGGCGCAAAGCTCGGTGAACGTCTGCAGCGTCGAGGCGTGGAACTGGCGGTTGATGTGCGGCGTGGAGACAAAGGTGCCGCGGCCCTGCTGCTTAACCAGATAGCCGTCGGAACACAGTTCCTCGACGGCGCGGCGCACCGTAATGCGGCTCACCTCGTACTGTTCGGCAAGCTCAAGCTCAGATGGAATGCGCTCCTTTGGTGCATAAACACCTTTCTCAATCGCGTCCTTGATCTCGTCGTAAATCTGCTGGTAAAGCGGTGCATTTTTGGGCGCTGGCATATCTGATCACTCTTATCAAAATAGCGAAATAACTAATACGTATATAACGTCTTGTTATATGTTACCTCAGTTTGATAAAACGATACACCACATACAACAAATCCTTACTTGCCGTCGTCCTGCTGCAAGCTTTCCTGATCGTGCAGACGGGCCTGCCTGCTGGCCATGCGCGCGGGCTTGTCGGGATCGGGAACGGCTGTGGGCATGGGCTCGTCGACATGACCGCCCCACCAGCCGCCCACAAAGTTGAGCGTGTGGAACACATTGATTACCGCGCCGGGATCCACGTCGCACACCAGCTTGATAATATCCTGGCTCTCGTAGGTCGAGACAACGGCGTGCAGCAGGTACATCTTTTCGCGGCTGTATCCGCCAACGACCTCGGCGCAGCTGATGCCGTGCTGAAAATGGTCGATATAGGCGTTCATGACCTCGTCGGCCTTGCGCGTCGTGATCTGCAGCGTTACGCGGTCATAGCGGCGGTAGAAGCTGTCGATGGTCTTGGTCGAAATAAACTGGAACACGATAGAATACGCCGCATTGTCCCAGCCAAACATAAAGCCGAAGATCGCCAGGATAAAACAGTTAAAGCCAAAGATGACGCCCCAGATGGTCTTGCCCGTGTGGTTGGAAACCCACAGCGCGATAAAGTCGGTACCGCCGGTGGATGCGCCGGACTTAAGCGCAATGGCAGCGCCCAGGCCCGAGACCACGCCGCCAAAAATGATAAGCATGATCTTGTCGCCCAAAAACGGTGCGAAGTGAAAGATGTTGAGGAACAGCGACGAAAGCACGACCTGCATCATCGAGAAGATGACGAAGCGCCTGCTGATGCCGCTCCAGCACAGAAGCGCCACGGGGATGTTGAGCGCGAGCATGCCGAGCGAGATGTCGATATGAACGCCGCCGAGCGAGGTAACGCGATCGAGCAGGACCGCGACGCCGGTGAGGCCGCTCGGAAGCAGGTCGGCGGGGCGAATGAACGCCTGGATCAAAAATGTCTGAAGAACGGCGGAAATCGTGACCGCCACGGCAGTAATGGCGCGACGAACGATGGTGAGGCGGCCGAGCACGAGCACGCGGTCCGTGAGCTGATCGATGGCGTTCGCCACGTAGGCTCCTTTCGAGGGCAGATGTAGTTGTGGGGCATGTCGGCGATTGTAGCATGGAGCGCGAAAGGGCGCTTCAATTCACCCGCTCTCGACAACCAAAACGAGCCAGCATCTCCCCAACCAAAGAGCCCAAAATCTAAGTGAGTAGACTATTCGCGACCTGTCGAGCACACCCAAAACAGCCACCTCTGTGACCTGCAGTTTTACTAAGGCAGATTCGCTTTGTGCTCTGCCTGAGCCGAAAAGTCTACTCACTTAGTCTGAGTCGGAGCCAAACGGATCAAATCGAAGCCAAAATGAGCCGATCTGCCGCAATAGACGCGTGAATCGGTACTTCTCGTAGCGAATTGACGCTATAAAGCGGTCAGAATGTCGGCGAGGCTATCGATGATGGCATCAGCGGCGGACTGATCCAGGTTGACGCCCTCGTGCGGACGCAGTGCCAGGACGCGGGCGCCGGAGCGCTTGCCGGCCTCGATGCCCAACGGCGAGTCCTCGATAACCAGACACTCGGACGGCTCAACATCCAGCGCCTCCATGGCACGCAGGTAGATCTCGGGGTCGGGCTTAAACGCACTGCACTCGTGACCGCTGATGGTGTAGTCCAGCACGTCGCCGATACCGGCAATCTCCACCAGCTCGTCGATCAACTCGCGATAGGACGAGCTCGCGATGGCACACTTCACGCCACGCTCATGCAGCTCACGCATCACCGGCTCCGTCTGCTCGTTGAGCAGCTCGGCATACGGAACGGGGTGGTCCGGGCTGTAGACCTGCTTGTACTCCACACGCAGGCGCTCGCGCAGCTCAATATCGTCGGGCACCAGCGACTTCCAAATGGCAGGCTCGTTAGACCCCGAAAGATCGGGGATCTCGTCAAAGTGGAACCCCTTCTCCTCCATAAACGCCACGCGGCGACGGTTATAGAACCACTCGGTATCGACCAGCACGCCGTCCATATCAAACAGCACTGCCTTGATCATACGCATCTCCTCCCACCTGCCAAAAAGGGACAGGTTTATTTTGGTAGGTTTTATCTGGGGTTTTGCGGCGCGAGGGCGCGCCCTCCCCAGAGCAAAAAAGGGGACGGGGCGCAAACCCCATCCCCTCTCAATCAACCCGTAAGGTCTACTTACTTGTGATTAGTAGGAAAGCTTCCACATGTAGCGACGCATGGTCAGCGGGTGCTGACGGGCCTCGGCGATCTGGTTGCCGTACTCGCGCATAACGGCGAGGTGCAGCAGCGGGTTGAAGTAGGTGACGACGCTTGCCGGCACGGCGTCGGCCAGACCGTAGTCCTTGGAGTCGATCAGAGCGACCTTGGCGCCCATGCGCTTAAGGAAGGTGAGGGCGCGGGCGTCCATCGGACGGGTGGCACCATCGGACATGAAGAAGACGTAGGGCTTACCCTCGGTGGAAACCTCGAACGGGCCGTGGAAGTACTCGCCGGTGTTGTAGGCGGCGGCGTCGATCCACTGCATCTCGGTGAACAGGAAGGCGGCGTGAGAATAAGCCATCTTCTCGGAGGCACCGGAGGCCATGAAGTAGATCATCTCGTCGTCCTTGAAGTCCTGGGCGAACTGCTTGGCGAGGCCCTTGGCGGACTGAGCGGCGTTCTCGCAGAGCTCGAAGACGTTGGTGAGGCCGGTGATCATGTCCTCGTAGTGGTCATAGCCCTCGGTCTGCTGAAGGATCTCGACAGCAAGAGCGATGGCGTAGCCGGGCTTCTCGCACTTGGCAGCGTAGTTGGCGTGGAAGCCGTGGACGATGACGTGGTCGGCGTCGACGGTCAGAGCGGAGCCAGCCTTGTTGGTGAGGGAGACGACCGGGCAGTTGTGCTTCTTGGCGGTCTTGTTGGCCTCGACGGTCTCGGGCGTGGAGCCACCGAGGGAGCAGGTGATCACGAAGGTGTGCTCGTTGACCCAGGAAGGCGTGTCGTAGTTGAACTCGTTAGCGGTGAAGATCTGAACGTTCAGCTTGTCCGTGTTGTTGGCCAGGAAGTACTTGGCAGGGTAAAGGTCGGACATGGAAGCACCGCAGCCGACGAAGGCGACGCTGTGGATCTCGTGGTTGGACAGGACGTCAGCGACGATCTGCTTAGGGAGGTTAAGGTCGATCTCGTACATCTGACACATTCCTTTCGATTTTTTGCGGCGCCACATTGCCGGGCGCTCGCAGGGTTACCGTGGTTTGGACCGAGTCGCCGGCCCGTTGAGGATGTGTCAAAGGAACTGCCCCTTTGACACATCTAGGGATGGAAGCCTGCCTGGGGTATGGGATGCCAGGCAGGCCCCCGGGGGAAAGCGGTTAGGCGCTTGGTCGCGACTAGGCCAGGATGCCGGCCGCGGAGAGGGCGATGCCGCCCACGATGGCGATCACGAGAAGCCAACCGGTGTTGACGTTCTTCTTGATGAGCCAGTACATAAGGCCGGTGAGGCCGAGGGAGATCATCTGGGGCATCATGCCGTCCAGGATGTCCTGGATCACGACGGTGCCGTCAGCGAACTGCAGCGGGGTGGTGGCGCCGATCAGCGTGGCGATCATGCCGCCCACGGACATAAGACCTACGATGCCGCAGACATACATGAGCTTTTCCATGAGGTCGCCGCCCTGAAGCTTGCTCAGGTACTCGTGGCCGCCCTGATAGCCCATCTTGGCTGCGAACCAAGTGATCAGCACAGAGGGGACGATGGAGATGAGCATGGCCAGGATCGGGCCCATGATGGAGCCCTGCTGAGCCAGCTGAACGCCCAGGCCAAAGGCGATAACGCGGATGGTGCCCTGGAAGAGGGAGTCACCGATGCCGGAAAGCGGACCCATGAGGGAGGTCTTGACCGCGTTGATCGAATCGGGATCGAAGTTCTCGGGATCCTTGGCGTACTCCTCCTCCATGGAGGCGGCGAGACCTAGGACAAAAGCGCTCGTCTGCGGGGTGCAGTTGTAGAACGCCATGTGACGGTGGTAAGCCTCTTTCTTAGCAGCGAGCTGCTTGGGGTCGGACTCGTCCGGATAGAGGCGGTCGAGCGTGGGAACCATGCCGTAGAGGAAGCCCATGTTCATCTGACGCTCGTAGTTCCAAGAGGCCTGGATGGCCCAGGAGCGCCAGAAGAACTGGCTGACCTTCTTGTTCAGGGACACGTCCTTGGTTGCGGTTGCCATAGTGTGTTCCTCCTTAGTCTTCGTCGTCTTCGAGCGGATCGTAGTCGGAATCGACACCGGCGGTTGCATGGGAGCCATTGAACTTGAAGCCCATGAAGACGATAGCCAGGCACACACCGATCAGGGCGACCGCGATGACGGACAGGTTGAGGTAGGCGGCGAGCAGGAAACCGATGAACAGGAACGGGGTCATACCCTTCTTGATCATCATGGTGAGCAGCAGAGCCAGACCGTAGGCGGTCATGATCTTGGTCGAAACGTTCAGACCAACGGACAGCCACTCGGGAACCATGTTGACGATGGCCTGAACCAGGTCGGTGCCAACAAAGACGGCCAGGAAGATCGGCAGGAAGTACATGATGGCGTACAGACCGGAGCCGGCGCAGATGTGCATACGGTAGGCGGTCTTGAAGTTACCGTTATCGATCGCGCTATCGGCCACATGGGTGAGGGCGGCGATGATGGAACGGAACACGATGCCGAGGAGCTGACCCAAGACGGCGACCGGGATGGCGATCGTCATGGCGGTCTCGGCGGAAGCATCGGTCAGGCACGCAAAGGCAGCGGCCACGATGCCGCCCAGGACCATATCGGGCGGAACGGCGGCGCCGACCTGCACCAGGCCCATGGACACGAGCTCGACGGCGGCACCGACGGCAAGGCCGGTGGGCACATCACCCAGCAGCAGACCGACGAGCGTAGCGCCAACGAGGGGCTGCTCGAAGTTAAGACGACCGAGCAGGCGGGAGTCCCACATGCAGAACACGCCGACGAGGCCGACGAGCACCGCACTGATGAACGTATTCATACCCTTCTCCTTTCAGTCAGGCAAAAGCCTGGTTGATTACAGCTTGGCGTCGATGTCGACGCTCTGATACGTAGGGGTCTGCTGGACATAGAGCTTGATACCCATGTCGAGCAGCTGGTTGACGTCGGCCTTCTGGGTGGCGTCGAGGAAGACGGAGCTGTCCTTGCCGCCGATCTGATCGGCACCGTCGTGGTTGGCGGTGGCGCCCAGGTTGATGGCGTCGAGCTTGTAGCCCTGGCAGAACTGCAGCATCTCGGCAGTGTTGCCAAAGACGAACATGACGCGCTCGCCGAGGGTGTTGAGCTTGTCCATCTTGGCGAGGGCACGCTCGACGGTGAAGACGTTCAGGCGCACGCCCTGGGGCTTGGCCAGCTTAAGAGCGCCCTTCTTGATGTCATCGTTGGCGGCAGCGTTGTCGACGACGATGATGCGCTCGGCCTGAACCTTGGTGGTCCAGGTAAAGACGACCTGGCCGTGCAGCAGACGGTAGTCAAGACGTGCGAGGACGATCTTGGCGGGACCGGAGCTGTGACGGGACGCCTTGGCCTTCTTGGCGGGAGCCGCGGCGGCCTCGACCGGTGCGTTGGGGTTGGTCAGACCGGTGCGGGCCTCGTTGATGAGGGCCGCGAGCTCGGCGCCCTTGACGGGGACGGGGCTCATAGCGAGCGTGAGCGCCAGCGGGATGTTGAAACCGCTGACAACCGTGAACTTCGTGCCGTTCTTGGAAAGCTCGACCATGTTGTTGTTGACCGAGCTGCCGAGCATATCGGTCAGCACATAGACGGTGTCGTCCGCGTTGAACGTGGCGATCATAGCCTCAACCTTATTGGTGATGGGCTCCTTGTCGTCACGAGCAAGCGACACGACGTGGACGTTCGACACGTCGCCGAGAACCATCTCGAGCGTGTCTTTGGCGCCTGCGGCCAGGCCGCCATGAGATGCGAGAATGATCTGATTCATCTTGCCTCCTCCTTTTCGTTATGGTCATTATAACGTCTTATACGTTGCTTATATTGCTAATTAGTATAAAGACCGTTCGCGGGTGAAAATCGACCGTTGACGGGTTTAACGTACTCGAAACGTTGGGGCTGGGCAGGCCGGCACTGGCGGGATAACCCCAGGTCAGACCCTGCGCGCAATCCCCTATCGCACGAAGTACCAGGGGCTTTCCTGTACGGTGGGTTCCAGCGCAATGCCGGTGCGTTCCTTAAACAGATCCATGTCCTGAGATTTTTCGGTCCACCACGCGTTGGGCTTAAAGGTCATGCTCTCAATGACATGACCGACAAACACACTGTTGCGCAGCTTGGAGAAGTCGGTGTTCATAATCAGGATGGACGCGAGCACCAACACGATGCCCAGGACTTTAATCGCGCCGGCGGGCTCGGCGTAGACACCAATGCCCACCAGTACGGTGACGACCGTCTCGAAAGACATTACGACGGGAACTTTCGATGTCTCGAGCCCCATGGACAGACCCTGCATATATAAGATGTAAGCAACGGCTGTGGGGATGAGTCCAAAGCCAAGGAACAGCAGCAGCAGCTGTGGCGACATTGCCGCGGCGACATCCGGCCACGGAGCCGCGATAGCTGCCATAACCGCACCGCCAAAAACAAAGCCCCAAAACGTGACAGCCAGCGGGTGGACCGTCTTGGTTGCTATTCGGCTAAACACCGCGAGCGACGCACCACAAAGGCCTGCAATCACGCCCGACGTGACGCCCCAAACCGAAAAATGAAAACCGGAAAGGTCGCCATTGGTCACTGCAAGCACGCAGCCTACGATGTTAAAGACAATGGCAACGAGCTTGTTGGGAGTCACATCCTCGCGATAAAGCACGCGGCCGAGCATGACGCCAAACACCGGCGAGGTGTAGAGCAGCACCGAGGCCGTGGACATGCCCACCTCGCCCATGCACTCGTAATAGCAGGTGTTGGCGGCGGCCAAACCGACGATACCGACAAGCGCGCAGGGAACAAGCTCTTTAGGGCTTGCCTTGAACAGTGCCAGGGGACCCGATGCCTTTCCCTCACGAGCACCTCCCTGGCAACCCATGAATGCCAAGACCGGAGCCATTAAGACGGCACCCGACAACAAGCGAAAGGCAGCCATACTCTGGGACGTAACGCCCATGGCCGAGATGCCGTTTACAAAGATTCCGATGCTGCCCCACATAAGCGCGGCGATCAGCACCAGCACATAGCCCAGATTGCTTTTCTTCAACGCAGCCTCCTCGGTATTGTTTCCAATATGTTTCACACTACGTTATAGTCGTTATATACATTTTTCAAGGCACAAATCGGCAAACGGGAAATCTCTAGACAAAGGGAGTGTCCCGCCAGCCACGGTATCGTCGATGTTTTGGCAATGTCAGCGAAAACCCGCCAGAGCGAGCAAGGTGCCTTGAAGTGAGGCGGCATTGACCTTCTGGTCATGCCGCCGAAGCTGAAAGGCAGATTGCCGCTCTGGCGGGTTTGCAGCGTCGGCCGGTTACGGCGTTTGGTAAAACGCCGTAACTAATAATCAAGCTTCCACATGTAGCGGCGCGTCATGTAGTCCTTGTGGGTAACGGCAGAGAGTGCACGCATGTACACGTTGTTGAGGATCGGGGCAAAGATCAGGTGGTTGAAGTACTCGCTCACGCTGTCCTTGATGTCGTTGAGGCCGAGCTCCTTGGCGTCGAGCTGATAGACGCGCTCGCCACCGTACTGGTTGACAAAGCGGATGCCGCGCTCGTCGTTGCAGCGGCTGCGGCCGACGCTGATGAGCTGGAACAGCGAGGTGCGCTTGTCCAGGATC
The DNA here is from genome assembly GCF_003437035.1 of Collinsella sp. TF08-11AT. Classification (GTDB taxonomy): domain Bacteria; phylum Actinomycetota; class Coriobacteriia; order Coriobacteriales; family Coriobacteriaceae; genus Collinsella. Next base: position 150,164 of record NZ_QSRL01000001.1, read on the forward strand.
TCGAAGGGGCCGTGAAAGAAGTCGCAGGTGTTGATGGTGCAGGAGTCGATCTGCAGCATCTCCTGCACGTTGCAGATGCTAAAGACATAGGCGGCGCCAAAGAGCGGACCCTGAGCCATGACGTTGATGCAGGGCTTGTCGGCGTTCTGCTCGGCCCACTTGGCAGCGAGCGGACGGGTGTACTCGACGGCCTTGCGATAGATGGGATCGACCAGGCCGAAGGCGGCCATAGCGGTCTCGTACTCGGCATAGCCCTCGGTCTGCTGCGTAAGCTCCATGGCGATCATGGTCACGACGGCGGAGTTGGTGCGGCCCATGCAGGACTCATCGACGGCCAGGCTGTCATACTGGATCTTGTAGTCGCAGACTTCGGTGAGGCCGGACTCGTCGACATAGATGGCGATGGTGCTGGCGCCGTGATCCTTGGCGACCTGGGCGGCGACGATGGTCTCTTTGGTGCCGCGCATGGACACGACGACGGCCAGGGTGTTCTCGTTGACGTAGGCCGGGGTGGCGTGCACGAACTCGTTGCTGGTGTAGCTGGAGCTCACGACCTGCGTGGCCTCGTGCTCCATAAAGTACTGGGCAGGATAGTTGCCGCCGTTGGATCCGCCAGCGCCGATCCACACGACGCGCTTGATGCCGCCCTTGTCCGCCTTGTCAGCCAAAACCTGGGAGACGACGTCCTTAACCTGTTCCTGAGTAGTCATCGTGCATCAGCCTTTCTTCTCGTTTGATGCTCTCGATGGCATACAAGTTACATACATGTTTTGGTTATGTCGACTAGTTGTATGCTATATTTGTCTTAGAAATTTTGCTGGTAAAGTTTTCGGCAATCCATTACCAGCGGTTTTGTTGTCATGTTGGATACATGCTTGGTTCAGTAAGCATATAAGTTAGATACAGGTTATTCGCATGAGCACTTCGTCAAAAAAGAACTTGGCCCAATACGAGCGTCTGGCGGGTACGCTGCGTGACCGCATCGCCGCCGGCACCTACGCACGCGAAGACAAGCTGCCGTCCGAGATGGAACTCATGGACGAATCGGGTCTGTCGCGCAGCACCGTGCGCCACGCCCTTAAGGTGCTCGTTGATGAGGGCCTGGTGCGCACCGAGCGCGGGCGTGGCGCCTTTGTGGCCGACACGCCCGCGCTCCACGAGAACAACCTGATGTTTTCGAGCTATACCAAGCAGGTCGAAGGCCAGGGCATGAAGCCCACCACGCGCACCGTGGACTCGGGCTTTGCCAAGGCGGCCGGCAGCATAGCTAAGTTCTTTGACGCCGCCGTGGGCAGCAAGCTCGTCAAACTTGTCCGTCTGCGTTATCTGGACGATGCGCCGCTGTGCCTGGAGACCACCTATCTGCCGCCAAGCTTCGAGGCACTCATCGACCGCGATATCAACGGTTCGCTCTACGCCACGCTGCGCCAAGAATTCCATCGCGCGCCGGCACAGGGGCACAAGACCTTTGAGGTGTGCTATGCCTCGCAAAACGAGGCGTTTTTGCTCAACGTCGAGCGCGGGCAGGCGCTGATCCTGATCACCGACTACGTCTACGACACCGACGGCCGCCCGCTGCACATCTCCAAGCGCATCCAACGCACCGACCGCGCCAAATACACCGAGCCCATCGGCTAGCGCGCCAAACCAGGCAAAATGCACCTAATATACGTTTTACCTGCGGTTTTTATAAAATCTCAAACCAGCATGGCGCAAATGCCAGCATCGCCTGGCAACGCACGCCGTCCAAGCTCAACTGTTCCTGTCCAGAATATCCAGCACCGTAAACCTAAGTGAGTAGACTTTTCGCGATCTGCCGAGCACACCCAAAACAGCCATCTCTGTGACCTGCGGTTTTAGTAAGGCAGATGCGCTTTGTGCTCGCCCTGCGCCAAAAAGTCTACTCACTTAGCTCGCAAGGCGTCCCGAGGGGACGATTCAGGTCAAAATAGCATACGAACGCCGTGCTTCTTGCGGCGATTTGATGCCACAAGACAGCCAAAAACCTGCCAAAAAGGGACAGGTCTAGTTTGGTCGGTTTTATCTGGAGCTTTGCTGCATCCGCAGGTCAATCGCCTTGGTCATACACACCCAAAACAAAAGCCGCCGCGAAGGTATCCGCATCCTTCGCAGCGGCTTGCAACGTTTGCCCAGATAAAACCTGCCGAAATAAACCTGTCCCTAAATGGTAGGTTTGGGGAGGTCGGGAAACCAGGTTGGTTTGGGCTGGTTGGGGACGCGCTCGGCTAGAACCAGCTCCATCCAGCACATGTCGTACCAGCGACCGAACTTTTGGGCGCAGCGGTCGAAGGCGCCCACCAGGCGATACCCCATATGGGCATGGAAATCCTGACTGTTGTGCGTCAGGTATTCGTCGTCCTTGTCGTGCGGCACTGCGATGAGGGCGCACATGTTGGTGATGCCCATCGCGATCAGGCACTGCTTGAGCGCATCATGCAGCTTGCGGCCCAGCCCGCCGTGGCGCACGTCGCGCGCCAGATAGATCGACGTCTCGACCGACCAGTCGTATGCCTCGCGGCTGTTAAGCGGGCTCACATAGGCATAGCCCACTGGGCGCCCATCCAGCTCCATCACCAGATACGGATAGCGCTTGAGTGTACGCTCGATACGCCCGGTGAACTCCTCAACGCTCGGCACCTCGTATTCGCAGGTAATCGCCGTCTGGCGCACATACGGCTCATAGATGGCAAGCAGCGCCGGCGCATCATCGGGCGTCGCCAGGCGAATCGTCGGCTCGGACATCTCGGGCATACAACCCCTCTCCCTCAAAAGTAAAGGCCGCCCTGCGCCAAACCCAGCGCAAGGCGGCCTCTCGTCATTACATCAGGCTACAGGACAGCCGCCAACGCGTCGATATCCTCCTGCGTCGTGGCCCAGCTGGTGCAAAAGCGCACCACCGTGTGGGTCTCGTCGTACTTTTCCCAGTATTCGATCGCCGCATGCTCGCGAATGCGGGCCATGTCCTCGTTGGGCAGAATCACGAACTGCTGGTTTGTGGGCGTCTCCAAAAAGAACTGGTAGCCGCGCTCGTGCAGCACGCGACGCAGCGCCTGAGCGGTCTCAATCGCCTGGCGACCAATCTCAAAATACAGGCCGTCGGTAAAGAGTGCCTCAAACTGCACGCCCGTCAGGCGACCCTTGGCCAGCAACGCACCGTGCTGCTTAATGCGCGGAATGGGATGCGCCGGAGCGTGCATGCCGCAAAACACCACGGCCTCGCCGCACAGGGCGCCGCACTTGGTGCCGCCGATGTAGAACACGTCGCACAGCTGCGCCAGCTCGGGCAGGGTAATGTCGCACTCATCGGCTGCCAGCGCATAGGCCAGGCGGGCGCCATCCACAAACAGCGGAATCTCGCGCTTCTGGCACACCGCATAAATCTCGGCCAGCTCGGCCTTGGAGTACAGCGTGCCGTACTCGGTCGACAGGCTCACGTACACGGCGCCCGGAAACACCATGTGCTCGCAGCTCTCGTTTTCGTAGAACACCTGGATATAGTTTTCGAGATCCTCGGCGTGCATCTTGCCCTCGTAGCCGGGAATGGTGAGCACCTTGTGGCCGCCAAACTCGATGGCGCCCGCCTCGTGGCAGGCAACGTGGCCGGTCTCGGCGGCAACCACGCCCTCGTACGGCGCGAGCAGCATGTCAATCACCGTCGCGTTGGTCTGCGTGCCGCCCACCAGCAAAAATACGTCGGCATCGGGAGCCTGACAGGCCTCGCGGATCAGCTGCTTGGCGCGCTCGGTATGCGCATCGGTGCCGTAGCCGGGCTGCGGCTCCATGTTGGTGTCGACGAGCGCCTGCAGTACCGCCGGGTGTGCGCCGTGGGAATAGTCGTTGTTGAACGCGAGCATGGCAATCCTCTCTTACCAGGTATCGTCCAGATGATTCAAACGGGGCTATTGTACGCCGTGAGGATAGGCAACGCGCGCGGCAAGGCACTCAAGTGCCAACACCAGGGCAAAGCCGCAGCTCACGTCAGTCAAAAAGTGTGCACCGATCACGATACGGCCAAAGGCGACGAGCGCCGCGACGGCCGCCGCCACCCAAAAGACCACGCGACGACGCGAAGGCTTTTCCGTAAAGGCCGCCGCGGGAAGCCCCGCAAGCATAAGGCCGATTGCCGCATGCGCGGTGTGCCCGCTCGCGAACGACTTAAAGCCGTCCTTGATTACGCCGGCGGCGATATAGGCCCACTTGTCGGGGTTGCCGATTACCCACCACGGCTGAAAATTGAGCCCCGGCGTGACCTCGATCACGCGCATGCGCGGGCGCGACCACAGCGGCTTGACAACCACGTTGAGGATGATGGCCTGAGCGACCCACACGGCAAGCACCATCAGCGCCCAGCGCGCGAGCTCGTCGGAGTCGGTGTCGCGCGTGAGGCGATAGACGACAAGGTTGGCAGCGATGACCAGCACAAACGTCAGCACCAACTGGACAGCGATGAGTTTGCCGCCAACCTTCAGGGACGAGACGATCTCGTAGCCGGTCAGGCCCACGTTGACGAGGATGCCGAGCACGGCGAGCCATTTGCTCCCCCTGGAGTCGGGACGCACCGCGCGCACGAGCATAACGCCCGCGACGCTCGCCGTCAGCTCAAACGGCAGCTCGCCGGCGGCCTCGATAAAGCGGCCGTACATGCTGCCGATGTTGAACAGCGCGCTCGAAATCTGATAATCGAAGAAGCTGCCCACGCCCAGACAAAAGGCCAAGATGACCGCGATAGCAGCGGCATCTTTCTTATAGATGTACCCGAACATGCTTTCCTTTCGATGGAGTCAGATTGCCCAAATGGAGCGTTTGCAGCGTCGACCCATCAGTCGTCGTCGCTTGCACCCAATTGCTGCAGCAGCATGAGGGCGGCTGCCACGGGGCCGGTGCCGTCGTTGGCGTCGAGGCCGCGACCCAGGCCGCTGCCCGCGCCGGCGCCCGCCTTGTAGGGCACCGACAGCTTGCGGCTCTTGGGGAAGTTCACCGCGCCGTAGCGGGTCTTAAGCTCAAAGGCCACCTTCTTGGGCACGTCGACACCCAAAAACATGATGCGTCCGCCGCTGAGCGTGACGCTCTCGAGCCCCAAGCGCTCGCCGCGGATACGGATGCGCGCGCGGTTGAACAGGTTGAGTCCCGCCAACGGCAGCTGACCGTGCGCGGCCTCGGTCTCCTCCTGCACCTCGTCGACACTCTCCAGGTCCTCAGCCGCCGCGAGTTTGCGGTACACGAGCACGCGCTGATCCACCGCCGGCATGTACTCCTCGGACAAGAAGTAGTCGGCCGGCAGGTTGATGCCCACGCTCGCCGCCTCCACGCCGGCATCGTCATCGCCGCGCGCCTCGGCCACGGCCTGACCTAGCATCTGCGTAAACAGGTCGAAGCCCACGCTCGACAGGTTGCCGTGCTGCTCGGCGCCCATGAGCGAACCGGCACCACGGATCTCCAGGTCGCGCATGGCGATGCGCATACCGCTGCCCAGGTCTTGGAACTCGGAAAGCGCGGTCAGGCGTGCCGTGGCCCCCTCGGTAAGCGGCAGCTCGCCGGGGAACATAAAGTACGCGTATGCCTGCGTGGCTGAGCGGCCCACACGGCCCTTAAGCTGGTAGAGCTGTGCCAGGCCCAGGCGCTGCGAATCCTCGATGATCAACGTGTTGGCGGTCGCGTTGTCGATGCCGCTCTCCACGATGGTCGTGGCGATGAGCACGTCGATCTTTTTGGTCGCGAACTCGATCATCACGTCCTCGACCTCGCGCGGGCTCATCTTGCCGTGTGCCACGCCCACGCGCGCCTCGGGCGCGGCCTCGTGCACGCGCGCCACGGCGTCGTCGATGGTCTTGACGCGGTTGGACACGTAGTACACCTGACCGCCGCGGCCCACCTCCAGGCGAATCGCCGCGCTCACCACGTCGGGGTCGTACTCCCCCACGTGCACGATCACGGGACGACGCCCGGTCGGCGGCGTGGTGATCAGGCTCATATCGCGCACGCCGCTCGTGGCCATCTGCATGGTACGCGGGATGGGCGTTGCCGAAAGCGTGAGCACGTCAATCTGCTCGCGCAGGTTCTTGAGCTGCTCCTTGTGCTGCACGCCAAAGCGTTGTTCCTCGTCAATGATCACCAGGCCCAGGTTTTTGGGGTTCACATCGGCCGAAAGCAGGCGGTGCGTGCCGATCAGCACATCAATCGTGCCCTCGGCAAACGCCTTGAGCGCGCGCTTTTGCTGCGCCGGCGTGCGGAAGCGGCTGAGCACCTCGACCTCCAGGCCAAACGGGGCAAAGCGCTCAAAGAATGTCTCGTAGTGCTGTTGGGCCAGAATGGTCGTGGGGCAGAGCACCATGACCTGGCGACCGGAGTCCACGCACTTAAACGCTGCGCGCAGGGCGACCTCGGTCTTGCCAAAGCCCACGTCGCCGCACAGCAGGCGGTCCATGGGCTTGGGCGCCTCCATGTCCGCCTTAATGTCGGCGATGGCCTCCAGCTGGTCGCGCGTCTCGTCGTAAGGGAAGCTCTCCTCCATCTCAATCTGCTCGGGCGTGTCGGGTGGGCAGGCGATACCGGTAATCGAAGAGCGGCGCGTATACAGATCGACCAGGTCAAACGCCAGCTTTTTGGCATTCTTGCGCGCCTTGTTGGTGGCACGCGTCCAGTCGGCGGTGTTGAGCCTGGTCAGGCGCGGCTTATCGCCGTCGGGACCAACGTAGCGCGTAATGCGGTCAACCTGTTCCAGCGGCACGTAGAGCTTGTCGCCGTCGGCATATTCCAGCAAAAAGTAGTCGCGCTCCTTGCCGCCCACTTCCTGGCGCGCGATCTCGCTAAAGAGCGCGATGCCATGCGTTGCATGCACTACGTAGTCGCCTGGCTTAAAGGGGAAGGTGATCTGCGTAATATCGACCTTGCGGCGGCTGCGGGCGCGGTTGGCGTCCATGCGAGCGTTGAGGTCGGCAATCGAGAACACGGCCAGGTTGGCATCGGGCACCACCACGCCCTGCGGCAAGGCGGCATCGACAAAGGTCACGCGTCCGCGCGAGATGGTGGGCACGGCGGCACCGGCGGCAGCCTGGGCGGCACCTGCCTCGAGCGAGCGGGCGTTGAGCGCGTCGGCCTTGCGTTCGCGAATTGCAGCATGAGCATCCTGGCGGACAGCACGATCGGCAGAATCTGCCGCTGCCACGCGCACACGGTCGCCAATAGCGCCCGCGTTTTCGGGCGCGGCCGTCAGCGACTCCTCAAAGGTAATACCCTCATCGCCAAAGGTGAGCTCCATCGACTCGCGCGCACCGCGGTCGGGGATGGCAAATACGCAGGCATAGCGCTTGCCCACGACCTCCTGGATGCGCGTCATAAAGCGATTGTCCGAGCCCGCGATGGCCGGCTGCTCAATCTTGAGCTCTGCCGTCACCGCACCGCCGGCACGGATCAAGCTCACGTAGTTAAGGCGCTGCTGGGCACCAAAGTCGAGTTGCTGGGCACGCACGTACAGGCCGTCCAGACGGTCGACCCCCGCCTCGCCGGCACGTGCCTCGATATCCTCGTAGGCGCGCAGGCAATCGTCGAACAGCGAGCGCGGCTCGGACAGCACCACGAGCGCCTTGCCGCTCACATGCGACAGCGGGCTCACGGTCTGGCCGTACATCACCGGCAAAAAGCGGTCGAGCTCGGGCGTGACGATGCGCGCATCCACCATCTCGAGCAGCGCCGCCAGTTTGCTGTCGTCCTGGCTGGCACGATAGAGCGCCACATGCATGTTGTGGACGGCGTCGTCGGTGAGTGCGAGCTCGCGACAGGGGAAGATCTCGATGCTGTCCTCGTTGCCGATGGTCTGGCCCGTGGAACTCACCATGCGGCGGATACGGTCGATCTCGTCGCCGAAAAACTCGATGCGCACGGGCGCCTTTTCCTGTGCGGGAAACACCTCGACGGTGTCACCGTGCACGCGGAACAGGCCGGGTGCATCGGCGGCGCCGGCATTGGTGTAGCCCATGCCCACCAGGCGCTGCGGCACCTCGTCAAAAGGGATCTCCTCGCCCACCGCAAAGGTCGTGGACTCCCAGTAGCGGCTCTCGACCGGCGGCACGCAGCGCAGCAGTGCGCGGGCCGAGGCGACCATAATGCAGTTGTCGCCGCGCACGATGCGCCCCAGAGCCTCGCAGCGCTGCGCCACCACGGCGTCGTCGGGCGCCTGTTCGCGCCACGGATAGTCCTTGCGCTCGGGAAAGCGGCACACGTGTGCCAGGCCCACGTAGGCGGCAAGGCTACGCGCGGCGCGATCAGCCGCATCCTCGCCACTCACGATATAGACCGTCGGGCGCGGACGACGCGCAAACTGGGCGGCCGCCATAAGCGTGCGGCCCGACTGCGACACAGCCAGCGTCACGTCCTCGCCAGCATCGAGTCCGGCCTCGACGGTCTGCAGTGCCTCGGCAGTGTAGAGCTGCGCGGCTATACGGTGAATGAGCATGCTGTTCCTCCGGCATTGCAACGCCAAAAGCCCGCCGGGGCAAGCTCGGCGGGTATGCGGCGGATTTCATTGCCTGTCATGGTAGCGCATGAGATGGACACGCCAGCGCACGCCAAACAGCTACCCCAAAACGCGCATGCCTGAACGCCCTCGGCACAAAACAGCCTGATCGGACAGCACCAATTACCAGCTTCTACCTGTATTACTTTGCAATTATGGCAATTCCTACTTTACAGTTGTGGTAACTTCTAGTTAGTAATTATGGTTTTTTTGCCTTGCCGATGTGGCAAATCCCAAAGACCTGCCACGCAACCCGGCAAATACCGACAAACTCGGTACGAGACTTTCGAACCAAAAGCATGCCTACGAGCATGCGATGCTAGACACGAAGGGCGTTAAAAATGATTGAGCGAACCATGGCCCAGAAGCTACGCGACATGTCAGAATGGTTTCCCGTCGTCTCGCTTACGGGGCCACGCCAAAGCGGCAAGTCAACTCTCATCAAGGCCGTTTTTCCTGAATATGAATATCTCAACCTCGAGAACCCGGAAGTCCGTCGCGCCGCACTCGATGACCCCGTCGGCTTTATCAGCAGGCGCCCCGATCATCTGATCATCGACGAGGCCCAATATGCACCGGAGCTGTTCAGCATGATTCAGGTCGCCTCCGACGAACGCGGAAAGACCGGCCAGTATGTATTGTCCGGCTCGCAAAACTTTTTGCTCATGCACAACATCCAGCAATCGCTTGCCGGGCGCGTCGGCATGCTCAAACTCCTGCCTCTCTCCTACCAGGAGCTCAGCGACACGCAAATCTCGCTTGACACCTACCTGATTCGCGGGGGATACCCGCGCATATACGATGCGGGCATCCCCACCGATATGTTCTACCAAAATTACCTTATGACCTATGTGGAACGCGACGCGGGCGGCCTTCTCGACGTGCGCAACCTGAGCTCCTTTAGAAAAATGATCGGGCTGTGCGCGGCTTGCGTGGGAGGGCTGCTCAACCTATCAAGACTCGCCGCTGATGTGGGAGTCGCCACGGCGACGATCAGCTCGTGGCTTTCGATCCTGCAATCAAGCTATTTGGTGTTCCTGCTTCAACCATATGCTGGAAACATGCGCAAGCGGCTTACCAAAGCGCCAAAATTGTACTTCTACGACACGGGACTACTTTGCCATCTGCTTGGCATTCAAGACGAGCGCAGTCTCATGAACCACCCCCTAAGCGGGGAAATATTCGAAAACCTCGTTGTCTCGGAACGCCAGAAGGCATACCTCAACAGAGGCCTCGAGCCCACGCTTGCCTTTTATCGCGACGACAGCAAACGAGAGATCGACCTTATCGATCTAACAGAGCCGGCTCGCCCACAGGCGTTCGAAATCAAATCGGGCGCTACCTACCGCGACACATTCGCTCGACACCTACGCTCTGTTGGTTCCGAACTTGGCATTCCCGCAAAGGACCGAGCCGTCGTATATCACGGCTCCGAGCGCTACGATACCGAGGGGGCATCGGTTGTGCCGGCAGAAGAGTTCTTGCTTCGGGAGTCATAGCGAGCGCCGTGGTCACCGGCCGCGTCCCGATTTGTACCGCCCGGAGATACGCAAGAGTGGCGGCCTGCCCTTGTAACCTAGCTCACCCGTACGCTGGGGCAAAGGTCTGCCAGCGGGCACTCGTCGCACTTAGGTTTGCGAGCGTCGCAGATCTCGCGGCCAAAGGTGATCCACTGGTGGTTGACCGACTCCCAATACTCGTGCGGCAAAATCTTGAGCAGATCTTGCTCGGTCTTGAGCGGCTCTTTGGCATGCGTCTTGGGGCTCAGCATCAGGCGGTGCGCGATGCGGTTGACGTGCGTATCGACCGCGATGCCCTCGACAATGCCAAACCCCACGTTGAGCACGATGTTCGCCGTTTTGCGCCCCACACCCGGTAGCTTGACGAGCTCCTTCATGTCGGCCGGCACCTCGCCGCCGTAATCGGCAACGATCATCTGCGCGGCCTCCACGGCGTGCTTGGCCTTGCTCTTATAAAAGCCGAGTGACTTAATGGTGTCGGCCACATCGGCCACGATCGCCCCCGCCATGGCCTCGGGCGTGGGCCACTGGGCAAACAGCCGCGGCGTCACCTTGTTGACCTGTGCATCGGTCGTCTGCGCCGAGAGCAGCACCGCGATGAGCAGCCTAAAGGGATTCTCGTGGTCCAAAAAGCACTCAACCGGGCCATAGCGACGGTTGAGGCGCTCGCACACCTCAACGGCGCGCTCGCGTTTGGCGGCATTGGTCTCGCGTGGCATAACGACTCCTCGGCTCGGCAGAAACATAACTTCACGGAAACGATTGTCCCACGTACGGGGGCCTTAAGCCTCCAAAAATGCGCCGGTCTGGCGGCCCCACAGGCTCGCATACTCGCCGCCTGCCTCGACAAGCTGCGCATGCGTACCGTCCTCGACAATCTCGCCGTCCGCCAGCACCACGATGCGATCGAGCGCCGCCACGGTGGACAGGCGATGCGCCACCACAATGGAGGTGCGACCGCGCATCAGGTTCTCGAGCGCCTCCTGCACCAGCGCCTCGGACTCGCTGTCGAGGGCAGACGTCGCCTCGTCGAGCACCAGGATCGGCGCGTCGGTCAGGATAGCGCGGGCGATGGCCACGCGCTGACGTTGGCCGCCCGAAAGCTTGACGCCGCGCTCGCCCACCATGGTGTCAAAGCCGTTGGGCAGGCGGTCGATAAACTCGGTCGCATTGGCCAGGCGCGCGGCCTCGCGAATCTGCTCGTCGGTTACGTCGGGGCGGCCGTAGGCGATATTCTCGCGAATGGAGCGATGGAACAGCAGCGCCTCCTGCGGCACGTAGGCAACCTGGCGGCGCAGGCTCTGCTGCGTGCAGCGCGAGACGTCTTGGCCGTCCACGAGCACGCGGCCGCCCTGCACATCGTCCAAGCGCAACAGCAGCTTGGTGAGCGTCGTCTTGCCCGAGCCCGATTTACCCACCAGGCCCACGCGCTGGCCCGCCGCCACGTGAAGCGTCAGGTCGTCGAACACGTTCTCGCCCGCCGCGGCGTCACGGTATGCAAAGCTCAGGTGCTCAAAATCAATCGCACCTTCGGTCACTTTAAGCTCGGGAGCGTTCTCGTCGTCTGCCACCAGACGCGGCTCGTCCAGCACGCGCGTCATCTCGGCCGCATCGCCCAGCGCGCGGTTGATGCGCTGCATCATGGAGCTTACGTAGTTCAGACGCATGGTGAGGTTGTACGTATAGGTAAAGATCATGACGAGCGCGCCGGCCGAAATGCCAAACCACGCGTTGCCACCCGCGACGAACACACTCACCACGGCCATGGTGATGACGATAAGGCCCGAGGTCGTAAAGTTGCGCTGCATCATGGCGTGCATCGAAACCGTTTCGGCGTCGCGCGCGGCGCGGTCGGCGGCATCGAACAGGTCGCGCTCAAAGTCCTCGCGCCCACAGGTCTTGACGGCCAGGATATTCGTGACCGCGTCGGACAGCACGCCCGACAGCTTGTTCTGCGCGGCGGACGTCGCGGCCGAAAGCGGCATGATGCGCTTGTACATAAGCCAGACAAACGCAATGTAGACGACCATGATGCCCACCAGGATCACGGTAAACGTCGGCACCACCAGAGCGAGCGCCGCCACCGTGCAGACAACCGAGGTGATGGTGGGAATGAGCGAATACACCGTCACGTCTACCAGCCCCGTATAGCCGCTCATAAAACGACTCGTCTGGCTCACGAGCGATCCGCCAAAGCGGCTGGTGTGAAATGTCATGGATTGATTGGAGAGCGTGTCGAAGCACAGGCGCGCCAAGTGATAGTTACCCGCAATCTCGAGCTTGTAGACGGTGTAGTCCTGCAGCTTGGAGAGGATCTGGCCCACTAGGTTAACGAGCACGAGCGCCAGAATGTAGGGACCAAAGACCTCGAATACTTGATCGCCCGCCACGGAACCCGCTTGGACGCGGTCGACGATGAGGGCCATCACGTAGGTGTTGGCAAACGTGAGCAAAAAGATGTAGCCCGCCGACGAGAACACCGAGAGAAAGACGATCAGCGGCTGCGTGCGCGTGACGTCCCAAAAACGCCGCAGCGTGCGGCGCACGGTGGAGCGTTTGAGCGGACTGGTGTTTCTCTGAGACATGGGCTTCCTTTCGCGTCTGATAGGGCGAAACGCCATTGTTGCACACTAAAGCGCACTTCAGGCAAGTGCAACGCGAAAAGCGCCCGCGTCCCGCGCTTGCGCAGGCGCCCCGCCGTCAGATGCAGCTAGTCCTCGTCTTTTTGGTCTGCGAGCAGCTCCGCAGACGTGAGTCCCAAGATCTCGTCGGCCTCCCGCGCGTCTTCCAGCGCGTCGATATCCTTGAGCTTGCGCTCCATAACGTTGGTACGCGTGGTGATGATGCCCTCGACCGTCTTTCCTGCGGTCTCAATCTGCTGCTGGGCGCGGCGCAGCGCCGCCTGATAGCGCGGCAGCTCGGCCTTGACGGCAGAGAGCACGCGCAGCACGTCATCGGTGCGTTTTTGCAATTTAAACGTCTGGTAGCTCATCTGCAGGCTGTTGAGGATGGCCGCCATGGTGCTGGGGCCGGCAACGTTGACGTGATAGTCGCGGCCCAGGGTCTCGATAAGCCCGGGGCGGCTGACGACCTCGGCGTACAGGCCCTCAAACGGCACGAACATAATGCCAAAATTGGTGGTCGCGGGCACGCTCAGGTACTTTTCGCAGATGTCCTTTGCCTCGCGTTTCACCATAGCGTCGAGTGTCTTGCGCGCGGTGGCCACAGCTTCGGCATCACCCGACTCTTGCGCGTCGAGCAGATGCTCGTACGCGTCGCCCGGGAATTTGGAGTCGATCGGCAGCAGCACGGGATCGCCCTCGTCCACCGGCAGCTTGACGGCAAACTCAACGCGCTCCGAGGCGCCGGGCTTGGTGGCGACGTTTTCCAGATACTGGTCGGGCGTAAGGATGTCCGCCAGGATTGCACCCAGCTGTACCTCGCCCAAAATGCCGCGCGCTTTTACATTGCCCAGCACGCGCTTGAGGTCGCCCACGCCGGTGGCAATGGACTGCATATCGCCCAAACCCTTGTACACAGCCTCGAGCTGGTCGCTCACCTGCTTAAACGATGCAGACAGGCGATCGTTGAGCGTACGGGAGAGCTTCTCGTCCACCGTCGCGCGCATCTGGTCGAGCTGCACGTTGTTGTCCTTGCGGATGGCGCCCAGCTGGGCATCGACCGTCTCGCGCACCTTGTCCAGGCGGTGCTCGATACCCTCGCGGTTGGCGCCGAGCTGTTGGGCCGTCTCGCGGCGCAGGTCATCCATACGGTCGCCGGCCTGCGAGAACTCGCGCGCAATGGTCAGGTAACGCTGTTGCCCTACGGCCGCATCGGTCGTCTGCTGCTGCGCGATGGCATTTGCTGTGCGGCGGGTTTCTGCCAACGCGACGTTCAGGGTGCCGAGCGCGTTATTGGCCTGCTCGAGCGCAGCCAGCATCTCTGTTCCGCTATCGCCACGCTCCCGCAGCTCGGCGCGAAGGCCCTTGAGCTGCAGGGCACAAGCCACAGCAACCCCCACCGCCACCAAGGCGATCACAACAAGCACGATATCAATAGCAGACATAGTCTCCGCCCAACAAACTCAATCGACCATCAATCAAAACCGCGATCAATCTTACCCCGCCACACGCACCGGGCGTCACATGGCAATCGGACAAATGGATTTTGGGCCACAGGTACTAAAACGCTAACTCTCCCAGCCGGCGCGGATAGTTGTTACGACATCGCTTAGGCGCTGGCCGAGAGCTGCCAAGTGCTGAAGTACCTCGTTGGGCGATGCGCCGTTGAGGATGCACGTGAGGGCATATGACGCCAGAAAGATGGCCGCAAGCCCCAACGGGATGAGCACGATCATCGCCAACGTACGCAGGCGCTGGGCCCAGCGACGGCGACGCGCACGATGCTTGTCGAACGCGAGCTCCTGCGCATATGAATCTTGCTGTACGGAATAGGCCTCTGGCGCCGATTCACACCCGGGCACAGCTGCAGGTACAGCAGCGGGCACGACATTTTGCGCAAAGGGCTGGACTGCCGCCCCTTGCATTTGTATCTCCATGAGTCGTTGCTGCTGACGCAGCATGCGCTCAGCTTGTTGCTGCGGAGTCTCAAGAAACAGATCCATGCTGGCCTCCAAAATCGGAGCATTCGACGCTTACGACCAGCATCCCGCACCGCCATGACCGCGACAACGCAATCGCCGGCAATAGCCACAAAGTTTCTTTTGCTCAAAAGCTGTCGAAAAGCTCAACAACTCCCCTACCAGCACTTTCTCTGAGCTTTTTTCGCCAACAATCTTTTGGCCTTCCGCCCTTACGCCAACTGACCAAAATCTAACCAATAGCTTGACGAAAATTGTGGAGACCGGGACCCCACAAAAACGTGCCGTCCCAAAAAGGGGCGGCACACAACCTTTAATATCAGCTTTTCTGTAGCGAGCGCGCAACGACCCGAAGCCGGAGCGCAGGGCGGGAGGCCGGATCGTCTTCCCTCAACGCGACCCTGCGGAGCCGTGAGCGGGGAGGGAAGGCGATCCGGCCTCCCGCCCTGCGCTCCGCAGCAGCCAGCGCCAAGCGCTAGTAGTTCACCACCTGCTCCTCAAAGTACGCCTTCGGGTGGTTGCACACCGGGCACACCTCGGGCGCCTCGGCACCAACGTGCAGGTGCCCGCAGTTCAGGCACTTCCACACCTTTACGCCCTCACGCTCAAACACCTCGCCCGACTCAATGCGCTCGACGAGCTTGTTGTAGCGCTCCTCGTGGGCCTTCTCGACGGCGGCGACACCACGGAACTTCTCGGCGATCTCGGCAAAACCCTCCTCCTCGGCGGTCTTGGCAAACTCGTCATACATCGTGGTCCACTCGTAGTTCTCACCCGCGGCGGCATCGCGCAGATTGTCCAGGGTATCGGGGACGGCGCCATCGTGCAGATACTTAAACCACAGTTTGGCGTGCTCGGACTCGTTGCCAGCCGTCTCGGCAAAGATGTTCGAGATCTGAACGTAGCCGTCCTTCTTTGCCTTGGAGGCATAGTAGCGATACTTGGTGTGTGCCTGGGACTCACCGGCAAAAGCGGTCTCGAGGTTCTTCTTGGTTTGGGAATTCTCAAAATCCATAGGTGTACTTCCCTTCAACGCATGCCGCCCGTAGGCTTCGAGCGGCCTCGTCTTTAGGATGCCCTCATGTCGGAAATCTAAACCTTACAATCCTGTTCTTCAGATTTGCACGGGCTAGATGCTCAGCCAGCGATCGCCCTCGGCTCGGCAAAAGCCCTCACGCTCCAGGTCGGCCAGAATGCCCGCGACAAGCTCGCGCTCGACCGGCCCGCGCCCAGCCGCCGCTTCCATATCGTTAACGCCCACCACGGCATCAGCAAGCGTAATCCCCGCCGGTTGGCCATCGCGCGCTGCCAGCAACATGCGCACGATATGCGCGCGCTTTTGGCGACGTGAGCCCTCAAACTTTGATTGACGGCTATAGCCCGCCGAGCGCCTGGACGGATTGGGCAACGTCTTTTTTAGATATGCGCCGTAATCCAGCAACGCGTAATACCACGCGCGCGGCGTGTCGGCATCATCGAGCGGCACGGCAAAGGGAGCGATCTCGTCGGTCGCCGCACCGGGGGCCGCCGGACAGGCCGCCTGAATCAGCGGCACCAGCTCGCGGTCGGGAACAGCCGGTACATCGGGAAAGAAGTGATGCAGAAAGACCGTGCGCACGTTGGTCTCCAGATACACGCCTGGAAGGTCAAACGCAAACGACCGGATACCTTGCGCCGTTGCCGGGCCAATACCAGGCAGAGCGACCAAGTCACGCGTCTCACGCGGAAACTCACCGTCCCAGTCCTCCACAACGCGCTGAGCGGCCTTGTGGAGCGCCAGAGCGCGTCGGTTGTAGCCCATGCCCTGCCAAGCGTCCAAAACATCGGAAGGCGCGGCTTGGGCAAGCGCCTGCACGGTCGGAAAGCGATCGAGCCACGCCGGCATACGCGTCTCCACGCGTGGCACCTGTGTTTGCTGCAACATGACCTCAGAAAGCCAAATGATGTACGGATCGCGCGTGCGGCGCCACGGAAGGTCGCGATAACGCAGGACCCCTTCCGAACGAATCATCGAACGAAAGGGGTCCTGAATCATATCTATGCTCCTTATGCGGCGCTATTCCTCCCGGCATGTATACGCACAGGTGGCGTACTCGGGAAACGCTTCGCGGTCGGCGAACTTGGGATCGACGGCCGGGAACTGGCGGTGAGCGACGATGTCGCCGAGCGAAACGGAATCGAGGTAGTCGCGCATCAACGCTTGAGCTCCGGCCCACAGGGGATGATAGCAGCACGTGCCCATGCGCGCACAGTCGCCATCGGGTGCGGTGCAATCATTCATAACCATAGGGCCCTGAACGGCCTCGACGACCTGACGAATGGTGACGTCGTCCGGACTGACCTTGAGACGCATGCCACCGTGGACGCCACGCAGGCTCTCCACAATACCGGCCTGGACCAAACCGTGCTGAATCGAGCGGGCAAACGAATACGGAACATTGACCTCTTCGGCAGCGGTGCGAACAGAAAGCAAACGCTCCGGATCCTCGGCAAGCATCGCCAGCATACGAAGGGCGTAATCAGTCTTCCTCGATATGTCCATTTTTCCCCTTTCAAGGAATACGAACAGCTCGAACGAGCTCCGGGGCCGAGCTTGTGTCGAGACGCTAAATGACCGCTAGGACATCCAAATGGTAAATCGGATATCCACTGAATGCCGCGCTTGGAGCGAAATGCATCAGATGCGGCCCACAGTGCAATTTAGTATAACCTAACCCCCTGCTTCGTTGAACAGGTGTTGCGCAACAAAGCTGTTGTTTAGACAGATATGCTTATTAGATTTTACTTGCGTTCCCGAAGGGGCGGGGATTCTGGGCGAAGATGCGCCAGGGCGATCGTTCTATCGAAACAAAGTGCATCAAACGCAAAAAGCCACGTCCGAAGACGTGGCTTTAATTGCGTTGGCGGGAAGTACGGGGCTCGAACCCGCGACCTCCGACGTGACAGGCCGGCGCTCTAACCAAACTGAGCTAACTCCCCAGGCAGACGTTCGCGTTTGTTTCCGCTCGCGTGCGCTGCGGGGATTAGTATACACAGAAGTCTGTCCGGCGCGCAACAACTTTTTTGAAAAAATTTTTCGGTCCCTCCGGGAGGGTCTCCGGGGCTGGGGGCGGGGGTTAAGTTTGCTGCTCTACAGTCCTGCGCAAGACGGAAAGCACATTAAGTGCTTTCCTTTGCGTGCGGAACTCGCGACAAACTTAACCCCCGCCCCCAGCCCCGGAGACCCTCCCTGCCGTCACTTTCTTCAACCAGTTTTGCGGGCGTGCGCCGCTGCGCGGCTAGCCCGCGTGTTCCTCGGCGGGGGTGGTCTGATTGTTCTGGTTGGACTTCTTACTTTGGCTCAAAGAAAAACGGGAGATGCCTTGTGCATCCCCCGTTTTTGTTGCGGTTAGTCTAGGTCAATAAACTTGGTACTTATGACATGGCCGTCTTTTACTAGCATTCTGGCCATAGTGGGGCCTCGGCTGCCTCTGGGGTAGCTGGCGCTGCCCGGGTTGAGGACTAGGCAGCGGCCCACCTGGGCTTCTTTGGTTACGTGGGTGTGGCCGTTGATGGCTACGTCTACGGATCCCACCGGAAGGTCTTCGCGGTAATGGGCTACGGCGAATTTGAGGCCTTCGTAGGTAAAGAGCGCAAGACGGTCTACATCGGGACCGTAGTCGCGGTAGTAATCGTTGTTGCCCAAGACGGCCCGCACGGGGGCGATGGTGCATAGGTGCTCGTAGTCCATCTCTGACGTGAGGTCGCCGGCGTGGATGATCAGATCTGCGCCCTCAAGCTCATCCAAGAGCGCAGGCGATAAATAGCCGTGGGTGTCCGAGATGATGTCGATACGCTTGGCGCTTGCACTGTTCATGGGATCCCTTCCGCAAAAAAACGATTCGGCAGATACATACAAAAAAGGCCCCACGGCCCCGCAGACGATGGGTCTACAGGGCTGCGGGGCCAGTGTGCTAGAGACTCAGAGCCTTCTTGAGCGGCACGACGCGGCGGCGAGAAACCGGCACGCGTTCGTCGACGCCCGTAATGCCCAGCTGGATGGCGCCCGAGGGCACCGTCTCAACGTCCGTGACGCACGCTAGGTTGACGATATAGCGGCGGTGAACACGGAAGAAGCCAAAGTCGCAGAGCTTGGCCTCAAACTGCGCCAGCGAGGTCGTCGACAAAAAGCGATCATCGACGGTATAGATGCAGGAGTAATCGTCCTTGGCCATGATAAAGCGAATGTCGTCCACGGGAATGAGCACCTTGCGGCCGCCCTTTTCCACCGGGATACGCTCGATGGTCACCTTGCTGTCCGTAACCGGCTTGGCGCGTTGCATGACCTTCTCGATCGCGCGATCCAAGCGAGCTTCCTCGACCGGCTTCATCAGATAATCGACGGCATCCACGTCGAATGCCTCGACCGCATGGTCGCTATACGCAGTCACAAACACGATCGCCGGCGGATTTTTGAGCTTATGCAGCGCCTCGGCAAGTTGCAGGCCCGAGGCACCGGGCATCGAGATATCGAGAAACACGACATCCACGCGACTTTCCATAAGCATCTCGATGGCGGAGCGGACGCTCGACGCCTCCGTGATCGTGCCGATCTTGCCCGTTTGCTCGAGCAGGAAGCGAAGCTCCGAGCGAGCCGGCGCCTCATCATCCACAATCATCGCACGCAGCATAGGGATAAAACCTTTCGTCAACTAACTACGCCGGGCATCCGTCGCATGACGTTGAGCCCGTAGCCTTTTATTTTACTCTTGAATGTCAAAGATGCTCTCTGACAAATCAAGATGAAGGAGCACTTTGGTGCCCTTGCCCGGCGCCGATTCGACACGCGTATAGGAGTGCGGCCCATAAAAGCGATGGATGCGCTCCGAAATATTGTGCATGGCCACACCGGCGCCGCCACCCTGGGGAGAGCTGGCGTCGGGGCGGGCAGAGCGCTCGTCAAACAGTCTGGCGGCGGTACCCTCATCCATGCCCACGCCATTATCGGCCACGGCAATCAAGATTGCATCCTCGCCGTCTTGGTGAACGGTCACGTCGATCCTCAGGGCGTCGTCATCGCCCATACCATGACGTACGGCGTTCTCGACAATCGGCTGGATCACGAACGCCGGCACCAGCGTATCTTCCACGTCCTCGGACACATCGAACGTCGCAAGCACGCGGTCCTCGCCAAAGCGGGCCTTCTCAAAGGTAAGGTAGCGCTTGGTCTGTGCGACCTCGCGCGAGACCGGAATAAGCGATCCCGAGTTGTCGAGTGTGGCACGATAGAACGATGAGAACTCACGAAGCAGTTCGCGGGCCCGCAGCGGGTCGGTGCGCGTAAACGATGCAATGGTGTTCAGCGTGTTGAACAGGAAGTGCGGGTTAATCTGCGCCTGCAGCGCACGCACCTCGGCGCGCGCCGTGAGCTCCTTTTGCACCTCGAGCTCGTGGATGGCGAGCTGCGTGGACAAGATCTCGGCAAAGCCCGAGGCAAGCGCGTACTGGGTACGGTCGACGGCGCGCGGGGTCTTGTAGTAGAACTTGAGCGTGCCGACGGTACGATCGCCCACCTTGATGGGGGCGATAATGCCGGCGGGAACTTGGTTGTGCGAGCCGTCCGAGCCCACGACATCCACCATACGGTTGAACGACTGCACGATGCCATGTTCGATAACGTAGCGTGTGGCAAGCGTGTGGATGGGAGTATCGGGCAGCAGTTTTTCCTCAAACTCTCCCGCGCAGGCAAGCACGTTGCCCTCGTCGGTGATGGCCACCGTCATGGCGCGCGTCTCGGGCAAAATGCGCCGGCACACCAAACGCGCCGACTCCTGCGTCAGACCGCCCTTAATGTCCTCGAGCATGGCCGAGGCCACCGAGAGCGTCTCCTCGGTGTACTGGGAGCGCACCGAATCGGGATTGAGCGTCAAAAAGATAAAGATGCACAGAAAGATGCACAGCAGCGCGCAGGCAATCACCGTGGCGATCGGCTCGATACCGGTCACCAAGGCAAAAATAAAGTACACCAGCACGCAAATGGCGCAGGCAACGGCAATGATGCGAAAGATTGATATTGAACTATCGCGCTGGGCGCGGCGGTCGATCATTCGGCCCCCTCCAGGATACTGATCAGTTGTGCGTCACGCCAAAGCCCGTCCATGATCTTGGGCCAAAAGCTCTGGAAACGCAGGTAGCTTGCAGCGTTTTGGCGCGCATAGGCCTTTGCCTCGTCGATGCCATGGCGCCAAATGCGCAGGTAGCCCTCATGCTCGCGGGTAAACACGCTGCGGACCATAGCGGTCTTGCGCACGCGGTCGTCGAGCTCGCGCGAAATCCACGGGCCCGGGTAGGGCATGAGTGATGCCGCCGTAACGGGAATGAGCTCCTTTTGATGCGCGGCGAATGTCAACTTGGCCCGTTCGTAGTACCAACGGTATACATCCTGCATAAAGCGCGGTGAGCGCTTTTCGGACTCCGGAGGCAGATGGCGCACGGTCCACTCGTTATCGAACCACACGTCGTAGCCAAACATGCGCATGTTAAAGAGGTAATCCAAGTCCTCGCCGCGGGTGATAAACGGGTCAAAGGCCACACGCGTAAAGGCGCGGGCGTGCAGGGCCATCAGGCCGCCGCACACGTAGTTGGAGCGCGAGATGCGGGTGCCCGAGAGCGCCTTTTTCATCCAACGGTTGAACTCGATGCGCTTGGTCCACCAACGATGGCAGATGCCCGCCTTGTCCGTGGGAGCCAGCGGCGAGCCGTCGCGATCGTAGAAATAGCCGCTCTTGACCAAGATCGGCAAGCCCTGACGCGTCTGCTGCCCCAACGCATAGGTCGCGCGCTTCATAAAGTCGGCGTAGATGACAGTCTCATCGTCATCCAAAAAGATAACCGCGTCATGCCCCAGCACAGCGGCACAGGCTAGCCCCATGTTGCGGATGGCACCGTAGCCTCGCAGGCTCACGCACTCGCCCGAACCCTTGGGCGCGATCTGAGCAACCCGGTCTGCGATGCGCGAGGCCTGGGTGTTGGTGACAACGGTGACCTTGAGCGTGGGATGCGCGTCGACAATCTCGTGCACGCGCAGCGACACATCGGCTGTGGCAGAAACAGGACAGACCACCAAAAGGATGATGCGCGGGATGTCGCACACCTGCTCAAGCGAGGCCAGGCAGCGGTCGAGTTCGGGATTGTCTGCGTTGAGTCGCGTCGAATGGTCATAGGTGCCAGGGGCGTTTGCGCAAGCGTCATCGCCCGCCCAATACGTTGGAATCACGACCGTGGCGTTCATGCCTTACCCTCCCTGCAACACAAAAACGGGACGCCGCCAAACACAGGCGACGCCCCGCGACCTAGCTGATTCCATCATACCCACTTGGGCAAATCATTGCTCGCAAGTCGCAATGTTTATTGCGGATAACCCCAAAAGAGTACCGTGGACAGGCACAATAGCCGCTCGCTCCTATGCGGCATGCTCTGCCGCCCGAGTCATGCGGGACAGGCGGACCAGTAGCATAAAGCCAACGACCAGCAGCACGCCAATGGAAAGGACGCCCAGCGACGGGTTGCCGGTCAGCGAGGTGACGACCGACACCAGGAAGGTGCCCATAACGCTTGCATAACGACCAAAGATGTCAAAGAAGCCGTAGTACTCGTTGGACTTTTCCTTGGGGATAATGCGGCCAAAGTAGCTACGGCTGAGCGCCTGCACACCGCCCTGGAACAGGCCGACCATAATGGCAAGCACCCAGAATTCAAAGGCGGTCTTTAGGAAGAACGCGGCGAACAGCACAATCCCCATGTAGGCGGCGACCGCCACCAGGATCATGTTGAGCGTGCCCACGCGTCCGGCGAGCTTGCCGTAGATGATGGCGGACGGAAAGGCCACGAACTGCGTAACGAGCAGCGCCAGCACCAGCTGCGTCGAATCGATGCCCAAGGCCGATCCGTAACTGGTGGCCATGGAAATGACCGTGTGCACACCGTCGATATAGAAGAAGAACGCGATCATGTAGACCAGCACGGTCTTATTGTGGGCAATCTCGCGCATGGTGTGTCCGACCTCGGAGAACACACCGCCCACGATGTGGCCGATGGTGTCCTCGGGACCGCGCTCGCGACCGTACTTTTGCTTATAGGTGCGAATGAGCGGCAGGGTAAAGATGAGCCACCAGGCACCAGTGATGATAAACGACAGACGCGTTGCCAGCATGGTGGGGATGCCAAGAGCGGGGCCACCCATGATGAGCGCCAGGCAGATGACGAACGGCACGGTGGAACCGATGTAGCCCCAGGCATAACCCGAGCTGGACACGGCGTCCATGCGCTCGTCGGTGGTAATGTCAGGCAGCATGGCGTCGTAGAACGTCATAGAAGAGTTAAGGCCGATGGTGCACAGCACGTACACGGTCAAAAATGCCATGGCAGACATTGGGATAGCCTGCGCCAGGCAAAGCACCAGGCCCGTGAGGAAGAAGCCCAAGAAGAACTTGATCTTGTTGCCGGCGTAGTCGGCAAGTGCGCCCAGAATGGGCATGAGCATGGCGATGACCAGCGAGGCGATCGTCTGCGCATTGCCCCAAGCGACCACCAGGTCGGCCGAGGAAGCGCCGGTATTGATGGCGTTAAAGTAAATGGGCACCACCGAGGTATTGAGCAGCACGAGAGCCGAATTGCCCACATCGTACATAACCCAGTTACGCTCGAGCTTGGTGTATTTCATGGACAGGGACCCTTCGTATTTGCCCGATATGCAGTTAGTTCATCGTACCCCAATTGTCCAGAAGCACCGGTAAGGATTCGGCAAAGGGGCACGCATGAGCCCTATTCCTCGCGGTCGAACTCCTCATCGGCATTGAGCACGCGACCGCTGTAATTGACATGGTTGGTCACGGCTTCCATATCGCCGGTCTCGATAAAGCGGGCAACCGTGCACTCGTAATCGAGCAGCGCGCGGTCAAAGACCTCGGGGAAGCTCTCGGTCGAGACTTCATCGGTAAAGGGGTTCTTCCATGCCAAGTGGCCCAGGTTGCCGGTACGCTCGGGCAGCTCGGTCGTCACGCGGTGCGCAAGGCCGTCGAGCAGCGAGTAGTCGTGCACCAAGCCCTCAACCAGCGAGATCGCGCGCGTCTTTGCGGAGCCGGCCGGCTCAATCGCGCGGTAAAGTCGCTGCATATTGGCAACGGCAGCACCGTACTCCCCCGCCGGAATGTCAATGCCGTACACGCGTCCGGCAACATAGCTCATCAGCACGCCGGCCACGCGATTGATGCGATCGGTGGTGACGATCTCGCCCGCCGGCGGGTAATCGTCGACCGTAGCGCCATCGCGTTTAAGCTGCAGCATCAGTACATCCAGGTCGCTCTCGATCACGGCATGGACCTGACTGCTCGAATCCTCAAGCTCTGAATCGGACTCCACGATGCCAAACTGCTGCTCATAGACAAAGGGGTGAGCGTTGCGGTCGAGCACGTAATGAGACAGCAGGCCCAGCGCAAAGGCACGACCCAAGCTGGCATCGCGCGGCAGCAGATGCGACACGCCGTCGCGCAGGCACGCGAACTGGCGAGACATGCGCGACCGATGCATGACCTGCGCCAGCAGCGTGCAGTCGGAAACACGCGGTGTCAGAATGTGAAAGAAAAACGGGTCGGGGCCTTGGTTGCCCAAGATAAAGGCAATGCGCTCTTCATCGGACGTGATGACGCCCTGCGGAAGACGGTCGATGCTTTCCTCGCCAAACAGATGATGGGTGATAAGCGCGGGCATAATGATCCTTTCGATTTCATTCGATGCCACCCATTATGCCCACCGCGCGCCCATGCCAAACCTGCGATGGTAAACGACAGCACGCAAGCCTCTTACGCAAGCCCCAGGTGCGACTTGACCTCGGCGGCACGACGACGGGACACCGGTACCGTCGAGTTCACGCGGTCGAGCCTGAGCTCCATCAACCCCGTGGAGCCAATCTCAACATTGTGCACGTCTTCCAAATTGACCAGGTAGCTGCGATGAACGCGAATAAAGCCCTCGGAGTCCAAGCGACGCTCGAGCGAAGAGATCGACTCATTGATCAGGTACGTTCCCTCGGCGCAGATGGCGTTGCAAAAATCGGCGCGCGCCTCAAAGTAGCAAACGTCTGCGGCGGGAATGAACACCTTTTTGCCCCCGCGGTCCACCGTCAGACGCAAAGGCTGGCGCGGAGCGTGGATAACACGACGGACGCCCAAGGCCGCCTCGATCTTGTCGAGTGCCTTTGACAGGCGTGCGTCCTCAACCGGCTTGACGACATAATCGACGGCATCGAGGTTATAGGCATCAGCCGCATACTCGGCAAATGCCGTCACAAACACCACGACCGGCGGCGTCTTTAGGTTCTGCAGCGTCTCGGCAAGCTCAATTCCCGAGCGACCGGGCATGGTAATGTCTAAAAACAACACGTCGGGCTTGTTCGACAGAATCGACTCCACGGCTTCGGGGACATTGCCCGCCTCGGCAATATGACCCACACGCGTATCCTTTTCCAATAGATAGCGTAGCTCAGCCCTAATAGGAGGCTCGTCATCAACCACCAAGATGTTCCATCCCTCGGACATATGCGCTTCCCCTCTTTTTTCTCTCAATCCAACCGCGCGCTACACCTTCATCGGCGCCGGCTCATGCGGCTCGCCGTTCAGCTCGACGATGACCTGCGTTCCCACGCCCTCCTGGGACTTCACGCGCATGCCAGAATCTTCCCCGTAAAAGAAATGGATGCGCTGAAGCACGTTGAAGAGCGCCAGGCCGCAGCCTCGTTTGATGGAGCCGTCGGCGGTAATGCTCTCGGGCTCCTCTCGGCGATGCTGCTCAAACAGGTGCGCGCAGACTTCTTCGCTCATACCGATGCCGTCATCTTCGACGATGATCTCCAGACCGTCATCGGTCTCAAAAGCCCTAACACGAATAGAAAGCGGCTCGGTCTCGCGCTGCGCATGCTTGATGCAGTTTTCGAGCAGCGGCTGCAAGATAAACGGCGGCACCATGCTGTCGCGCACCTCAAAGTCGATATCGACCGAGACGCGCAGACGGCCGTCGCCATACCGGGCCTGCATAAGGTTGATGTAACGAGTGCCCTGTTCCACCTCGTGCTCGAGCGTTGTGAGGGTATCGGAATCGGACAGTGTCTGACGGTAGTAATTGGAAAAGTCGATGAGCAGCGACCTGGCCTTGTCCGGCTCGGTACGTACGAGCGACACAATGGTGCTGATGGTGTTAAACAGAAAATGAGGATCGACCTGCGATTGCAAGGCGCGCAGCTCCACGCGGGCCGTAAGCTCGTCCTGGCGCTCGAGCTCAAAGCTCGCAAGCTGCGTGGAAATGAGGTCGGCAAAGCCCGAGGCGAGCGCCGTCTGGCGCATATCGATGCTGCTCAGACGGGGATAATACAGCTCGAGCGTGCCCACGCAATGCCCGCGCACGGTAAGCGGTGCGACAATACCGGCGCGCAGGCGCGGAAAGTAGCCACCTGTCTCGGTCGAGGCATCGCGCGAGAAAACGCTTTGCTCACCGCTGTTGATCACATTGAGCGTGGTCCGCAGCACCACCGGGGTGCCCGCGGGGCATTTTGCCGAGTCCTCGCCCCAGCTTGCCAACACCTGCTTGCCGTCGGTAAAGCAGATGGCAGAGGCGATGGTTTCGGACAGGATGATCTTAGAGGCGCCCAGGGCAGCTTCGGGCGTAAGGCCGCGCGACGTGTAGGCGAATATTTTCGACGCGATGGCGAGCGTGCGGTCGGTAGCGCTCGATGTGAGGTCGTCGGGAACGACAAAGACGTACGAGAAGAAGAAGCACAGCATGACCAAGCCGGCAATGACGACAACGGCCGGAACGGGATTGGGATTATCGGTTAGATCCCAGATGAGCAGCAGGATAAGCAGCGGAACGACAATACCGAGCAAGATGGCTTGAACCACATGCTGAGCGGTACGAAAGACCTTGGTAGAGTTGTAGCTCTTGCCCAGAATCAGCCTATTGAGATCCACCGTCATCTCCTTCTTACTGACGCACCCCATAGCAATAAAGAGGGCCGCAAGCGACCCTCTCCATTGCATTATGCAATCAAAAACTGTGTTTTACATCCAGCCATCGACAAACGGTATCTTAGGCGCTGTATTTGTTGGCCTCGCCAAAGGTGCCAGCCTCGACGATCCAGCCGTCCTTCATGATGACGTCCATGTTGTCGGTGTTGAGCACGTGGATGTCGGCGGCGACGTCACCGTTGACGACCAGCAGGTCGGCGCACTTGCCGGCCTCGATGGAACCGGTCTCGTCCTCGATGTGGCACATCTTGGCACCGTTGAGGGTGGCACAGGTGATGGTCTCGACCGGGGTGAAGCCGATCTTGTCGACGAACTCGTACATCTCCTCGATAGAGCAGGTGCCGTACGGGGTGACGAAGGAGAAGGAGTCGGAGCCGATCGTCATGACGACGCCGCGCTTCTTGGCCTCGCGCAGGCAGTCGTAGTTGCGCTGCAGCTCCTTCTCGACCAGGGTGCCCTCGTACTTGTCGTGCAGCTCGGGGACGTAGACGGGCGGATAGGTGGCGTACCAAGTGGGCAGGAAGGCGATCGTCGGGGTGAAGAAGGTGCCCTGCTCGGCCATGAGGTCCATGGTGCGCTCATCGATATCGAAGCCGTGAATCAACTGCTCGCAGCCAAAGCGAACGGAATCGTAGGCAGCGGCGTGGTTGTTGTAGCAGTGGCTCCACACGGGGATGCCGACCATCTTTGCCTCTTCGACCACGGCCTGGATCTCCTCGGAGCAGTAGTGCTGGTCGCGGCCGGAGTCCCAGCGCCAGATGCCGCCACCGGTAGCCCAGATCTTGATGGCATCGGGGTTCTCGCGCAGGCGACGACGGACGGCCTTACGCAGATCCCAAGGACCGTCGACCTGATCGCCCCAGGGGTGCGATTCCTTGTTGAGCTCCTGGCTGCAGTGGTGGGAGTCGCCGTGGCCGGCAACGCGGCAGAAGCCAAGGCCGGTTGCCAGAACGCGCGGGCCCTTGAAGACGCCCTTGTCGATGCAGTCGCGGATCTGGATACCAAAGCGACCGATCTCGCAGACGGTGGTGAGACCGTGGGTGAGGCAGTCGTAGGCCTGCTTGACGGCGACGGCCTGCTTCTCGAGGAGCGGCTGCATGACCCAGTCGGTGTCATCGTCGGTCAGGTTGCCCGAGAAGTGCAGGTGGGTGTCGATCAGGCCGGGAAGGACGGTCTTGCCGGCGGCGTCGATAACCTCAACGCCCTCGGGAAGGTCCTGCATGACACCGGCGTACTCGATCTTGCCATTGTCGTCGACGAGAACGAGGGAGTTCTCGACCGGCTCGGCACCGGTACCGTCGATGAGCTTGCCGCCAACGATTGCATACTTAGTGGACATGGTTCCTCCTTATGGATCCATATAGTGGGCGAGGCCGCGTTGGGTTAAGGCCTCACAAAACTACCCAAGTGGTGCCGGGTTCGGTGCGCGGGAGAGAGGGCCCCGCGCACCCGATCCGCCCCGGCTAGGCGTTATTTTTTGCGGGAATTGGTGAAGGCCATGAGGCCCAGGCCAACAGCCAGCCAGCCGATCACGATGCTCCACTCCACCATGTTGAGGGAGGCGGGAGAGAACGGGATCACGAGCAGGCCAATGATGGTGCCGCAGGCAACGATAGCGAGGCTGATGCCAAACTTGCCGCCGGGCACCTCGTAGGGACGAGGCAGGTCGGGCTCGGTGAAGCGCATACGCAGGCAAGCGAGGGCGACCATGCCGCAGGAGAAGATGAAGGCGAGGGCCGACACGTTGGTCAGAGGGATGAGCATGTTCTTGCCCAGGAACGGACCGACGACGGTGATGACGCCCAGAACGACGCAGGCGAGCTTGGGAGCGCCGGACTTGGGATCGACCTCGGCGAACTTCTCGGGCAGCTGACCCTTGCGGCCCATGGCGAGCATGATGCGGCTCGTGGCGCCGTAGAAGGAGTTCATCGGGCCCATGGGTCCAAGCGTGGCGATGACGAGCATGGCCAGGTACAGGAGCATGTTGATGCCCTTGAGGCAGGCAAGCGCGGGAACCGGGCTCTTAACAAACTCATGCCAGTCGAGGATGGTGCCGAACGAGTAGATGCAGACCATGTAGAAGCCGCCGGCGGCCAGCAGAGCCAAGGAGATGATCTTACCGAACTTGTTCCAGTTGAGGCCCTCGGCTGCTTCCTCAGCCTGCTGAGGAATGGTGTCGAAGCCGGCGTAGAAGAACGGGGTCAGAACCAGGACCGAAACGATGCCTGCGAACAGGCTGGTGCCCTCGGTAGCGGGCTTGCCGCCGCCAGCACCGGTGACCTGGGAGAACACGGGCATGGCGTTGTCCGGCGAGCCGGTGAACAGCGAGACGCCCATGGCGAGCAGCATGCCGCAGAGCAGGGCCTTGGTCAGGAAGGCCTGCAGCTTGGCGGCCGAGCTGGCACCGCGGAAGTTGAGGAAGATGACGTAGGTTGCAAAGCCGAGCGCGATTAGCGTCGGGAACAGGTAAACGTCGGCGCCCAGGATGGTGTAGAGCTTGACGGCGCGCAGCCACTCAAGGCCGGGCAGGCTGCCGAACATCTCGGACACGAGGGTCGAGATGGCGATGGCCTCCCACGGGCACAGGATGCCGTTGCCCAGGGCCAGGAGCCAGCCGGTGATGTAGCTCATCGTACGGCCAAAGCTACGATCGACATACTCGACGATGCCGCCCGAGATGGGGATAGCAGCCGTGAGCTCACCGAAAACAGCTCCGACGGGCACGAGGAAGATTGCACCCAAGAGGAATGCGATCATAGCGGGAACGGGACCGCCGCCCACGACCATCCAGTCGCCGACCTGCAGAACCCAACCGGTACCGATGATGGCACCGAAACCGATGGTGAAGAAGTTCCAGAGCGAAAGCGTTTTCTTCATGCCGCCGTTGTCCTCGACTGCAACTTCTGCGTTCTTGTCCGCCATTGTTCCCCTCCTTTCCTTTTTGACGCCCCCTGGCGTCACCCCTTGCGCGGTCCGTTTTGCCGCGCGCTTTTATTCCATGGCTTTAAGATACGGCCTTGGCGCAGCAGCGCCGCTCGCAGCTCGACCGAAGGCAGAACTGCAAAACGAGCGGCACCGTTTTTGGGACGAACGGCGGGAGACGTCATTCGTCCTGGACGCTTTCATCTTGTCTGCTTTTGAATACCTGTTGCCGTGACGCTTGGCGCGCGGCGCGGCAACGTTCATACCATTTGTCAGGCTTTTGGTGCACATACCCATGTGTCGTGCATCTTTTTATGTAGGATAGACAAGTTACACACGAGGCAAGGTGATTCGAATGGCATACGGATACAATGACGGCGACCAACGGCCACAAAGCGTGCGCCTTGCCGGCCGCACCACGCCAACGCCCAGAAGCACCTCCGACAACGGCAACCAGCAGCGCCCCCAAGAGCAGCCCGGGGCTTCTTCTCGGCAACAAAGCCGTACCGCGCAGCAGTCAGACCGCGTGAGCACGAGCACACGCCAACGCCAGACCGACACATCGCAGCCGCGCCGCTACGATTGCCGTACGACCGACCACTACGTTAAGCGCTCCTTTTCGCCACCTCAACGCAATCGCGGCAATTCCGCCCCTCGCCCCGCGTCGCACACCACAAGCCACGCACTTCCAGCCCGCCGTCTACGCCTTGCGCTTTGCTCCATTGCCGCCTGCCTCGTCTTTGTGTTTTTGGGATCCTGTATCTCGCACGGATCAGCCGGTCTTGAGCCCACTGCCGAGGACAAGCTGCTTAAAGCTCCCGTCGCGCCCGGTTACTCCTTTGCGTTCTCGACCCCACGCTCGCAATGGCAGGCCGGCACCATGCCCCACATCTACCAAATTGACCCCGCATGGTCGGAGCTGCCCTATGCCGGTGGCACTATTCGCGAAAACGCTTGCGGCCCCACTTGCCTCACCATGGTCTATATCTTTAAGACCGGCCACACCGATAAGACGCCGGTCGATATATGCGCACTGGCCGAAGCCGGCAACTACGCCCCCACTGGTGCCACCGAGTGGTCGTTTATGACAGGCGGTGCGTGGCAGCTGGGGCTCAACGGAACACAGCTCTATAACGATTGCGAATCGATTGCCCAAGCACTTCGCTCGGGTGCGCCCGTTATCGCCGCAGTGCGCCCCGGTACGTTTACCAACGTAGGCCACTACATCGTGCTCTACGGCATCGACGATGCCAACCAGATTGGCGTCTACGACCCCAACTCGGCCAGCCGCAGCGCCCGCCGCTGGGGCGTCGTAGAGGTCCTCAACGAAGTCGAAGCCATGTGGGCCTACTACTAGTCATTGGGCACTCATTGGGGACAGACTTAAATGAGTAGTCATTTTTTGACCAGTCGTTTAAGAACGTCCCCAACGGCTACTCATTTAAGTCTGTCCCCAATGAGTACCCGCAGAATGAGAGTGGATAATCTCCCGTTTTTGGCCTGTTTGCAGGCTCAAAGTGGGAGATTATCCACTCTCGTCATTTTGGCGCGGCCCGCAGCACTACCCATGAACAGCTACCTCAATAGCAAAAGCCCCGCAGCCGGAGCGGACTGCGGGGCTCATGAAGAGAGGCTAGTTTGTGGGCGCTTTGCCTGGCGCCCACGAGAGAGGCAACAGAGTAGAGACTACTCGTGGATGCGGGTACCGGAGAGGCCGGCCATGGTCTCGGCGGCCTTGTCCAGAGCGCCAATGATGCAGGTGCGGCCCTTGCGGGAACGAGCGAACTTGATGGCAGCACGGACCTTGGGCTCCATGGAACCCTTGCCGAACTGACCCTCGTCGGCCAGACGCTCGGCCTCGTCGGCGGTGAGGTCCTCGAGCTCCTCCTGGTTGGGCTTGCCAAAGTTGATGGCGACATGCTCAACGGCGGTCAGCAGGAACAGAACGTCGGCGTCGCAGTCCTCGGCCAGCAGCTCGCCGCCCAGGTCCTTGTCGATGACGGCGGGAACGCCCTTGTAGCAGCCCTTGTTCTCGTAGTCGCGGACGACGGGGATGCCGCCGCCACCGCAGGCGATGACGATGAACTCGTTGTCGAGCAGGTTGAGGATGGAGTCAGCCTCGACGATCTTCTTGGGATCGGGAGAAGCGACGACGCGACGCCAGCCGCGGCCGGAATCCTCGACGAAGACCTTGGAGGGATCCTCGGCCATGAACTCCTTGGCCTGCTCCTCGGTGTAGAAGGGACCGATCGGCTTAGTCGGGTTCTTGAACGCGGGATCATCCGGATCGCACTCGATCTGGGTGACGACGGTGGCGGCGTGCCAACGCTTATAGCGCTTGTGCATCTCGCGGCCGATGCCCTGCTGCAGGTGATAACCAATGTAGCCCTGGGACATGGCGCCGCACTCGGGCAGCGGCATCTCGGGGGTACCGATGGCATCGTGGGCAGCGGCGAAGGCGTTCTGGATCATGCCGACCTGCGGGCCGTTGCCGTGGGTGATGATGATCTCGTTGCCCTGCTCGATAAGACCAAGGAGAGCGTGGGCGGTGTTGCTCACGGCCTCGATCTGCTCGACGGGGTTGTTGCCGAGGGCGTTGCCGCCGAGGGCGACGACAATACGATCGGGCTTGCCAAGAGGCTTAGACATTGCTGGAATCCTTTCTGTAAAAGGCCTACAACCCATTAATAACCCGCGTCCGTGCGATACGCGAGTTTATTAAGGTTTATATTCTCTTTATCGCTCATTTTATTCATTTTGAAAATACCTAAGCGGCGAACGGTCGATTTTACCCGCTCAGCGTAAAGAAGCCCAGTTCAGGCATATCTACGCCATTTACGTGCAACTTTATTTAAATAGAGCAGGGATTAGACCAGATTATGCAAACTATATCTTTGCTAAACACAAAACGGACAGCGCAATATCTTACTCGCACTATACGCGATTCTATACATTAATTTGACGAGTATGCACCCCTGCAAAAACATGGGGCTTTTCATCCAACATAAGGGATAGCCGATCGCGCTTCACCCCGCGGCAAGCGACTGCGAGTTCGCAGTATGGAACTTTACCGTCGGCTTCTGCATGAACGCTACCGACGCCCTTTCGCTCCTGCGCGCCCAAGCAGCCGAGAACGCTAACGGCGCCACTGTCAACCTGGCCACCCTCAACAACGGCGCCGCCAGCCTTTTCGCAAAGTACCGTGCTGGCTCGCTGGCTTTGAGGCCTAAGTGAGCTTTGCTATTTGCCAATTTTTGTATGATTTGGGTCAAATCTATTTGTCAATTTTTGTATGATTAGGGGCAAATCTATTTGCCAATTTTTGTCAATGAGGTGTTTTAATGCTACGCCGCAAAGTCACTGATAGGCTTTTGAGCTGGAAGAATAACTCCCATAAGGCCCTGCTTGTTACCGGTGCGCGTCAGATTGGCAAGAGCTATGCGATTCGCGCGTTTGGAAAGAGCAACTACGCTTCGTATTATGAGGTCAATCTGCTACTTGATGCCGAGGCAAGAGACGTACTTGTTGGCGCTAAGAACTCCATTGACTTCATCAACCGTGTGGCCCTTCTTGCGGATGCACCGCTTGTTGAAGGAGACACGCTTATCTTCGTCGATGAGATTCAGGAGTATCCGCAGATCGTTACACTTATGAAGGCGCTGGTCGAGGACGGACGCTTTAGCTATGTCTTCTCGGGGTCTATGCTTGGGACTGAGTTTAAGGGGATCTCTTCTTTTCCGGTAGGGTATGTCGAGCACATTGTTATGCGGCCGATGGATTTTGAAGAGTTTTGTTGGGCAAACAGCGTCAGCGAGAATGTGCTTGCAGACATCCGCAGCTGCCTTGTCGAGAGGCGTCCCGTCGAAAATTTTATTCATGAGGCGATGCTCAAAAACTTTAGAGCCTATATCGTTTGCGGCGGCATGCCGGAGGTCGTTCAGAACTATATCGATTCGGGCTATTCGCTCGTGAGAACGCGTGAGCTTCAAATTCAGCTAGTCGATCAGTACAAAAGCGATATCTCTAAATATGCATCGACTCGAGCGTTTAACGTTCGCTCCATTTTCGAGCAAATTCCCGTTCAGCTTGAGGCGGAGTCCCATCGCTTTATCGTCTCGTCTCTAGGCGAGGGAGCTCGTCTTCAAAAATACGAGCAGGATTTCCTATGGCTGGTGAACGCAGGCGTTGGATTGATGGTCCCCCAGGTGACGGAGGCACGAAGTCCTCTCAAGAGGACGGAGAAAACGACGGCCTTTAAACTATACGAGTCCGATACAGGTATGCTCGCATCGCGGTATCCCGGCAGCACGGCACGCGCCGTCTACCTTGACATGAAAACCCCCAACCTCGGCGGCCTCTATGAGAACGTGGTCGCACAGGAACTCGTTGCCCTCGGAGCAGATACGTGGTACTACCAAACGCGTGAGGTCGGTGAAGTCGACTTTGTAATCGAAGGTGCCCGCGGGCATGTTGTCCCAATCGAAGTCAAATCGGGCAAGAAAGTTCGAGCACATGCAGCCCTCGACCGTTTGATGAGTGTGGGCGAGTACAAAATTCCCGAGGCCGTTGTGCTGAGCCACGAAAACCTTTGCAAAGAGGGCAAGATCCTTTACGTTCCAATCTATATGACATTCTGTCTCGATGAGTTTATGGAAAAGGACGACCCCAACAACGATTTCTCGTTTGCACCCATATCCCTCTAGGCCATCTGGGTCCGCAAGCCAGCCCCCACGCCCAAAGTACTGCGCCTTTCGCGCCAAAGGCGCGAAACAGCACTGGGGCAGCAGAAGGCCACAATCAGCTAGCCCTCCATGCCCAAAGTGGCGCGTGGTTTCGCGGCCACGCCGCGAAACAGCGACCGGGACAAGGCACCCCCACAGCCACGTCCTTCATTCAGCCCCACAATCCGAGGACGTAGTCGTAGCAGGATCTGAGGGCTAACCTTCGCGGACACTCCGCAGGACGAAAGAACCCCCGCCGCACGTAGTGCGCAGCGGGGGTTCTTTCATGTCCGAGGACGTCCGCGAAGGTTAGCCCTCAGATCCTGCGGTGGGAGACCTAGGCCTCGTTGTACACCGTCTTGAGCTTCAACAGGTGAGCGTAGCGGTCCATAGCGGCCTGCTCGTTCTCCTTGAAGAGCTCCTCGGCGCGCTCGGGGAAGGAACGCGTCAGCGAAGCGTAACGGGCCTCGTTCATCAGGAACTCCTGATAACCGCCCGCGGGCTCCTTGGAATCGAGCGAGAACTTCTTGCCGGCAGCAGCCTCGGGGTTGAAGCGGAAGAGGTTCCAGTAACCGCACTCGACAGCCTTCTTCATCTCGGCCTGGCAGTTCTGCATGCCGCCCTTCTTGATGGAGTGCATCTCGCAGGGGCTGTAGCCGATGATGAGGGATGGGCCGTCGTAGGCCTCGGCCTCGTGGATGGCCTTGAGGGTCTGAGCCGGGTTGGCGCCCATGGCGACCTGCGCCACGTAGACGTAGCCGTAGCTCATGGCGATCTCGGCCAGGGACTTCTTCTTGGTCACCTTACCGGCAGCGGCGAACTGAGCGACCTGGCCCAGGTTCGAGGCCTTGGAGGCCTGACCGCCGGTGTTGGAGTAAACCTCGGTGTCGAAGACAAAGACGTTGACATTGTGGCCGGAAGCCAGGACGTGATCCAGGCCACCGAAGCCGATGTCGTAGGCCCAACCGTCGCCGCCGAAGATCCAGAAGGACTTCTTGGTGAGGTAAGCCTTGTCGGCGAGGATTGCCTTGGAAGCCTCGCAGCCGCACTTCTCGAGCTCGGCAACGTAGGCAGCGGCAGCGGTCTTGGAGGCCTCGGCGTCGTTGACAGAGTCAATCCAAGCCTGGCCGGCAGCCTTGAGCTCGTCGGACGGACCATCGGCGGCGATGATGTCCTGGGTAGCGGCAATCAGCTTGTGCTGAACAGCCTCATAGCCCACGGCCATGCCCAGACCGTGCTCGGCATTGTCCTCGAACAGGGAGTTGTTCCACGCCGGGCCGTGACC
This sequence comes from Collinsella sp. TF08-11AT, assembly GCF_003437035.1. GTDB lineage: Bacteria > Actinomycetota > Coriobacteriia > Coriobacteriales > Coriobacteriaceae > Collinsella. The sequence goes on from NZ_QSRL01000001.1 coordinate 185,801, forward strand.
GTCCTTGTCCTTGCAGTAAGGAGCGGTGGCAGCGGGGTTGCCCCAAATGGAGGAGCAGCCGGTGGCGTTGGAGATGAACATGCGGTCGCCGGCGACCTGGGTCACCAGACGTGCATAGGCGGTCTCGGCGCAGCCGGCGCAGGAGCCGGAGAACTCCAGGTAGGGCTGCTTAAACTGGCTGCCCTTGACGTTGGCCGCGATGAGCTCCTTCTTCTCGGAGACGTTCTCGACCATGTAGTCCCAAACGGGCTGCTGGTCCATCTCCTGCTCGGTGGGAACCATCTCGAGGGCGCCCTTGGGGCAAACCTTGACGCAGTTGGTGCAACCCATGCAGTCGAGCGGGGACACAGCCATGGTGAACTTCATGCCCTTGGCCTTGGGGCCCATGGCGTCGAGCGTGCGGGTAGCCTCGGGCGCGGCGGCAGCCTCGTCCTCGGTCATCGCGAACGGACGGATGGTGGCATGCGGGCACACGTAGGCGCACTGGTTGCACTGGATGCACTTGGTCTCGTCCCAGTGGGGAACGACCACGGCGACGCCGCGCTTCTCGTATGCGGAGGCGCCCAGCTCAAACTGGCCGTCGGCGCAACCGACGAAGGCGGAAACGGGCAGGCTGTCGCCATCCATGCGATCGATGGGCTCGAGCAGGTTCTTGACCTGCTGGGCGATGGCGGACTTGGTCTCCTCGGAGAGCTCGACGGGAGCGGCGTCCTCGGCGGTAGCCCAGTCGGCCGGAACCTCGAACTTACGGAAAGCAGTAGCGCCGGCATCGATGGCCTTGTGGTTGGCGTCGACGATAGCCTGGCCCTTCTTCATGTAGGACTTGGTAGCCGCGTCCTTCATGTACTGCAGGGCGTTCTCGGCGGGCAGGACCTTGGCCAGCGCGAAGAAGGCGGACTGGAGCACCGTGTTGGTGCGCTTGCCCATGCCGACCTTGGCCGCCAGGTCGATAGCGTCGATCAGGTAGACGTTGACGTTGTTGTTCGCGATGTAGCGCTTGGCCACGGCGGGCATGTGCTCGGCGAACTCCTCGTCGCTCCACTGGCAGTTGACCAGGAAGGTGCCGCCCGGCTTGACGTCGCGGACCATCTTGAAGCCCTTAACGATGTAGCTGGGGTTGTGGCAAGCGACAAAGTCGGCCTTGGTCACGTAGTACGGCGAGCGGATCGGGGAATCACCAAAGCGCAGGTGCGAGACAGTGACGCCGCCGGTCTTCTTGGAGTCGTACTGGAAGTAGGCCTGGACGTACTTGTCGGTGTGGTCGCCGATGATCTTGATCGAGTTCTTGTTGGCGCCGACGGTACCGTCGCCACCCAGACCCCAGAACTTGCACTCGATGGTGCCGGGGGCTGCGGTGTTGGGCGCATCCTCGGCCTCGGGCAGGCTCAGGTTGGTCACGTCATCGACAATGCCGATGGTGAACTCGCGCTTGGGCTCGTCCTTCTTGAGCTCCTCGAAGACAGCGAACGCGGACGCGGGAGGCGTGTCCTTGCTGCCCAGGCCATAACGGCCGCCGACGACCTTGATGCCCGTCTTGCCGGCCTCGTAGAGAGCGGAGACGACGTCCTGGTAGAGCGGCTCGCCGATGGAACCCGGCTCCTTGGTACGGTCCATGACGGCGATCTTCTGGACGGTCTCGGGGAGAACGTCCACAAAGTGCTTGATGGAGAACGGGCGGAACAGGCGAACCTTGACCAGGCCGACCTTCTCGCCGTGAGCGTTGAGGTAGTCGATGACTTCCTCGAGCACGTCGCAGAAGGAGCCCATGCACACGACGACGCGATCAGCATCGGGAGCGCCGTAGTAGTTGAACAGGCCGTAATCGGTGCCGAGCTTCTCGTTGATCTTCTTCATGTAGCCCTCGACGACGGCGGGAAGCTCGTCGTAGACCTTGTTGCAGGCCTCACGGTTCTGGAAGAAGATATCGCCGTTCTCGTGGCTGCCGCGGGTGTGCGGGTGCTCAGGGTTGAGCGCGTGGTCGCGGAAAGCCTGGACGGCGTCCATGTCGCACATCTCGGCCAGATCCTTGTAGTCCCACATGGCGACCTTCTGGATCTCGTGGCTGGTGCGGAAGCCGTCGAAGAAGTTAAGGAACGGGGTCTTACCCTCGATGGCGGCAAGGTGAGCCACCGGCGAGAGGTCCATGACCTCCTGGACGTTGCCCTCGGCGAGCATGGCGAAACCGGTCTGACGACAGGCCATGACGTCGGAGTGATCGCCAAAGATGTTCAGGGCGTGGGAAGCGACGCAACGCGCGGAGACGTGGAAGACGCCCGGGAGCTGCTCGCCCGCGATCTTGTACATGTTCGGGATCATCAGGAGCAGACCCTGAGAAGCCGTGTAGGTGGTGGTCAGAGCACCGGCGCCCAGCGAACCGTGAACGGTACCGGCTGCACCTGCCTCGGACTCCATCTCGACGACCTTGACCGGGGTGCCGAAGATATTCTTGCGACCCTGGGCCGCCCACTGGTCGACATGGTCGGCCATCGGGCTGGACGGCGTAATGGGATAGATTCCCGCTACCTCGGTGTACGCATACGAAACATATGCGGCCGCCTCGTTGCCGTCCATAGACTTAAACTTACGCGCCATATACCCCTCTCCTCTCATATAGGTATACAGGCCCCGGCGATCGCCGGGATGTTGGCGTGATGGGATTTTCGCTGTTGCTTCCAATCATCTGGCAGGCAGGCTCAGCAGCAGGTACATGGCGTGGAGAGAAGGCATGCCGAGGCGAGGAGGGCTGCACGCGCTCCACAAGCCCAGCTACCCGTCTTGCACATGACCGAGCGCCGCAAAGGCCGCATGCCGGATGCTCCCGGGCACGCCCCGGCGATGGGAAGCGCCCGCAACGGAAATCCGCATGCGGGTTTATTGTACCCCGCCGTCAAGTGTAATTTCGGCAAATATAGGCGGGCGGTAAAGGTTTACCTTGGGTGACCATCAAGGGCAAAATTGATCCTTCCGTCACCGAGGGACCAAATGGCAGCTGCGGTGAAATAGGAACTGTTTTTGCCGGCCGTAGCCTTAAACAGCCCCTATTTCACCGCAACTTATTTAGGAGATGAGTCAGAGGGCGCCGAGGAGGATGGCGTAGGTTGTGGATTCTCCGAGCTTGAGCTCGTCACCGGGGTTGAGCTGGGCGGAGCGGCCGGGCTCGACCTGGGTGCAGACGTTCGTCGCGTCGTTTACCACCACGGTTCCGTTGGTGGACGACAGGTCCTCAACGTACCAGACATTTTGGTCATCGCACCACACGTGGGCATGGCGAGCCGAAACGTCATCGCCCACATCGGTGATGCCGCCCTCCCCCGTTGCCAGCGCGCCGATCTCGACGCCTTCCTCACTCGGCTGAATCCAGCGCGGGACGCTCACCGCGTAGCCGTTTTGCACGCGCAGCAGTCCCAGCGGATGCGCCGGCGCGACCTCGTGCTCGCCCGACTTGGAACCAAGGCGGGCGTGAGAGCAAACGGCATAGGGAACGAATCTTGCGGATGTACTCCTCGACGTCAGGCAGGTAAGCCCCACGAAGTCACCGGGGAGGCCCAAGCGGCCCGGCACCACTTCCAGATTCTGACCAGGGCGAGTCGTTCGCCGGTGGCTGAAGGCTCGCTCCCACCCAAAAGGGGAGATTCGCGTTGTTCCCCAATCGCTCTCGCATCTTTCATTTTGCTCGAGGTGGGCTATAAAAACTTTCCTGGTGAAAGGCGGCGATTGGTTTCCTTTCTTTCTAGAGGAGCGCGCCTGTAATCTGTTTTCATCCTAAATCAAGTTGAGATCGGACCTTCCAGAGGCAAGTCGACTCAAACTGCGAGGCTCCATGTTGGAATAAAGAGCGCTGTCGAAGTGCCAACAACACAAAGCTTGCCAGTCTCAAATAGAACCTTTTGGGAGTCCGATTGGGCCGCACACCGAATCCCCGCTGGTGGTTTTTTATAGCTGCGTAACAATAAACAAGGTTAGTGCCAGTCCAGCATGAAATTGAGGAACGTATGCATTTTTTCTCAGTAAGTGATCGTCGTTACTGCTTCGATGAGGTCACTCGCAATTGCTTTCAGGTTGACCAAGCATCAGAAGATGCGCTTCGCATATTTGAAGCATCGGGAAGAACGGTCAACTCGAAGTTGCTAACAAAGTCACTTGCTGCGAAAGGCTACGACCAAACGACCATAGCAGAACTTGAAGACGACATTGATGAGTATCAACGATTGTCTGAGCGGACTTTCTTAACAAAAGACACGCCTCGAAAACTTAGATCCATCGAACTCCACGTTTCACATGCATGCAACCTTGGTTGTAGTTACTGTTTTGCCGGTAAAGGAGATTATGGAACGTCTCCTCTGCTGATGACAGACGAGATAGCCTTCAAGGCGGTCGACTACCTCGTCGCAAGTTCATCGGAAAACGAAACGCTTGCAATCGTCTTTTTTGGTGGGGAACCCATGATTAACGAGCCGCTGATATGGAAAACGGTCGACTATTCAAAAAGAATATACCCCAATAGAAACTTTACCTATTCTATTACGACCAACGGAACGCTTTTGAATGACACTGCTGTGAATTCTTTCAAGGAGCACGGGTTTTCTGTTCTGATTAGTCTCGATGGTACAGGATGCAAGCACGATGCATCGCGCCCGTACAAGACGGGAGGCGGCTCTTTCTCCGATATCGACAAAAACGTTCGTCGTTTTTCCGAGTCGTTCCCCTTCGGCGCAAGAGCGACCTTAACAAATAATAACTGTAACCTTGTTGAAGACTATCTTCAGTTTAAAGAGATGGGCTTCAGAAGGATTTACTTCTCGCCCGTGAGCTCATTCGATGAGAATATCAAACTCGACGAACACTCATTAAACAAAATCAGGGCGGGCCTAATAGATTTGGCGGATCAATATCTCAAACAGATTGATCAAGGGGAAAAGCCCTTGTTTAGAACATTGAAAACTGCAGTTGATTTGATTATGAGCAACAGGATCGCCTTTGTCGGATGCGGGGCTGGCAGGCGTTTTATTTCCGTGACTCCCGAAGGGGACGTATACCCCTGTCACAGGTTTGTCGGGATGATGCGATTCAAAATGGGCAACATCGTCACCGGAATTGACGAAACTAGGTATATTGAAAACTGGAGTCAGGGTGTCGAAAAAAGAATTGACTGTACGGACTGTTGGGCTCGGTCTTTCTGTGGTGGGGGCTGTAGCTGGGAGGCTGCAGACGAGCACGGCTACTTGCCCAAGAGTCTACACCCTGCATCATGTGAATATAGAAAAATGTGCTACGAGATGGCTTTTGACCTTATTTCCCGCCACTCATCTTCGCAGGAGAAAAATCAACGAGAAGCTACTGTATCGGAATAAGCGGTTCAGCGCATTGCTGTCACCATTGTGGAGGTGTTCGTTCTTCTGATTACCGTCTGCGAAGCTTATTGCTACGTTCGCCGAAACCATTCTAGAAATATGGTGAACTAGACATCTTGGTTTGTTATACACAATATTGAGGTTTTTCTGCACTCAAAGGGAGGTAGTCGTGAAGCATATTCATCCGATTAATCCAGGAAGTGGCGACGAGGCAGGCGTGAAGCCGATGTCTTTTGACTGCCTCTTGGGCATTACTGACATCTGTACTGTTTATGATAAAGCAGATGGCTGTGGTGCATACGATTACTGCGACTATGACATGGATGGCGGCAGCATCTGCGTTGTAGATCACTGTGGCATTGATCAAACGTAGTCTCTAATTGGATTAAGGTGAGGAGCTGTTATGAAGCATATCCATCCTGTTGGTTCAAATGAACATACTCCCGTTGAGCCTTGTTGTCTTGGAGTTGATATATGCAATTTTTACGACATCGCCGAGTGCCCTGTTGCGGATTGGTGCTATGTCGATAAAGAATCAAGCTGTGTTTTGCCAGCAGATTGGTGCGATCCAGTTGACGAGTAGTTTTTGTGTCTAGGAACTATTTGGTCCAATTCAAAATAAGATGGGGACAAATACCAAAATCTCGTGTCTGGGAGGAGTTATGCCATTATTGCAAGGTCTCGTTGGATTAACCTTTGTACTTGCTTTATATCTGGCACCTTTTTTATTGTTATTCTTCATTATCCGATTCTTTCTTCGGAAAAAATAGGAGTATCACGCAAACATTAGCGTAGCTTTCTTCCAATATGAGCCGAGCATTGGCAAGTGGAATAAGAAGCCCGACCGTTCGTCACATGAAAGTGATCGGACGGGCCTCTCAATTTAACCCGGGCCGCCACCCATAGCGGCTTTCCGGGCGTATTTTCGGTGCAAAGCAATCGTCAGTTTAATCCTATGCGTCGATACCGCATTTCATTTGTTCGGCTCGTATTCTACGGCCTTGTAACCCTCGCACTCTCCGGCAAACGGATTGAACACGAAGGCAGAGATGATGTGTGCGTGGACATCGAGGCTGCTGTAGGCAACATACTGGGGCATGGACCCCCGCTGCGCGTGGCATGCGGCCCGGCATATTCATTGCCGTCCAACCCCGTGTAGTTGCAGCAAAGGGTGGAACCTCAATGCTCAGCTCATGTTGTCCGTGGGACACGAGAATTGTAAGTACACTTTGGTGTGATTCTCACGATGATACTGAGCCACCTGGAATAAGATACGTCGCGACAACACTTCGCTTCACCTCTGTCTCGACAAGACAACGTAGACTAAAGTTTCCTTTAGTAAGAGAATGAGAACTATATCTGAAAGCGTTGCGATGGCGTGAAGGCACCGAGTCCGAACCGACTGAATGCTACGTGCATCTGCATCGCTTTTTTGTTATCTCTGTCAGTTGGGTAGCACTACACTTGTCAGCATTTACCCCGGTACATGCTGCCTAAATCCACTACCCCTTCTACCGCGCCGACCATCTCGTCATCGTGAGAGACAATGATGATCAGCTGGCTTTGCTTGTTGCGCTTAACATAGGCCGCAAGCTCGGCGCGGCTTACAGCGTCTAACCCAGTCGTGGGCTCGTCGAGTACCAAAACTGACGACTTGCGTGAAATCGCCGACCATAAGTACACTCGGCGCAGCTCACCGCCCGAAAGCGCGGAGCAACGTTTCCCGAGCAACTCCTTCACGCTGTTTTCCAGCGAAAGTAGGCCATCTACACCCCGGTGATAGGAAGATAAGGGCGTGTCGAAATACTCTAACAGCTCTTTCACCGTTTCGTCCGGCGCGAAGCACGACTGTGGGCAGCACGATATCTCTCTCGCACGTATGTAATCCAAGTCGCATTCTTCGATTGGCACGCCGTTGTATTTTACTTTGCCTTTCGATGAGTATAGCCCGAGCATCAAGTAAAGAAGTGACGTCTTGCCTCTTCCGTTTTCCCCAACTATGCAATATGTACCAGGACCGGAAAACTTGAAAGAAAACCCGCCGAGGACCTCTCGGACAGATCCGTCTGGAAGGGCAACCGAGAATTCCAAATCAGATACCGAAATGTCATTTATTTCATCGAGTTTAGCTAAATCGGTCCGATTCCACCCCGATCTCTCCTTTTCTCTCGTCGCGATAGCCGTCCTATCCCATGATGCTTTGGCATCTTGATAGGATTTGAACAATGACATCATACTTTTCAAAGTCTTAAAGAGAACCGCGAAGTATGTACCGATGATAGTGTACTCGCCTATTGACATAGTTCCGTTAATGATTCGTACTCCGGAAACAACAAGTATCACCGCTTGAAACAACGCTGCGAAAAGACCATCGAGCGATGTCAGAGAATATGATAGCTTTCCGGAGCGCAAAACTTTGGGAAAATAGCTCTTAAACCCAGCGTCGAGCGCTTGTTCGCTCTTGCCGTACGAAGATGTCAGTTGAATGTTGAGAATCTGATTAAGCTGCGATGCAATTGCGGCGTAAAAGGCGCTGTCCGCCTCTTTCTTCTCATACGTGACCCTATACAAAAGTTTCCTCAACCCAGTAATTACACAGAAATACACGATGAGGAGAATGATGGAAAACACCGCGAGAGTTGAATCAATTGACCATATGATAAGCAATACGATGGGAATGGCTACAATGGACAGCGGCGCACTGATAAAATTCGCCAAAACGAAGGATGAGACCACGCTAGAGTCGGAAATAATCCGTTGCGTTGTATAGGCTGGATCGATGGTCCGACTCACCAAGTAATCGTCTCTTTCAAAACGCAAGACGGCCTCCCTGAGAAGATCAAAGGAAAGTCTCGTGGTTATGCGAATGGAAAGTGTTCCTGCAAAATAAGTAAAGAGGGTGGAGAAAACTCCTATTGACGCAACCAGGAGCGCGAAGAGTACGGCGTCTCTTTCGCTGCGGTTACCGAGAAGAAAATCTAAGAATTTCCCGTTCACGTATGGCATGGCATAGGAGAGAGCGGTTCCAATCACCGTGATAGCAATGAAGACGAAAGCCCCTTTTGCTCTGATGAACCTCGAGAGAACGCATCGAATCAAGGAAGGCCCCAATCTACCCGCCACAAAACATCAATCACTGATACCTTACACCTCAACACAACAGGAGCGAAGATTTGCCAATGAGACTGCTTTAAGATTGCCTTGGGCCAATACGATCTCAAGCTCTTCCTACAAGAGAGTCGGAATCGGACATCTCCTCCGACGAACCTGGCAATCGGGCGGTTGAAATATCTTTTTCAACCGCCCGATTGCCACAATAGATTTGAGCATCCGCCCACAAACGTCCGCGTTTTATACCCATCAAATCCTTTGCCTTTTGTCGTCTAGACTAGAAAAATCGCTCGAAATAACGCAACCGGCCTGCTCGCTTGAAGAAACCTAAGCCCGTAACGTAGGTGTGCAAACTTCCGAAACGCCTTGCGCGGCATTGTGCGTATAAACTTCGTCAACCGCCTCAGAAATATCTGAGTATCGCGCCGGGTCAAAAGCATACGATGTCGCAGCTATACCCTGCACCCATTCGGAACGCGGATTAATTGAATAGCCACACAGCATCATCATACATGCATCTAGACCTGATTTCCCAAGTATCCGACGTATTGATGAGAGCATCGCGGGTCGCCCCCGCACCATCGTCGTCACCCCTATTAGCAGTATTTACCGTTTTTCTCTAAATGCGTATCGCCACCCTTAAGAATACGAAGTGTTTTATCCAGACCCGATTGTCCTCCATCTCAAACGAAGGGATAAGGAATCTCATCCGGAATCGGCAGTAACGGAGGATTCACAACGACAAGCGAAAAACATGAGTCATCTCTCAGAGGGGAGTAAAGGCTCCCCTCAAGCACCCTAGTTTCGTCATCCAAAGAGTTGATGGCAGTGTTTTTCTTACAAAGGTCGACAACAAAAGGGTTGATTTCTACAGATGTTACATCCATGCCACAGTTGGTAAGTATCAGGCCCTGTATTCTGGGGCCAGAACACAAATCGAGAGCCTTCCGTGCGCTCTGCGGTGTAAGGCGCCAATCTCAGCAAATCTGTCCCACAATACTGCGCTGAAGAACAACACGGAACCCCTGAGCCAAACTCCCCTATACCTTATTAAGGCTAAGACAGGCAAGTTCACGCACCCGGCATATTCCAGAATAACATCCTATTGTTTTAGATGCTCTACAAGCATGAACAGCCGCGAATCGGAAAGATCTTCTAGTTTCGCCCCGACTGACCGCCAAGGGCCAAAATGGCCTCTCCATCCCCAGGCGACCGGCTCTGGCGCGCCGAGGAGTGTCCCCAAGTGCCGGCAGAAAAGGAACGTCCTTAACTGCCGGCTAGAGGGCACCGAAGAGGATGGCATAGGTAGTGGATTCGCCGAGCTTGAGCTCGTCGCCGGGATTGAGCTGGGCGGAACGGCCGGGCTCGACCTGAATGCAAACGCGCGTGGCCCCGTTTACCACCACGGTTCCGTTGGTGGACGACAAGTCCTCGACGTGCCAGATATTTTGAGCATCGCACCAGATATGGGCATGGCGGGCCGAGACATCGTCGCCGACGTCGGTAATATCGCCCTCACCAGTGGCCAGCGCGCCAATCTCAACACCCTGCTCACTCGGCTGAATCCAGCGCGGGGCGCTCACGACAAAACTGTTTTGCACGCGCAGCAAGCCCAAAGGGTGCGCCGGGGCGGGTTCGCGTTCGCCCGCAGTCAGCGACATGCCAAGCGAACGCGGCGTGGATGTGCCTCCGCCGCAGGTCGCGTTCGCGTAGTCGATGGCATAGTTCACCGAGGACCGCACATCCGCCGAACAACCGACGGCGACAAACAGCACCAGCACGACCTCGGCGCGCTCGGCGGGCATGAGTTCCGCCGCCTGGGACAGGCGATCGAGCGCGTTGCGATAGAGATTCGTGTCCTGGTGGCACTCTTCGAGCGCGCGTACCATCGGTTCACCTGCAGGACCGCACACCATATTGATTACAGCCGTGGAGTCCATGGGATTGCGCTGGCGCAGGGCCAGTTGCGACATAATACGCGCAGCCGAGGTACCGTATTCGGCAAAGTAGCGCTGCTGAAGCGTGCCGACCGGCGCGCGAACGATAAAGCGGGAAACCCAAGAGCGATCGGCGGCTCGGCTCTGCGGGCTGCGGCCGTCGGCGAGCGGACGGGACGAAAGCACCAAGCCGCACAGCTCGATATGGCTCAGATGCGCTGCGCGCTTAAAGATGTCAAACATGGCCCCGCATGGGGTGAGCTCAACTTGAGATGCCATGACCTAGGCCTCCTTGGTCGTAGAAATAGAATCGGACGATACTTCGACAGGTCCGCCAAAAGTACGGGCAGCTGCGGCTCCACCGGCAAGCGGAGTCGCCATCTGGGCTTTTGTGCGTCGCGGTGCCGAAACGGAAAGTTCAAAGGCAAAGCCCATCGCAAGCAAAAACCACGTAAGCGTATAGGTTGCAACCAGAGCGGCAACAAGGCCGCCCATCACGGCGCGTTGGGAAAATACGCTACATGCAGCCACAACCAGCACCGGAACCTCGCAGGCAGAAAGCGCAAGCACACCCTGCAGGAAGCCCGAGCGCCGATCGCGCGCAAGTGCCCCCGCGGCAACGCCGGCTATGCCTGGCAGCGCCAACGCCAGTGCGGCAATAATACCCGGTAGCGACCCAGACCACACGAGCGATCCCAAAGTCGCCGTCACGCGAGCGCCCGACGCCAGCAGCGCGGCCGAAACCACGACCACAGCCCAAACCACGCCACAGACGACCGTCGCGCCGACCATCAGCGCGCGACGAACCGCGCGGCCAGACGCATCCATGGGGCACGGCGTGAGCGGCTCGCCGCGGAGCGAACGACCGACATTTTGCGCATAGTGGTCACAAAACGCCGAGAGCGCCGCCTCGACCGCCGCCGGCTCGGGACGATCTTTTTGATGGCTGGACAGACAGGCCATCACCACGTCGAACAGCTGGGCATCGACAAACGCCAGCGCATCGCGTAGCTCCTCGGAATCCGGCTCAAGCCCCAGCTGCTGGGCCTGCTCGGCCGCAACGAGCGCCACATCGGGCTCACGACGAAGCAGCTGAGTCAAATCGCAACCGGGCGCATGGGCACCAATGGGATAGTCGGGCAGCGTGTCCATCTTGAGACGGTAGGGGCTGGCGATGTCGCGCGTCTTTTTGCGCGAACCCGAGGTGCCCGAAGTGCTCGGCGCGGCTTCGTATGGCGCGGCGCCGGCAATGAGCTCGTAAACCGTGCTTGCTGCGGCATAGACGTCGATCGCCGGCGACATACGCAAAGCGCGCAGGTCGGGAATATCGTCGGTGAGCATCTCGGGCGGGGCATAGGCAACCGTCGCGCGACGCAGCGTGGCATAGCGCTCCGTAAACGACGCCTTGCCGCCGGTACCGGCCACGGCCGACGCAGGCTCAAGCGCCAGCGACGAGCCAAAGTCGATCAGGCACAGGTCAAAGGTGCCCTCGGCAAGCTGCCGGTCAAGCGGTAGACGCGCCGTACGCACCATAATATTAGCGGGCGAGATATCGCGATGGACAAAGCCCTCGCCCACCAGGCTCATACGGCAGAGCAGATCGAACAGGTCGCGACCCAGACGCGCCGCCACAAGCGGCGATAGGCGGCCGGCATCGTCCACGGCAAAGCGCGAGCGCAAGCGGGCGAGCGTCTCGCCCTCGACCCATTCCATGACAATTGCAGGCACACCGTCGACCTCGCCCCAGCCATAGAGGCGGGGAAAGCCCTTAAGGCCCGAAAGGGCGCGATGGCATTCGTATTCCTCGCGAAACGCCGCTTTGAACTTGGCGACCAGCGCCTCATGGGCGGCATCGTCAAACTCATCGCACGTTGGCAAGATGAGCTGCTTGAGTGCCACGGCCTCGCCTTGGGCGTTGACGGCACGCGTCACGCGGCCGATACCGCCACGGCGCATGGTGGCATCGTCGGCAAACAGTATCGTAAAACGACGCAGATAGGCAGGCAGTTCGTCCTGACCGAGCGCAATGGCCGGCTCAAACCCGTCGACACGCGCCAGGCGCAGGCCGACCATGGGATCGCGACCGAGCGATTGTGGTGTGGTGGATGCAAGATCGGTCATCATAGGGCAAGCGCCGCCACGTTATTGTTGAAGTTACCGAGCGCGACGTCATCATCGCCGTAATGGCCGACCCATTGACATAGGTTGGTGTAGCAGCCCCACAGATTGGCATACTGCTGATACCACTTTGACCGGGGCGAGAATGTCTGACGACCAAACTCGGCTCGAATGACAAACATCTCCCCGACCAGGCTGTCGCACGGCCTGGGATCTCCCGTAGAGTTATAGGTCGAGACCACGTCATTGGCACGAGAAACATAGCCGTCGAGCATGTTGTACTTGGTCACAAGCCAACTGTGAATGCTCTCTTCCTCAGCAGCGGAAAGGCCACCGGAGTTTGCATCGTTGTCAGCGTTGCCGCCCGTCGAGCCGCCGTTTCCAGACCCTCCGGCAGAGGAACCCGACCCAGAGCCGCCGCCCGAACTCGACGAATCCGAGCCGGAGCCAGAAGTATCCGAGTTACCGGGCTTTCCGGACTGCTGGGCGTCCTGTTCCTTCTGCTGCTCGACCTTATTCACCGTTGCCGCCACGCTATTGTTGGACAACCGATCGATGATCTTGGTGTTGGTGAGCACGATGGTTTTGCCATTGGCAAGCGTGACTTCGTTGTCCGGGGCCTCGGCGCCGTCCGCGTCGTCGGTGCCAAACACAATATGCGCGACCACACTTGCCCAAGCATATCCAGTCGCGGTGCCCAGATCACTTTTGACCTCATGCCCCACGCGCGGTTCGCGTGCGGCATGTGCCTGCATCATGGACGGCACGGTCATGCCATAGGCAGAAACGCCAGCTATGACCAGCACCAGCGAGCAAGACAGCAGTGCGTACGCCCGCGGCGCCAAGCCCAGTCGGCGTCGCATGCGCACCGCGGCGCCGCGCTTTGTCTGAGTGCCACCGGGCCGCATGCGTTCTCCTCCAACAAAAACACGCCGCTCGGGAGCGGCGCATTCATTCGAATCCATATTGAGTGTATCAGCGAACCCAAAAGGTTGCGCAACGAATGAGCAAATTAAGGATGCGAGTGGAAGCATCCATGCGATAAGCGGATACAAAGTATCTTTGTTGCACAACAAACTTATAGTCGCACGGGGAAATTATGACTGCCCCGTGCGTCGCCAGGAAAACATACGGCAGGAGCAGGCTCGCCACCTAAATCGTGCGACGGGCCTCAATGGCGCGCCCAAGCGTAAGCTCGTCGGCATACTCCAGGTCGCCGCCCACGGGCAGGCCGCTCGCCAGACGCGACACCTCAACGCCCAGCGGCTTGATAGTGCGGGCCAGGTAGCTCGCCGTGGTCTCGCCCTCAATATTGGGGTTGGTGGCGATGATGACCTCATGGATATCCTCGTGGCCCAAACGCGCCAGCAGCTCGCGGATGTGCAGCTGCTCGGGACCAATCTTGTCCATGGGGCTGATCACGCCGCCCAGAACATGGTACAGGCCATGGTAGCTGCCCGTGCGCTCGATTGCCTGGACGTCGCGCGGCTCGCCCACCACGCAAATGCGAGTAGTGTCGCGCATCGAATCCTGGCAGATGGAGCACTCGTCGGCCGTGGCGTAGTTAAAGCAACGGCTGCAAAAGTGGACCTCCTGCTTAACCTCCAGGATGGCCTCGGCCAGGCGGCGGGCCTCCTCGGCATCGGCCTCGAGCAGGTAATAGGCGATGCGCTGGGCCGACTTGGGACCAATGCCCGGCAGACGGCCCAGCTCATCGAGCAGTTTTTGCAGACTGTGATTCGCACTCATATATATGCGTGTCTTAGAACGGCATGCCCGGGATGTTGAGGCCGCCGGTGATGGCGCCCATCTGCTTGTTGGCGAGCTCGTTGACGCCGCGGACGGCCTCGTTGACGGCAGCCATGATCATGTCCTGCAGCATATCGACGTCCTCGGGATCGAGGGCATCGGGGTCAATAGTGAGGTTGACGAGCTCCATCTCGCCGTTAACGGTCACCTTGACCATACCGCCGCCGGCAGAGGCGTCGACGGTCTGGGACTTGAGGTTCTCCTGCGCGGCGGCAAGCTGCTCCTGCATCTTGCGAGCCTGCTTCATCATCTGCTGCATGTTCATACCGGCCATGATGGCTCCTTTACGTGCGGCCGCACGCCGAGCTGCAAGGGCAGCCGGAGCGCGGCGGGACTTTCAAACTCAAAAATCGTACCACGGCGTGAGGCCAGCGAACGGGGCGGACACGCTACCTCAGTCGATATACATGTCCTCCAATACAAACCGCACGCAAAGATTATGCAAGGTCGAATTATGCAAGGCTGCATAATATCGCACACTCAATCTAGTAGAGCCGAATCCGGCATTTCATGTGTGCCACTAAACAGCTAAATGCCGAACCGCTGCTCGAGGCGGCGCACATGGCGGCAGGGTATAATTTGGTTGCCATAAATAGCAATTTGGAGGTACCCCGTGAATGCCCCCGACGCGCTCCAAAACATCCGCTCAAAACACCCCGCTCTATATTTGGTTATCTATCTCTTTGCCGCCTGGGCATTGCTGGTTATCGTCACCCACGCTATAGCCTTTGGAGCAGAACTGCTGGTAGCCAGCTCGGACCAGCCAACCGTCAAATGGGAAGCGACCGATGAGTGCACCGACGGAACCCGAACCGTTTACTACAACAGCCCGTCCCTCTACCAAGAGCTCAAGGTCAAGATAAAAGATTCCAAGATTGTCGATGCCGAGCTAGGCTCTTTTTTGACAATCGGAGCAACCGTCAGCGCCGAACAAGTCGAGTACTCGGACAGCCGTGCGACGTATCGTGTCGACCTCAGCACCCTAGGCCGGCCGTCACGTACCTGCCTGCTCGAATGCGAGATACGTGGCACCACGCTACACATGTACGAAATACAGATGCGCCCGGACAAAAGAAAGTGATATATGGCCGAGTCGGAAAAGACTAGGCATAGACTCGTCCGCCTTCGTAAGCAAAACGCAAGATGAGCGGGGCGTTGTTGCGCACAAAATCATCGAGTTCTTTGAGGTTCGCTTCGCTAAAGCCCTCGTGTGACACCCAATTGAATGCCGGCAAGATACACTCCGCCGTGTCAAAACCCCAATCGCGCGGGCGCTCCACAACGACCTTCACCGTGTTGTCCTCACGGACTTCGGAATACGAAACCTGCGTATCGTCCTCGAGGCGGGCATATTCCCGCATCATAAGCTCGCTCCGTTCAAAGGGTTCTCTTCTTGAGCAGTATACCCGCCCACACGGTTACTCCACCGGCTTGAAGATGGTGGCCTGACCGAAGACGCTGCGGATGAGGTCTTTGGCCTCGTCCTCGGTCTGCGGGATGCTCGGGGCTGCGCCCTGATGGCCGAAGGGGCTGCCCGCACCGGGGTTGGACTCCCAGGGAGCCGCGGGGGCGTCGTCGCTTGCGGGGGCCGCGGGTGCCTCCGCAGCGGGCTTGGGCGCGGGTGTCGCACCCGGCACGTCGAACGGAGGCAGATCGTCCCCGCTCGCATCGCCAGCGAAGCCGCCGACCATGGCGTCGTCGTAGGGCACCTGCTCGGATTCCCACGGCGCGGACTGCGCGACAGGCTGAGCCTTCGGGGCAGCCGAGCGCTCGGGCGCACGGGGTGCGGGCTCGGTCGGGAGCTTACCCGTGGCAGGAGCGCCGGCGGGGTTGTCGGAGCGTAGCCAGGGGGCTTTGCCCAGGTCAGACGACTTGGGCGCGGGCGAAACGGGCTTGGGCGCGGGTGTCGGAGCAGCCGGTTTGGGCGCCGCGGGCTTAGGCGCCGACGGGGTCGATGCCGCTACCGGCGCCGCTTGCTGCTGCGGCGCGCTGGCGCTCGAGGATACAGGGGCCGCCGAGGACACGGGTTGCGGGTCCGCAGATGCCGCAGCCCGTGCAGATGGAGAATGCTCCTCATGTTGAGGAGCCGGCATGCCACCCCCACCCAGGACATAGTCGACGGTACGACGACCGAAGACCGCGCAGACCGTCGGCAGGACCACCGACTGCGTATCGGCGCGACCGAGCATCTTAATGGCAAAAGTCGAACCCGCGGGGAACGAGACCGTGAGCTTGGAGCCGTCGTCGGCCGTGGCGCGGGCGTTGAGCAAAAGCCCTGCGTAGGAAGCCTGACGCGCCTTGACACGCTCGACAACCTCGGCCCATTTGCGCTGCAGCTCTCCGGCATCCTCGACCGCGGGCGTCTCGGCAGCACCAGCGGCGGCAACCTGGGCGGCATTGTTGGACTGGGGCTTAGGTGCCGGAACGGTGGCAGGCGCGGGGGCCGGAGCCGCAACGGGTTGAGGTGCAGGCGTTACAGGTTTGGGCGCCGGCGCAGGAGCCGCGGACTTGGGCGCAGGCTGGGCAGCCGGAGCGGCAGCACCACGGTCCCAAGGCATACCGCCCTGGCGCGCGGACGTAGCAGCAGGGGCAGCGGATGCCGCCGGAGCAGCAGCACGGACGCCCGAAATTAGCGTCGGCTGCTGGGCAGCAGCGGGTACGGATGCTGCAGGCGCGGCGGCCTGAGCAGCAGCCACGCTCGCCGGAA
The DNA here is from genome assembly GCF_003437035.1 of Collinsella sp. TF08-11AT. Classification (GTDB taxonomy): domain Bacteria; phylum Actinomycetota; class Coriobacteriia; order Coriobacteriales; family Coriobacteriaceae; genus Collinsella. The sequence continues at coordinate 202,834 of NZ_QSRL01000001.1, forward strand.
CGGCGGCGTTGGCAACCATGGCCTCCAAGCGAGCTACGCGCTCAGCCAAAGCTTCAATCGTCAAATCGGCCTCGGGACGTGCCAGACGCGTGCAGGCAATCTCGAGCACCAGGCGCACGTCGCTCGCGCCCCTCATCTCCAGTGCGGCATCGTCGAGCACTGTCAGCACACGGGCCAGGCGGTCGGCAGGATGCTCGCCAAAGGCAGCGGCCTCGGCAGCAAGCGCCTCGGCCTGCTCGGAGCCGCCCTCAAACAGCTCGGCACGGGCACCGGCAACGCAGGCAACGTACACGTCACGCACATGCGCCACCAGGTCGCGCGTCAGCTCCAGCAGATCGTTTCCTTCCTCGACCTGCGCACGAATCAGTCCATAGAGCTCGGCAACATCGCGATCGGCAATGGCGCGGGAAAACTCGCCCAGAATCTGGTCCGAAACCTCGCCTAAAAGCGAGCGGGCGTCGTCCGCATGCACAGAACCGTTGCCAAAGACGCTCAGCTGCTCCAGCGTGGACAACGCGTCGCGCATGCCGCCCTTGGCATGGCGCGCCACGATGGCCAGCGCCTCGTCGTCGTAATCGAAGCCCTCCTGCTCGCACACGTATGCCAAGCGATGCTCAATATCCTCGTTGCCGATGCGATGGAAATCGAAACGCTGACAGCGCGAGAGGATGGTCTCCAGAATCTTTTGCGGATCGGTGGTGCACAGTACAAAGATCACGTGCGCCGGCGGCTCCTCAAGCGTCTTGAGCAGAGCGTTGAACGCCGCCGTCGTGAGCATGTGGACCTCGTCGATGATATAGATCTTGTACTTGCCGCGCACCGGGGCAAAGTTGACGGAGTTGATGATTTCCTCGCGCACATTGTCCACGCCGGTACGGCTTGCGGCATCGAGCTCGTAGACATCGGGGTGGTTGCCCTCGGCAATGAGTTCGCACTCCTCGCAAGTACCGTCGGGCATGCAGCCGCTTGCACCCTCGGCGCGCGCCGCCTCGGCATTGCGGCACAGCAGCGCCTTGGCCAGAATGCGCGCCATGGTGGTCTTGCCCGTGCCGCGCGGTCCGCAGAACAGGTAGGCGTGGGACAGGCGCCCCTCGGTGATGGCGTGCTCGAGCGTCGAGACGATATGCTGCTGGCCCACCACGGAGTCGAAGGTGAGCGGGCGATACTTTCGGTACAACGATTCCATGGGTGCTCCCCCGGGTATACTGAGTCTTGTTGCCGCGACGGCCATGCGGTCGCACGGCATACTGCATTCATAATAACCCGTACGGCGAGTCCGCCGCGATAGGAGTCCAAAGAGCATGGCAGACGCAGAGAGCAACCTCATTCCCTCCGAAGCAGCCGACCAGGTCGAGGTCGCGCTCGAGGCGCAGGCCGCGGCCGATGACGGCATTCTGTACCTCAACGAGTATCAGTACGAAAACGACCTCGTCACCGACTTCGCCCGCCTGGTCGCCTCGCCCAGGCGCCGTGGCTCCCTGTACGTCGCCGCCGCGATTGCCGTGCTCATCGGCATCGGCATGCTGGTGGCCGGCGGCAGCTGGATCAAGTTCGGCGTCGTGCTGATCGTGTTCGGCGCCTTTTTGGCCTGGTGGAGCAAAAATCTGCACCATACGCTCGCGCGCGACTTTATCGAAGCCGTCGAGGCAGACGAGTCCATGGGCGGCCGCTACCGCCGCGTCGCCGCCAACGAGGACGGCCTGATGGTCTGGGGCAAGAGCGGCAAGTCGCAGTTCTTCCCGTTTGAGAAGCTCGACCACGTGCTCGACGGCGAGCGCATCTTTGTGGCCATGTTCGCCGACCAGGGCGTGACGATCCCCAAGGACACCTTTGTTCGCGGCGATGCCGAGCAGTTTGGCCCCTTCCTCAAGGCGCGCATCAACAAAAAACTCCGCATCGAGACCAAACGCAAGAAGATGAAGGCCGAGAAGGCCGCCGCCGAGGCCAAGCAGGGCGACAAGCCCCAGGAGACCAAAGGCAAGCAGCGCGAGCAGAAGAAGAACAAGAAGAAGCGCTAAGACCAAACCAGACAGGCAGCCTCGCATCCCGCTATCCTCCCCATGCACCTGAGCGTGTTACACTAGCAGCATCTATGCCACCGCGAACGGCTCGGCTCCGCGCCCGCCACTCGCAAACGAACTTTAAACGCACGAGGGTTGGCCATGCCGCTTTTCTCGCAACATACCGCCCGGTTCTCGCCGGACGTTCCTTTGGAGGGCACCAGCTCTCGCGAGCTGCTCAAGCGGTACCAGCCGCTCGAGACACTTGCGACCGGCGGTTTTGGCTCCATCGAGATCTGCCGCGACACGCACCTGCGCCGCCGCGTCGCCATTAAGCGCATCCCCCTTATCAACGGCGCCGGCATGCCCGCCAGCGACATCATGGATGTCCTGCGCGAGGCGCACACTGCCGCCATGCTTCAACATCCCAATATCGTGCAGGTCATCGACTTTACGCATGACACCGCCTATGCCTACCTGGTCATGGAGTATGTCGACGGTATGTCGCTGGCCGAGTTTTTGCATCGCGTGGACGGCCACTCGCTCACCTTTGACGAGGCCGCGGCCATTGCCGATGCCCTGGGCCAGGCGCTCACCTTCGCCCATAGCAATGGCGTACTCCACCTGGACATTAAGCCCGCCAACGTGCTCATCGACCACTCGGGCAATGTAAAGCTCACCGACTTTGGCATGGCGCGACTGTCGTCCGCCGGTGGCTTTGGCGGCTCGCGCGGCGGCACCATCGGCTACATGCCGCCCGAGCAGCTCGATATCGAGACCGGCACGGTCGACGAACGCGCCGATGTCTTTGCCCTTGCCTGCGTTATCTATGAGGGCTTGTGCGGCAGCGCTCCTTTTATGGCGGCCACGCCCGCCGACTCGCTCGGCCGCATCATCGGCGGCGCCACCTATCCCAGCGAGCTGATACCACACTTTCCCCCGGGAGCCGAGGCCGCGCTCATGAGCGCGCTCTCCCCCATGCCGCAGGACCGCCCCAACAGCATCGAGGCATTTTGCGACCAGCTCCTTGCCGGTCTGGGCAGCGTGCGCGAAGGCCGTCGCAGCCTGGAGCAAATGGTTGGCGAACTTTCGGATGACGAGCAGGAGCTCGACGATATCGAGCCGTCGCACTACGAGGACGACACCATCGAAGTCGACCCCGCACTCGGCTGGGCAGGCACGCGCTGGAGCCATGCGCGCGACTACGCCATGCACGCTATCTCGGCGCTAACGTGCGGCGCCTTTAGCTTTTTGCTGATGCAGACGGCCGGCGTCGCGGCGCTTCCCGGCCTGGTCATTGCGGCTATCGCGATCGGAGCGGCGGCCGGCCTGGCCCCCCAGATTGGCTCGGCCATCTCGGCTGTGGGCTTTTTGGTGCTCATGGCAAACGCCACCATGCAGGCACAGGGCGTCCTGTCGATGTTGCCCGTCGCGGTGATCTTTGCCGCCGCCATGTCCGGTTGGTGGATCGCCTGGGGTCGCACCGAGGCTGCCGCGAGCGCCGCACTCACCTGTGCACTCGCGCTTGGCTGTCTGACCGGCAATACCTTCCTGGCAGCTGGGGTCACCGCCGGCGTCGCGTCATTTTGGCTCGGCCCGGCAAGCGCCGCCGCGGCAACGGGCATGGGCGCACTTTTTGCCCGTCTGGCCACGGTCGCGCTTTCAGCCGGAGGCGTGCTGGGGCTCGGTAACGTTGCCGCAGCGCTGGGAGACCCACTCCTTTGGGCTGCCTTTGTGCTGGTAGCGGCAACTGCCGCGGCGTCATCTGCGCTGCTCAACGCCCATGCCAAGCGTGCCGATCAGGGCTCAAACCTTGCCGTAATCGCCGCCATCGCTGTCGCCGGCATCGGCTGCGCAGCGGCGTCCTGTCTTGCACACCATATGGAAATTGCCAGCCTTGCAGCCGCGGTCGTCGCCAAGGCGGCGGTTGCGGGAACCCTATCCTCTATAATCGTTGGGATATGCCTATATTTGCTCGGATACCAAAGAACCTATACGGAGAGTGATCTTTCGTGAACTTCCTGAACATCTTCGAGGACCACGTGGCCGGCATCTTCGGTGCCACCCGTGCCCCGTTCTCCTTTAAGAAGCTTGCCAAGCAGGCCGCTCGCGACATGGAGGATCAGACTCTGGTGATCAACGGCGTCAACACGGCGCCGGCACTCTATACCATCCTGATCGCCGCCGACGACGATCCCATGCTCGCCCCGTTCTACCCCGAGCTTTCGCGCGAGGTCCGCGAGTTTGTGAAGGCGCAGGCCGAAAAGCGCCGTTATGTCTTTGTCGGCGAGCCCCTCGTGCGCTTTATGATCGATCCGCAGCTGCGCGCCGGCAAGTTCTCGGTCTTTGCCGAGAACGTCGATGCCCCCACGCTCGGCCGCCTGTACGAAGAAGAGCGCGCCTATCAAAACGGTCTGGGCCAAAACAACTCCGCGGCAAGCCGTGCCGCCAGCGCCCCGCGCGCCGGCCAGCAGCAGTTTGCTGCCCCGCAGCCGCAGCGCCCCGCCGCCATGCCCCAGCAGCAGCCGACGCCTCGCGCCGCCGCTCCTGACCCGCTTGCCGTAGCAGATCCCTTCGCGCCTAGCGTCCCCGACCCCGCCGCTCCTATCCCGGTGCCGCAGACCGTCTCGCGCGACGCGCTTGCCGGCATGGGCGGAGCCGCCGCGACCGGTGCCGCCGTGGGCCTAGGCGCCGCAGCCGGCATCGCCTCCAACATGGCGAGCACTCGCGCCCCACAGCGCCCGCTCGCCCAGCTCGTCGACGTCGTGAGCGGCGAGAGCCATAGCATCACCTCCGCACAGGTGACTATCGGTCGCGAGCGCTCAGTTTCCGATATTGCCCTGCGCGACCCCAACGTGTCGCGCCGCCACGCCCAGCTCACCTTTACGGGCTCGGATTGGTCGATCGAGGACCTCAATTCCACCAACGGCACGCTCGTCAACAACCGCCGCATTACGCGCTGCCCGCTGCGCAACGGCGATCTGCTGACGTTTGGCCTGAGCACCTTTGAATTTAGGGGATAGTCTCTTATGAACATCGATATCGTCCTTTTTGCAGGCCGCATCGTCCTGGTCGCCCTGCTCTATATCTTCCTGTTCGCCGTCATGAAGACCGGCGTGGGACTTGTGCGCGGGCAGCGTCGCGACTCGGCTATCTGGACGATCGATGTGGACAAGGGCCCGCGCGGTATCCGCGGCATCCACGTAGACATGCTCGGCCCCGTCATCGTCGGTCGCTCGCCATCTTCGGACATCTGCATCAACGAACCGTTCGTCTCGGCCTCGCATGCGCGCTTTTCGCTGCAGGGCCCGGCGCTCATCATCGAGGACCTCAACTCGCTTAACGGCACGCTCGTCAACGGCCGCCAGCTTGTGGAGCCCGCAACGCTGCGCGAGGGCGACGAAGTCCAGATTGGCGACGTGGTCATGAAGGTGAACCGTCGATGATCGACGAGGAGAACAAGTCCGCAACCATGACCGAGGCACCGGCTGCCGCCGTAGCTGCACCGGCCCACGCCGCTCCGGCGGACTCCACACCCGTGGAGCCCGAGGACACCGTGTTCTCCCTGCCTCTTTCGCATGTAACGTATGATATTTCGGATCTCGCCGATAACGAGGGCGAAGAGGATGCCGTAGCGGCGCCCATCGGCGCACATGCTGCGGAACAGCCCACAGCGCCCGAAGCAACCCCGGCGCCGGCTCACTTTGCAGAGCCCGTCGCCGCGGCAATCAACGAGAGCGCTGCGGTGTTTGCGGCACCCGAACCCGCCGCGCCGGCGTTTCCCATAGCCCCGGCATCCGAGGTTGCGCCCGCGTCTACGCCGGCGCCCGAGCCTATAGACGTCAGCCCGCAAGACGACGAGTCGACCGCCTGCGCGTCCGAAGAGCCCGGCTCCCCGGACACCGGCGATTCCGAATCAAACGCCGAAACCGACACCGTCTCTCCCGGTGACACAGCCGAGATCGACGTTGCCGCCGTTGAGGCCAAGCTCAAAGACCCCGGCTCGACCATGAGCTTTGAGCCCCTGACCGAGGAGCGCATCGAGACCGACTCGACCTATGATGCCGGCACCACCACGCAACTCATGTGGGGCGCCCGCTCTGACGTTGGCTGTGTGCGCCCGCACAATGAGGATTCCTACCTGGTGCAGTCGCCGCTCTTTTGCGTATGCGACGGCATGGGCGGTCACGCCGCCGGCGAGGTAGCCTCTTCCATCGCCGTCGAGACTATTGCCAAGACGGCCCCGCAGTCCGCCGACGCAGCACGCCTGGCCGCAGCCGTCGAGGCAGCCAACGCCGCCGTAATCGAGGCCGCCTTGAATGGCCTGGGCAAGCCCGGCATGGGCTGCACAGCCACTTGCGCCTATATCGAAAACGACACGCTCGCCATCGCCCACGTGGGTGACTCTCGCGCCTACCTGCTCCACGAGGGCACGCTCATCCGCGTGACCCGCGACCACTCCTACGTGGAGGAGCTCGTGGACGCCGGCGAGATTACGGCAGACGAGGCTCGCGTCCACCCCAACCGCTCGGTCATCACCCGTGCGCTGGGCTCGGACCCCGCCATGTATGCCGACCACTTCACTCTGCATATCGAGGAAGGCGACCGCCTGATCCTGTGCTCCGACGGCCTTTCGAGCATGATTCCCGATAGCGATATCGAGAACATCGCCACGCAGTCCTCAACCGCGCAAATCTGCGTCGACAACCTAGTGGACGCGGCGCTTGCCGCCGGCGGCCACGACAACGTGACCGTAGTAGTCGTTGACCTGGTTGACGATGGCGTTATGCGCGAGGCGCAGCGCGTGCGTCGCCGCAACGTCACCATCGGCGTCGTCTTAGGTCTCGTCTTGGTGCTGGCGGCTGCCATCTGGGCCTACACGGGTGTCACCGGCTCGTACTACCTGGGTACCTACCAGGGCAATGTCGCCGTCTGGCGCGGCCTGCCCGGCAAGCCGCTCGGACTCAAGCTCCACTGGCTCGAAAGCGAAACCAGTATCAAGCTGTCCGACCTGCCCGAAGACACGCAAAACCGCCTCAAGGCGGGCATTCCGCAAACAAGTGTCGACGATGCGCAGGACACGATATCCAAGTACCGCCACCAGATCGACGAGGAGCAGACCCGCCAGGTGATCGACGCGCAAACGATTCGCGACAACACCGGCCAGGGATCGACCTCCGAATCAGATTCCGAGAAAACCGCCGAACAGTCCGCCGAGGCCGAAGCCTCCGAAAAGAACTAGAAAGGGAGTGCCGCTTATGAGTCGCCGCAACACCGAGCTGCTCTTGCTCATCGCCTCGGCGTTCCCCGTCATCCTGCTGTATGCGATGTACGTCCTCACCGCGGGCGCTGCCATCTCCTTTGAGACGCTCGCCGTACCGATCGGCCTCTTTGCCGCCTTTGCCGCGGCCCACATTGCCGTGCGCATCTTGGCGCCCGGTGCCGACCCCGCCATCCTGCCCATTGTCTTTGTGCTTTCGGGCATCGGCATCACGTTCGTGACGCGTCTCGCCCCCGCTCTCGCCATCTCACAGCTCATCATCCTGTTTGTCTCGGTGGCCCTGATGGTGGGAACGCTCGCACTGGTCAAAAACCTCGACGTGGTCATGCGCTACAAGTACACCTTTGGCATTATCGGCATCATCCTGCTGATGCTGCCCATCTTTATCGGCACCACGATCTCGGGCTCCAAGCTGTGGATTCGCATCGCGGGCTTTACCATCCAGCCTGGCGAGTTCGCCAAGGTCTTTATCGTGCTGTTCCTGGCCGGGTACCTGGCCGAGAACCGCGAGCTGCTCTCCATCTCCAACCGCAAGATCTTAGGTCTTAAGATCCCTCGCCTGCGACTGCTGCTGCCGCTGTTTGCCGTGTGGGGTGTGTGCCTGCTCGTCGTCGTCTTCGAACGCGATCTGGGTTCGGCCGTGCTGTTCTACACCATCTTCTTGCTGATGCTCTACGTTGCCACGGGACGATTCTCGTATGTCGTTATCGGCCTTGCGCTCTTAGCTGTCGGAGCCGTGGGCGCCTACAAGTTCCTATCGCACGTTCAGGTGCGTTTCCAGGTTTGGGTCGATCCGTTTAAGGACGCCCAGGGCCAGGGCTACCAGATCGTCCAGTCGCTCTTCTCGCTTGCCGATGGCGGCCTGGTCGGTGTTGGCATCGGCAACGGCATGGCCAACAACATCCCTGTCGTCGAGTCCGACTTTATCTTCTCGGCTATCGGCGAGGAGATGGGCCTTTTGGGCGGCGGCGCCGTGCTCATCCTGTTTATGCTCTTTGCCGTTCGCGGCCTGACCACAGCTGCCCGCGCTAAATCCGACCTCGCCGCCTTTAGCGCCACGGGCCTTACGGCCGCCATCAGCTTCCAGGCCTTCTTGATCGTTGGCGGCGTAACCCGCCTGATCCCGCTGACCGGCGTCACCCTGCCCTTTATGAGCCAGGGCGGTTCCTCGCTGCTGGCGAGCTTTATCATCGTCGCGCTCCTGCTGCGCGCCGGTGACGAGGCGACCGGACGCGAGGCCGAGCTTACCGGCACCGGCACCATGGCTGCCATCACCGATGATCAGGTCGCATCTGCCGCCGCCCCGACGGGCACGCGCTTTGCCACCTCGTCTTCCTACGGCAGCGGCAGCCATTCCGTCGGCTCGCGCATGCGCCGTCGCCTGCTCGACACGCCTGAATCCGGTGTGCTCGGCCGCGTTGCGCTCGCCAACCGTCTAACCCGCGCGGTACTCGCCTTTACGGCGCTGTTCGCCATCCTTATCGGCAACCTCACCTATGTCCAGGTCATCAAGGCCAAGGACTATCAGGACATGCCGACCAACAACCACACCATCGCCCGCTCCAAGTACATCCAGCGCGGTTCCATCATCACGTCCGACGGCGTGACGCTGGCCGAGTCGCTGCAGCAGGAGGACGGCACCTACGTACGCTCCTACCCCAACGGTAACCTGGCAGCGCACGTGGTTGGCTACGTGAGCCAGCAGTATGGCACCACCGCCATCGAGAGCGTCATGAACGACACGCTCACCGGTTCTAAGGACTACTCCAGCTGGAACAACGCCATCGCGTCACTCGCGGGCCAGACCCAGCCGGGCAACACCGCCAAGCTCACCATCGACTCGCGCATCCAGACGGCTGCTGAGCAGGCGCTCAAGGGCTTTAAGGGCGCTGTAGTGGTCATCGACCCGCGTACCGGCGCGGTTCTCGCATGTGCCAGCTCGCCCACCTACGACAACACCAACATCGATGCCCTGCTGCAGACGGGCGGCGGCGAGGACGGCTCCATGTACAATCGCGCCATGGACGCGCTGTACACGCCGGGCTCAACGTTTAAGGTCGTTACGCTTTCCGCGGCACTCGAGACCGGTACCGCCAGCCTTACCAGCACCTACCAGGCGCCCGGCTCCATGGACATCGGCAACGCACCGGTCACCAACTATGCCGACGAGAGCTACGGCACCATCAGCCTGCAGCAGGCCTTTGCCGTGTCCTCCAACGTCGTCTTTGGCCAGGTGGCAAACGAAGTTGGCGCAAACACGCTCGTGCAGTTTGCCAACGCCTTTGGCTACGGCCAAAAGCTCGGCCAGGACCTGACCTCCGCGGCCTCCATCATGGCAGACCCGTCGCTCATGACCGAGTGGGAGACCGCCTGGGCCGGCGCCGGCCAGCCTGTCGGCATGGACCACACGCCCGGCCCGCAGACCACCGTCATGCAAAACGCCGTGATTGCCGCCGCCATCGCTAACAGTGGCGTGGTCATGGACCCGTACTTTGTAGCCCAGGTACTCGCCCCGGACGGAACTGTGGTCAAGACCACGCAGTCCCGCTCGCTGGGTCAGGCCGTCAGCTCCGCCACGGCCGACCAGGTCAAGCAGGCCATGCTCGCCGTCGTCCAGTCCGGTACCGGCACCGATGCCCAGGTCCCCGGCGTCAAGGTCGCCGGCAAGACCGGCTCGGCCGAGACCGGCGGCACCAACGTCAACTCGATGTTCGTTGGCTTTGCACCTTACGATTCACCCACGGTCGCCATCTCGGTGGCCTTGGAGGATTACGACAAACACGACGTCAAGGCGGCCAAGATTGCCGGCATCGTCCTGACCGCAGCGCTCGCCGCACAGGGAGCGTGATGCCCATGATCGAATCGGTCACCCGAGGCGCGCCGCGGCCGAAGAGTTAACGGCAACGCGCCACACGGCCCCAGCGGCCACATCGTAGGTACTACACACATCGTTGAGCGAATAGTTATGTTAGGAGCAGGAATGGAACAGAGGGTCCTCGGGGGAAGATACCTCCTCAAGGATAAGGTGGGGACAGGCGGCATGGCGACCGTCTTCCGTGCGCAGGACCAGGTCCTCGACCGCACGGTAGCCGTCAAGATCATGCTGCCGCAGTATGCTGGCGACGCAACCTTCGCCGCACGCTTTAAGCAGGAGGCCCAGGCAGCAGCCGGTCTCTCCTCCCCCTATATCGTGGGCGTCTACGATTGGGGCAAGGACGGCGACACCTATTACATCGTCATGGAGTACCTGCGCGGCACCGACCTTAAGAGCGGCATCAAGAGCCACGGCGCCCTCGACCCCAAGAAGGTCGCCCAGATCGGCTCGCAGATCAGCTCCGCGCTTTCGGTCGCCCACAAGCACGAGATCATCCACCGCGACATCAAGCCGCAGAACATCATGGTGCTGCCCGACGGCAACATCAAGGTGATGGACTTTGGCATCGCGCGCGCCAAGAACAGCCACCTCACGCAAGACAACAACGTGCTGGGAACCGCCCACTACGTCAGCCCCGAGCAGACCCGTGGTCAGGACCTCGGCCCCACCTCGGATATCTACTCGCTGGGCGTCGTGATGTACGAGTGCGCCACCGGCCGCGTTCCCTTTGACGGTGACGACGCTATCTCGGTCGCACTCAAGCAGGTCAACGAGCTGCCTATTCCGCCGAGCCAGATCAACTCCGGTGTCGACGCCGACCTTGAGCGCATCATCCTCAAGTGCATGGAGAAGGACCCGGCAAACCGCTTCCAGACCGCCGACGAGCTGCGTCAGGTGCTCAACAGCTACCTGTCGGGCCGTGCCGTCAACATCTCGGAGCCCACGCGCATCATCGGTGCCCCCGGTGAGCTGGGCGCCACCAAGACTCGCGAGCTTTCCGATCAGACGCGCACCATGGTGCGTCCCGTCTCGGGCGTGAGCGGCCAGAATACCGCCCGTAGCTCGGTTTCGGGCTCCACCGGCTCCTACGAGGTCGAAAAGCCCAAATCCAACAAAAACAAGATCATCGCCGCCGTGGTGGCAGCCGTTGCCGTCATCGGTATCGTGGTGGCCTTTGCCACAGGACTCTTTGGCGGCGAGCAGGTCACCGTGCCCGATGTGCTAGGCAAGGACCAGCAGACTGCCGTCGAGCTGATCAAGGAAGCCGGCCTCGAGGTCGGCACCATCGACCAAAGCTACAACGACGATGTCGACGAGGGCAAGATCGCCGAGCAGACGCCCAACGGCAACACCAAGAAGGCCAAGGGCACTAAGGTGAACCTGGTAATCTCCAAGGGCCCCAAGCCCTCCGAGAAGGTCGAGGTTCCCCGGCTGGTCGGCCTGACCAAGGACCAGGCAGAAGCCGCGCTGGCAAGCGTTGGCCTGAAGGGCAACGCCTCCGAGGAGGCCAACGAGGCCGATGAGGGCCAGGTCTTTGAGCAGGGCACCGAAGCCGGTAAGGAAGTCGCGAAGGGCACGACCATCTCGTACAAGGTCTCGAGCGGCCCGGATACCACGTCCGTCCCCGACCTAACCGACATGACCGAGGCCCAGGCGCGCAACGCCCTCGATATGGCAGGCTTTGGCGTCGACGTGAGCTACCAGGAGAACGACTCGGTTACCGAGGGCACCGTGATCAGCTGGAACCCCAGCGGTAAGCAGAAGCCCGGCGCCACGATTACCGTCGTCATTGCCAAGAAGTCCGGCAAGGCCAGCGTTCCGGGTAACCTGTACGGCAAGAGCATCTCCGCCGCCGTCACCGCGCTCAACAACGCCGGGTTCTACAACATCGCGTTCTGCGACCAGAACGGCAACCCCGTGAGCGGCAACGAGGATGCCACCGTTACGGGCGTCTCCCCCACCGGCAAGCAGTCCACCGACAGCACGATTACGCTGACGGTTTCGATTTCTGGCTCGGGTTCGGGCTCTGGCTCGGGCACGAGCACGGGCGACGATTCCGGTACGACCAACTAGTCGCCGCCCCACCGCCCATTACGGCTCCCGCCGCAAACATATTCGCTCACAGGCGCCCGCTTGCTCCCCCAGCAAGCGGGCGCTTCGTTTTTGACATGACATGAACCAGAAGAGCCCGGTACCGTGACGGTGTACCGGGCTCGATCAATCTCTGGTGTCCCCGGGCTGATTCGAAAACTCCCCCCCGCGGGGAAATTGGTGACGCGGGTGTCGACGGTCCTAATCCGTCGGCAGCTCCCACAAACCAGAAACGGCGCCGCTCTCGCGACGCCGTTATAATCTTCTGGTGCCCCCGGGCGGATTCGAACCGTCGACACCCGCTTTAGGAGAGCGGTGCTCTATCCCCTGAGCTACGGAGGCATGTTGTACTAGTGTAGCAGATTTACACGTTGTGATGCAGCGTGTAGCCACTCTTCGAAGTTGCGGTGGAACAGCCCTCCGGAAAGTGCGTCCCACTATCCAGGCAAATTCTGGGTCAGACTTTCCCCATGGGACCTCGCTGGGAAACTGTGTCCCAGAATTTCGACTCGAAACGGGACACGGTTTCCCAAACGGGCCCGTTCCGGAAACTACATCCCGCAATCGGCACTCGAACCGGGATGCACTTTCCCGATCGAGCCTCATGGGAAACCGCGTCCCACTTTAGGGGGGCGCTCTTTAATGGCTAGTTGCCTTTGTGGAAAAGGTTCTTGATGACGGAGGGGATGCTCTTGGCGCCCTTGGCCGTCACATCGATAAAGTCGGGCGAACGAACGAGCTTGTCCTCGTCAATGTACTTACGCACCGCGCGAAGCGTTTCCTTGTCATTGCGCGTCGAAAACGTAAAGTGGCCATTCTCTTTGGTAAAGATGGCAAAACGCGTAATCTTCTTGGTGCCGCGCAAAACCTCGGCGGCAATATAGTCGACCTCGTCCCACGGGATTTGGATATAATCCTCGGGATTGCGCTCGTTATAGTACTCAAACGCCTTATTGCCCACCATCACGTTACCGTGACTGGTAAGCCCCATCAGGCAGGTTGCCGGCGTTGCCAAATCGACCGTGCTGTTCTGAGATTGCGCCATACGCGCCTCGCCCTCCAATAAAAACAATCGGACCGCATCCAGTGTACCCACCGGGTGCGGTCCGTTTCAATGGCTCAAAAGCCCTTGCCTAGCAACTCTCGGTCTTAAGCCGAAGCGTGCTTACATGAAGCCGCAGACGCGACCGATGATGCCGACGGCGAAGAGAGCCAGGATGATGACGATCGGGCTGACCTTCTTCTTGAGGAGCTTGCAGACCAGAAGGGTCAGGCACACGGCGGCAAGGCCGGGGATGAGCTGATCGAGGTTGGCCTGAAGCGTGGTGACCTTCACCGGGTCGAGTGCGTTGGCACCGACAGAGCTGTACATCGTCAATGCCTGCTTGATGCCCTCAGAACCGGCGGGCAGGTTGGCCCAGTCGATATAGGCGCCAGCGGACTGCGTGACCTTGGAGACGACCGGGGTGAAGGAGATGGACACCCAGCGCTCGACCAGGGCGCCGATGATGAACATACCCAGGATGGAAGCACCCTCGGTGACCTTGCCCATCAGACCGCCGGAGAGGTCCTTGGCGATGGAGGAGCCGACCTTGTAGCCAAACTCCTGCGTGTACCACAGGAAGGCGTAACGGATGATGTTCCACGCGAAGAAGAACAGCAGCGGACCGGCGATGCTGCCGGACAGGGCCAGGGAAGCGCCCAGTGCGCCCAGAATCGGGCGAAGGGTGAACCAGAAGGCGGGGTCGCCGACGCCGGCGAGCGGGCCCATCATACCGACCTTGACGCCCTGAATGGCGACGTCGTCAATCGGAGCACCGTTGGCGCGCTCCTCCTCGAGGGCGAGGGTAACGCCAATGACGGGGGCGGAAACATAGGGGTGGGTGTTATAGAACTCCAGGTGGCGCTTAAGAGCGGCAATCTGGTCATCCTTGCTGGTGTAGAGCTTCTTGATCGCAGGGATCATTGCGAAGCACCAGCCGCCGTTCTGCATACGCTCGTAGTTCCACGAGCCCTGAAGGAACTGATGACGGAAGCAAACCTTCTTACGGTCAGCCTTGGTGAGCTGAATCTTGTTCTCTGCCATATGTATCACTCCCCTCCTACTCGTAATCGTTCAGAATGTCGCCGAGCGGGTCACCGGAGCCACCGCCCATGCCGCCACCCTGCTTGGCCAGATCCTTAAGGCCAAGGTAGATGAGGGCAAGGGAGATGCCGATGAGGCCAAGGGCGATCAGCGTGAGCTGAGGGATGGCAGCAAGGACAAAGCCGAGGATGAAGAACGGCCAGGTCTCCTTGGTGGCCATCATGTTGATGACCATGGCGTAACCGACGGAAGCGACCATGCCGCCGCCGACAGCCATGCCGCCGGACAGCCAATCGGGCATAGCGTTAAGCGCGTTGGTAACAGCCTCGGCCGGGATGATGCACAGAAGTACTGCCGGGATGGCGATACGAACACCCTGCATGAGGATGCCGGCGTACTGCCAACGCTCGATGCCGGCGAAGTCGCCCTTCTCGGCGCAGGCGTCCATGCCGTGAACCATAGCGGTAGCCAGGGTACGGCAGATCATGGTCAGGAACAGACCAGCGACCGACAGCGGGACGGCGACGGCGATAGCGGCGGTAACGGCCTTGGCCGAATCGGTGGCGCCACCGTTGAGGGCGAGCACCATGATGATCGAAGAAGCGACCGAGGCCAGAGCGGCGTCAGGCGCGACGGCGGCACCGACGTTAGCCCAGCCAAGGGCCATCATCTGGAGCGAACCGCCCAGGAGGATGCCCTCCTGAAGGTGACCGGTTACGAGACCGATAAGCGTGCATGCCACGAGCGGCTGATGGAACTGGAACTCATCCAGAATGCCTTCCATACCGGCAAGCAACGCGACAATCGCAACAAGCAGAATAGTGATTGCAGACATGTATCGGACCCTCCTTTACTATGCTTGAGCGGCCAGTTCGGCCTTAGCTTTCTTCAACATGGCGTCGAGATCCTCGGAGGAATCCGAAGGAACCTTGCGGACCTCGAACTTGACGCCCTTGGCCTTGAGAGCCTCGATGGTCTTGACGTCGTCATCGCCCATAGCGACAGCGTTAGTGACGACGACCTTGCCCTTGGAGTGGGCCATGGAACCGATGTTGGCTTCCTTGATGTCGACGCCGGCCTCGATGGCCCTGAGCAGATCCTGCGGGTTCTCGAACAGCAGCATCGCCTTGGTGTCGCCAAAGCGCGTGTCCTTGACGACCTCGGCCATCTTCTTGATGGGCACGACGTTGGCGTGGACTCCCGGAGGGGCAGCCTGCTCGATCATGGTCTTGCGGAGCTCGTCGTGAGCAACGCCGTCGGAGACCACGATGATGCGGTTGGGG
This sequence comes from Collinsella sp. TF08-11AT, assembly GCF_003437035.1. Taxonomy (GTDB): domain Bacteria; phylum Actinomycetota; class Coriobacteriia; order Coriobacteriales; family Coriobacteriaceae; genus Collinsella. The sequence continues at coordinate 218,450 of NZ_QSRL01000001.1, forward strand.
TTGATCTGCTTGGTCCACGTGGTGGCCACCTGACCATGCAGCAGACGCGTGTCGATACGGACGTGGGCGATCTTAATGTGCCCGTCGCCGATCACCGTTCCCGGAGGAATGGCACCCGCAGGAGCAGCGGCGGCCGCAGCCGGCTTCTTCTCCTCGGGCTCCAGAGACTCGGGCTTGACGCGCACGCCGGCCTTAGCCTCAGTCACGAGATGTTTTGCGATCGCATGTGCAGTGTTCTTTGCGTCAAAGCGCTGCGAATATGCCTCGATGAGCATAGGCAGGTTGACACCGGTGACGATAGCCCAGGAATCGTGGCCCTCGATGAGCCCGCTGATCTGGTTGAACGGCGTGCCGCCCCACAGATCAACGAGGAAGAGCACCTGCTCCTGGTCCTCGAAGGAAGCGATTGCTTCCTCGACCTTGGCACGGAAGTCGTCGGGGCCCATGCTCGGCTCGAGCGAGACCACGGCAACAGACGGCTGATCGCCAAAGACCATCGAGCCCGTCTGCTTGATTCCAGCCGCCAAGTCACCATGGCTAGCAAGAACAATACTTACCATCACATAACCTCCTTTTTGTCTACGTATTTCCTACACGACAGTTATGGAGTATAGCTGCAAATACAGCAGAATTGTCTGAAAAACTGCAAAAGGTAGCATTATTTGTTTAAACGTCTTGTTTTGTTACAAGCTGATTACATTCCAGTATTTTGGCTGATTTGCTGCTGAGGATTGATAGCTGATCTATTTACATGACCGAATTGAGCACGCTGTTCATTATTGCCGGTTTTAAACAGACACAAATGTGCTCGCGTTGAGGCTATTTCGTTTAAACAGATGGTGCTTGACTAATGGTAAGAAATATGCTCTAGCAAAGTAGTCGTTAGGGACGTTCTTTAATGACTAGTCGTTTAAGAACGTCCCCAACGACTAAGTTAGGCGATGTGGAGGGGGTTGGCGGCGTCGACGGCATCGGGGGCATCGGATAGGCCGTCGGGGGCAGCGTCTGTCGGGTCCTCGTCGGGGGTCTCGATCTGCTTGATCATGACCTCCTGGCCCTGCAGCAGATAGGTCTCGCCGCTACCGCAATGGGGGCAGGTCTTGCCGTGCTCGACCGTCGCGTAGTCGCAGCCGCACGCCTCGCAATGCGTCACGGCCTCGACAGGCTCCACAATAAGCTCCGCGCCCTGCGTGATAGGCTTTTTATCTGCCGCCCAGCGCCAAGCATCAAGCAGCAGATCGGGAACGACGCCCGAGACCTCGCCCAGGAGCAGCGTCACGCTCGAAACGCGACTCACGCCATTGGCGCGCGCCACATTCTCGACATCGCGAATGATGTGATAGACAATCCCGAGCTCGTGCACTTTATATTCCTTCCGCCGTTCCCGTTATGGCCACTTACTTGCGACCGAATTTAATCTTGATCGCGCGCTTGAGCGCGTACTTGCCCAGGCTTGGGAGCTTTTGCTCGTATTTGACCATCGTGGAGCACTCGGGGCGGTCGCGATCCAGATGGATGGCGTCAAACGCGCACTTGGTGGTGCACAGGCCGCAGCCGATGCACTTGTTGGGGTCGACGATCGAGGCACCGCAGCCCAGGCAGCGAGCGGTCTCGGCGCGCACCTGCTCCTCGGTAAAGGTCTCGACGTACTCGCTAAAGGGCGCAGCCTTCTCGCGCTCGCGGTCGACACGTGCCACCTCGCGGCTCGCGTTGTCATAGCTCTCAATCACAACATCGTCGCGGTCAAGCGCGGTGTAGCGGCGCTGGTTGCGGCCGATGGTGAGCGTGGAGCCCGGCTGCACAAAGCGATGGATGGACACGGCGGCCTCGTGACCGGCGGCGATGGCGTCGATAGCAAAGCTGGGACCGGTGTAGACGTCGCCGCCCACAAAGATGTCGGGCTCGGCGGTCTGGTACGTCTGCGGATCGGCAAGGGCACCCTGGCCGCGGCCGAGCTCCACCTTGGAGCCAGCCAGCAGGTCGCCCCACACAATGGACTGGCCAATCGACATGACGACACGGTCGGCATCGACACGGCGCAAGTCGTTCTCGTCATACTCGGGCGCAAAACGGCCCTCGTCATCGTAGACGCGCGTGCAGCGCTTGAAGGTGATACCGCACACACGACCGGCCTCGTCCAGGTGAATCTCCTTGGGGCCCCAGCCGCAGCTAATGTGCGCGCCGTCCTCGATGGCCTCGCGACGCTCCTCCTCGCTGGCAGGCATCTGGGCCTCGCTCTCCAGGCAGAACATCTCAACGTGCTCGGAACCCAGACGGCAGGCGTTGCGCGCGACGTCGATGGCCACGTTGCCGCCGCCCACCACGATGGTGCGCCCGGGCAGCGCGTCGATCTTGCCGCTGTTGACCTCGCGCAAAAAGTCGACGGCCACGGTCACGTCCTCGGCATCCTCGCCCGGAATACCGGCAAGGCGGCCACCCTGGCAGCCAATGGCCACGTAAAAGGCCTTAAAGCCCTGCGCGCGAAGCTCGTCGAGCGTCACGTCGCGACCGACTTCCACGCCATAGCGGAGCTCGGCACCCATCAGGCGAATGACCTCGACCTCGGCCTCGATAACATCCTTCTGCAGCTTAAAGCTGGGAATGCCGTAGGTGAGCATGCCGCCCGGGCGCTCGTTTTTCTCGAACACGACAGGCTTGTAGCCCTTCTCGGCCAGGTAGAAAGCGCAGGACAGGCCGGCCGGACCGGCACCGATGATGGCGATCTTCTGGTCGAAGCCGCCGGCACGCGTCGGGGTCACCACAGGCGGGACATAGCGAGTCGCGGCATCCAGATCGCGCTGGGCGATAAACTTCTTGACCTCGTCGATAGCCACGGCCTCGTCCACGCGACCGCGGGTGCAGGCATCCTCGCAGCGGCGGTTGCACACACGGCCGCAGATAGCGGGCAGCGGGTTCTCGCGCTTGATGAGCGCGAGCGCCTCGTCATAGCGACCCTGCGCCGCGAGCTTCAAATAGCCCTGAACGGCAACGTGCGCGGGGCAGGCCGTCTTGCAGGGAGCGGTGCCGGACTCATGCGTCTCGATGCGGTTGTCGTTGCGGTAGTTGGGCGACCACTTGGTGTGGTCCCACTTGGTGGCATCGGGCAGCTCCTGGCGCGGATACTCGGGCACCTGTCCGCCGGCCTTTTTGCTGCAGAGCTTCTGGCCGAGCTTGGCTGCACCAGCCGGGCACACCTCAACGCAGCGACCGCAGGCCACGCACTTGTCCTTCTCGACCTTGGCGACATAGGCCGAGCGCGACAGGTTGGGTGTGTTGAACAGCTGCGAGGTGCGCAGGGCGTAGCACACGTTGACGTTGCAGTTGCAGATGGCGAAGATTTTGTTCTCACCGTCGATGTTGGTGATCTGGTGCACAAAGCCGTTGTCCTCGGCCTGGCGCAGGATGTCGTAGACCTCCTCGCGCGTCACATAATGGCCGCGGTCGGTCTCGACCACGTAGTCGGCCATATCGCCCACGGCGATGCACCAATCGGCCGGGTCGTCGGCGCAGCCCTCTCCCATCACGCGACGGCTCGCGCGGCAGCTGCAAGTGCTGGCGGCATACTTACCCTCGTATTTGTCGAGCCAATGCTCGATATGCTCGATCGGCACCGAGGTGCTCGCGGCATCGATGGCCTTCTCGACCGGAATGACATGCATGCCGATGCCGGCACCGCCAGGCGGCACCATCGGCGTGGCCTTGGACAGCGGGCCTTTGGATGCCTGTTCAAAGAACTTGGCGTAGACCGGGTGTTCCTCGAGCTGGCTCACGCGCATGTTGAGGAACTCGGCAGAACCCGGCACCAGCATGGGCAGCACCCACTGCTTGGCGCGCTCGGGGTTCTCCCAGTTGTACTCGAGCAGACCCGTGTAGCTCATGTCGTCGAGAATCTTCTCGATATCGGCTTCGGGCATGCCGGTGAGCTTGACCATCTCGGGCAGCGTATAGGGACGGCGCATCTTCATCTTGCAGAGCACTTCGGCCTGCTCGTCGGTTGCGGCCTCGGCAAACGACCAGTACTCGTAGCCCAGCAGCTCGTCGCGATGCAGCAGGCGGTTGGTGCAGTGCTCGCACAGCTTGACGATGGCCTCGCGCGGATGCTCCGGCAGCGGCGGCACGAACTCCGAACCGATGTCGGGCTCGGTGTAGCTAATTCCCGGTCCGTTGAGAATCATGGTTGTCCCTTCTCTTGCCACAGCCCGGCGAGGCCGCGGCACCCCTCTTTTTTTGCAGGCCGGGCATGCCCCCATGCCGTTCACCCGCCATTGTTGACATTGTGTCAAAAATAGTATTGACGAACCGTCAACAATATTCAAGACTGTTAGGCGAACGGTCAGGCAAAAGAGGATGAAAGGCGGCAAAACATGGGCAACAACGCAGCAGATATCTCTGTGGTCGATGCCGTCCCCGCATCCGATAGCGCGGCAAAACGCCTGACGGGCGACGAGCGCCGTCGCGAGATCCTCGCCGCTGTGCGCGCCGTGAGCGCCGAGCTTGGTGTGTCCCATCTTTCGGTATCGGCCGTGACCAAGCGGGCTGGCTGCACGCGTTCGCTGTTCTACCACTACTTTGCCGATATGGATGCCGCCGTCACCGCCGTTATGGACGAGGCAATCGACGGCTTTATCGCCGAGCTCGAGCAGTGGAACGCCAGCCGCACGGTTGGCGACATCGAAGGCGCACTCGACACCGTTGCTCCGCTCTTTAAGCGCCTGGTCGTGAGCGGCCACGAGTTGCCGAGCACGCTCACCTCGAGCAGCGGCGCGCTCTACGGCGGCTTTTTGCACAACGTGGTCCAGCGTGTGGCGCAGTATATCTGCGATACCACCGTGGTGGATTTTGTCGCCCATCATGAGCTACGCATCGACCATGTCTACGAGACGTTCTACACCCTCATTATGGGGTTGTTGATGTATATCCGCACGCACCCCGATGTGCCCGACGAGACGGTCAAGGAAATCATCGCCTCGACACTCCACATCGAGGGCTATACCGCCAAGTATCCGGAGCGCAAGCCCCAGAACTGACGACATTTGGCCAAACTGCCCGCGATCAGAAGAGGGGCCGCGGGCGTGTGAAAGGAGAGCAGCATGCTGTTCGATGTTTGGGGTAGCGATACCCTTATCCACTGGGCCGGCTGGGCCATGGTCTTTATTGGCCTGATCGTGCTCAACGAGATCGGCCGCCGCACCAAGCTGGGCGCGGCAATCATCTTTGGCGTGGCTCCGCTGGCCATGACCATCTACTGCGTCGCTATCGCCATCGGCGTTTCGCAGGGCGCCGAGTGGGCGCTCACCAACCCCACCCATGTGTACCAGAACAGCTGGTTCCACTACGCCAAGGTCTACGCGGCGTTGGCCGGTTGCTGGGGCTTCATCGCCATTAAGTATCAGTGGGGCAAGATCGGCAAGGCGCACTGGTTCCGCGCGTGGCCGTTTGTGATCGTCGCCATCAACATCATGATCGCCGTCGTGTCCGACTTTGAGAGCGCCTATCACTTCTTTGTCCTGGGCCAGTCCACTTGGGTCACCTCCGAAGGTGCTACGCAGCTTGCCGGCTGGAACAACGTGTTCAACGGCATCGCCGGTATCATCAACATCTTCTGCATGACCGGTTGGTGGAGCGTCTACGCCTCCGAGGACAAGACCGACATGCTGTGGCCCGACATGACCTGGGTCTACATCATCGCCTACGATATCTGGAACTTCTGCTACACCTACAACTGCCTGCCCGCCCACTCCTGGTTCTGCGGCTTTGCGCTGCTGCTGGCGCCCACCGTCGCCGCCTTTATCTGGAACAAGGGCGGTTGGATCCAGAACCGCGCCTTTACGCTGGCCATTTGGTGCATGTTTGCCCAGGTGTTCCCGTACTTCCAGGAGGAGTCCATCTTTGTGACCCACTCCACGCTCGACCCCAGCGCCGCTACTGCGGTCTCGATCGCCGCACTGGTCGCCAACATCGCCGCGATCATCTACATCGCCTACCGCGCCAAGAAGCTCGGCCGCAATCCCTACAAGCAGGATGTCTTTGAGGGCACCAGCGATTGGGAGAAGGCTACCGCTCGCCGCGCCAAGGTGGATTACGCACACGCCGAGTAACGCGCTCGCTGCCGTCCGCATTTGGATGTAGGCGCGTCTCTTTGGCTCCGTAATCTCGCGTTATGCGCAGCCCCCGGAAAGCAATTCGTTTGCTTTCCGGGGGCTTTTTGCTGTCGCGCGTGCATTCATGCACATATTCACAATGTATCGCGCAGATAAAATCGAATTTCCGACTGCACGCCAGCTCTATGTGACCTTAATTTTGGGTACATTGTTGTCCCGATATTGAGCTTGGGGGATATATGGAAAATGAGACGAGGGGCCAAGAGGACGCGGCCCAAGATGCAGCGGCGTGCGCCGAGGCCTTGGAGAGCCTAGACCGGTTTTCGCTGGACGAAGTTGCGTTTGACGAGACAATCGTCGACATGCAGGACGCGGCGGGCGATGGCATACCGGATACGGGCGACGACGTCGAGGATGCTCGCGATGAAGCCGATGTCGAAAAAGGCGATGACGAGGGCAATGGCCAACCGGAACCCAACGCGGGAGATGAGACCTCCCTGCTTGGCGACTTGCCCGTCGACGAATCGCTCACCCGCGAGCTCCCCGGCTTGGGCTCTGCGCCAGTCGTCGACGAGACCATCGCCATGGGAGATATTCCCCTGCCGTCCGCTCCCTCGGCACACGAAGCCGAGGTTCGTCATCGTAAGATGTCGCCCAAGCGCCGCAATCTGATGGTCGCCGGTGTCGTGGCTGTCGCGCTCGTCGCCGGCGGCGCGGGCTATGCGGCTTGGAACGGATACCAGCAAGAGCAGGCCGCCGTAGTTGCCGCAAACGCCCATACCATGATGTCGGTGCAAATTGGCGTACATGCCGCGGGACTCGACTGCTCCACCGGCTCAAAGATCCCCGTGCAGGTGAGTGGCCAGGACTCCGACGGCTCTTCTGTGAGCGAAACGCTCTACGTTGACGAGCACGGCCGCGGCATCAAACTGCTGCCCGGCGATTACACGCTCTCCATCGCTGCCTCCCCCATCGCGGCCGACGGCACCATCTATACCGTCCCGACCACCAAGACGCAGGTCACCGTTAAGAGCGATGGACAGGATTTAAGTGCCCAGGCTGCCTTTAAACTCAAGGTGCCTTCGGCCGACACGGTAACCAACGACCAGATCGACGCCGCCGCCAAGTATGCCGAGGAAGGCGGCGCGAGCTCCGCCGCCACCGCCAAGGTGCTCCAGCAGGCGGCAACCGCGCGGCGCGACGCCGCCGTCAATGCCGTGAGCGCGCAAAAGGCACAGGCAGCCCGTGATGCCGACGCCCGTCACAAGGCAACCGACCTCTACCAGCTCGATATCCCCGTCGAATGGTACGGCAAGGTCGAGACTTGGCAAAATGGCAGCACGCTATGCATCTATCTTGCCGGCGACAGCGATACGCCGATTGTGACGCTCGTCGCGGTGCGCGAGGGCGAGAGCTTTACGCCCGATGAGGGCGATACGGTTTTGGGTGCGGCCAATCTAGGCAACGGTTATACCGTCTACGCCAGCGGCCCCGTCTATCCGTACGTGGTGCCCCAGACCATCAACGGGCGCACGCAGAACCCCGTGTCGACCTATCCCATGGACACAGCCATTGAGCTTGTCGAGCTTACGACCGGCAACCGCTACACCTACAGCCAGATCAAGAGCGTGCTGGTCGGCAAAGACGGCAAGGCCGACGCTGCCACCAAGCTCGAATGCGACTACATCGCCCAGATTCTGCTGCCGAGCATCAAGGCCCAGGACTAGCCGGGCGCATCATGGTACTCCCCAACCGTGATGAAGGGGCCAGGAGGTCCTGGCCCCACAGATCCGTAGATGATTAGGCAAGGAGCCACTTCCATGCGGGCACAGCGTGTACCACACCGTGTTCACATGGAATATCGGCCTGTTCATCCATAGTAACGATTACCGACTCGCCAAGATCAAACTGGGCCATCGAGGCATCGAGGGCTGCAATTTCGCGTTCGCGCGTTTTCTCGCTTGCCATATCCACACTCACCTGAGTCAGGCTATAAGCCTGCATGAGAAGTGCATCCCCAGCCACAAAGTCAACCTCATGGCTTTTATTCTTCTCCTTGACCAGTAGGCGGCAGACCGAACCGACCCGCACCGCAGGAGTCCTTCTTCTGAGCGCATTGAACACCGCAGTCTCGAGCCTCTGGCCCTGGTCCAATGCCGATGCGGGAGAGAATGCTCCAAACATCGCAGGATCGACAGCGTAGACTTTAGACGCAGACCGCGTATTATTTGCAAGTGAACGCGTAAACTCCGGCACAGAAAACAGCAGGTAGGCGTCCTCGTAATACTCAAGTAAGTCGCTGAGCGAATTACGACTGACGGGTATCTGCCTGCTCTTGAACTCGTTGTACACCTTGTTCACCGACAGCTCTCGTCCCGAAGATGCCATACACCGCGTCAGAAACAGTGAGGCCAAACGAGGGCTCTTGACGTCGTAACGCTCCACAACGTCCATAGCGACCGTTCGCGACGCATATTCCTGTAGCAGCTGAATCGCGTCTGCGGGCGTCTGCTCAAGTGTCGCGATGAATCCCCCTCGCTCGAGATATCCGACCAGATGGTGTCGGAGCAACGCTGCAGCGCTTGAGGAGAAGGGCGCGTTCGACTCAGGAACGCTCCCCGTCTTATATCGGACGTATTCCGAAAAACTCAACGGAAAAAGCTCTCGCACAAGAGAACGGCCCCTGAACTCGCTCTTAAGTTCTGAGGACAGCATCTTAGAAGAAGATCCCGTCACGTAAACGGTCGCCTTCTCCGTATCGACCACGCGTCGCAGAAACGCACCCCATTCGGGTATTTCCTGGATCTCGTCAAAGAAAAGGTAGGCGCCCTCGCCTCGAGCAGCAGGATATAGTGCATAGAATGTATCGAGCACGTCCGCTAGTAGCGATGGCTCATACGGACGCAAGCGCTCATCCTCAAAATTGAAATATAGCATCCGGTCAAGCTCGACGCCTTGGCCCTGAAGCCGCCGCATCTCCTGATACAGGCGATACGTCTTTCCACAACGACGGGCGCCCACAATCACATATACGATGTTGTCGCGCTTTGGCTCCTGTGGGTTTCCCAGATCAAGGTCTCGCTCAAAGACCTGTGGAACCCCCTGCTGTTCAAAGTCCTTTATTTTCTGGGCGATCAAGTCGTTGAATGCCATGATTCTCCAATCTTGCTCTCTAGCTAATCAAAATTATACCGATTCTTGATTAGCTAGAGAGCAAGATTACGTGCAACTTGATTAATAGAAAATCAAGTTTTGCTGTTACCGAGCATCAAGGTCCAAGACTAGCAGCCCGCGACACCCAAATTAGCTACTTAACGCCAGGGGTCAGCTTCGAACATTGGCTCGCGCTCGGGGCGGCGATCGCTGTAGGGATCGTAGCCGTCGTCGTCCTCGTTCTCGGCGCGGATGTAGGGATCGCGCGGCTTGGGTGCCGGCTTAGGCGCAGGCTTGGGTGCGGCATCGGTCGCCGGCGCGCTTGTCTTGATCTCGTCTTTCATCTGCATATCTCCTTGCCATGTACTCATGCTCAACATCAACGATTGTCGCACGAAAAAGGGCGGCGGACCCAATTGGATCCGCCGCCCTTGGCATTTAGAGACGGCTGGCAGATTTTAAGGCATGGCCCAAAATCTACTCGGCGTCGGGAACCTCGTAGGTGGCCGCCGGCGTGTTGTCGCACACAACGGTAAAGCCGCCGTCCTTGTCGACATCGACCGTCACCTGATCGCCCTCGCGCACCGTGCCGTCGATGATGGCGGCGGCGATGGCATCCACGACCTCGCGCTGCACCAAACGCTTGAGCGGACGGGCGCCAAAGACCGGGTCCAGGCCGCCCACAGCAAGCATCTGCTTGGCCGCCGGGGTAATGGCAAGCGTCATGCGCTCCTTAGCCAGACGTGCGCGGACGTCAGCGAGCTGAATATCGACGATCTTTTCGATCTGCGCCATGCCGAGCGGATGGAACACCACGATATCGTCGATACGGTTGAGAAACTCGGGACGGAAGGTCTGAGCCATGGCCGCGTCGACCTGATGACGCATCTCCTCCTCGTCCTTGCCCGAAAGCTCGGCGATAGCCTTAGAGCCCACGTTGCTCGTCATGATGATGATCGTGTTCTTGAAGGACACCTGGCGACCCTGGCCGTCGGTCAGACGGCCGTCATCGAGCACCTGCAACAGCACGTTGAATACATCCGGGTGAGCCTTCTCCATCTCGTCGAGCAAGATCACGGAATACGGACGACGGCGCACGGCCTCGGTAAGCTGGCCGCCCTCGTCGTATCCCACGTATCCCGGAGGCGCACCGATCAGACGCTGGACGCTGAACTTCTCCATGTACTCGGACATGTCGATACGCACGAGCGCACGCTCATCATCGAACAGGCACTCGGCCAGCGCCTTGGCGAGCTCGGTCTTGCCCACGCCGGTGGGGCCCAGGAAGAAGAAGCTGCCGATGGGCTTGTCCGGATCGGAGAGGCCCGCACGGCTGCGGCGCACGGCCGCGGCGACAGCGGAGACCGCCTCGTCCTGGCCGATGACGCGCTTATGCAGCTCGCCCTCCAAGCCCTTCAGCTTGTCGAGCTCGCCCTGCATCATCTTGGAGACGGGCACGCCGGTCCAAGCGCTCACGACCTCAGCGATCTCATCGGAGGTCACCTGCTCGTTGAGGCCCTCGCCGTCCTGCTGCTTTTGCGCCTCGAGCGCGGCCTCGGAATCCTGAATCTGCTGCTGCAGGCCCGGAATCACGGAGTAGCGCAGCTCGGACGCACGACCCAAATCGCCGTTGCGCGTTGCACGCTCCTCCTCGCTCTTTGCCTCGTCGAGCTTGCCCTTGAGCTCCTGCACGTGGTCGATGGCGTTCTTCTGGTTGAGCCAGCCGGCCTTTTGCACGTTGAGCTTTTCCTGGACCTCGGCAATCTCCTGGCGCAGGGCCTCCAGACGCTCCTTGGAGGCGTCGTCGGTCTCCTTCATGAGCGCCTGCTCCTCAATCTGCAGCTGGGTGAGCTGACGCGTGGTGGCGTCGATCTCGACCGGCATGCTGTCGAGCTCCATGCGCAGGCGGCTTGCGGCCTCATCGACCAGGTCGATGGCCTTATCGGGCAGGAAGCGGTCGGCAATGTAGCGATCGGAGAGGTCGGCGGCCGCCACGAGCGCGCTATCGGTGATATGCACGCCGTGGAAGATCTCGTACTTCTCCTTGAGGCCACGCAGGATGGAGATGGTGTCCTCGACGGTGGGCTCGGAGACCATCACGGTCTGGAAACGACGGGCGAGTGCCGCGTCCTTCTCGATGTACTTGCGATACTCGTCGAGCGTAGTCGCGCCGATCGCGTGCAAGTCGCCACGGGCAAGCGCCGGCTTCAGGATGTTGCCGGCGTCCATGGAGCCCTCGGTAGCGCCCGCGCCCACAATGGTGTGGAGCTCATCGATGAACAGGATGACCTTGCCTTGCGCCTTTTGGACTTCCTTGAGTACAGCCTTCAAGCGGTCCTCGAACTCACCACGGTACTTGGCACCGGCGACCAGCGCGCTCATGTCGAGCTCGATGAGGTCGCGGTCGCGCAGCGTGCTCGGCACGTCGCCGGCCACGATACGCTGGGCGATGCCCTCGACGATGGCCGTCTTGCCGACGCCCGGCTCGCCAATGAGCACGGGGTTGTTCTTGGTGCGGCGGGACAGGACCTGGATGGTACGACGGATCTCGTCGGTACGGCCGATGACCGGGTCGAGCTTGCCGGCGCGGGCAAGGTCGCAGATATTGCGGCCGTACTGCTCCAGCGCCTCAAACTGGGTCTTGTCCTCGGCAGACGTCACGCGGTCATCGCCACGCAGCTCCTCGTAAACCTGCTCGATGCGCTCCTTGGTGACGCCGGCGTCGCGCAGCACGCGACCAGCCTCGCCCTTGTCCTCGGCAAGCGCCATCAGCAGATGCTCGGTCACCACAAAGCTGTCGCCCATCTTGGTGGCCTTCTTCTCGGCCTTTTCGATGACGCGGACGAGCTCGTTGGACAGGCCCATCTGCTGACCCTCGCCCGAAACCTTGGGCGCGTGGTCGATGGCATCCTGTGTGGAGCGTGCGAGCTGAGCCGGGTCGGCACCGATGCGCTCGATGATCACGGAGATATTGCGCTCGCCGGCACCGAGCAGGGCAGACAGCAGGTGGATCGGCTCCACCGCGCCGGCCTGCGCGTCGGCGGCCGTGCTCATGGCGGTTTGCAACGCCTCGCGCGACGTCATTGCTAGCTTATCGATTCTCATGGAATCACCTCTCTTGGGGCGGCCGCCCTACGGGGCGGCTTCACGTTGTTCGAGAAGTATTGTTGCCAGCTTTGCGCGATCTTATACACAAATCTAAGTCTCTATATATAAGATTTTCTGAGTGATTAATGGATAGGGTACTGAGATGTCAGCCCGCCGCTGCCCAGGCGCACTACCGTCTCGATCTGTAACATCTAGCAGCCATTTTTAATCCTAGATGTTACAGATCGAGACGAATTGTTCAGCGGCGCCCGTTTGTCTCAATCTGTAACATCTACTCGGCAAATTAGGGTCTAACTGTTACAGATCGAGACAAACAGAAGACACCCGAATCGAAAATCTCAATCTGTAACACCAGGCCCACTTTTAGCGGCCAAGATGTAACAAATCGAGACAAACGAAACCACCACAAAGGTGCCTGTCCCCTTTGTGGTGGTCCAGAGAAGAATCAGCCCCGATTAAAAGAGGCGGCATCAAGCCCAGTCTACGTTTGGCGACCCCAAATCGAAGCCCAATGGGGCCTTTCAGCCCCCTCATTCCGGGCGGTCGCTTTCTTTTGAATATTGTCGTAAGCTGGTATCACTTATCTTACTGAATGCATACTGTTTGCGAGGTACTCGCCGTGAAACGCTCCACCTATATCGGCCTGCTCGTCTTAGCGTTTGCGATTACCGCAGTCGGCGTAGGAATTATCTATCTCGCATTTCTCCCCGCCTCTGCGACGCAGGCGGCGGTTGAGACCGTAAGCTATCCCATCGAGGTCCTCACCGATATTGTCAAACCCGATTCGATCACCGTCGATTTTGACGGTACGCCCGCAGCGCTTGGGATCAGCAACTATCCCCGTATCGAACTTGGGGCCAGGCGCTACACCAAAGATGAGCAACTTATCGGCAAGGCAACCAGTTTACTCAAAGGCAAGACGTTTAAGCGATGGTACGGCGCCGCAATATATCGAGCCAAGAAAGGCCAAATGAATGGCGGGTATTATTCGACCCTTGAGCTCGATGCGGCAAACGGGAGCAGATTGTGCAACGTCTCATACGACCCCGGCTGCGTGGACAATGAAGGACCGGGGGTCTATATCTCGGATGGCGACGTAATCTACGTCATGGAAGGCGACCAAACGGCAGTTGTCGATTTTATGGATCGGTGTACCGAGGATGCCTACGAACAAACCTGCGAGCCCGATCCGCAGACAGCGCGCAACAGTGGCTCGGCACGCACTTGGCTATTTGACGATGAAATAACCTGGACCCCATCGAAATAAGGACCCGCCGGGCAGGCACCTTTGTGGTGGTTTCGGCTCCGATGTTCCACTGTCTCGATTTGTAACATCTAGCGGCCCTTTTCGATCCTAGATGTTACAGATTTAGATGAAGCGATCGACGGCGACCGTTTGTCTCAATCTGTAACAATTACTCGGCAAATAGGGGCCCAGATGTTACAGATCGAGATGAACCGCGGAGCCTCGTCCAATAATCTTAATCTGTAACAGCAGGCACGCTTTTAATAGCCCAGCTGTTACAGATCGAGACAAATGGGACCACCACAAAGGGGGCAGGCACCTTTGTGGTGGTCCCAGCGATACCCGCCTCAAAAAAGAAGCCACCCCAATAAAAAGAGGCGGCTTCAAGCTCAGTCTTTTTTAGCGTCCCTCAAGACCCAACGAGAACGTCGCGGTAGCCCCGGACACACCTTTCCCTCGGGCGACCCTCGCGAAGCGCGTGAGCACGAGGGAAAGGTGTGGCAGGGGCGTACAGCAGAGTCACTCGGCAGCGGCCTTGAACTTGTTGTAGTTGATCAGGCAGCCGGCCTTGACGATGGCACGCTCCTCTGCCGTCATATCGGCAATGTAGAGCTCAATCTGCTCGACCGCACCATCGGCGCGCACCACGTAGGCGGCGATGTCCTTTAGGTCGCCATCGAGCGCGGCACGGATACCCGGCACAAAGACGTAATCGCCCACCTCAAAGCTGGGCTCGGCCTCCATCTGGAAGGGCACCATGCCCCAGTTCATCACGTTGGAGCGATAGCGCTTGGTGGCGTACTCGTGGACGATGTTGGCCAGACCGCCGATCACGCGCTGGCAGCTCGCGGCCTGCTCGCGGGCAGAACCGTCGCCAGGCTTCTTGGCATAAATCATGGAGCCGAGCTCGGTCGCCTTGGCATCGGCCGCGACACCCGCGCCGGTCAGTGCCTCGAACACACCGGCAAGCTCGGCATCGAGCGCGGTCAAGTCGCCCGCGGCCTCACCGGCAACGCGGCGCTTCTCTACGGCGTCAACCTCCTTGGAGCGGCCCACGTAGGCAGGGTCGCGGCGGCTGAGCGTAAACTCGGCCAGACCCAGCGGGTTGGAGCGGAAGGAGCTCGTCTCGCCCGAGGGAATGAGCTCGTCGGTCGTGGTGACCGGGTCCATGATCTTGGAGCACACCTTGAGCAGGATGTCGTCGCCGAGGGGCTCCATCGCGGGCCATGGCTTGATGTTGGGGCCTTCGACCAGCTCGTCGGCAGGCTCGGCCTTGCCAAAGCCCCAGTACACGCGCTTTTTGTACGGCGCGTCGTCAAAGGTGTACTCGCAGGCCTCGTCCCACGTCTCCTCGGGCAGGTCGGTCGCCGGCGTCAGGACGCCGCCGTTGGCCGCCGTCGCCGCAATGGAGCGGGCGTCCATCAGGGCCACGGCGCTCAGCTGGCCATTACCCGGCTTGGAACCCTCGCGATTGGGGAAGTTGCGCGTAGTGTGGCGGATCGAAAGGCCGTTGTTTGCAGGCGTGTCGCCGGCGCCAAAGCACGGGCCGCAGAATGCCGTGCGCACGATCGCGCCGGCCTCCATAAGGTCGTAGATATAGCCACGGCGCGTAAGCTCGAGTGCCACGGGCTGGCTCGTGGGATAGACCGACAGCGAGAACTCGCCGCAGCCGGTGTTGGCGCCCTTGAGCACGCGGGCAGCCTGGACCACGGAGTCGTAGTTGCCGCCCGAGCAGCCGGCGATAACGCCCTGCTGCACGTGCAGCTTGCCGTCGACGATCTTGTCGAGCAGGCTAAAGTGCGTCTTGCCCTCGCCGATCTTGGCAGCCTCGAGCTCAACCTCGTGCAGGATGTCCTCGAGGTTCTCGTTGAGTTCGTCGATCTCAAAGCCGTTGGAAGGATGGAACGGCAGGGCGATCATGGGCTTGATGCTCGACAGGTCGACCTCGACGCAGCCGTCGTAGTAGGCGACATCGGCGGGCTTGAGCTCGCGGTAGTCGTCGCCACGGCCGTGCATGGCCAAAAACGCGTGCGTGTCCTCATCGGTTGCCCAGATGGAGGAAAGGCAGGTGGTCTCGGTGGTCATGACATCGACGCCGTTACGGTAGTCGGTCGTCATGCTCGCGATACCGGGGCCCACGAACTCCATGACCTTGTTCTTAACGTAACCCTTGGCAAAGACGGCACGGATGATGGCGAGCGCCACGTCGTGCGGGCCGACGCCGGGGCGCGGGGCGCCCGTGAGGTAGATGGCAACGACGCCGGGATAGGCGACATCGTAGGTGTCACGCAGCAGCTGCTTTGCCAGCTCGCCACCGCCCTCGCCCACGGCCATGGTGCCCAGAGCGCCGTAGCGGGTGTGCGAGTCGGAGCCCAAGATCATCTTGCCGCAGCCGGCGAAGTTCTCACGCATAAAGGAGTGGATGACGGCGATGTGCGGCGGAACGAAGATGCCGCCGTACTTTTTGGCAGCCGAGAGACCAAAGACGTGGTCGTCCTCGTTGATGGTGCCGCCCACGGCGCACAGCGAGTTATGGCAGTTGGTGAGCACGTAGGGCAGCGGGAACTGCTCCATGCCCGAGGCACGCGCCGTCTGGATGATGCCGACAAAGGTGATGTCGTGGCTCGCCATGGCGTCGAAGCGGATCTTGAGCGCCTCGGGGTCGCCGGACGTATTGTGTGCCTGAAGGATCGAATACGCGATGGTGCCACGCTTGGCATCCTCGGGCGTCTGCGTAATACCGCGCTCAGCAGCCTCGGCCGCAGGCACAACCTCGCTGCCACGGCGCAGGTAGATGCCGTCCTCGTACAGCTTGACCATACTGTCTCCCACTCTGCCCAAACAATTTGGGCGCATAGCATACATTCGTTCAATATCGTGCCATAGAACGGTTGCGAGTGGGTTACGAATCTGCAACGTTCACTTTATCTCGGTAAAGTAAAGGACGAGCCCCTTTGCATCACTCTCTTGACAAGGAGTGTCCCAAAGTGCCGGCAGAAAAGGAACGTCCCCAAGTGCCGAAATGACGAGAGTGGATAATCTCCCATTTTGAGCCTGTATAAAGGCCAAAAACGGCAGATTATCCACTCTCATTTTGGGGCACTCATTTAAGTCTGTCCCCAATGAGTGCCCGGCAGCGCCGGCGGAGCTATACGTCGCCGCCCGTGCCCAGCAGCTTGCGCATGACTTGCTCGGGGTTGACCGAGCCGTCGCGCGGGGCCAGGGCGGTAATCTTCTTTTGCATCTTGTACTCGTGCAGCTCGTCCTCGAGCTGGCGCACGCGAGCGCGGAGCTTCTCGTTCTCGCGCTCGCGCTCCTCGGCACGCTCCTTCATATCGAGGATGCGCACCACGCCGGCAAGGTTGATGCCCTCGTCGGTCAGTTGGTTGATGAGCTCCAGGCGCTCGATATCGGCACGCGAATACAGACGCGTGTTGCCGCCCGAGCGCTGGGGGTTCACCAGGCCCTTGGACTCGTAGACGCGCAGAGTCTGCGGATGCATGCCGGTCAGCTCGGCCGCCACGCTGATCATGTACAGCGGTTTGTTCCTATTGTCCTCGGCCATGCTACCTGACCCCTTTCCGTCTCACTATCGTCCATCATAAGCCTGCGGCCAGCCCGTGGGCCACGCAACCGCCCTAGTACGTCGCCTTGTAACGATTGACCTTCTCGCGATAGTCGCGTGTGTCGGCCTCGCGCAGCTTGGTCATGGCATCGCGCTCATCGTCGGACAGGTTCGTGGGAACCTGCACCTTGATCTCGACGAGCAGCGCGCCCGTGCGGCCACGGTGCTTAACATCGGGCGCGCCCATCTCCTTAAAGCGGAACTTCTTGCCCGTCTGGGTACCCGCGGGCACCTTCAGACGAACCGTCGCGCCGCCGGGTGTGGGCACATCCACCGTGCAGCCGAGCGCCGCCTCGTAAACCGAGATCGGTACCTCCATGGTCACATCGGCACCCTTGCGCTTAAACAGCGGGTGCTCCTCCACATGCGTGGTCACGACCAGGTCGCCGCGCTCGCCACCCGCAACGCCATACTCGCCGCGACGCTTGTAGCGTAGCTTGCCGCCGTCGACCGCGCCCGCGGGCACCGAGACCGTAATGGTCTGCTGCTCACCTGTCGAAGGAATGCGATAGGTGACCTTGTGCGTCACGCCGCGAAACGCGTCCTCGGCCGTCACATCGACGGTCAGCGACAGGTCGCCGCCCTTGCGCGCGCGGCTGCGACCCGCGCCGGCACCGGCAGCACCCGCAGCCCCGGCAAAGCCCGAGCCCCAATCGCTGCCCCAGGCGCCGTTGCCGCTAAAGATGCTGTCGAAGATATCGCCCCAGCCGCTGGCGCCCGCGCCGGCACCGTAGCCGCCGCCATACGCGCCGCCCGTGCCCGGCATGCCGCCAAACATGAGCATCTGGTCGTACTCTTTGCGTTTCTTCTCGTCCGAAAGCGTCTCGTAGGCCTCGCTGATTTCCTTAAACTTGGCCTCGTCGCCGCCGGCATCGGGGTGATATTTTTGCGCGAGCTTGCGAAACGCGCTCTTGATCTCTTTGTCGGAGGCGCTCTTGGATACGCCCAGGATGTCATAGAAGGTTTTGCCTGCAGCCATCGTAGCTCCTCTCCTGTTACGTCCGCCGCCCATGCAGACGACGGCTCATGCTGTCATATGGCACTAGGCCAGAAAGGGCCCCGGGTGTTGCCCCGGGGCCCTTCTCAATTACTCCTCGGTGCTCTCGGCCGTGTCGGCCGTAGCATCCTCGGGTGCCGCTTCGGGCTCCGGTGCGGGGCGCTTCTCGCCGCCGTAGGTCACCGTCACCATCGCGGAACGCAGAATACGATCCGCCATGCGGTAGCCCTTCTGGTATACGTCGTTGACGGTCTCGTCATACTGCGATGCGTCCTCGACGCGACCCACAGCCTGGTGCTCGAGCGGATCGAACGCCTCGCCCTTGGGGTCGATGGGCTCAACGCCCTCGTGCGCGAACACGTCGAGCAGCTTGGCATGTACCGCATCGACGCCGTCGACGAACTGCTTAAAGTCGTCGGAAAGCTCTTGGCTGCGGGCATGGTCGATCGCGCGCTCGATATCGTCGATCACCGGCAACAGCGCGGCGACAAGCTTCTCGGTCGCGCGCTCGCGCTCGGCAATGCGCTCGTTGGCGGTGCGGCGACGGAAGTTCTCCCAGTCGGCCTGCAGGCGGGCGGTGCGCTCGGTAGCGTCCTTTGCCTTGTCCTCGGCGGCCTTCTGAGCCTCTGCCGCAGCATCGAGCTCGCGGCGCACGTCGGCAAGCTCCTTTTGGGCCTGCTCGAACTTGAGCTTAAAGTCGTTGTCGGCGGCTTCCTCACCGGCGCGGATAGCGGCTTCCACCATCTCGTCCTCGGTCATCGTCGCCTCCTTGTTGGAATCCTCTACCTGGTTCTCGGCAGCCTCGGCGGCCTCGGCCTCGTTGGCCTCGGTATCGTCGACGGCCTCTACGGGAATCTTCACGTCCTTCTCCTCAGAGTCAACGGGGGCGGCGCCGGCGGCAGCCGCCTCCGTGCGAGCTTTACGGGCGGACATGATTACTTGTCCTCGTCGTCCACAACCTCGTAGTCGGCGTCGACAACGTCATCGTCGGCAGGCTGGGCACCGGCGGCACCGTCGGTCTGCTGCTGAGCGTCGGCGTAGACAACCTGGGCCAGCTCGTAGGCCACAGACTGCAGGGACTCGCCGGCGGCCTTGATGGCCTCGACGTCAGAGCCCTCGAGCGCCTTCTTGGCGTCGGCGATAGCGGCCTCGGCCTTAGACTTCACGTCGGCGGAAACCTTGTCGCCCAGCTCGTTGAGGGTCTGCTCGGTGGAGTAGCACAGGCTGTCGGTCTGGTTGCGGACCTCGACCTCTTCCTTCTGCTTCTTGTCCTCCTCGGCATGAGCCTCGGCGTCCTTGACCATACGATCGACTTCGTCGTCGGACAGAGCGGTGGAGCCGGAGATAGTGATCTGCTGCTCCTTGCCGGTGCCCTTGTCCTTAGCGGAGACCTTGACGATGCCGTTGGCGTCGATGTCGAAGGTGACCTCGATCTGCGGCACGCCGCGGCGGGCAGCCGGGATACCGGTCAGTTGGAACTTACCGAGCGACTTGTTGTCGCGGGCAAGCTCGCGCTCGCCCTGGAGCACGTTGATCTCGACGCTGGTCTGGTTATCGGCAGCGGTGGAGTAAACCTCGGTCTTGGAGGTCGGGATCGTGGTGTTGCGGTCGATCATCTTGGTCATGATGCCGCCCATGGTCTCGACGCCCAGCGACAGCGGGGTAACGTCGAGCAGCAGGATGCCCTCGACGTCGCCGGTGAGCACGCCGCCCTGGACGGCAGCGCCGTCGGCAACGACCTCGTCGGGGTTCACGGACATGTTGGGCTGCTTGCCGGTCATGGTCTTGACGAGCTCCTGGACGGCGGGCATACGAGTGGAGCCGCCGACGAGGATGACCTCGGTCAAATCGGAGAGCTTAAGCTTGGCGTCGCGCAGGGCGTTGGTAACAGGCTGCTTGCAGCGCTCGAGCAGGTCGCGGGTGATCTTCTCGAACTCGGCGCGGGTCAGCGTGTAGTTGAGGTGCAGCGGGCCGGACTGGTTCATGGTGATGAACGGCAGGTTGATGGTGGTCTGCTGGGCGGCGGAGAGCTCCTTCTTGGCGTTCTCGGCGGCCTCCTTCAGACGCTGCAGGGCCATGGGGTCCTGACGCAGGTCGACACCGTTCTCCTGCTGGAACTTATCGGCCATCCAATCGATGACGCGCTGATCCCAGTCGTCGCCGCCCAGGTGGTTGTCGCCCGAGGTGGACAGAACCTCAAACACGCCGTCGGCGAGGTCGAGGATGGAGACGTCGAAGGTGCCGCCGCCCAGGTCGAAGACCAGGATGCGCTGGTCGGTGCCCTGCTTGTCCAGGCCATAGGCAAGAGCAGCAGCAGTCGGCTCGTTGACGATACGCTTGACGTTGAGGCCGGCGATCTTACCGGCGTCCTTGGTGGCCTGACGCTGGGCGTCGTTGAAGTAGGCCGGGACGGTGATGACGGCGTCGGTGACGGTCTCGCCCAGATACTTCTCGGCGTCGGCCTTCATCTTTGCGAGCGTCATGGCGCTCACCTGCTCGGCGGTGTAATCCTTGCCCTCGATGTCGACGACGGCACGGCCGCCCTGGCCCTCCTTGACCTCATACGGCACGGTCTTGATCTCGGAGGTGCACTCGGAGTACTTGCGGCCCATGAAGCGCTTGATGGAGAACACGGTGTTCTTGGGGTTGGTGACCGCCTGGTTCTTAGCGGCCTTGCCCACGACGCGGTCGCCGTCGGCACGGAAGCCCACGACGGACGGGGTGGTGCGGTCGCCCTCGGCGTTCACGATAATGGTCGGAGAACCGCCCTCGAGAACGGCCATTGCGGAGTTAGTAGTACCAAGGTCGATACCAAGAATCTTACTCATTAGAAATTCCCTCTCTCTTTTGCGTTCGCGTCGCCTCGACGGTCTGTCGCGCGGCGCTTCGGCTTGTCTTTCAGGATGTAGTGTATCCCCTTATGGGCTGGAATATACAAAATCTAAGTCAATTCATATAAGATTTCTTATCTCTGAGAGTTTAGGTTCTCAAATGTGCAGGTAGATGCACTGTTTGAGTTCTCGGCAAATCTATTGAGATCTATGTAGAGATGGCTGAGGTTTGCGTCCGGGGGTGCCTGGGGGCCGTCTTGCGGCAAGCGCATCCCGGTTTGAGCGTGGATTCCGGGTCGCAGTTTCCGTCTGAAGGCTCAACCGGAAACCGTATCCCGTTTTGAGAGCTGATACCGGGTCGCAGTTTCCGCTAGCGGGCCCAACCGGAAACTGCGACCCGGTTTTCGGCCAAATAACGGGATGCCCTTTCCGCAGGCGCGCTCAATAGGTCAATATTACAAGTCACCTATAGCTAACATTTGCGCAGCTCAACGGCCCCACCTGCGCGTTTTTTAGTAAACCTTGGCATACTCGGCGAACGGTATGAAGATGCCGGCCAGAGGGTATTGCAAACGGTCGCTCCCGTGGTATGTTTTTGCCCGAATCAAACCGGCGCGCATCGCCTGTAGCGTCGGTCAACAGAGAGGAAACTACCATGGCTCATCCCGTAATTGATGCCGACGAGTGCATCGCTTGTGGCGTTTGCGTCGACTCCTGCCCCGCTGGCGTTCTGGAGCTCCAGGACGTCGCTACCGTCGCTGACGAGGACTCCTGCGTCGCCTGTGGCGCTTGCCAGGACGCTTGCCCCGCCGGCGCGATCACCGAGATCGTCGAGGAGTAACAACTCCCTCACTTGCACACTCACAAGTACACCGTGCACAAAAAGGAGGCCTCCGCATCGCCGCGGAGGCCTCCTTTTGCATGTGTTCTAGGACAAATCATCCTCGTAGGGCATTAAATCGGCAAGGTAGCCCTTCTCCTTGAGCATGGCCTCGATCTCGTCGAGGGTTTGCTCATCCTCTGCCGCAATGCGATGGAAGTGATAGCCGCTCGTCACCGTTAATAGTGGAAAGCTCTTGCCGCTCTCGATATCGTGCAGATAGCGCTCAACATCGCGACGATTGCGAATGTCCAGGTCGGCCGTGATCTTACCGTACACGCGGTGATTGACGATCACGTTGAGCACGGCGCCGCCGGCGTCGACGATACTCGTGAGCTCATCGCCTGCCTGCTCCACGCTGTGGCGAACCTTGACCAAGCGCGTGGGCACGGCGGGGCTGCTGGGGGCCTCCTGTAGTACATAGCCGCGATTGGTGGCGACGATATCGTGCCCGTCAGCGCGCAGCAGGGCGATGTCCTGCACCACGACCTGACGGCTCACGCCCACCTCGCGGGCAAGCGCACTGCCCGAGACAGGATCTTTGGCTTCCTCGAGCACGGCCATGATGGAACGGCGACGCTCGCGGGCATTCATTATTTACCGTCCAGCAGACGCAGGTGCTTGAGCGAGAGGTCGAGAATCGGCGCAGAGTGCGTCAACGCCCCCGAGCTAATAAAGTCAACGCCCAGGTCGGCGAGCGCGCGGATATTGTTAGCGTCCACGTTGCCCGAGCACTCGGTCTTGGCGCGGCCGGCGATAAGCTCAATCGCAGCAGCCATGTCGTCGTGGGTCATGTTGTCGAACATGATGATGTCGGCACCGGCCTCCACGGCCTCGCGTACCATGTCCAGGTTCTCGCACTCAATCTCGACCGTCGTGGTAAACGATGCGTGGGCGCGTGCCATCTCGATCGCACGAGTCACACCACCGGCGGCGTCGATGTGGTTGTCCTTGAGCATGACAGCCGTCGACAGGTTATAGCGGTGGTTGCTGCCACCGCCGATCTCGACTGCGGCCTTCTCGAAGACACGCATGCCCGGCGTGGTCTTGCGCGTGTCGACAAGCACGGTCTTGGTGCCCTCGAGCGCAGCCGCCATCCGATGCGTGTAAGTAGCGATGCCGCTCATGCGCTGCAGGTAGTTGAGCGCCACGCGCTCGCCCGAAAGCAGCACGCGCGCGTCGCCGCGTACCTGGCCCACGTGGTCGCCGGCGTGCACCTCGTCGCCGTCCGCGACATCGAACAACACGGAGCTCTGCGGATCCAGCAGCTCAAAGGTGCGGGCAAACACGTCCAAGCCGGCGATGATGCCATCGGCCTTGGCGATAAGCTCCACCGTGGCGGGGCGCGCCGCGGGGCACACGCTCGCCGTGCTCACGTCCTCAAATGTAATGTCCTCGCGCAGAGCCTGCAGAATCAGATCATCGACGACGAGTTTCATGGTAATGGGATTCATGGTCTACTCCTCCACGGCCTGCGTGCCGGCGGCACGGGCCAAATCATCGATTGCCAGGGTGTCGACGCTCAGGGCGCGATGACGGCCATCGAGCGCGGGATCGCCCGCCTGCTCCACGGCCAGCGACTCGCCGGTACGCATGTACCACGCGGCGCGACGACCCCAGACCAGCGCCTCGAGCAGGCTGTTTGATGCAAGGCGGTTCTTGCCGTGAACGCCGTTGCAAGCCGTCTCGCCCGCGGCGTAGAGCTCGGGCATCGAGGTGCGGCCGTCCTTGTCGACCCACACGCCGCCCATAAAGTAGTGCTGTGTGGGCGTAACGGGGATGGGCTCGTCCAAAATATCGCGGCCGTCCTCCAGGCAGCGTGCGCGAATGTTGGCAAAGTGCCCGGTCACCACATCGCGCTCGACGGGGGCAAAGCTCAGCCACTCGTGCTCGGTGCCGTCCTGCTTCATCTGCTCGCGAATAGCGGCGGCGACCACATCGCGCGGCTGAAGCTCATCGGTAAAGCGCTCGCCGGCGGCGTTGAGCAAAATCGCGCCCTCGCCGCGGCAGCTCTCGCTGATCAGGAAGGTGCGACCCGGCTGCGGCGAGAACAGTCCCGTGGGGTGAATCTGCACGTAGTCCAGGTGCTCCATCTTAATGCCATGCTCCTGAGCGATGTAGCAGGCATCGCCTGTGAGCTGCGGGTAGTTGGTCGAATGGTCGTATACGCCGCCGATACCGCCCGTCGCCCACAGCGTGTGGCGGGCATGGATCTTAAACGGCTCGCCAGCATGCACGCCCTCGGCGGCATTTGTCAGCTCGTCGGCGGGACGAACCGAGTTGTCCTCGTCCACGGAAACGGCGACGACACCGGTGCACACCGTGGCGCCATCACGCTCGCCCGTCAGGATGTCGGTCATGGCCACGTGCTCCAAAATCTGCACGTTGTCCAGCTTGCGAACGGCCTGGAGCAGCTTGGTCGTGATCTCCTTGCCCGTAATATCGGCATGGAAGGCAATGCGTGGGCGGCTGTGTGCGCCCTCGCGGGTAAAGTCGAGGCTGCCGTCGGCCTTGCGCTCAAAATCCACGCCCATCGCCAGCAGGTCGTTGATGACCGAGCGGCTCGAGCGGATCATGATGTCGACGCTCTCGCGACGGTTCTCGTAGTGGCCGGCATGCATGGTGTCCTCAAAGAAGGCATCGTAGTCAGAGCCCTCGGGCAGCACGCAGATGCCACCCTGCGCGAGCATCGAATCGCACTCGTCGACAGCGCCCTTGGAGAGCATGATCACGCGCGCGCTCGTCGGCAGATTGAGGGCCGCATATAGGCCCGCCACGCCGCAACCGGCAATGACGACGTCGCACTCCATGTCGGGGTATTGTTTGGTTTCCACAGGAATCCTCTCCCTTGTAATGTGGCATAAGGGACTGCCCCTCATGTCACATTGTTCTAGCGCGCTGCGTACTCGAGCATGCGATCCAGCGTAAGTTTGGCCTGGTCGGCGGCCTCGTCCGACACGCCGATCTGCACCTCGCCCTCGCCCGTCTCCAGGCAGCGCACGAGCTTTTCGAGCGTGATGAGATCCATGTTGACGCAGGTGGGCTGCACCGCGGGGAAGTAGAACTTTTTGCCGGTGCCCTCGCAGCGGCGCTCGAGCTCGTAGAGCACGCCGCGAACCGTCACGATGATGAACTCACTCGCATCCGACTCCTCGGCGTACTTGATGATGCCGGCGGTGGAGCCGATGTAGTCGGCCTCGGCAAGGACGTCGGCCTTGCACTCGGGGTGCGCCAGCACGAGCGCGTCGGGATGCGCCTCCTGCGCGTCGACAATCTGCTCGACGGTGATGACGTGATGACGCGGGCAATAGCCATTGTTGAGGATGACGTGCTTTTGCGGCACCTGCTCGGCTACGAAGCGGCCCAGGTTTTGATCGGGGATGAACAGGACGTGTTGCTGCGGCAGCTCGGACACGATCTTGACGGCGTTGGAGCTGGTGACGCACACGTCGCTCCAGCTCTTAATCTCGACCGTCGAGTTGACGTAGCAGACCACGGCAAGGTCGTCGCCGTACTCGGCGCGCGCCGCATCGACCGTCTCGCGCTTGACCATGTGCGCCATGGGGCAGTCCGCACCCGGCTCGGGCAGCAACACGGTCTTAGTGGGATTGAGCAGCTTGGCGCTCTCACCCATAAACTCCACGCCGCACAGCACGATGGTCTGCTGCGGCAGGCTTTTGGCGAGCTTTGCCAGGTAAAAGCTGTCGCCGACGTAATCGGCAACGGCCTGGACCTCGGGCGCCACATAGTAGTGCGCCAAGATCACCGCGTCACGTTGGGTTTTTAGTTGCTGAATGGCCTCGACGAGCTCTGCGGGCACCAGTGCCGCGCGCTCCGTTGCCGTCGTTGCCGATGCCAGGCCGGCCGCAATGTCGCGTGCAAGCTCCGATGCATCCATGTTCGCGCTCTGTGCCATCAAGGCCCCTCTCTTTTGGCGAATCTTGGGGCTTTAGTATGACACCTAGGTTTACAGCTGACAAGACAGCTGTAAACCTAGGTGTAAAGTTGAAATAAAGATTCAATCATGCAGCAGGTCCATTTTCGAACTGGCAAGCTGAGGATAGTCGAAAATGGACCCGCCCCAAGATTCGAGCGGCCCGCATTGTCCTGAACCAAGGGGCAGTGGTCAAAAAAGGCCAAATATGAGTACTGTCACCAAATTAGTAGCAGCGATTTTCCGGTCCAGATCAGCAAAATCGCCTTGTTTGGAGCCCGATCGTGACTCTGACGGACGAAAATCGATGCGCTTTTGGCCGCTGGCACCGATTTTTGAGGCCATTTGGCTGCCACTAAACTGGTAACAGTACTCATATTTGGCCTTTTTTGACCACCGGGCTTCCGGCAGACCCCAAAAGCGGGCCCGAATCGCTCGATCCGGGCCCGCTGGGGGTAGCGAGCACAATCGAGGTGTAAGAAGCAAGAAAGGGCCAGCGCCTAGATATTCAACGAGAGGAAAGACAATGGTCCGCAGCGACATGCTACCCCAGCCGGACCGGGGGCTCGGCCTCGACCGGCCCCAGACCGAGGCATTTCACCGACGAGTTCAAGAGGAAGATAGTCGATCTCCGCAACGCCGGAAAGCCCAGGCGCGAGGCCATGGACGAGTGCGACCTCGACAAGAGCACCGTGGAGAGGCGGGTCAAGTCGATAAACGAGACCGGCTCGCCGCGCGCCGCCGACAACCGCATGCCCGAGTAGAACCGGATCCTGGAGCCCGAGCGCGAGAACCGCAGGCTCCGGATGGAGGTCGACGTCTTAAGACGAGCGGCGCCAGCATACGCTCGGAAGTCAGGGCCATGGCGGCCAACGGGGGGCCGCTGCCCCATATCGGCGCAGCGCTGGCATCGAGGCCTTCTGACCTGTGTCAAGATTTCGGACACGAATGCTCGAGAAATCAAGCGGCCATAGGCATGGCCTCGAGCTTGGGCTCGGTTCTCTCGAAGAAGGCCGCCATGGCCTCGGCCGGCACCTTGTAGCCGATCGTCGAGCGGGGCCTTCGGCGGTTGTAGTACGCCTCGATGAACTCGGCCACCGCGTTGTCGTGGCAGTTGCCGGCGCGGCTGCAGGACAGCCGCACGTCGTTGTCGCGCGCCCATTCGGCCAGAAGCCTGCTGGTGTACTGGGCGCCGCGGTCGGCGTGGAATATCGCGTTGCCGGCCACGTAGCCGCGCGATTTGGCCGACGCCAGCGCCGAAACCACGATGTCGGCGGTCATGCGCTCGGAGAGCGACCAGCCCACCACCATGCGGGTGTTGAGGTCGATGACCGTCGACAGGTACAGCCATCCCTCGCCGGTGCGCAGGTAGGTGATGTCGCCCACGAGCTTGCAGGTTGGAACGGGACTGGTGAAGTCGCGGCGCACCAGGTCGGGCCGGGGCCTGGCCTTCGGGTCGGGGATGGTGGTGCGCTTCCTGGCGTTGGGCGTGCAGCCGCGTATTCCCAGCTCGCGCATCAGCTTGCGCACCCTGTACAGGGTCAATCCGGAGAACTCGCCGGGCAGGAAGCATTTCACGAACCGGAAGCCGAACCTGCGGTCCGACTCCAGCCACACGCGCCGGACCGCCTCGCGCTCGGCCGACCAGTCTTCTCGCGGGCAGCCGTTGGAGAGCCACGAGTAGAAGCCCGATCGGCTCACGCCGAGCACGCGGGCCATCATTTTCACCGGGAATTCGGCCTTCTCCGCCAACATCATCCGGTAGCATGCGGCTACGCCTGGCTTTTGGCGAAGAAGGCCGCGGCTTTTTTCAAGAAGGCGTTCTCCATCTCGAGCTCGCGTATGCGCCTTTTCGCCTCGCGAAGCTCGCGGTCCTCGGCCTTGGGGTCGGGCCCGCCGGCAAGCTCGCGCCGGCGGCTCTGCACCCACTTGTTCACGGTCTTGGAATTCAGGCCCAGTTCTGCGCAGCATTCCGTTATCGGCCTGCCCATCGAGATGATGTAGTCGGCGGTCTCGCGCCTGAACTCGTCGGTGTACTTGGCGGCTGGGTTGGACATAGCATACCGTCCTCTCGGTCGTCGATGAATGCATTCTAAAGGATTGGGCCTCTAGCATGCGTGTCCGAAAAGACGATACAGGTCAGACAACCCAATCAGACGTCGTCTCGAGCACGTCCTCTGCACGGTCGAGCGTGCTTCTGGCCTTGGCACCCTGTTTGAACCACGAGCGCAGGTCCTCGAGCGTGCTGCCCGCTGCGTACACCTTGATTTTGCGACCGCCTTTCGTGGTAACCGTGCAACGGTCGCCGCTCTCGCTATCCTCGTGCGCCGTGACCTTCTTGAGATAATCGCGGCGGAACGCCACGACGCGGGCGTTGCTGATCTCGATGAACCAATCGTCGTCGACAAGCGAGGTGCCCGTGGCACCTCGGCTCGCCATCTCCTCGGCGAAGGAGAAACCGAGTTCGCGCTCCTGTCTGCCGATCTCGTAGATACCACGGGCGGGCATGCTGAGCATGAGCAGAGGCAGGAGTCCCCCTATGAACAGGAAGAGGCATGGGACGAGCAGGAGCAGACGAGCACCGGCGTCGGTGAAAACAGCCATGAAGGCGATCACGAGCGGGAAGACGAGCGCCATACCGTTGAAAACAATCGTCAACGGCTTGATGGCAGACCAACACAGACCCGCCTTGGTCATCGGGCCGTCAACAGCGTCCGAGACCTCGATGCCCTCTTCCTCCAGACGGGCGAGGAGGTTGAGCGAGCACACCCCCTCGAGGCTTATCGAGCAGAACTTCCGGTCGCCCTCGAACAGGTCGATCCTCATCATCTGCGTGTGAAGCGTTGCACGGGTGATGTTGCCAAACGTCGTCTCCTTGCGGATGCCGAAGGCGTTACGCGAGAGAATTCGCTCACCGTCCACGTCGATGCGCGGGATGCTCAGCAGGGCCCAGATGGCCATGCCCGCGAGCGCCATGGCGTGACCGAACCACACAAGTTCGTGGTCCCACTCGCCCAACGAGACGCCCTGCCAGACGTAGATACCCAGCATGAGCAGTTCGAACGCGACGGCGCAGCAGGCGATGATCGTGCGGATGGCAGCGGGCATGCGCACCGTGAAGCGATCGAGGCTGTCCGTCGCCTCACTGCGCTCGCGCGCGCCGCGACGGGCGACCCATGCAGTGAGCGGACCGACGATGAACACCACCATCGCCACGCGCAGGAACGATTCGAGCATGTCGCCCATATTAACCACCATCCCAATAGAAAACGTGAATTTGGGAGACTATAGCAGAGCGAAGCGATCTGCACGGCATCGTCCGGGTGTTTTCGGCATACGGTGGAAACCAGCGGCAGCGGACGTTGAGAACTCACCCAAAAGACGCGATTCGACCGAAGCGATTCTTCTTGACTTGGTCTCAATGTGATACGACATGCGCCACTACCTGCGCGGTCTAGCGGCCCTGATCGAAGAGGGTCACACCGATGAGGCGCTCGAGCGCATCGACGCGCTCTGCGAGACCAACGACCGCACCGCTGTGCGCCGCTACTGCGCCAACGAAACGGTCAACATTGCGCTCTCGTCGCTTTCCGCGGACATCAACGCGCACGGCATCACCGCCGACCTGCGAGCCGCCGTGCCCGAAACCGTCCACGTGGGCGATGTCGATCTGTTCAGTGTGGTATCGAACGCCCTGGACAATGCCATCGCCGCGGCGAGCGCCGCCCCCGAAGGCAAGCGGTTTGTCGACCTGGACCTTCGCTACGAAGACGGTCAGCTTCTATTGCTGGTTTCCAACACATTTGGACGGGCGCCGCACATGGTCGACGGCATGCCCGTGGCTCAGCACACTGGGCACGGCTTTGGCACCAAGAGCATTATGCTTGCCGTCGAGCGCATGAACGGCAACTGCCAGTTCCGCATTAACGGCGACCGGTTTGAGCTGCGCGCCGTGATGTAGGGGCTGCCGCCAGCCTCGCTACAGCGGTGCAGCCGCCGGGGTCAGCTGCTTGATGTAGGCCCACATGCGCTGCTTGGCGGCCTTGTCGGTGAGCGCCGCCTCAAAACCGTCGAGCGCCAGCACGCGGCGCCCCTGCACATGGGCGACCAGGCCGGGCTTGAGCATGGCAGTGTCAAAGTCATCAATCGCCACAAGCATATCGGCATAGGTTTCGCGCATGACATCGGCCGCACTGTTATCGAGCAGCAGCACCGCCTCGGGATCCAGAGCCTCCAGTGCCTCGCGGAACAGGTCGCACGGCAGGGCGTGGCCCACCGTCACAGCTCCGTCGCCCGCGCCGGCAACACTCGCCAGCACACAAAAATCTTCGGGCGCGTAACCGATTGCCCCGAGCGCCTTGCGCAATGCGGCACCATCCGCGCCGGCGGCAAGTTCGCCGCCCGAGCGCTCGGCATCATCCAAATCACCTTTGACCAGCACGATCGGCGAGCACGCGTTGCCCGCGATGCGCACGCCACGGGCCGCAAGCGATGCAAGCTCCTGCTCGGCCGCCTGGGCGATGGCTTCTTTTTTCTGGCTTTGTGACGTGGGCATGCGCTCTCCAATCGTTTGCATGCCCACCATTATATAAAAGAGCCGCCCGCGAGTGGTTGCTTTACGAGCCGCTGGGTATAAGCACGGTCGTACTGATTTTTACGCGGCCGAGCCGCGTCGTATTATGGAGGTCACCATGGCTGACATTAAGCAGATTACCCCCGAGAACTTCGGCGCTGTCGTCAACGATAGCCTGCCCGTACTGGTTGATTTTTGGGCCCCGTGGTGCGGCCCCTGCCG
The DNA here is from genome assembly GCF_003437035.1 of Collinsella sp. TF08-11AT. GTDB lineage: Bacteria > Actinomycetota > Coriobacteriia > Coriobacteriales > Coriobacteriaceae > Collinsella. The sequence goes on from NZ_QSRL01000001.1 coordinate 249,120, forward strand.
CTCGCTCTCGCCCATCGTAGACGAGGTTGCCGACGAGCTGGCCGGCAAGTTGGCTGTGGCCAAGTGCAACGTCGACGACAACCAGGACCTGGCCATGAAGTTTGGCGTCATGAGCATCCCCACGCTGATCGTCTTTAAGAACGGCGAGGAGGTCGACCGCTCGGTTGGCGCCCTACCCAAGGCAAGACTTCAGGCACTGCTGGAGAAACATCTGTAATACGCTTGTTACCCATCTGCCGTCCATGAGCGGTTTCGCACCGCTCGCCGGAGTGCCAAACGCAAGGTATGCGACCACGGATAGTATGGTAGATACAAACAGCCCCCAGTGAACGGGTGCGGGTCAGACGGACTCGCACCCGTTTTCTTATGCGGCGGCGCCCAAGGCGGGCGTAGTAGAATCTGAACCACCATATCGCCCCGTACAAAAGGAGATTCCTATGCATGACGTCGGAATGAACATGAGCCAGCTTGCCATGAGCGTCAAGCAGGTCGACGACACCATTGAGCTCGCTCACGAGTGGAGCCATCAGCTGCTGCATGCGACCGAGAACTTTGATATGGAGCGCATTGGCGCCAAGCTCGAGGCCGCCATGTCTGCGCTGCACGAGGCGCACGATGCGCTCGAGGGCTACGAGGAGGCCATCGAGGCAGATCACAACTCCGTCGGCTCTGTGAAACTGGTGTAACGTGGCCGAGCACGAGCACGCGCACGATCACGGTGCGGACGACGATGCGAGCTGCCGCTACAGCGGCTCCAGCTCCGAGCTGGTCCGCTTTTCGGTCACCGCGCCCGACGACCTGCTGCGCCGCTTTGACGAGCAGATCGCGCGCCGTGGTGACGTGGCTAACCGATCCGAGGCCGTACGCGATCTGATTCGCGCCTCGATCGCCAAGGAACAGATGCGCACGCCCGACGAGCAGGTCATCGGTTCGCTCACCATGATCTATGACCACCATACCGGCGATCTGACGCGCCGTCTGGACGAGGTGCAGCACGACTACACCGACGAGATCGTCTCGACCATGCACGTGCATCTGGACCACCACAACTGCCTGGAGATTCTGGCGCTCAAGGGTCGCGGCGAGCGTGTCTACGAGCTGGCCGACCGGTTGCTGGGGCTGCGCGGCGTTAAGCACGGCGAGCTCACGTGCGCCGCCACCAAGCAGAGCCTGGGGCTGTAGCGGGATTTCCCACAGCGCACCTGCCATAAAGGGACAGGTTTCAACGAAGGAAGGTCGCATGCGACATGTGCATATCCATGTAACGGGCATTGTGCAGGGCGTTGGCATGCGGCCATTTGTGTATCGCGAGGCTATGGCGCATGGCATTTGCGGCTGGGTGCTCAACGCGGGCGATGGCGTGCACATCGAGGCGCATGCTTCAGTCGAGGCACTCGACGGCTTTGTCGCCGCGCTGTCGGAGCACGCGCCTGCCGCGGCCCGCGTTGAGCATGTCGCTGTTGAGGACCTGGAGCCCGACGCTTGGGATGCCGACGATGAGCAGGTCTTTTGCATCGTGGCGTCGCGGGATCAGACCGTGCACACGACGCTCATCTCCCCCGATATCGCCACCTGTGACGACTGCCTGCGCGAACTGTTCGACCCCGCCGACCGACGCTATCACTACCCCTTTATCAACTGCACCAACTGCGGACCGCGCTTTACCATCATCCGGTCGCTGCCTTATGACCGAGCGGCCACGTCGATGGATTGCTTCCCCATGTGCCCCGAGTGCGCTGCAGAGTATGGCGACCCGCTTGACCGGCGCTTTCATGCGCAGCCCGATGCCTGCTTTGACTGCGGGCCACATATTACCTGGCGCGAGGCGGCGGGCGACATGGGGCTCGAGGGCTCGGGGGCGACGCCGGCCGTCGGCAGCACGCGCGAAACCAGCGATGCCATTATTGACCGCTGTGTCGAGCTGCTGGCCAGCGGCGGTATTGTCGCCATCAAGGGCCTGGGGGGATTCCATCTGGCCTGCAACGCTGCCAATGAGCAGGCGGTGGTCGAGCTGCGCCGTCGCAAGCGCCGCAGCAACAAGCCGCTTGCCGTTATGGTGCGCAGCCTTGCCGATGCTGAATGCCTGTGCCATGTCGGTGATGCCGAGCGCGGCTTGCTAACCGGTAGCATCCGCCCCATCGTGCTGTTGCGCCGACGTGCTGTTGGCGAGGGAGATTCCCCCGACGGCCTTACACTCGCGCCATCCGTCGCGCACGATCTACCCGAGCTCGGCGTCATGCTCCCCTATACACCGCTTCAACATTTGCTGCTCGCCGCAGCCGCGGCGCGCGGCATGCACGCGCTCGTCATGACCAGCGGAAACCTGAGCGAAGAACCTATCGAGACCGACGATGCCCTTGCATGGGAGCATCTCGTTGCCGCCGGCATCGCCGACGCGCTACTTGGCAACGACCGTGCGATTCTCTCACGCTACGACGACTCCGTGGTACGTGTGGTCGACGGCACCGTCATGCCTGTGCGTCGCGCACGCGGATATGCGCCGCAACCGTTGTCGTTGCCGGCGCTCGACGGCACTGCACCCTGCGTGCTCGCCTGCGGGCCGCAGCAAAAAGCGACGATCGCGCTCACGCGCGAGGACGCCGACGGCCATGTGGCCTGTTTTGTGTCGCAGCATATCGGCGATGTCGAAAACGGCGCGACCTTCGATGCCTGGAGCGCCGCCCGCGCACGTCTAGAAAACCTCTTTGACCTGACGCCTGTCGCCCTGGCATGCGACATGCACCCCAGCTATCTGTCGAGCCAGTGGGCACGTGAGCGGGCACGGGAGCACAGTCTGCCGCTAATCGAAATCCAGCATCATCATGCTCACATCGCGAGCGTAATGGCGGAGACGATTGTCGCTGGCCGGCTTGCGCCCGATACGCGCGTCCTCGGTATTGCCTTCGATGGTACGGGTGCCGGCACCGACGGCACCATATGGGGCGGTGAGTTTCTTATCGCCGGCCTTGCCGATTTTGAACGCGCCGCGCACCTGCGCACCTGGGCGCTGCCAGGCGGTGCCGCATCCGTGCGCGATGCCCGGCGCAACGCCTTTGCCCTGCTGAGCGAGCTCGGCCTGCTCGAGCATCCGGGTGCCGCGGGGCTATTGGACACCCTCGACGAGCAAACACGCAGCGTGACAGCCACCATGATCGAGCGCGGCATCAACAGCCCGCGTACCAGCAGCATGGGGCGTCTCTTTGATGCCGCGGCAGCGATTCTGGGCATCTGCGGCAAGGCAACCTACGAGGGCGAACCCGCCATAGAACTCGAAGCCGCCGCCTGGCGCGCGCTTGACAGCGAAATCAGCCGTTTCGCTGGCAATCAGGCGGGCGTATCGGCATCCGTCTCAACGTCGCTGGACAGTTTGTTCAGATACGTATTAACTACTAACCCCCTATCTGGCATTTTTGCCTCAGATTTGGCCAAAATAGGCTCTCCGGACACCCTATTTACAGCAAGCGTGCCCGGCACAGGCCCCAAATCGACCCATTTGGAGTCCCCACAGACGACTTTTGCCACCCAGAGCCGCTCTAAAAAATACGTATCTGAACTAACTGTCCAGGCTGCCTCGGACAGCCCTTTCGTTCTGGACCCCAAGCCACTTTTTGAGGCACTTTTGAGCAGAATCGAGACCGGAGAATCCGCCGACCGGCTCGCGCTCGACTTCCATATCACCATCGCGCGCTCTTCGGCACGAATCGCACGCGCAATCTGTGCGCGCGAAGGCATCGATACCGTCGCGCTCTCGGGTGGCGTGTTCATGAACCGACTTTTGCTCCAGCTCCTCACCCGCGAGCTCAAAAGCATGGGTCTCACTGTCTTGGTTCCCCACTCCGTACCCGTCAACGACGGCTGCATCGCCTACGGTCAGGCAGCGGTCGCGCGCGCTCGTCTTGCGCAGATTGCGTCGCAGTAGCTCGCCCTCGCACGCCGCCGCGCCCAGTCGTCTCACAGGCGTAACGCGTTTGCCCGCGAACCCCGCGAGCGCTACCATCAACTGACGGATTATTGAGCGCCCGTCCAGCGCAAAGCGTATAAAAGGGGAGCAATATGTGCCTTGCCGTTCCCGGTAAAGTAGTCAAACGCGACGACGACCTCAAGGCCACCGTCGACATGATGGGCATCGAGCGCCCCGTGTCGCTGCGACTCGTGCCGACGGCGCAGGTTGGCGACTACATTCTCGTACACGCCGGCTTTGGCATCCAGATTGTCAACGAGCAGGAAGCGCAGGAAACGCTCGCGCTTGTTAATGCCATGTCCGAGCTGGTCGAAGAAGACCAGCTTGCCACCAACCCGGCCGAGGCATACTAGTGGCGGCCGGACAGCCGGCTCGCTCCGGTATCGACTTTTCGGCCTTTCGCGATTCCAAGCTGGCCCGCGAGCTCATCGAACGCATCCGTGAACTTGTCGGCGACCGCACCATCAACCTTATGGAAGTCTGCGGCACGCACACCGTGAGCATCGGTCGCTATGGCTTTCGCTCCATTATGCCGGCGGGACTCAAGCTGCTAAGCGGCCCAGGTTGCCCCGTCTGCGTTACCGACAACCGCGATATCGACCATGCAATCGCGCTCGCCAACATAGACGGCGCCATCATCACCACCTTTGGCGACATGATGCGCGTGCCCGGATCATCCACCTCGCTCGCCGCGCAAAAGGCAGCAGGGTGCGACATTCGCATCGTCTACTCCCCGCTCGACGCACTCGACATCGCTGAGCAAAACCCCGACCGCCCGGTCATCTTTATGGGTGTGGGCTTTGAGACCACCACGCCCACCATCGCCGCCGCCATCCTGGAGGCAGATGCACGCGGGCTGCAGAACTTCTCGGTCTACTGCGCCCATAAGACCACGCCGCCGGCGCTGCGCGCCATCGCCAACGATCCCGAGACCACTATCGACGGCTTTATCCTGCCGGGCCACGTCGCCACCATCACGGGCTTGGCGCCCTTTAGCTTTTTGGTCGACGAGTTCAGTACCCCGAGCGTGGTCACGGGATTTGAACCGGTCGATATCCTGCAGGGCATCTGCATGCTGGTCCAGATGGTTGTCGAGAACAGGCCCGCGATCGACAACGCCTACCGCCGTGGCGTCAATGCAGACGGCAACCCCGTGGCGCGCCAGCTGGTCGAGCAGGTATTTGAGCCGTGCGATACCACATGGCGCGGGCTGGGGCCAATCGCCGACTCGGGACTCGCCATTCGTCCCGAATTCTCGCGCTTTGATGCCCGCACCCGCTTTGACGTGCCCATCGAGCCGACGGTCGAGCCACACGGATGCCGCTGCGGCGACGTGCTGCGCGGAGCCATTACGCCGAGCGACTGCCCTCTGTTCGGCCACGCTTGTACACCCGAGCATCCCGTCGGCCCCTGCATGGTGAGCTCCGAGGGCAGCTGCGCGGCGTACTTTAGATACCGTAACTAGCCCGGACGCACCCGCACACTGGCACCACCCACGATTGGAGTTTTCGATATGTCCCATAGCGTTACCGATAGCACCGTCCTGCTGGGTCACGGCTCCGGCGGCCAGATGATGAAACGCATCATCGACGAGATCTTTTTGGATGCCTTTGGGTCGCCCGAGCTGCTCGAGGGCAACGATGCCGGCGTCGCCGCGCTGCCCACGAGCGGACGTATCGCCATGTCGACCGACAGCTTTGTGGTGACACCGCAGTTCTTCCCGGGCGGCAATATCGGCCGACTCGCCGTGTGCGGAACCGTCAACGATGTCGCGACCTCGGGTGCCAATGTGCGCTACCTGTCGTGCGGCTTTATCCTCGAAGAGGGCTATCCCATGGACAAGCTGCGTCAGATCGCGCAGACCATGGCCGAGACGGCGCGCGAGGCGGGCGTGGCGATCATCACCGGCGACACCAAAGTGGTTGAGCGCGGCGGGGCCGACGGCGTCTACATCAATACCGCCGGCGTGGGCGAAGTGCCCGCGGGTGTGGCGCTCAGCGGCGCAAACTGCCAGCCTGGCGATGTCATCCTGGTGTCGGGTACACTCGGCGACCACGGCATCGCCATCATGAGTCAACGCGAGGGCTTGGCGTTTTCGAGCAACATCGAAAGCGATGCCGCGCCGCTTAACCACCTGATAGCCGACGTTCTGGCCGCAGCCCCCGACACGCGCTGTTTCCGCGACCCCACGCGCGGCGGCCTTGCATCCACACTCAATGAGTTTGCACAGGCCAGCGGCGTTGCGATGGAGGTCGATGAGGACGCCGTGCCCGTGCGTCCCGATGTGCAGGCGGCTTGCGAGATGCTCGGCTATGACGTGCTGCAGGTGGCAAACGAGGGCAAGATGGTCGCCGTGGTGCCGGCCGAACAGGCCGATGCGGCCCTAGCCGCCATGCGTTCCGCACGCTACGGCGAGAACGCCGCGATCATCGGCCGCGTGCTGCCGCTTGGATCGGACGCTCGACCCGCCGTGCGCGTACGCACCGGCTGGGGTTCGACCCGCATCCTCGACATGCTCGTGGGAGAACAGCTGCCGAGGATTTGCTAGCGGCACATTCTCGCAGACGGCGCGATGCAGCTCGATATCCCTTGAAGATGTTCAGATTCCAAACAAGCCCGATGCGTAAGCCCAGTATTATGAGGTGCGTTTTTAAACCCAATGACGGGAGCTTTCATGGCAGCAGCTTTTTCCCATGTGATCTTTGATCTGGATGGCACCATCCTCAACACGCTCGAGGACCTGGCGGCCGCTAGCAACCATACCTGCGAGACGCACGGCTGGCCTACGTTTGCCGTTGACGAATACCGCTATAAGGTGGGAAACGGCATGCTCAAGCTGGTCGAGCGCTTTATGCCCGCCGAGTATACGGGCGACGGGCGCGCCTTTGAGCAGACGCTTGCCGAGTTTAGGGCTTACTACGGCGAGCACAAGGAGGACCACACCGCCCCCTATGCCGGCACAATCGAGATGCTCGACCGCCTGCGCGCCGCGGGCATCCAGCTTGCCGTGCTCACCAACAAGGACCACATTTCGGCGGCCCCGCTTATCGAGAAGTACTTTGGCCCCGACCGCTTTGCGCTGGTCCAGGGCCGTGTCGACGCTTTTCCGCCCAAGCCCGAGGCGCCCGTCACGCTGCATGTGATGGAAGCGCTGGGCGCCGACCCGGCGACCACGCTCTACGTGGGCGATTCCAATGTCGATATCCTGACCGGTCATAACGCCGGCCTTAAGAGCGCGGGCGTCAGCTGGGGCTTCCGCGGCCGCGCAGAGCTGGAAGCCGCCGGCGCCGACTACGTGGTGGACAGCCAGGCAGAGCTCGCGGCGCTGATTCTAGGCGAGTAACGAAGCCGCCGCTCCATGCGGCTGCGACAATTCTTCCGCAAGGAAAGCGCATCCCGTTTTGGAGCTCCGGAATGGGATGCGCTTTCCGTTTGAGGCGCGTCGGGGAAACTGTGTCCCGTTTTGGAGCTATATTCCGGGTCGCACTTTCCGCAACCCGCCTCATCCGGAAACCGCGACCCACTATTCGGCCAAAAACCGGGCCGCATTTTCCCGAGCGTTCGCAATGCAACGCCGGCACAAGGAGTGTCCCCAACTGCCGGCAGGAAAGGAACGTCCCCAAGCACCGCCTTCCCAATGACTACTCCAGCGATGGTAACGTCACGGGTAGAGGACGGACAGCGAGCGACGTCCAGGACGAACAAGTTGGCATGAAAAAGGCGAGGCATAGACCTTCGGGTCATGCCTCGCCTTTTGAATGACAAATTGTCGTCCTGGGCGGCGCGCAGCGTCGGGCAGTTACGGCGTTTGGTAAAACGCCGTAACGAACTACCGCGTAACTCCCCTAGCTCATCATGGCATTCATCATCTCGTTGGTTGCGGAATCGTCGGCAGACCACTCGCCGTCGTCATTGCAGGAATACTTGAAGGTGACCTTGGTGTCCTTGGTCTTAGCAGCCTTGGTCACATCGACCATAACCTGACCGGCCATCTTGTACAGCTCGTCATCGGAAGGCATCGAATCGAGCGCGGCGACCTTCTCCTGGTACTGGGTGGCAAAATCCTCAACGATCTGGTTCATGGACTTGCAGGTAATGGTGACCTCGGCAGTTGCGGTACCCTTGTCCTCGTCGACCGTCACGTCGCCGATCTTGTAGTCAAAGCCCTCGAGATAGCTCTTGGCGTACTCCTTGGGATCGATGCCCAGCTGCTCAAACTCGTCGCCCGAGGCCTCTTCCAGGCCGGCGAGGAAGTCGTCGCCGCCGTTCTTGACCTCGTCAAACTGCGTCGTAAGATCCTCGGTGATGAGCTCCTCAACCGAAGGACCTCCGCAGCCGGAAAGCACAACCACGCACGCGACCAGAACAGCCATCAGGGGCGCAAGCAGCAGCTTCTTCTTCATGACATTCCTCCCAACAAGCGGCACCGCGCTTCCCGACGCGGTGCGCGTCGTAACAATAAGGCCATACTAGCCGATAACGAACACCCCCGGCAAAGCAAAGGCGCAGTCGGCTCGATTTAACGTCCGAACGGTTTACCGGTCCGCCCAACGCGCAATAAAACGTTCCGCCGCATTGTAATAAAAAAGGGTGGTCGGACAATTCGACCACCCCAAAACATCCTTATGTTGCCGCAGTTTACTTGCGGACGACCTTGACGATGGCGTCGCCGGCGGCGACAGCGGAGTCGGCCTCGACGGCGAGCTCAACGTCGGCAAACTCGGCGGTGTTGGACACGGCCACGACGACACAGTCCTTGTAACCGGCAGCAGCGATCTTGGCGCGGTCGATCTTGAGCATGGGCTGGCCAGCCTTAACGACATCGTCGGCCTTGACGAAGCCCTCGAAGCCATCGCCGTTCATGTTGACGGTATCGACGCCAACATGCACCAGAACCTCGATGCCGCTATCGGACTGCAGACCCACGGCGTGGCCCATGGTGACGGTCACCTTGCCGTCGCAGGGAGCGTAGACCAGATCGTCCTCGGGCCACACGGCGCAGCCCTTGCCCAGGACCTCGCCGCCAAAGACGGGATCGGGCACGTCGGCCATCTTGATGACCTTGCCCTTGACGGGCGAGCACAGCACGTCGGCGCCGGCAGAAGCAGAGATGGAGGACGGAGCAGCGGCAGCCGCGGGCTCAGCCTTCTTCTTGAACATGTCAAACAGACCCATACGTTTTCTCCTCTTGATTAAGCGCAACGTTATGCGCATGCCTATGGTGATTATAGTGCCAAATGGTTCAAATGCTAAGGTGGGGACTCGAATCGCGAGCCCATCCCAACGCTTTTCCCCGGTGGCACTCATATTGTCGATTAATCCAGGCCCTCGGCACCGTTGGACTTGATGATCTTCTGGTAGGCGTAGAAGCTGTCCTTGCGGCGGCGCTCGTAGGTACCGGTACCGTCGTCGTACTTATCGACGTGGATGAAGCCATAGCGCTTGCGCATCTCGCCGGTGCCGGCGGACACCAGGTCGATGGGACCCCACCAGGTGTAGGCGATCAGGTCGACGCCGTCGGCAATGGCCTCGCCCATGGCCTTGATGTGGCTCTGCAAGTAGGCGATGCGGTACGGGTCGTGGATGGAACCGTCCTCCTCGACCTCATCGTAGGCGCCCATGCCGTTCTCGACTACCATCAGCGGAATCTCGTAGCGGGCGTAAATCTCGTTGAGGGCGATGCGCAGACCCAGCGGATCGATCTGCCAGCCCCAGTCGATGGACTCCAGATAGGGATTCTTGCCGCCAAAGGTCATGTTGCCCTCGGTCATCTCGTGATCCTTGTGGGTGCCCACGGTGCCGGACATGTAGTAGCTAAAGGTGTAGAAATCGACCTTGCCGTCGGCGATATCCTGCAGGTCACCGTCCTCCATCACAAGCTCGACATCGTTCTCGGCCCAGAAGCGCTTGGCATAGAACGGATACTTGCCGCGCACCTGCACGTCGGAGCAGTACCAGTTCATGGTATTCATCTCCTGCTGCGTGGCGAACACGTCGGCCGGATCGCACGTGGCGGCATAGGAGAGGATGAAGCAGTCCATGTTGCCCATCTTAAACTGCGGATAGTGCTCGTGGGCATAGCGCACGACGCGGCCGCTGGCGACAAACTGGTGATGCAGGGCCTGCATACGGGCCTGCGGCGTGGTGTGGACCGCCGAAGCCGGGCCCTCAAAGCCCTGGATCATGCTGGTCCCAAAGAGGTTGCCCATGTCCTGGGTGCCGCAGTTGATCTCGTTGAAGGTGAGCCAGAACTTGACCTTGTCCTGATAGCGGTCGAAGACGGTCTGGCAGTACTTCTCAAAGAAGCCGATGAGCTCGCGGCTCGCCCAGCCGTTGTACTTCTCGACCAGGTGATAAGGCATCTCGTAGTGCGACAGGGTCACGAGCGGCTCGATATTGTGAGCGCGCAGGCAGTCGAAGACGCGGTCGTAGAAGGCGAGGCCGGCCTCGTTGGGCTCGGCGTCATCGCCGTTGGGGAAGATGCGGCTCCAGGAGATGGACATGCGGAACATGTTGAAGCCCATCTCGGCGAACAGCGCGATGTCCTCCTCGTAGTGATGGTAGAAATCGATGCCGTCATGGTTGGGGTAGAAGCGGTTAGGGTCGATGTCGATCGTAATCTGGCGCGGCTCCTTGTAGCTGCCGCCCAAAAAATGGTCGTCGACGGAAGGACCGCGGCCGTCAACGTTCCAAGCGCCCTCAAACTGATTGGCGGCCGTGGCGCCGCCCCAATAGAAACCCTCGGGGAACTTGATGTTTGCCATGAGCATCTCCTTTGCATTGCGGGTCGATAGGCCGAGTATCGCCCACGCACGCGACAGGCAGGGGCAGGGGTGCCAAACCCGACACTTCTTTTCGCAGACGCGCGCTGCAACAGCACTGCAGCTGAAACTTTTTGACACCGAGGGAGCGAAGACGATCCGCCCCGCGCTTACCGGCGGTATGCCGCGGGGGTGCAGCCATACTTGTCGTGAAACTTACGGTAGAAGAAGCTCATGTTTTCATAGCCCACCGCATGCGCAGCCGCCCCGGCCGTGGCGCCGCCGCGCAGAAGCTCGGCCGCACGTACCAGGCGTCGCTCCTGCACAAGCTGCCTAAAGGTCTTGCCCACATGCCGCTTGAGGAGCGCCGTCGCATAATTAGGGCTCAAGCCAAACTCCGCCGCCATCCCCTCGAGGGAGCATGCAGCGAATTCGCGATCGATATAGCCAAGCATTCCCGTCACCAGGGCAGTGGGCCCCGCCGCGCCGTCCGCCGCGCCGCGCACCAGCTCGCGCTCGTAGCAATCCATGAGCTCGGCCAAAAACAGCTGAAACAGACGCAAGACGATCTCGGGACCGTTGGGGCTCGGGTCGTACAGCTCGCAGAGCATCTCCTGCATGTAGCGCCGAATCCGACGGCTCTCGCCGCAGTAAAAACGGACATGGCCCCGATGGTCCGTCTCGCTGTTGAGCGCGTTGAACAAAAACCGCGAGACCGCGCTCTCGCGCGAGAGGCTCGACTCGAGACTCCGGCGCAAAAAAGAGCGTGAAACGGTCATGCTCAGCATGATGTCGTCCTCGCCGAGCGCCGCCACGGCATGAGGGCAAAGGGCGTCGAGCAAAAGCACCTCGTTGCGGCGCAACTCGAGCCTCTCCCCCGCCACCGTCTGCGGGCAGCGCCCGCGATACACATAGCTCATCTCCACGTAATCATGCACGTGCTCGGGAACTGCATTAAAGCGCGAGTTTTTCCTTATCGTCAGGCCACGCGGCATGCCGGGCTGGGCATAGGCAAACCCTGGCTGCCCAATCTTGCGCACTGGGCATCCGTCGATTTCGACATGCTCGGTCATAATCGACCAATCAAATGCCATGCCGTCTTTATAAGTGATCTCACTGGCGCTCAGTTCGCTGAGCCTACGCTCGAGCTCGTCGATCTCCATGGCTTGCCAATCGTTGATTTGGTCATAGTTCGTCGTGATTCAGATATTAGCAGAACGCGCCGACGCGTCCATAATCTGTGCTATGCAGCAGATCGATCGAGCCAAGGAGGATCCATGACCGCGCACTATCAGCAGGTGCTCGAGGGTACATACGACAACCATGTGCTTCCGTTTTTGTGGATGAAGGGCGAGAGCCATAAGACCATTGCCGAGTATCTGGAAAAGATCGCCGGCGCCGACATCCACGAGGTCTGTCTCGAAAGCCGCCCACACCCCGATTTTTGCGGCGAGGGCTGGTGGCGCGACTTGCGCTTTGTCATTGACGAGTGCAAGCAGCTGGGCCTTAAGCTCTGGATCTTGGACGACGCGCACTTCCCCACGGGCTTTGCCAACGGCGCCGTCAAGGAGGCCGTGCCCGAGCTCCGCAAGATCGTGCTCACGCACCGCACGTTCGACATCGTGGGCCCCACGTCCGCCGCGAGCATCGCGCTCGCCAACATGCTCGACAAAACGGAGCGCTTCTACGGCGTGACATTTATGCAGGACGGCAGCCCCGTCGACGTCGCTTACCGAGTAATCGACGATGCAGACGGCAACCCCAGCCGCCTGGTCTTCGATGCACCTGCGGGCCTCACGCAGGCATGCGTGATGTTCACGAGCGGCAAGACCTCCTACAACGAGGACTACATCAATATGGTCGACCGCGCCTCGGTGGCGCAGCTCATCGATGCTGTCTACGAGCCGCATTTTGAGCATCTGGGCGATGAGTTTGGCAAGACGATCCTGGGCTTTTTCTCCGATGAGCCCGGATTTGCCAACGAGAAGGGCACCACGGGCCCCGATGGCATCTCGGACACGCTCATCGGCAAGGCCACCGCGCCCCTACCCTGGTCGGCCGAGCTTGAGCGTCGCCTACGCGCGGCACTGGGCGAGCGCTACCTGGCCGAGCTCCCGCACCTGTGGGACCGTGAGCCGGCCGGCGCGCACGTACGCCACGTCTATATGGACATCGCGAGCACCCTCTATAAGGAGTGCTTCTGCGACCAGCTCGGAGACTGGTGCCGCGCGCGCGGCGTGCAGTACATCGGCCACGTTATCGAGGACAAGGACTGCCACGCGCGCCTGGGCGTGGGCGCCGGGCACTACTTCCGCGCCGTGGGCGGTCAGGACATGGCGGGCGTCGACATCGTGATCAACCAGCTGGTACCCGGCATGGACCGCGGCCTTCACAGCTACGGACGCGGCGTGTGGAACCTCGAGTTCTATAACTACGTGCTGCCCAAGCTGGGCTCCTCGGCAGCACACCTCGACCCCAAAAAGCAGGGGCGCTGCATGGCCGAGGTCTTTGGCGCATTTGGATGGCACGAAGGCCTACGCGAGATGAAGTGGATCGCCGATCATTTTTTGGTGCGCGGCGTCAATTGGTTTGTGCCGCATGCCTTTAGCATGGCCGCCTTCCCCGACTGGGACTGCCCGCCGCATTTCTATGCGCATGGCCAAAACCCCCAGTTTGCACACTTTGGGCAGCTCATGAGCTACATGAACCGTACGGCGAGCCTGCTGAGCGGCGGGCGCGCAACGACCCCGGTGGCGCTTCTCTACCATGCGGACGCCGAGTGGACAGGCGAGGCGAACTTTATGCAGCATGCCGCCTCCGAGCTTATGCGCGCGCAGGTCGACTTTGACATCGTGCCGGCAGAGGCATTTGAGGACGCAGGGCGCTATGCCGTTGAAATTGCCGCAGACGGTAGCGGCTTTGGCGTGAACGGCCAGGCATACCGCTGCCTGGTGATGCCCGGAGCCGAGTTTGTCGGCGGAGCCGTGCTCGACTTTGCCGCGCGCGCCGCAGCCGCAGGTGTTGCCGTGTACGCGCTGGATGAGTTGCCGAGCAAGCGCTACGACGGTGATATTGCAGCCCGCGAGGGCTTTGCCTCCGTGGATGCAGCCGCGGTCGCCGGCATCAAGCTCCTGGCAACCGCCGAGCTCGCAGGCACGCTTGCCGACGCCGGTATGCAGACCGTGGTTTGTGCCGAGTCCCAGCCCTGGCTGCGCGCACTGCGCTACGAGCGGGCGGGCGAGACCTATCTGATGCTCGTCAACGAGCATCCCAAGCAGGGTATCTCCACTCAGATTGCGCTTGCCGACGGCATACCCGTTGCAGGCGCGCGCCTCGACCTGCTCAACGGCACCGATCCCGCCGCCTTTGACGGCACGCTCGAGCTGGCTCCCTACGAGAGCTGCATCGTGGTCCTTGGGGCTACAGGTTCCGCCGGCGCGGCAACTGCTGGAGACGAAGCCACATGCATCGACGAGCCCTGGGCGGTTGCCTTCTCTGCCCCTGGTACCGATGCCTTTGGCGAGTCTGTTGAGCTTGCAGACCTGCACGACCTTTCCTCGGCCGAGTTCCCCGGCAAGGCCGGCACGTTCCGCTACCAGGCCTCCTTTGTCCTGGGCGAAGCGGCCAGCCGCGCTGTCATCGACCTTGGGGAGGTCTTTGAGACCGCAACCGTCACCCTCGACGGCAAATCCCTCGGCACCCGCATCTGTCCGCCTTACCGCTTTGAGGCCGCCGCACTTTTAGCCGGTGAGCACGCGCTCACGATCGATATCATCAACACCCTCGACCACGCCGTCCCCGACGTGTTCGGCATGACCGAGCCCTCCGAGCCCAGCGGTCTCTTGGGGCCCGTACGCGTGCTCGGGTAACGCCCCGGGCGCAAACGGCCCAACAAGGACAGCGCCCCTATGTTGAGCCCGCACAGCGTCGAGCGGTCCGTCGTTCATAGACCGGCGGACCAAAACTCCCAGCCAAGCCGAACGTTTTATTTATCGCTATGATTGGTTTATCGCGACGCAAACGCATAGGAGCCATATGGATATCAGGCGAAAGATCACGCAGGGCAAAAGCCTCACCCCCACCGAGCAACAACTTGGGCGAACGGCCCTCGCCATGGGCGAGGATGTGCGCGGGCTTTCCATTAAGGAATTTGCCGCGTGCGCCAACGTTTCGGTCGCGAGCGTGCACCGCTTTTGCAAAAAGCTCGGCCTCGAGGGATTCAAAGACCTCAAGGTCGAGCTCATCCGCCAGGCGACCGAGGCGGGCAACCGGCGCGACGTGGACATCAACTTTCCCTTCGATGCCACCTCCGCCCCTGCGCAGGTGATGGAGCGCATGGAGGGGCTCTACCAGACCACCTTGGCCGAAACGCAGGAGCTGCTCGACCCTGCACAGCTCGACCACGCCGCCAAGCTCATCATGCGCGCCGGCACCGTGGACATCTACACGGGCTCGCATAACCTGTATCCAGCGGGAATGTTCCGCGATCGCCTGCTTTCCGCCGGCAAAAGCGCGACGTGCCACGACAGCGTCGAGGCGCAGGTGCGCACGGCGCTCGCCTCGGGTCCCGACCATGTGGCAATCGTCATCTCCTACAGCGGCCTTGCCCCCAACCTCAAGGAGATCTTGCCGATCCTTAGCAGTCGACATGTCCCGGTCATCGTCATCGGCACGCCGTACTGTGCCCGCATTCACCCCGGCTTTGCCGCCTATCTCACGGTAAGCGACCACGAGAGCATGACGCACCGCATCACGCAGTTCGCCAGCCATATCGCCGTGCAATACGTACTCGATTCGCTCTATAGCAGCTACTTTGCCAAAGATTACGCCCGCTGCTCCGAGTTCCTAGAGCGCTCGTTCCCCTACACCCGCCTGCCCGGACTCAAGTAGCGACGAGTGTGGATTTTTGGACACTCAGATAACGAGCGTGGATAATCTCCCGTTTTTGACCTGGATGCAGGCTCAAAGTGGGAGATTATCCACGCTCATTTTGCGGGTAGTCATTGGGGACGTTCTTGAATGATTAGTCGTTTAAGAACGTCCCCAACGACTACATCAGGAGTGTCCCCAGGTGTCGGCAGAAAAGGAACGTCCCCAAGTGCCGCATCTGGACCAGGACAACGCCGATGTTTTGGTAGCGACAGCGAAAACCCGCCAGAGCGAGCAAGGTGCCTTGAAACGAGGCGGCATTGATCTTTCGATCATGCCGCCGAAGTTGAAAGGCAGATTGCCGCTCTGGCGGGTTTGCAGCGTCGAGCCGTTACGCGGGTTGGTAAACCCGCGTAACTACTCCCGAGCTCCGTACTGCTCGTAGTAGGCGTCGATAGCGGTCTTGAGCTCGTCGTCGATGACGACTTTGCCGTCGATCTCGTGGTTGTAGAGGGTCTCGACGACCTCGGCCATGGAGACGATGCTCGCGACGGGGAAACCGTACTTGGCCTCGATCTCCTTCTGCGCGGTGGTCACGCCACCCTTGCCGACCTCCATGCGGTTGAGGGACACGATGAGGCCCTTGATCTCGACATCGGCAGCAGCCTTGACCTTGGGATAGGTCTCGTCGATGGACTTACCGCTGGTAGTGACGTCCTCGACCATGACCACGCGGTCGCCGTCCTGGGGCTCGTAGCCCAGCAGGTTGCCCTTGTCAGCGCCGTGGTCCTTGGCCTCCTTGCGATCGCAGCAGTACTTGACCTCCTTGCTGTACAACTCGTGGTAGGCAATTGCGGTCACGACGGCCAACGGAATACCCTTGTAGGCCGGTCCAAACAGCACGTCAAAGTCGTCGCCAAAGTTATCGTGGATTGCCTGGGCGTAATACTCGCCCAGCTTCTTGAGCTGGTAGCCCGTCACGTAAGCGCCGGCATTCATAAAGAACGGGGACTGACGGCCGCTCTTGAGCGTAAAGCTGCCGAACTTAAGAACGTCGGACTCAACCATAAACTTGATGAACTCTTGCTTGTAAGCCTCCATGCGGGCTCCTCTCGTAATCGCGTACGTGCCTTCCAGTTTAGCGCAGGCAGGGCGCGTTGCGGGCGCGCTTTGGGGCCTCGGCATTCTGTAAAGGCTTTGTCAGGGGCAATGGTTTTCCAAACATTGGGGTTGACACGGCAAACCCCCTCATCAAGAATACGGGCGGATTGTAACGGGTACGAGATACCCAAAACGCGCAGCGCTCGGCCTTAAGGAGGTGTGCCATGGAAGGCAGTCATAGTCGAAAAACCTGCATGTCGCCCTCGGCACGCCGCGAGGATTCCGCACACGCATAAGCGCCACGAACCGATCGTCAAAACCACCACAAAGGTGCCTGTCCCTTTGTGGTGGTTCGAAAGCATGACGTGAGCGACATCTAGGTTTTTTGAAGCACATACGACACGTACGCTAACTCCCTTCAACAAGGAGGACCCTATGCTGATGCTCAAAACCGCCACGGTACTCGAAGCCATCTCCAAGCGCCGCCGCACGGCGCGCCCCGCCGCTCATACCGGCATGTCCAAGAACACCATATTCGCCGCCACCCATAGCGCCGAGGATGCCCTCGTGCTGCTCGACGCCACAGCCGACGGCCTCACCGCCGAGCACGCCGCCGAGCGCCTGAGCGCCGTCGGCCCCAACACCATCGAAGCGCCGACCAAGACGCTCGCCCGCCGCATCGCCGACGCGTTCGTCGATCCCTTCGCTGGCATCCTCGCCGCCCTCGCACTGGTCTCGCTCTACATCGACGTGCTCGCCGTGCCCGAGCTGCAGCGTGACCCCTCCACGGTCATCGTCATCGGCATCATGCTGCTGGTATCGGGCGGCATGAAGTTTATCCAGGAAGCCCGCAGCGGCAATGCGGCCGAGGCCCTTAAGGACCTGGTCTCCAGCACCTGCTGTGCCCTGCGCGACGGCGAGCGCGTCGAGATCCCCTTCGACGAGCTCGTCCCCGGCGATGTAATCCGCCTCTCTGCCGGCGACATGGTGCCGGCAGATGCCCGCATCATCACCGCGCGCGACCTGTTTGTGATCGAGTCCGCACTCACCGGCGAAAGCGAGGCCGTCGAGAAGACCGCTGCCATCACCGTCGTCGAGGGTGCCGACGGCTCCGCGCTACCACTCTCTGCCTGCAAGAACATCGTCTTTACCGGCACCTCCGTGCAAAACGGCACCGCCATGGCGCTTGTCGTTGCCACCGGCTCGGACACCTACCTGGGCGGCATCGCCAAGATACTCAACGGGCGCGGCGAGAAGAGCGCGTTTGACCGCGGCGTCTCGAGCGTCTCCATGTTGCTCGTACGCCTCATGCTCGTTATGGCGCCGGCCGTCTTTGCCATCAACGCCGCCACCAAGGGCAACGTCATCGACGCGCTGCTGTTCGCCACGAGCGTGGCCGTGGGCATCACGCCGCAGATGCTTCCCGTCATCGTGACCACGAGCCTGTCGCAGGGCGCCAAGGACCTCGCCCGCCGCCAGGTTATCGTCAAGGAGCTGCCGGCGATCCAAAACCTCGGCGCGATGGACGTCCTGTGCTGCGACAAGACCGGCACCCTCACCGAAGACCGCATCGTGCTCGAGCGCTACCTCAACACCGACGGCAACGAGGATGCGCGCGTGCTGCGCCATGCGTTTTTGAACAGCTTCTTCCAGACCGGCCTCAAAAACCTTATCGACCTGGCCGTCATCGACCGTGCCGATGTGACGCCCTCGACCGTCGTGCCCGATTCTATGCTGGGCCAGAGCCTGCGCGACCGCTATACCAAGGTCGACGAGGTGCCCTTCGATTTCTCGCGCCGCCGCCTGAGCGTAGTTGTCGCCGACGCCCAGGGCAAAACCCAGATGGTCACCAAGGGAGCTGCCGAGGAAATGCTCGAGATCTGCTCCTTTGTCGAGGTCGACGGCGCCGCCCAGCCGTTCACCGAAGATAAGCTCGCCCAGATTCGCAAGCAGGTCGCCGGGCTCAACGCCGAGGGCCTGCGCGTGATTGCCGTGGCGCAGAAGACCAATCCGCGCTGCGTGGGCGAATTTGGCATCGCCGACGAGTGCGACATGGTGCTGATGGGCTTTTTGGCCTTCCTCGATCCGCCCAAAGCAAGTGCCACGGGCGCCGTCGCCACCCTCGAGGCCAAGGGCGTCGCCGTTAAGGTCCTGACCGGCGATAACGACCGTGTCGCCGCCACCATCTGCAAGCAGATCGGTATCGACGCGAGCAACGTCTTGCTGGGCTCCGAGATCGATGCGCTCGACGATGCCGAGCTTGCCGAGCGCGCCGAGCACACCCACCTCTTCGCCAAGCTCTCGCCACTGCAGAAGGCGCGCCTGGTGCGCGTCATGCGCGAGCTGCTCGACCACACTGTGGGCTTTATGGGCGACGGCATCAACGACGCCGCCGCCATGCGTGCGAGCGACTGCGGCATCTCGGTCGATTCGGCCGTCGACATCGCCAAGGAATCCGCCGACATCATCTTGCTCCAGAAAGACCTGGGCGTGCTCGAGCGCGGCATCATCGAAGGCCGCCGCACCTACGGCAACCTGCTCAAGTACCTCAAGACCACGGTGAGCTCCAACTTTGGCAACGTGCTATCCGTGACCGTCGCGAGCCTGTTCTTGCCATTCTTGCCCATGAGCGCTCTGCAGTTGGTGCTGCTGTCGCTGGTCTACGAGATCGTGTGCATCGCGCTGCCGTGGGACACCGTCGATGACGCCTGGACTGCCCGTCCGCGCGCCTGGGATGCCGCGTCCATTAAGGGCTTTATGCTCGAGTTGGGTCCCGTGAGCTCACTGTTTGATATCGTGACTTTCGCCGCGCTCTTCTTTGTGGTGTGCCCCGCCGCCGTGGGCGCAAGCTGGGCAGAGCTTGCCGCTATAGGCGACGTCGCAGGCATGGCGGCCTTTACGGCGCTCTTCCAGAGCGGTTGGTTTGTCGAGTCCATGTGGTCGCAGACGCTCGTGGTCCACATGCTGCGCTCCCCGCGCCTGCCACGCCCGCGCGACCACGCCGCGCCCGCGCTGTGCCTCCTCACCGTGCTGGGCCTGGTGCTCGTCACCTGGCTACCGGCAAGCCCCATCGCCGATGCGCTGGGTCTCATGCCGCTGCCGCCAATCTTCTTCGCGCTGCTCATCGGCATTGTCGCCGCCTACATCGCGCTCACCCAACTGGCCAAGCGCCGCTACATCGCCCGCCACGGCGAGCTGCTGTAACGCATGAGTTGTTACGCTCGACCCATCAGGCGGTCAAAAAGTCCCGCCTCACTGTCCCCTTTGTGGTGGTTTTGGTGCGCTACGAGGCATTGGTCAGGCGGCTCCAGAGTTCGTCAATATCGATTTGGTCGCCGCCGCTCAGATAACCGGTGTGAATAAAAGACTCACTATAGATATAGATGTCATGCGCGCTGTCGCCATCATCTTCGGTGTCGTAGGCCGAAATCACGTAACGGCTGCCGTCGAGCGCCTTGACCAGCCAATACACGGAATCGTCGATTGTGCACTTCTCCTGCACTATCGCCGCATCGCCGATTGCGCCGGTGAGCGCACGATTGCCCGTCGTATAGCCGCCCACCGAGAGCAAAATCGCCACGCTATCGTCTCCGCCGCCCGGCTCAAGTTCCTCGTACTCGGACTCCGAAAGCGGTATCGCGCTGTTCGCAAGTTCGTCCACGTCATCCGAAATCTTAGAAAAGGTAAAAGCGAAAAGTCCCGCGTCATCGGCGGCACCGTAGCCCACGCTCTCGCCTTGCCACTCATAGTTTTGATGCTTGAGCAGGCGCACCAGGTCGGCGCCGTCCAAGTTGATCGCAGCATAGACCGTCACGTTGGCGTTGTCGTCTACACAGGCGGCGTCCGCCGTGGTCGCCTTCTTGGCACCGCCCGCGCCGCCCAATCCGCCCGAGCAGCCAGCCAGCGCACAAGCCAGCGCACCCGCGCCTGCCACAAAGGCCGCACGGTTCATCGTCACTTCATTCATCATGCTCGTTCCTCGCTATGGTATTGGCCACGTCGCACCTAGCCGAGCGCGCGTCCAGTCTTTTCCTGCCAAAATTCGTCTATCGTCGGAGCACCGCCGCCCTGGGTAAACCTACCGGTCTTGATAGCCTCCTCGGTAATGAGATCCAAGCGGTAGTCACCGTTTTCCATCGGGCTCGCCATGGCAACGTGCCGCGCCATGTTGGAACCGTATACGCACGCGATCCATGAGCCCGAAGTAATCTGCGCCCGGTCCTCGACCGGCACAGAAAAGCCCGCGATAACATCCTCGCAGCTCGAATAGCCCGAAAGTTGCAGCGTGAACATCACGGTGCTTCCGGTGCCGCCCTTGTCGAGCTTTCCGATTTCGTCCTCGCCGAGCCATTCGGTCGCGCCGTCCTTGCTGATATTGCAGACGCTGAGCACATGTCCCGCCTCGTCCTCGTACATCTCGAGCGCGTCTTGCCAGGTATAGCCCTGCTGCGAGGCAAACTCCTGCAACTGCCAGCCCTTAAGCTCGAGGAGCGCCGCGATGCTGATGTTGCGGTGCGCATCCCAGCAATCATCCGACCACGTATCGAACGCATCCGCCGAGCCGCTGTCCGCGCCCGGACCGCGGTCCGCGTCGCCGGAATCGCCCGACGTCGCACCCGCGTCCATCTTGTCCTTTACCGGGCGGTCGTCGTTAAAACCCGTCGCATCCTGCGTCCGCTGTCCGCCGCACCCCACAAGCGTCAGCAGCGCCGTTCCCGCCGCCGCGACAAATGCCGTGCGCGAAAGTACCGTCTCCCTCATCATTGTTCCTTTCCCGTTCTTTAGCACAATGCCGAGAAACACACCCGGCATCGATTCACACATAAGCCACCCCACGCTATTGACGAGGCAGTTCCGTCCAGCCAAAACCGGGTTCAAAACCATCGCGTGTACCGATCACATCGCCCGAACCGTTGACCCAGGCCTGGTCGGCCATCACCGAGACCTCGACATCGGTGCCGTCGGGTCTGGTGTAATGGTTGACCCCGCGAATGGCATCGGAATACGAAGCGGTGCCCGTCCCCACGCCCGCGCTGGAAAAATTGGCGGCGCTGGCAGCCATATTCGCGGCGTGCTGACGGTCGCTGCGATCGAACCACGCCTGCTGGTAGCTGTCGAACGCCGCCCGTTGCGAGGCATGCATCTGTTGCCAGGCTGCAAACTGCTGTTGCTGCTGGGCAATGTTCATCTGCGTGCGTTGGCGCTGCTCAAGCACCATCTGTTGCTTTTGAGCTGACGCCTCGCGTGCAATCGCCGGATTGAGCCGCAGAGTCGACGCCATTGATGCAAGCGCCGTGGAGGCCGCCTCGTCCAGGCGACCTTCTGGCGCAACCAAACAGAAGCTGTCCCTGATACGCCACTGCAGCAGGTCGGCCGCACCCAGCTCGAACGACGCTCCGTCCGGGCAACCGCCTCGACCCGTGGGCTGTTCTTGCGCGACGCCCTGTCCCGCCGCTGCCGCCGCCTGGCGCTCGCGCAGGCGCTTGCCCAAAACACCGCCGATCAGCCCACTCGAAAGGCCCGCGCCCAGCAGCGCCTCGGCCCCAGCGGCAACACCTTTACCCATAGAACCCGCGACGCCGCCGATTGAAAACATATAGCCCTCGACTTTGGCCGCCACCGCGAGCTCGGTGGGCACCGGAGCGCCCGTGAGCCGATATCGACGCATGCGGCACTCATAGACCACATCACTCGGTTCCATCGAAAAGCCCTCGATTGCAAAGTCGTTTGCCGCCTCGCGCTTTACGCGGGCACGCTCGCGCTCGATATCGACCGCCGCGCTCGATGGGTACGGTTGCTCGGCAACAACCTCTGCCCGCGCGCCCAGCCGTGCTGCACAGGCCTGAGCCAGCTCGTCGCAAGCTGCCTCCACGTGCACAAACACCTTGCGTTCGGTTTGCGTGGGGATACGCTTGGCAACGGCGCCCGCATCCACGTAGCAGAGCTCGGAGCGGTACATAATCCGCTCACCCATCGGACCCGCCGCCGTCACGCCAACCGAAATCGGGCAGTCGAAACTGCCGCTGCGCTCAAGATGCGCTTCTTCAATATGCCAGCCCCGCGGCAGCGTCACCTGCGCGAGCGCCTGGCCGCCAGAGGTATCGCATGCGGCATGAAGCTCAAGGTCACCGATGTGAGGCGCATCCGTCGTGGCTGCGCCACGAGACGACGCGACGCCGGCAGTCTCCACCGGCGCATCGGCCGGCGCGTCCACACTCGGGTCGCCGCCTTCGTCCGCATCGTCATCGGCAGTCGCCCCATCTGTAGCCCCCACGGCGCCCGAGTAGCCCACAACGCCCTCAAGTCGGACGCCGCACCCCGGGCAAAATCGCACCGGCACGCCGGCGACCCGAGGCAGCTGCGCCCCGCACGCCGGGCAGAATCTCAAGTCACTCATCCCGTACATCCCTAATTTCGTTAGCTGTTTTTGATTGCGGCAAGCTGCCGCCATAACTCATCGGCACCGTTAAGTCGATACGCCGTCTTATCGAGCACGATGTTTTTGCCCTCAAGTTCTACCGATTGCTCCGAGCCATCCGTATAGACAAAGACGAGCGTTCGGCCGGCATCGCTCGTCCGCTCATCCACCGCATCCCCCACGGTGCAGCCATCGAGCGCGGCAAAAGTCGATGCGACCAGTTCGGCATCGTCGGTCTCATAGGCCGTCCGCGCCTCCCCGTCCTCGATAAGCTTGACCGCCACCGGAACGGCAGCGCAATCGTTGAGCGACACTTGCGCGGCAGTCTTTCCCTGAGCGCCATGTTCGCCGGCAACGTAAACTCGCATGAGTGTCACCGCCGCGGCAAAGACCACCACGGCGATAAGCGCGCCCGCAATTATATTAGACGCGCAACCCCGAGACGCCATAGGTGCACCCCCTCCGTTCTGCTCTGCTCAGCATCACATTCATATGCCTTTGAGCACCAAAACGGCAGGTGACAAATGTCTCATATTCATATTTTTGCAGGTAAAAAACCACCACAAAGGTGCCTGTCCCCTTTGTGGTGGTTAGCTAGTCTTGGGGTGTCCAGGACCAGAAGAAGTTGATGAGGGCTACGCGCGAGGAGGCACCGGTCTTTTTGTTGATCGAAGCGATGTGGCGATAGAGCGTGGAGCGCGAAAGGAAGAGTGCCGCCGCCACGTCCTGCACGCTGTCGTCCGAAACGACCAGCGCCTCCAGAACATCGCGCTCGCGCTTGGTGAGCCCAAAGGCGGCAACGAAGCCATCGAGCCGATCGTCAAACGAAAGTTCCGGCGCCTCCAGGGGCACCGTGTCGGCCTGGCCGGGCTCACAGCTCACGCCAAGATCGTCGGTGGCAAGCGCCAGCCCGCCGTGCGTCGCCTCGCCTTCACCGTCTTGTCTAAACTGCCCTAACAGCGAAATCGCGATGCCGACAAACAGCACGAGCACGACGCTCACTGCCGCCAGCACGTTTTGACTCGAGATAATCGCCACCGCCGGAGCCGTCACGAGTATCGAGCAAACGTTGTTGATAACACGGCCCATGCACGGCCACAGATACGCCCAGCGGGCATACATCGAAATCGCGGCGAACTTCGCGGTGAAGAACACCACGAAAAAGCCCGTGCCAAGGTAAAAGATAATCGTGGCGGCAAGCGCGTTGCCACCGTTGCCATCGGTGATAAGCACAAAGAACGAGAGCGTGGACAGCATGGCGGCGCACGTCATGATGATATTCATATACGAACGCCCACGCAGGTCATACAGGACGCCGGCGGCAAGGGCGCTCACAACCAGCAGCAAGCGCGGCCAGTCGCCCAGATCGATAGCGCCAGCGGCATGCGAGGTCGTAAGGCCGGCATTGAGGGCCGCGAACACGCCGGTGAGGCAAGCGGTCGCCACCGTCAGACGCACCACGGCACCCTGAAAGGCCGCCTTTGCCTCGGGGTCATCGTGCCACCTGGCGCCACGCTCCGACGCATCGACCGATAGCTCGGCAATCTCGACCTCGAACTCGGGCGCAGGCTCATCACGCAATTTAGCGCGGCGGACACCGTGAAGCAGCCCCACCAGCGCAATCGCACAGGCAATGAGAACAGACTGCTGGGGAATGCCCGCAGGCATCACCATATGGTTGAGCACCTGCACCAAAATGCCCACAGCATAGGAAACCGCCACGGTGCGCGCCAGGCAGGGCGTCTGCGCAAAACGCCGCGCAAGATTGGCATGGGCGGTCGATCCGCAATAGCCCAGGGCGCAGCACGCCACCAGGCCGCCGGCAATTACTACCTCAAACCGCACTGCCATAATCATCAGCAGCAACGCCGATACCAACAGCACGCCCGTAATATCGCTCGTCGCATCGATCGTCTGGGGACGGCGATAGTACAGAAATGGGCGCACGAAAAAGCCAATCACGCTCGCGCCGACAACGATGCTCTCGTAGATGACGACCTCACTCGATGGCACGAACTCGGCCATGCGCGCATCAAAGAAATACTCGCACGCCAAAAACGTGAAGAAGAACAGCGCTAGGCACAGAATCTCCCGCATGCCCCGGCGCAAATATGCGGTTGTGTCTCCCAGGTCCCTCATGGTAACCCCCACCCGCTTTGTTGTCCGGAACACCATTTTAATAAAGAACCAATCTCAATATCGAAGCCAAGTTCGAAATGTTGCAAATTCGACCCCAGCCGTCTGCATGACGCCGCGATTTTGAGCCGCATGACCCAGAAGGGGCGCGCGCGGCTTGCAGCTCGACAAGGAGTGCCCTCCAACTGCCACTCATTTAAGCACTCATTTAAGTACGTCCCCAATGAGTAAACAAAGAGTGCGACGGAATGGCTCCCCTTGGCAGCTTAAAGCCGTCATGCAGGAACCATTCCGTCGCAGCCTAATGAAAGGGACTGGGTTGTAAATGTTGGAGAAGAGCCGTTAGCGCCCGGGGGCCAGGATCACCAGCGCGTCGTGCTCAAAGGGATGCTGCGCCACGCGCACGGTGCCGTCACCGTTGTCACGGACGGGCAGCTTTGCGATGCGCTTGTCCTCCATGTCGAGGACCGTCGCCGTCCAGCCACGCGCGCCGTCGAGCTTAAACTTGAGCGCCGTGGTACGCGGCAGGTACGCGACGATGCGATCGCCAACGCGCGCCACACGGATGGACTCGCGCGCGTCGTCGAGGAGCTCCTGCGCCGGAACCACGGCAAGTGCATCGTCGGCAGCCGTAGCGCCCAGGGCGGCAAGCACGTGCTCGATCGCGCCAAAGTCCCACACACCCGCAAACTGCAGGCACTCTTGCCAGCGGAAGGGCATGTCAAAGCCCTCGCCCAGGACCGAGCCCTGGCTGCGCGATGTCTGCCAGTTCCACACGCCGTGTGCGCCATAGGTCACGCCGGCACTGGCGCCGGCAAGAATCGACGACCATACGCTCGCGCGGCAATCCTGCGCGGTAAAACGCCAGTAGACGTTGCGCGACGCACCCATCTGCTCGTAGCAAGGCTCGGAGTTGACCATCGGCTTTTTGGGATAGTTGGCGATAAAGTCCTGCGGCAGACGCCATGCCTCGGGCTGGCCCTCGTAGTTGTGGCCGGGCTGGAACATATAAAAGTCCAGACGGTCCAGATACTGCGCCGGAATGGTGCGGTTACCGCGGTTGATATGCATGGTGCGCAGTGCCTCGGGCGCGCGCTTGACGACCTCGTCGAGGGCGTCCTCGTAATAGGCGATCGCCTCGTCGCCGGCAAAGTCGGTATCGCCCGTCACCACGTAGACGGGGTCGAACTCGCCCAGGTTCTCGACGACGCGGGCAACGTGGGCGCGAACCTCCTCACGCGGCATAACCTCGGCGCCGCAACGCTCGGCGATCTTGGCGCCCCAGGTACCGGGCACGTAATTGCACCACATGAGCACGAGCGCCGGACGAATGCCGTGCTCGACGGCAGCACGGCACATGGCGGCGGCACGATCCCAGTACGCCTGGTTGGGACGGGACCAATCAAAGTGCACGCCGTCCTCGCTGGCATAGGGCCAAATGCCCAGGTCGGGGCAGCAGCGATCCCACTGTGGCAGCGTGTTGATCTGCAGTGCGTTCATGCCCTGCTCGGCACGGCGGGTCAGGTAGTAATCCCAGTCGTTCTCGGCGATGCTCGTAAATGCGCTCCAGCACGTATCGGCAAACCAGAAGAACGGTTTGCCCTCGCACAAAAAGCCATCCTGGCGACCGTTGACGGTCAGCTTTCCCAAACTCATCTGCATGTCCTTTCGTTTGATAAAGGATTTGCGAACCGCCGGGGGCTTTCGCGGTAACCCCGCGCGAAAGCCCCCGCCGCTTGGCAAACCATCGCGGGCGAATACCGTCCGCCCCATCAGTCTACCTTGCAAGAAGGGCCCCGCCGGGCTTACGCCTGACGGGGCCCTGTCGTGTAGGTGAGGTCATATGTGACCGAACGGTTTGGCCTTAGGCCTCCATCTCGGCGAGTTCCTCCTTGGAGAAGCCGCAGGCAAAGACGACGGCAGCGGCGATGACAAAGGAGATTGCCATACCAACGATAGCCCAGACGGTGTTCATCTGGCCACCCTGCAGGTAGTTGGTGAAGACCAGGAAGTTGGACGCACCGCCTGCGAGGTAGTAGGTAACACCCATGAGGCCGGAGAACACAGCGCCGATGGCACCGCCGATGAACATGCCGAGCATGGTGCGACGGAAGCGCATGAGGATACCGAAGAGCGCAGGCTCGGTAACGCCGCCGGCGATGGCGGAGATGACGTAACCGATGGCAAGGGACTTCTCGTCGGGGTTCTTCATCTTGAGGAAGGCACCGAAGGCGCAGCCCCAGACAGCGGCCATAGCGCAGTTGGTGGAAACGAAGACGAAGGGATCGTAGCCGGCGGCGATGATCTGAACCTGAGCGAGCAGGATGACGGGCATGTGCATGCCGCAGACCACGAAGAGCTGCCAGAAGGCACCGAGGACGGCCATGACGATCAGGATACCGATGCCGCCAAGGTCAGCAAGGCCGAAGAGGGCGTTAGCGATCAGCGTACCGATCTCGTTGCCGATCGGGGCGAGGACGATGAAGGCGATGGGGATGGTGACGATCATGGTGCAGAACGGCGTGAAGACCGTGGAGAGCACGTCGGGCATGACCTTCTTAAAGAACTTCTCGATGAAGTAGAGGACGGGCACCGAAAGGATGATCGGCAGGACGGACTGCTGATAGTTGGCAGCGGCGATCTGGATGCCGTAGACGGAGATGATTCCGCCGCCCTCCTGGGTGGCGACGCTCACCACGGAAGGAGCCATGAGGGCGCCACCGAGCAGCATGCCGAGCACGGGGCTGGCGCCGAGCTTCTTAGCCGCGGCATAACCCAGGTAGATGGGGATAAAGGTGAACGTGGCCTCGTACAGCGTGGTGTAGAGGAACGTATAGGTCGGGTCGTCGGCCGAGAGCACACCGAGCATGGTGGGGCCGAGGACGGCCGCGATGGTACGGAACAGACCGCCGGCCATGAGCAGCGGGATGAGCTGGGTCATGGAGCCCGACAGATAGTCAAGGATGATGTTCGGCAGGTTCTTGAGCTCGAACTTCTGCTTGGAAGCATCGAGGTTCTCGTCGACGGCGGCACCCTGCTTGACGCCGGAGATGGCGACGAACTCGGCGAGCACCTTGGGCACGTTCTGGCCGATGATGACCTGGAGCTGGCTGCCGGCGAACTGGCATCCCAGAACACCCTTGACCTTCTTGATCTTCTCCACGTCGGCCTTGTTGTTGTCCTTGAGCGTCAGACGCAGGCGCGTCATGCAGTTGGTGGCGACGGAAACATTCTCCGCACCGCCCACGAGCTCGAGGACATCGGTGGCAATCTGCTTGTTATCTACTGCCATGGGACCCCTCCCCATATCTTCGTGTGCCAGCCCCCTTGGGCTTAGGCACGCCTTTGGCCCGGCGACTATAACCCCTTACGGTTGCCGGACCCTTGGATACGCTTTTGTAAACAAGGTGTTTACTGAACGTTTACGGGCTTTAGTTTACACGGAGCGCCGAATTTATGGCAATTTTGCCGTCTACAGTCCGGTGAACGGTAGGTAATCGGGGGTGAACGTATTTGAATGGCGGGAAACGGTCTCTTTGACCCTCTATTGATATATAGCCATTTACGTGGGATTTTATTTTGATGAACACCTCACTGATCTGTTAACTCATCAACAGAATCCCTGCTAGAAGCTAGTAAACATATGTTTAGTAGCTCACGACGTGTTCAATTTTGCCGTTTACCGAGTTCATCTGGTTATTCTTCAATTCTAGATTACACTAAACATGTTTAGTTTGTATTGCCGCAGATGCCAGGTATTCGCGGCGTAAGGGAGGCAGCTCATGGAGCTCAAATTGTGTACCTACGCAACCGTCACCACCTTGGGCGACTTTGGCCCCTGGATCAGCAAGGTCGTACTCGACCTGCCCTGCACCGTGCGCGCCAACGACATCGACGCGAACACCTTCCATATATATGTAGAGCGTCACGAGCGCTCGGGCGAGGTTCTGATGCGCAAGGAGCGCGGCGCCGACCATGCCGCGCCCTCCGTGGGTTACATCGACATTCTCGCCGCATATCCGTGCGACGAGAACGGACGTAAGCTCGCCGTGGGCACCCATGTGGCGCTCGAGGTCGCCGAGCAGCGCCTGACCAAGACCATCGAAGGCGGCGTCATGGGCTCGCGCATGCTCGATGACCAGCTGCGCATCACGCAGCTCACAGCTCTTCCCGGCAACGACGGCGACGATCCCACCTGCGGCCTGGTCTTCGACACCTGCCGTGGCGATATCTGCCCCGCGCTCAAAGGCTGGAGCAACGCCACGCAAAAGACCGCCGTCGACGGCATCGCGCTCGAATACGGCTTCTTTGAGCCCACCTTTAAGGCCGAAGACTCGGCATGCTTCAACCCCTTTGCGCCCGAGGCGACGGTCGTGCCCCAAAGGGCACCGCTCGTGGTGTATCTGCACGGCGCCGGCGAGGGCAAGGGCGCCACGCAAGGCGAAGGCGCTACGCGCGCCTATATCGGCAACCGCGTGACGGCCATCAGCCAGGCGCAGATCCAGCGCTACTTTGGCGGCTTTGCCTGGGTGCTCGTGCCGCAGTCGCCCACGTTTTGGATGGACAACGGCGTCGAACAACTCGGTCGCTCCAACCAGAGCATCTACTCCTCCGTGCTCAAGGCGCTTATCGACGAGTTTGTCGCCGAGCATGCCGACCGCATCGACACCGACCGCATCGTGGTCGCCGGTCTTTCCAACGGCGGCTTTATGACCCTGCGCCTGTGCGCCGACTACCCCGATTTCTTCGCCGCGGGCCTTCCCTGCTGCGCCCCGTGGTACAACGCCACGGACGAGGACGTGGCCGCGCTCGCCAAGACGCCGCTGTGGTTTACGCACTCCAAGGGCGACGAGCTTGTGTCACCGCAACAGACCGTGCTGCCGCTGTTCGCGCGCCTGCGCGGTGCCGGCGCCAACGTGCATCTCACCTACTTTAGCCATGTCGAGGACCTGACCGGCGTGTATCGCGAGGCCGACGGCTCGGCCAAGAAGACGTTCAACCACGGCGTGTGGATCCACCAATTCAACGACCTGTGTTATCAAGACTTCGACGGGGGCAACGTACTCATCGACGGCGAGCCGGTGGGCTGCTGGGAGTGGTCGGCCAGGGTTTCGAGGTAACCATCCCATCGGGGGCTCTGACCTTTAGTTTTGTAAACGTCCTCGCGCATGAGCCCCGCTTATCCTGCTCCTTCGGAGCATCGGATAAGCGGGGCTCGCGCTGCGGAATGTTTACAAAACTAAAGGTCAGAGCCCCCTAAGTTAACGTTGTTCGAAACGCTGGTCGGCCGCTTCCGGCGGGCCGCCGGGTCGCGGGCGATGGGGGCGTGGGTCCCGTCTTGCCTTGCGCGTAACTGGCTGAATTGATTTTGATTGGAGCTGTTCCTATGTCCCAGAAGTTGACTCGAGTGATTGTTACCACTGATATGGAAGTCGATGATATGAACTCACTTGTTCATTTGGCTCTGTATCTCAACTTGCTTGATGTTCAGGCTGTGGTGTATACGGCTTCGCAGTATCACTTTCTTGGGGATGGGGTTCATACGCTCGGCGAGGTGAATTCGCATTGGCGGACCAAAGGGCGGCGCTCTTATGAGTGGGCTGTTGTGCCTCATGAGCCCGATCCGCTAGCCGGCGAGCTTCGTGAGTATCGGCCGTTTCCCGAGCATTGGATTGAGAGTCTCTGGAGTAATGAATATGCCCAGGCTTGGCCGCAGTTGCAGGCAAATGCGGCCGCTGCCGGTGAGCCGCCGTTTCCCACGCCCGCCCAGATGATCGAGCGCACCTTTGTGGGAAATGTTGCCTTTGAGGGTGATGTGACTGAGGAAACTGAGGGGTCTCGCGTAATTGCGCAGGCGATTCTGGATGATGATCCGCGTACGTTATGGTTGCTCAGCTGGGGTGGTATGAATACGATCGTTCGCGCCCTCATGAGTATTGCCGAGCGCTATCGCGCCACGCCCGAGTGGCCCGCCGTGCAGCAGCAGGTCTATCAGAAGGTGCGCGTGATGGGCGTTGCCGATGGCGTGGGACAGGACAACTCGTGGCTCGACCATGGGCGCGAGCTCTTTCCCGAGCTCATCTTTTGGCGTACGCCCTATATGTATGGCAACTATTTCGACGCCAAAACAGCTCAGCCCGATACGCTGCCGCTGTTTAAGGCTCCCTGGCCCGAGCAGAATCTCACGCAGGGCAACGGCCCCCTCATGGCACGCTATATGCTCTATGGCGATGGTAAGGTCTACGAAAACGAGCCTGAGCGCTTTCAGTTTGGCAAGCATGCCCGTCTGGATTGGGGCCTGGAAGGCATGCCCGCGATGCAGTTTGAGCGCGGCGATTTTATGGCCGAAGGCGACAGCATGACCTATATTCCGCTGCTGCCGTTTGGCCTGCGCGGTATCGACGACCGCGGCTTCGATACGCTGCTGGGACGCATGTTTTTTGATGGGCATCCCGATGCGAACGCGCCCGCCGGTTTTGCCTCCATCGGCACGCCCGCAGACGACAATCTCAATCCCTATCTGCGTGCCTATCAGGAAGACTTTGCCGCCCGCGCGCAATGGTGTGCCCATGATCCGGCCATCTGCTCGCATCCGGCGCATGTTGTCGAGGTCACTGCCGACCGCAGCGCCACAGCCGGCGAGCGCGTCAACCTTACAGCGACCATCGTCGACCCCGACGGCAAGGGCTTCGATGCACATTGGGATGTGGCCGTAGACCCATCGAGCTATGCAGGCGTCCAGGATCTGTCGATGTGGCAAGAATGCACGGTAGACACCGCTTTCATCGTGCCCGCCGACGCGCGACCCGGCGACCGCCTTGTGCTCACCCTCACCGTCCAGACGCGCGCCGAGCGCCCCTGCACCCGCTACGCCCAAATCGCCGTAACCGTGGCATAGCAAGGGCGGCGCCCACATTCGGCAGCCGCCGCATTCGGCAAAGAGTGTCCCCAGGCGTCAAACGAGCGGGGATTTTTGGACACCCAAACAACGAGAGCGGACAATCTCCCACTTTGAGCCCACAAGCAGGCCAAAAATGGGAGATTATCCACTCTCATTCTGCGGGTACTCATTGGGGACGTACTTAAATGAGTAGTTTCACTCATTTAAGTACGTCCCCAATGACTAGTCAAAAATGGGCCATGTGTCCCAGTTGTGGAGACTCGTTGAGCCGTCTGGGTATCGTGAAAGGCTGCGCACTCCCCCATCATCAAAAGTGACACACGCTACCAGTTGATGGGAGGCAGCCATGGGCTTCTTTGACAAGATGTTCGAGAAGAAAGAGTGCGCGATTTGCGGTACCGAGCTGGGACTTCTAGGTAAGACAAAAATCAATGAAGGCTACCTGTGCAAAGAGTGCGCCGGCAAGCTCTCCCCCTACTTTCACGGCTATCGCTCCAGCACTGCGGACGATATCCGCGAGCAGCTCGCCTACCGCGAGGCCAATGCCGAGCGCCTGGCGTCGTTCAACCCCACGCGCACGCTTTCTGCCGGGCGCACCAACATCATGGTCGATGAGGACGCGGGCCTGCTGATCATCACCTCGCAGAGCCGCTGGCGCGACGCCAATCCCGACATCATCGAGTTCTCGCAGGTACTCGGCTGCGATATGGATATCGACGAGCATCGCACCGAAATCTATCGCGAGACCGAGGACGGCGAGCGCGAGAGCTACAACCCGCCGCGCTACGACCTGGATTACGACTTTAATCTGACCATTCACGTCAACACGCCGTACTTTACCGAGATCAACCTGCGCGTAAACGACTCCACCATCGATCAGCGCGGCTCCATCGAATACCGCGAGGCCAAGCGCCAGGCAACCGAGGTCCGCGACGCGCTGGTGCAGCTGCGCCAGGAGACGCGCGACAGCGTCGTGGCCGCCAAGGCCCCCAAGACCGCGGTGACCTGCCCCTTCTGCGGAGCCACCACCATTCCCGATGCCAGTGGGCGCTGCGAATACTGCGGCGGCGCCATCGGCGCATAGCCTCCGGCACGGAAAGGACCGATCATGGCCTTCGAGAGCGTCAACTATCAGTGCCCTGCCTGCGGTGGCCCCCTGCATTTTGCAAGCGCCGAGCAAAAACTCGTCTGCGACTACTGCGATTCGCGTTTTGAGTCGAAGAAGTCGAGGCTCTCTATCGCGAGCGCCAGGACAAGGCAGATGCCAAAGCCGATGCCGCAGCCGCAGCTCCCAAACCTGCTGCCGACGATGCCGTGCAGGAGCTCGCCCAAAACGCCGGTTACATCTGCTCGTCGTGCGGCGCCGAGCTCGTGTCCGACGGCACCGTCGCCGTCACCACCTGCCCGTACTGCGGCAACTCCGCCGTGGCGCCTGGCCAGCTCTCTGGCGACTTCTCGCCCGACCTGGTGATTCCATTTAAGCTCGGGCGCGACGACGTCACGGCCGCACTCAAGGAACACTACAAGGACAAAATCTTGCTGCCCAAGAGCTTTGTCACCGGCAACCACATCGACGAGGTCCAAGGTGTCTACGTGCCGTTTTGGCTCTACGGTGCCCGCGTTGACGGCGAAGTGTACTTTGACGCGACCAACGAGACCGTGACCGAGGAATCCGACCGCACCGTCACGACCACCGACCACTACGATGCCTATCGCAAGGGCAATATCTCGTTTAGGCGCGTGCCCGTCGACGGATCGTCCAAGATGCCCGACGGCCACATGGACGCCATCGAGCCGTTTGACTACGACGCGCTGCGTCCGTTCTCGGTCGCATATATGCCCGGCTACATCGCCAACCGTTACGATGAGGATCGCGAGACGTGCAGGGCGCGCGCCGAGCGCCGCATGGAGGAGAGCACGATCTCGGCCCTGCGCGAGACCGTCGTCGACGAATACGACGATGCCACGGTCGAAAGCAAGCAGCTCGACTACACCTGGGAAGACAGCGACTACGCCCTGTTCCCCGTCTGGATGCTCTCCACCTCGTGGAACGGCAAGAGCTACCTGTTTGCCATGAACGGCCAGACCGGCCGCTTGGTCGGCGAGCTCCCCTGCTCCAAGCCCAAGCTCGCTATTGCCTCGGTGCTGTTCTTTGTGATCGGATTTGTCCTCTCCCAGATTCTCTTTATGGGCGAGAACGCCTTCGATCCGGATTACCTCGCCTTTGATATCGAGGGCATCCTCATCAACATCATCGCGCCGCTGATCATCGTGATTATCGGAGACGTGCTACTGGTAGGCCAGCTCAAGACGGCCAACGAGGCCACCCACGCCGACGAGTACTGCGGCGAGCTCGACCTGACCGAGAAGCACGACACCTTCAGCCACACCGAGACCTCGGTCGTCATGAAGGACAACAAGGACGATTAGCCATTCTGACCAATACCACCCGGCCTTTGACGAGAAAGGAAGATCACCATGGGACTCTTGAAAGCTGGATTGGGTGCTGCCGGCGGCGTCATGGCCGACCAGTGGAAGGAATTTATCTATTGCGAATCGATGCCTGCTGACGTCTTGGCCTGCAAGGGCAGCAAACGTACCGGTGGCCGCAGCTCCAACACGCGCGGCGAGGACAACGTCATCTCCAACGGCTCGGTCATAGCCGTCAACGACGGCCAGGGCATGCTCGTGGTGCAAAACGGCAAGATCATCGAAGTCGCGCTGGAGCCTGGTGAGTTCGTCTTCGATACCGGCAGCGAGCCGAGCGTCTTTAGCGGCAACCTGGGCGATTCCATCAAGGAGACCTTCGCCAATATCGGCAGCCGCTTTACCTTTGGCGGCGACGCGGGCAAGGACCAGCGTGTCTACTTCATCAACACCAAGGAGATCATCGGCAACAAGTACGGTACCGCCTCGCCTGTGCCCTTCCGCGTGGTCGATAACAACATTGGCCTGGACGTCGACATCTCCGTGCGTTGCAACGGCGAGTATTCGTACCGCATCACCAACCCGCTGCTGTTCTACACCAACGTGTGCGGCAACGTGACCGATAGCTACACGCGCGACAAGATCGACAGCCAGCTTAAGTCCGAGCTGCTCACCGCCCTGCAGCCCGCCTTTGCCAAGATCTCGGAGATGGGCATTCGCTACAGCGCCATCCCCGGTCACACCACCGAGCTCGCCCGCGCGCTCAACGAGGTCCTCTCTGCCGACTGGCGCGACCTGCGTGGTGTCGAGATCGTGAGCTTTGGCGTCAACTCCATCGCAGCCTCGCAAGAAGACGAGCAGATGATCAAGGACCTGCAGAAAGCCGCCGTCATGCGCGATCCCACTATGGCGGCAGCCAACATTGCCAGCGCCCAGAGCGACGCAATGCGCGCGGCAGCCGCCAATCCCAACGGCGCGATGGCAGGCTTTATGGGCATGGGCATGGCAGGTGGCATGGGCGGCATGAACGCCAGCCAGCTGTTCGCCGCCGGCCAGGCACAGCAGCAGGCCGCCCCGCAGCCGGCTCCGGCACCCGCTCCCGCACCGGCTCCTGCCGCTGCCCCCGCGGCCGGCACATGGACCTGCAGCTGCGGCGCCACCAACACCGGCAAGTTCTGCTCCGAGTGCGGCAGTCCCGCACC
Source organism: Collinsella sp. TF08-11AT (assembly GCF_003437035.1). Classification (GTDB taxonomy): domain Bacteria; phylum Actinomycetota; class Coriobacteriia; order Coriobacteriales; family Coriobacteriaceae; genus Collinsella. The sequence continues at coordinate 284,896 of NZ_QSRL01000001.1, forward strand.
CGCCCCGGCACCGGCCAAGTGGTTCTGCCCCAACTGCGGCAGCGAAAACGGCGGCAAGTTCTGCAGCAACTGCGGAACGCCCAGGCCCTAGCCCCTCTATCTGGTAATTGGCGGGGGATCCGCCACCCCCGCATTTGCTTCTATGGGTTTCGTTCGATAAAGGAGGACACCATGAAGACAACGTTCAAAAAGTCCGTACTCGCATTTTTGACATGCGTCCTGGCGCTCGCCTTTGCCCTCACGGGCTGCAGCGGCGGCAAAGACCCCAAGGCCAACTTTGTCGGCAGCTGGAAGCTCTCGGGTGGAACCACGGAGGGCGAAGAGCTGACCGATGAGTATATGGATATGTTCGAGGAATGGGGCATCAGCTGCATCTTGGTCCTGGACGAAGACGGCACGGGCAGCCTCGATTTGTTCTCCGAAGTTTCCGACCTAAAGTGGGAGGCCAAGGACGCTACCACCGCGAGTATCACCGTCGACAAGGAGACGACCGACGTGAAGCTCGAGGACGGCAAGCTTGTCCTTGAGGACGGCGAGGACAAGCTCATCTTTAGCAAGTCCGATAAGGACCTATCCGGTACCGTGAAGAAGGATCGCGAGGCCGCCGAGAAGGAAGAGGAAGTCGAGGAGGCCGTCGAAGACGACGACGTCCAGAAGATTGAAATCTCCCCCGCCGTCACCGTTGCCGATGACGACCTGTGCACCATTACCATCACCGAGAAGTTCAAGGACGAGTGGGGCGACATCGGTTTTGTCGTCAACATCACCAACAAGAGCGACAAGGACCTGACCTTCTACGCCCCCAGCGGCAAGACCAACGTCAACGGCACCATGAAGGAACCCTGGTTCTCGGCTCACCTGATGCCCGGCACCAACGCCACTGAGGAATTCACGTTCTCGAACGGCACGCTCGATAGCCTTGACGACCTGGTCAATACGACCATCGGCATCGACGCCTACCTGACCGATTCCTACGAGGACGTTGCCTCCTACAGCGCAACCATCGCGTAACGGCACGTAACATCAGCCGCGGATTGGCGGACACATCCGCGCACACCAGACGGGGCCGCAGGAGATGATCCTGCGGCCCCGCCGCTTTATGCCGACAGCACTGCCCATACAAGCAGGCCGCCCGCCGTTTTTAGATGCGAAACGGTGGGCGGCCTATCTTTGCGGCGCCGGAACACGGGTGAGCGCGTCGATTACGGGCGCTCCATGTTGGGAACGATGCTGCCCTCAGTCACCGCATGCACGGCCAGGCGCATGATGTTGTCGTAGCCGGTCTTGCTCAGGATCTCCGAGATGCGGCGCTTGATGGTGCCCTCGCTCATAAACAGCTCGGCCGCAATCTCGCGGCGGCTTTTACCCTCGCAGGCAAGGCGCAAGATCGACAGCTCGACATCGTCGAGGGCCGCCGTGCCCGAGAAGATGCTCTCGGGCGGCTTGGGAAACGTGCAGTAACCCGCCAGCGTGGAGCGCATCACGGCGAACAGCTCGTCGATACCGACGTTCTTGTACACAAAGCTATCGACGCCCGCCTCGCGGGCCTGATCGACAAAGGTGATCTCGGGCATGCCTGTCATGATAATGATGCGACACTCGGGCAGCTGCTCCTTGATGCGTGCCGCCGCCACGATGCCGTTTGAATCGTGTTCGGTGCACACGTCCATCAGTATCATGTCCGGGCGCTCCTTGAGCGCGACACCCAAGGCCTCGGAGGCATCGGCGATCGCGGCAACGACGGTCATATCGGGCTGGTCGCCAACGGAGCGCGCCAGGCTCTCGCGCAGGATGGCCTGATCTTCGACAATTAACACGCGGATCATGAGCTTCTCCTTTGGGACGTGTCGTTGGCGTTAAGCGGAATGGATACCGTAAGCGTAAAGGGCGGGGTGGCGTGGACCTCTAGGCTGCCACCCAGATCTTGCGCGACATGTCTCATACCTGGGATACCCGTTCCCTCGCGATACGATACGGGGGCCGGGGACCCGTCGTTAGAAATCGTCATGTGCGCGACGGCGTCAGCATCCGTCCTCTCCTGCCACAAGCGCACATGGACCCGATGCGCCTGCGCATGCTTGGTGGCGTTGGTCGAGGCCTCGCGGATAATCTGCAAAAAGGCAGCGGCGACACGCGCGTCCTCAGGCAGCGCACCCTCAACATCGATCTGCACGCTCACCAGGCCAAAAGCATGGACGATATCGCCCAGTTGCTCTGCCGGTTCGGTGTCGCCCCCGCTGCGCAGATCGGCAGCGATTGAGCGCAGCAGCGGGTCGATCTGCTCGAGCGACTCGTCGTCCAAGCGCCCCTCCTCCAAATAGCGATGAAGGATTGATAGGCGCTGGCCGATCACATCGTGAACGCGGGCGCGCATGCGCAGATAGGCCGCATTGTCGGCAACTTTTTTGACTTCTTCGATCTGGGCCTGGAGCTCTTGGCCCGCAAGCTCAAGCAGGTGGTTGGCCTGCGCCAGGCGGTCATGCGCATGCGCATACTCTGTCACGTCCAGACCGATTATGCGCTCGAACGAACGGCCCGAGACCATAACGCCATCGCACACAAACAGGCGAATCTCGGCGGGAGAAACCTCGACCACCGCACGCGCCTCACCAAAGCGGTCCAGGCTGATCCGCACGCGGTTCTTACCGCCTTCGGGCATTTGCATGCTGAGCTTGCGCAGGTCGTTCCATGTACCGCTCATATCGCCTAGGTCGGTGGGCATATGAAGCTCCACCAGGTTTTTGCGCATGCAGCGGTTCATGAGCAGTGGACGGCCCCTCGAGTCCAGATACAGGATGCCCACGGGAATCACGTTGATGGTTTCAATCGTCGAGAACGCGGTGATGTCCTCTTGGCGGTTACGGACGTCCATCAAGAGCGCCGCGATGGAGCGGAACAGGAAAAACGCACCCTCTGCGACAAGGACAACGGCCCACGCCGAGCCCATGGCAAAAACCACCGGCGGTGTAACGGCGACAACAAGCAGCAGCTCGGCCAGCATGACAGGGCGACGATAGTGCACCATAAGCACCACGCCATAGGCAAAGATCGCGGCATTGAGCCACAGCACTCCGCCCATTGCCCTGGCGCAAACGTCAAGCGGCGCCACCAGATACGAGCCAGACGACGCGAATAAGATGAGCGCCGAAATCATCAGGTGAAGCACAAGGCTCGTCTCGTAGGCACAAATCACCTTACGGTTATAGGACGAGCGGCGCGATGCGATGAGCGGGACGTGGATCGTCTGCAGACACGCAGCCAGGGCAAAGACAACATCGAGCGCAACGATTTGGGGAAGGATGAGCGAAATCTGCATCGTCACTCACCCGCCCTCGGCATCAAGACGATCATGCGCAGCTGGCCGGGCTCGCCCTCAAGGCGGTATGCCACGTTGCGCCCTTGCAGAGCGCTTTCGAGCTCTTGCGCAGCGGGCGTCTGCGAAAGATCTTCATCATCGTTGGAAAAAAGCGTGGCGCGCAGCTCGACACTGCACCGGTCATGGTCGCCCAAGTGATACATAAGCGCCGGATGGTCGGTGGTGTAGGCAAAAAACGCAAAGTCATACACGCAGTCGTACAGGGCGCTTACCGTACTGGCGTGCATCGGGCGCCGTATGGCGATAATCGAGGCGCAATCGACATCGATGGTGCGCAGGTCACTTGCGAGCTCGTTGGCGATGAGCTGAATGCGGTCGCGGTCAAAACCGCTCTCCCCGTGCTGTGCCAACGTGAGCGACCCCTTGCGTTTGCAATAGGCGACGAGCATCTTGGCGCGCTGCAGCATGCGGTAACGCTCGTGCGAAGATGCCTCATCGGTCAACGGCGGCAGCGAGCTCAGCAGGTCGTACATCCCTTCGAGCGCACGGGCAAGCGCTTGGTCCACGTCTTGGACCAGCAAGGTCTCGGCCTCTTGATCTGCCAGGTGCGTCTTAAGGTCGTAGTCGGCGGCGAGCAGCTCGTTTTGACGCTGCAGTTCCATGCGACGATGTGCCAGTTCACGGTTAAGCTCGTTGAGATCCGACACGTCTTGGGCAAGCAGGGCCGATCCGCCCAGCAGTGGAAAGGCACGGTACACCGCATCGGGATCGGACGCCACAGCAAAGGCATGGGCGTGGCCGTGCTCCTGGGTCCGCAACTCCTCGCGCACGCCTACCGGCATTGGCTTTGACGCCGGCGTGGCATAGACTTCCTGCAGGTCGCGCGTTAGAACTTTGAGGTCGAGCGGCAAGGTGTCGAAGATGCCGGCGATGTCGTGATACGACGGAATGACACCGCAATCGAGACAGATTTCCATCGCCACCACGCACAGGACGCAATAGACGAGCGAAAAGTTGAGCCTCCATGCCCAGGGCACGCGCAACGCATACGAGACGGCAAAGAATGCGCCACCCAGCAGTACGAGCGCCGCCGTGCCCGAGAAACGCTGGATGCGAAAGGACGAGGACCGACCCACCAGGATAAAAAAGGCCGCGAAGTTAAAGGCTGTCCATACCAGAACGGTACCGTAGCCCCAACCATATGTGTAATCGTTGCTCCAGGTTCCACTCGATCGATCGAAATGGAAGACCTGCTGATGAACATCGTTAGTAAGCACAAAGCCGATAAGCAGGACAGCCATGACCCACAAAACGGTGCGGTACCGACGCCCCATACGATGCTGTTCCAAACCCGCGAGGCGCAGACCGCACAGCTGGTAGATCAGCGGAATGAGCGTCATGGGCACGTAGTACAGGTACCACAGCACGGTGGCATAGAACGGCGTGAACGACTTATATTTGAGGATGACCTCGATCATCCACAGGGCACAAATGGCGGCGATGGCAACAAGGCGGCGGCGCAAGACGTAGTCCAAGCAGCGTAGGTACGCCAACACACCCCAGATTGAAAATGCAATTGCGGCGACAAGCAACGGGAGAGAGCTCGAGTGGACGAGCGCATCCACGACCTCTTCGGACACCTCGCTATAGGCGGGCACGGCGTTGGAAAGCTTGGGGTCGGAGGCAAACAGCGCCGGCAAGACTGCCAAAAGCATGAGGAACAGCACGGTGATGGCGCCGGCGATAGCAAAGACGCGGTGACGGTACACCTGATGTGTTATACCAACAAGGAATCGCGGCATGGCGAAGAGCCTGCCGCCCCTGGGATCCGCCACGGGTGCGGATCGGGCGGTCGCGTGGCCGATATGTCGCTCGCGGGTACCCATAGTGCCTTTAGTGTACCGACAGGCAGGCCCAAAAAGCGGGCCACATGTCCCAAAATCCGCCGACGGCAAAGGGTGTCCCCAGCTGCCACTCATTTAAGTGCGTCCCCAACGAGTGCAAATGACGAGAGTGGATAATCTCCCACTTTGAGCCCACAAACAAGCCAAAAACGGGAGATTATCCACTCTCATTCTGCGGGCACTCATTTAAGTACGTCCCCAATGAGTGCTTTCGCTTCTTTTAACAAAACGCCCGGCGGGCATTAACTGCTCGCCGGGCGTTTTGGTTAGGAGGCTGTGGTTGTTGGGAAAGCCTTAGGCCAGGTCCTCGCCGTTCGTCTCGATGACGTGTTTGTACCAGTCGAAGCTCTTCTTCTTGGAACGCTTGAGGGTGCCGTTGCCTGCATCGTCGCGGTCCACGTAGATAAAGCCGTAGCGCTTGGACATCTCGCCCGTGCCGGCCGAGACCAGGTCGATCGGACCCCAGGTGGTGTAGCCCAGCAGGTCAACGCCGTCCTCGGTCACCGCATCGCGCATCGCGGCGATATGCTGGCGCAGGTAGTCGATACGGTAGTCGTCGTTGATGGAGCCATCCTCCTCGACAACATCCTTGGCGCCCAGACCGTTCTCGACCACAAACAGCGGCTTCTGATAACGGTCGTACAGGTCGTTGAGGGTGATGCGGAAGCCCAGCGGATCGATGGCCCAGCCCCACTGGCTCTCCTGCAGGTAGGGGTTCTTGGCGCCGGCGAAGGCGTTGCCCTGGGTGCGCTCGACATCGGGGTTATCGGCACCGGCGGAGCAACGGGTGCTGTAGTAGCTAAAGCTGATGAAGTCGACGGTGTTGGCGGCCAGGATCTCGCGGTCCTCATCCGTCATGCCCACATCGATGCCCAAACGCTCGAGCTTCTTGACGGCATAGGCCGGATAGTAGCCGCGGCTCTGAACGTCGACGAAGAAATAGTTGCTCTGGTTGTCAATCTGCGCCTGGCGCACATCGCCCGGACGGCAGCTGTAGGGGTAGTAGCTACCTGCGGCAAGCATGCAACCGATCTTGACCTCAGGGTCGATCTCGTGAGCGATCTTGGTTGCCCAAGCGCTGGCGACGAGCTCGTTGTGGGCGGCCAGGTACTCGACGGCCTCCTTGTTCTCGCCCTCTTCAAAGACCAGACCGGCACCCATAAACGGCAGGTGCAAGATCATATTGATCTCGTTGAAGGTAAGCCAGTACTTTACCAGGCCCTTGTAGCGGGTGAAGATCGTGGTCGCGAGGTTCTTGTAGAAGTCGATGAGCTTGCGGTTGCGCCAGCCGCCGTACTCCTTGATGAGGTGAATCGGGCAGTCGAAGTGCGTGATGGTCACGAGCGGCTCAATGCCGTGCGCCTGACACTCGCGGAACACGTCCTCGTAGAAGGCCAGGCCGGCCTCGTTGGGCTCAGTCTCGTCGCCGTTGGGGAAGATGCGGGTCCAGGCCAGGCTCATGCGGAAGGTCTTAAAGCCCATCTCGGCAAAGAGGGCGATGTCCTCCTTGTAGTGGTGATAGAAATCGATGCCGGTCTGCGCGGGGTAGTAATAGCCGTCCTCGAAGTCGAGCATCTTGCGCTGGCCGGAGACCACCGCATAGCGCTCGGGGCCGTGCGGGGCCACATCCACGTTGGCCAGGCCGCGGCCGTCCACGTCGTAGGCACCCTCGCACTGGTTGGCAGCCGTTGCGCCGCCCCACAGGAAGTCTTTACGGAAAGCCATACATCGATCCTTTCACACGCTGTTTGTCGTGGTTTCAGTATCCCCGTAAGCAGCGCGCTACTCAACGGCAACGACGCAGGCCGACACTTCTTTTCGCACACGGCGGCCCGGCAGCCGCCCCTGCCTGACACTTTCTGATACCGCCGCCCCAAACCACCACAAAGGGGACAGACACCTTTGTGGTGGTTTGGGGCGGTTTGTCTCGATCTGTAACAGGTAGGCAGCCAAAACCGGGCTTGGTGTTACAGATCGAGATTTTCGGGCAGCCCCCGCAGTTTGTCTAAATCTGTAACAGGTAGAGACGATTTAGCCCGCTAGATGTTACAAATCGAGACGGAAGATGCTAGTCACAGGCGATGTCGAGGTTCTTGCCGACGAGGCCCACGTAGCCGCCCTCGGCAGCCTTGGGACTATCTGCGTGGCAGAGAACCCACTTGTCGGCCTTCCAGTAGCAGTAGCTGTCACCGGCCGCGGGCATGTCGGCCGCAGCCTCGGGGCGCGGGCCATTGGTGCCCGCCGGCAGCGCCACCATCACCTGGAAGCCGCCGTCGTCGACCATGCAGGGCGTGTAGTGGAGCGTGGTGTTGAAGACTTCGACGACCGTACCCGCCGGCACGCGGAACGCCTTGACGCACGCGGTGTCGAGCTTGCCGTCCTCGATCTCCCAGCGATGCGCCACGAGCAGGATAAAGTCGCGGGCGCCCAGGTTAAACTCGCTGGCGCGGTGATACTCCAGGCAGTTGAGCTGCGTGTTGTGGCCGTTGCACCAGCCGAGCTGGAAGGGGCGGCCGCCAAACATGAGAAAGCCCAGTTTGCCGGCATCCTTGACGCCCTCGAGCTCCGGCGCACTTGCTACGTACTTGCTGCCCTCGGGAATGGGCGTGGCAGAGAGCGCCTCGAGCACGGGCGACGTGAGCTCGGACGGAACGTCATCCCAAACGTTGCCATAGGATTTGAACTCGGGATCGTTGACAGAATAGATATGCATGTTCACTCCTGTTCGTAAATGTGACTATACGAACATTCTAGAACAAACATGAGCGATTTTGAACACTCGTCCCGACCACTCAACAAAAAGGCGCCCCCGCATAAGCGAAGGCGCCCAATGCGCGCGCTTTGGGCGATAAAGCCCTTACGCCTGCTGGTAGTGAAGGTGCTTCTCGTCGATATTGGCCAGGTCGCGGTCGAGATAGCGACGCGCAAGCCAGTTTGCCATGGGGAGGTTCTGGTCAAGGTAGTTACCGCACTCCTCGGGAGCGGCACCGGGAACATCGCCCTCAAAGCCCGCGACAAACTCGAACAGCTCGCGCACGAGCGGCAAGATCTCCTCGCTCGTCAGCTCACCAAAGACAACCAGGTAAAAGCCCGTGCGGCAGCCCATGGGCCCAAAGTAGACAATGCGGCTCGACCACTCGGCATGATTGCGCAGGAACGTCGCACCCAGGTGCTCGATGGTGTGGCACTCGGCCGTGTTCATGACCGGCTCCTTGTTGGGCGTGGTCAGGCGCAGATCAAAGGTGGTGACGGCGGCGCCGGTCGCCGGATCGCGGTCGATGCGGCTCACATACACGCCGGGCTCGAGCAGCAGATGGTCAACGGAAAAACTCGCGATACGCTCCATGGCAGTTCCTCTCGGTAGTCAATTTAGGACGGGGCTCTTTTAGCTGGTTCGAATGATCGCACCAATCATACCAGTCAAAAAAGCCCCGTCCCAAATGAGCTACCCGGGAATAGCCTGCGGGCGCCGCGCAGCCGCCTAGGCAGTGTAGGCGATGGTCGCGTCGACGGCGTGACGCCAGCCGGCGATCTTTTTGGCTCGCTCGTCGGCAGGCATGGCAGGCTCCACGATGCCGCGGGCGCCGTAGACGTCAACGACATCGCGCGTGTACATGCCCAGCGCAATGCCGCAGGCCCAAGCCGCACCCAGACCGCTCATCTCGTCGTTGCTCGCAATGCGGATGGGCGAGCCGACCAGGTCGCTCTCAAACTGCATCAGGTACGCGTCGCGCGTGGGACCGCCGTCAACACGAAGCTCGGCCAGTGCCGCGCCCGAATCCTCGACCATCGCATCGATCACGTCGAAGATCTGATAGGCGATCGACTCGTCGGCGGCCTTTACGAACTCCGCACGGCCCGTGGTGCGCGTCATGCCAAAGATGCAGCCCTCGGCATCGCTCGCCCAGTGCGGCGCGCCCAGGCCAGTGAACGCCGGCACGAAGTAGACACGGCTTGCCGGATTGGCGGCGTAGCACAGGTCGGTGACTTCCTCGGGATTGTTGATGAGTTCCAGGTCGTCGCGCAGCCACGTCTTGACGGCGCCGGCGTAGCTCACGTTGCCCTCGAGAACATACTCGGTCACACCGTCCATACGCCATGCGAGCGAGCTCGAAAGCCCATGCGAGCTGGCGACGAACTCGTCGCCGACGTTCATCATGACCGAGCTTCCGGTGCCATAGGTCGCCTTGGCCATGCCGCGGCTATGGCAGCCCTGGGCAAACAAGGCGGCATGGCTGTCGCCGAGCACGCCGTGAATGGGCACGGGCGCCGGCAAAAAGCCGCCCAGGTCCGTTGTACCGAACAGGCCATCGGAATCGGTCACCTGCGGCAGACACGCCGGATTGACACCAAAGGCCTCGCACACCGGCTCGCTCCAGCAGCCACGGCGCAGGTCAAAAAGCTGCGTGCGGCTGGCATTGGACCAGTCGCAGCGGAACTCCGCGCCGCCCGTGAGCGTCCAGACCACCCAGGCATCGATGGTGCCCAGGCACAGCTCGCCCGCCGCCGCGGCCTCGGCAGCCGCGGGAACGTTCGCGAGGATCCAGGCCATCTTGCCCGCCGGATAGTAGGGCGAGAGCACCAGACCCGTCGTGTCACGCACCAGCTCGGCCACGCCTTCGCGCGCAGCCAGCTCGTCGCACAGCTCGCGGGCGCGGGCGCACTGCCACACCACGGCATCGCACAGCGGCTCGCCCGTCGTGCGATTCCAGGCAACGGTAGTCTCGCGCTGGTTGGAGATGCCGATGCCGGCGACGTCGGCCGGATCGACCCCGGTCTCCTCCACCACGGCGCGCGCCACGGCCAGCACGTTGGCGGCGATCTCGGCTGGATCATGGCTCACCCAGCCGGCCTCGTTGACAATCTGGCGATGCGAGCGGTCGGCGCGATGGATCAGATGGCCGCCCTCGTCCACCAGCAGCGCCTTGGTGCCCTGCGTGGATTGATCGATTCCGATGATGTAGCGGCCCATGGCCACCCCTTTCAAAACGAATGTGACAAAGGGGCGGTCCCTTTGTCACATTCCAGTTACTCTGCGGGCAAGAACTCGGCGACGGTCTGCGCGATTCCGGCACCCGTCAGGCCGTAGTGCGCAAAGACCTCGGGGCTCGTGCCGGTGATGACCGGCGCATCGGGCAGGGAGAGGCACTTGACCGGACACGGGCAATGCTCGCCCACGACCTGCGCGACCATGGAACCCAGGCCGCCGAAGGGGCTGTGCTCCTCGACGGTCACGACGGCGCGCGTGGCACCGGCGGCCTCGATCACAGCCTCAGCATCGAGCGGCTTGACGCAATACATGTCGAGTACCGTTGCCGAGATGCCCTGCTCGGCCAGCAGATCGGCGGCGTCCACGGCATGGCGGACCATCTCGCCGGTGGCGACAATCGTCACATCGGCGCCGCGACGCACCCAAGTGGCGCGATCCATCTGGAACGGGCACTCGTCCTCGGTGTACACGTCCTCCACCGGGTTGCGGCCCACGCGGATGTAGGCCGGCTTGTTGTCGGCGACCAGGGCGCGCACGAGCTCGGCGGTCTGGAATCGATCGCTCGGCAGATACACGCGCATGTTGGGAATCGCGCTCATGGCGGCGATATCCTGCGCGGAGTGATGGCTCATGCCTAAGGCGCCGTAGGACACGCCGCCCGAGATGCCGATGAGCTTGACGTTGGTGTTGGAGTACGAAACGTCGACCTTGCACTGCTCATACGAGCGCGTGGTCGCAAAGGACGCCGGCGAGGCGGCCCAGGCCTTCTTGCCGCACGAGGCCATACCGGCGGCGATACTCACCAGGTCCTGCTCGGCGATGCCGACCTCAATGGACTGCTGGGGATACTGATCGAAGAACGGCGTGAGCGATGCGGAGCCGCGGGAGTCGGAGCACAGGACGACGATGTCTTTATCGGTTGCGGCGGCCTCGAGCAGCGTGTCGCAGATAGCCTTGCGGTTGGCGATCTTGTTAGCCATTGATAGCCTCCTTATGGGCAGCGAAATCGGCGATGATCTGGGCATATTCCTCATCGTTGGGCAGGTGATGATGCCAGGCGGCCTTGTCCTCCATAACCGGCGAGCCGTAGCCCTTCACCGTGTTGAGGATGATGACCGTGGGCTTACCCTTGGTCTCGGCGGCCAGCGTCAGCGCGGCGTCGATGGCCTGGACGTCGTTGCCCGGAATGGACAGCACGTTCCAACCGAAGGCGGCCCAGCGCTCCTCCTGCGAATCCTGCTTCATGACGTCCTCGGTGCTGCCGCTGATCTGCAGGCGGTTGCGGTCCACGAGCGCGCACAGGTTATCGAGCTGGTAGTTGCCGCCGCTCATGGCGCCCTCCCAGACCGAGCCCTCGGCAAGCTCGCCGTCGCCCATGATGGTGTAGACGCGGTAGTCGCGGCCATCCATCTTGCCGGCAAGCGCCATCCCGACGGCCACGGGCAGGCCATGACCCAGCGAGCCCGAGTTCATCTCGATGCCCTTGAGCTTGTTGTTGGGGTGGCCGATGTAGGGGCTGCCGAACTTAGAGAAGCGGGCCTTGACGTCGTCGAGGTCCAGATAGCCCTCGTGGCAGAGCACCGCGTAGTAGGCCTCCATGGCGTGGCCCTTGGAGAGCACGAAGCGATCGCGGTTGGGATCGTCGACGGTCTCGGGAGAAATGTTGAGGTGATTGGCGTAGAGGGTCATCAGCGCATCGATGACCGACATGTCGCCGCCGATGTGCCCGCCGGCGCCAGCCATGATGATATCGACGCAATCGCGGCGAAGGTCCCAACGCAGGGATTCAAGCTCTTCGATAGTTGCCATTTCTACTCTCCTCGCAGGTAAGCTTTGACGTCTTCTTCGATGGGGTCGTACAGGTCGGGGACAATGCCGATGTACTTGCACGCCTCGTAGAGCACCGGCACCACGTTGGCGTGAATGGCGACGCAGTGGTGGATGTAGGGACCCTCGACGATCTTGGCCTCGAGGCGCTTGAGGTTGTCGACCTCGACCCACAGGTAGGTGCCCATGCCGGCCGGGCCGTCGATGCCGCGGGCGTTGCCCAGCAGCAGCGAGTACTCGCCGTTGTCGCCGTCAAAGCGGGCAAGGGTGAGGTCGCCGTGCTTGGCCTCGGCCGTCAGCGCGCCGGGGTGATCGAAGGCCAGCGGGTAGGTGAGCTTGGGCTTGACGGCCGCGCAGCTGCAGGGCCAGGGGCCGCAGTGCTGCAGCAGCTCGCCGTTCTCGTTATCGGGATGACGCACGGTCCAGTCGGCGAACATGCCGCGGTGACGGCCCAGGTCGGCGGCCTCGACCATCAGCGCGGTGATAGCGCCATGGATGTCGGTCTCGCAGACGATGGGGATGCCCATCTCGTTGAGGATTGCGTTGGCGGCGCAGGGCATAATGCCCAACTCGTCCTGCAGGGCGTTCCAGCACTGGATGGCGCCGGCGTTGCAGCCGTACTTCTCGACCAGGCGCTTCATGGCAATGGCGAGTCCTGCGACCGCAGGAACCTTGTCCTCGGGGATGCAGATCTCAAAGCTGTCACCAATGTGGGCGAGCATGGCTGCCATGGCCTGCTCGTCAGCCTGGGCGTCGCGCACGGTCTGGACAAGCTCGGTCATGGGGATGGGCGAAAGCTGGATGTTGAACTTCTCGAGCAGCTCGCCCTCGTTGCACATGGTCGACCAGAAATCGAACGGACGGGTGGCCATCTGCAGGATGCGGGTGTGCTTGAAAGTCTTGACCACGTTGCACACGGCCAAAAAGTCCCAGACACCGCGCTCGAACTCGGGATCGGTCAGACGGCAGTTGGTCATGTAGGTGAAGGGAACCTGGAAGCGGCGCAGGACCTTGCCGGTGGCGAACAGACCGCACTGGCTATCACGCAGACGGGTGCCGTCGGGCTCGGGGCGCTCGTCGCGCGGCCCCCACAGCAGCACGGGCAAGCCGAGCTCGCGGGCAAGGCGGGCGCAGACATACTCGGTACCAAAGTTGGCGTGGCAGAGCATGATGCCGTCGACGCCCTCGGCGCGGAACTTCTCGACGATAGGCGCGATATGGCTGTCGTCGAACAGCAGGCCCTCGTCGTTGATGTCGTCGATATCCACAATCTCGACGCCGATCTCGCGCAGGCGATCAGCCGTCAGACCGCGATACTTGATCGCGTCCGGCGCGCTAAAGATACTGCGGCGCGTGGGCACAAAGCCGAGCTTGATCTTGTCCATGTACGTCCTCCCCTAGTCACATGTTCAGTAAACAGACGCATGTTTCGTTTTGTTCTGTTTACTAAATGTTTTACTCTTCTGTTTAGAAGTTTAGCGCGAAATACCCGTAGACGGTAGAGAAATCAGCCTAAACGGTATGTAAACAAACTGAATATACAAGGGAAACAAAAAGAGGACCCCGAAGGATCCTCTTCTGAATGGCACTATGTTAACTGCCCTAGCGAGCTTTGGCACGCTGCAGGCAATGCCGTCTCCGCCTAGATTTCGCGCACGCTCTGGCGCTCGACAAAATAGGTCGACACGGCCGTTTTGCAGGTATAGCTCTTGGGATTGCGGATGTTGCCCACCAGACGGCGCACCGCGATCTCGCCCACCTCGTGTTTGGGAACATGCACCGTGGTGAGTGGCGGGTTGGAGAAGGCGCCCAGAGATAGGTCGTCAAAGCCGATGATCGAGACATCCTCGGGCACGCGAATGCCGTGCTCGTTGAACGCGCGCATGGCACCCACGGCGAGCACGTCGTTCTCGGCAAAGAAAGCCGTCGGCAGGTCGTCGCGTGAGACGCTGTCGAGCCATGCACCCATATCGCGATAGGCACCTTCGAGCGTGGTGCCCAGCGTGACGCGCCATGCCGGGTTTGCCTCGAGGCCCGCATCCTCAAGTGCTTGGCGATAGCCGCGCTCGCGATCCTTAAAGTTGCGGATACGAAGATCGCCTGCCAGATAGCCGATTTGCCTGTGACCCTTCTCGATAAGGTAGTCCACGGCGCGCAGCACCGAATCGGTATTGGCAATGACTACGGCATCAAAGTACTGGCGGTCGCTCCAGCCATCGAGCACAATCAGGTGGGCGGCGGCGTTAGCGAACAGGGCGTAGTCCTCCTCGCCCAACTCCGTACCCATTAGTACAATAGCGGCGGCCGGATCGGCAATCAGGCCCTCGACCTGCGGACGCACGGCGTCTAGGTCGCTAAAGTCGAGCGAGACAAAGCTCGTGCTCATGCCGTGGCGACGCGCCTGGCGCTCCACGCCCTCGATGACCGCGGGGTGGAAGGTGCTCTCGTCCAGGATGGCGCCCGTCTTGCGCGCGAGCACAAACTGGATGCTCTCGAGCTGCGTCGACTGCTGATAGCCGAGCGACTGCGCGCACTCCAGGATGACTTTGGCGGTCTCCTCGCTCACGCTGCGCTTGCGGTTGAGCGCGTTGGACACGGTTGCGGGCGAAAAACCGGTGATGCGGCTGATCTCGCGAACACTTGCCTTGGCCATTGTTCCCCCTAGTAACGGTCGCGGTCGAGCATCGTGGCCTGACCGCCCCGTGACTCGACAACTAAACGACCGCAAATTCAATCTAAACAGAATAGTAAATGTTTAATAGCTAGTTTAGCCTGTTGTCAAGCGAAGCGACGCGACTATTCCCCCAACGGGCGTATTTACTCGGTAGCTAATCTGGAACGGGGCACAGAAACCGTTTAGCCAAGGATGCGAGCCATGCGTGCCTTAAACTCCGCGAGGAAACGTGGGGCGTCCACGGTGAGCGCCACGAGCGCGCTCTTATCTGGATCGGACAGACGGTGCTCGTCGCAGATGGTGCGGCCGCGATACTCGCCCAGCAGGTCGACACGCAGGTTACAGCCGAGCGCACCCACGAGCGTGGGATCAATCGCCACGGCAACCGCCAGCGGATCGTGCAGCGCGCAGCCGCCCAGGTAGGGCGCGTTCATTTCGTACGAACCGATATAGTGCTCGACCATGCTCGCAAACGCGCAGCCAGCCATAGTGCCCGAGCCCGTCCAGCCGGCAACGTCGCGGCGCGTGAGCACCACGCGGTGCGTCACATCCAAGCCCACCATGGTGAGCTTGCGGCCCGAGCGCAACACGGCGTCGGCAGCCTCGGGGTCGCCCGCCATGTTGGCCTCGGCGCCCGCGCTCACGTTGCCGGGCACGGTAAGCGCACCGCCCATCACGACCACGCGGCCGATGGACATCATCGCCGCCGCATCGCGCTCCAGGGCAAGCGCCAGATTGGTGAGCGGGCCGGTCGCAACGTAGGCCAGATCGGGACCATAGGTACGCGCGGCATCAATCAGGTAATCGACCGCCGCATTGCCATCGGCCGACGTCGCGCCCACCGGCTCGTACGGCGAGGCGGGCACGCTTGCGCCGCCAATGCCGTTCTTGCCGTGGATAAGCGTGGTGGACGCCGGCGGCGTGTAGGGTTCGGTCGCTTTCACGGGACGATCGGCGCCCAGGTACACCGGCACCTCGGGACGACCCAACAGGTCGAGCACCGCCAAGCAGTTGTGCGCCGACTGCTCGACGCGCACGTTGCCAAAGCACGTGGTGATGCCGACGAGCTCCACCTCGGGGCTCGCGATGGCATAGGCGAGCGCCATCGCATCATCCACACCCATATCCAGATCAAGGATCAGCTTCTTGGTTGCCATTGTTCTACTCCGCTTCTCCGTCTACATCCAAACCGTCTAAACCAAACTTGTGCTCGACTTCCGTACGCGTGGGAATTGATTGCTGAGCGCCCAGGCGCGATACCGTCACCGCCGAGGCGCGAGCACCCGCGGCCATGCACTCAAAGAGCGGCAGACCCTCCAGACGAGCTGCAGCAAGCGCACCAATAAACGTATCGCCCGCGGCCGTCGTATCGACCACCGCGCTCGAAAGCGCCGGCATGCGCAGCGGCTCACCGCCATCGCCGAGCGTAACCGAGCCGGCGCCGCCCAGCGTGATGACCGCGGCGCCGGCGCCCTTGTCGAGCAGCGCATTGAGCGCGGCGACGCAACTCGCATCATCTGTGGGCAGAATGCCCGTCAGCATCTGGCACTCGGTCTCGTTGGGGCAGACCAGGTCGACCGCAGGCCACGCTCCTGCCGGCAGGTCGCAGGCGGGCGCCGGGTTAAAGATCGTATAGAACCCCAGCTCGTGAGCACAAGCAAGCGCCTCGGCCGTCGCCGCAAGGTCACATTCGCCCTGGGCAATAAAGACGCTTCCGACAGCCGGGGCAATCTCGCTGGCATCGCCGTCGAGCTCGTCGGCCACCAAGCGCCTCAGTGCGCGGGCAACGTCCTCGCCCGCAAGCGCATGGTTGGCGCCCGGCGACAGCACGATGCGGTTGTCGCTCTCACAGCGAATGATAGTCGCGGTACCGGTCTCCACGTCATCGCGACGCGCCACAAACTCAACGCCCACGCCGGCATCCTGGAGCCCTGCCACAAGCGCATCGCCAAAGGTATCGCGCCCAACAGCGCCGATCATGCACGTGCGCGCACCCATGCGCGCAGCGGCAACGGCCTGATTGGCTCCCTTACCGCCGGCGTTGGTGATAAAACCGCTGCCACCGACGGTCTCGCCCGCGCGCGGCATGCGCTCGCACGCCACCGAAAGGTCCATGTTCATGCTGCCGAACACCGCAACGATGCTGTGATCCGCCATGGAAACCTCCTCGTCTTCAGGCTTTGCGCCCACCGTCGACCAACGATTGTGCACTCTCGCACCCCCTATAACTTTAGTCCACTTTGATGTGGACGCGCGCTTGAGCTTGCGCCAGCAGCAAGCATTCACAGGGGCAGGCAGCTACAATGAATACGTGCTGATTATTCTCGTCATTGGATGATGTTTTATGGAACAACTCTCGCAATCGGGCTCGCGCGGTCGACGCCGCACGGGCAATGAGCCGGCGCCGCACGAACGCGTGAAGGGCGGGCGCCGCGCCAACGAGCCGCGACGCACCGCGAGCCCCCATCGCGCTTCTGCCAACAACGCGGGCCGCGCCAACACTCCCGCCGCGGAGCAGACGCCTGCTCGCCCCAAGTCCCGCTACATCCCTGCCCTTGACGGCCTGCGCACGCTTGCCGTCGTCGCGGTGGTGCTCTATCACCTCAACCTCACGTGGGCTCAGGGCGGCCTGCTCGGCGTCACGATCTTCTTTGTGCTTTCGGGCTATCTGATCACGCGCTTGCTGCTCAACGAAGTCGCTAAGACCGGCCGCATCGACCTTAAGAGCTTCTGGATTCGCCGCATCCGTCGCCTGGTCCCCGCCGTGGTAACGGTAGTGTTCGTGACCTGCGCGCTGTGCACCATCTTTAACCACGTGATGCTCACCAAGATGCGCCCCGACATCCTGCCGTCGCTGCTGTTCTTTAACAACTGGTGGCAGATTGCCCAAAACGTCTCGTACTTCAATGCTCTGGGCGATCCCTCACCGCTTACGCACTTTTGGTCGCTCGCCATCGAGGAACAGTTCTACCTGGTTTGGCCCCCGCTGCTGCTCGCTATGGTATCCATGCACATGAGCAAGCCCAACACGCGCCGCATGGTTCTGGGCCTGGCTGCCGTCTCCGCAATCGCCATGATGGTGCTCTATAACCCCGCCGCCGACCCCAGCCGCGTGTACTACGGCACCGACACCCGCGTGTTCTCGCTGCTGCTGGGCGCCTGGATGGCCTTTATCCCCGATCGCGACCTGGCTCCGGTGCGCCTCGCCCGTCGTTTGGGGCTCAATCGCCTGGCTGGCGCCGCCAAGCACGGCAAGAACGCCGAGGGCAAGCTTGGCGAGAAGGCCGACAACGCAGCCGAGACCGTCCCGGCACAGCCGAGCGCCCTCGTGCGCTTTTGGTCCTCGCCCGCATCCATCGATGTGTTGGGCGTCGTGGGTCTGGTTGGCCTTGCCGCCATGGTCGCGCTCACCAACGGCTACACCGCGTTCCAGTATCGCGGCGGCACGCTGCTATGCTCCATCCTCACGCTCATGGTTATTGCGGCATGCGTGCAGCCCCAGGGAATGGTTGCCCGCGCGCTGTCAGCCGAGCCGCTCGTGTGGGTCGGCAAGCGCTCGTACAGCATCTACCTGTGGCACTATCCGCTGCTGTTGCTCATGAACCCGGTCGCCAACATCAACGATACGCCCTGGTGGCAGTACATTTTGCAGGTGCTGCTGGTGGTCGCCGTAGCCGAGTGCTCCTATCGCTTTATCGAAACGCCGTTTAGGAAGGGCGCCTTCGGCCGCACCGTCGCCGAATTCCGCGATGGCACCACCACGCCCGCCAACTGGGCTCGCGCGCACGTCCCTGTCTGCGCGGCCTGCGCTGTCGTGTTGGTCGTTGCACTGGGCGGCCTGATTTTTGTGCCCGAGACGTCTGCGCTGAGCGGCGAGGGCGCCGAAGTTCTGAACAAGGAAGCCAAAAACACCGCGCCCACCGACCAGCAGGCGGCCGACGACATCGACAAGGACAACGACGGCTTCCCCGATGGCTCCTACGACCTGTTGATGATCGGTGACTCCGTGTCGCTGCGCGCCGTTGATTCCTTTGACGGCGTGTTCCCGCACAGCCATATCGATGCCGAAAAGGGCCGCCAGTTTGATGCTGGCCGCGCGACATTTGAGGGCTATATCCAGCAGAACCTTGCCGGCAAGATCGTGGTCTTTGCCCTGGGCACCAACGGTTTGGTAACGGACGCCCAGGTCGACGCGATCATGGCCGACGCCGGCGAGCAGCGCATTGTCGTGTTTGTAAACACGCGTAGCCCGCAGCCGTGGGTCGGGTCCACGAACCAGGCCATCGCCAACGCCGCCACGCGCTACAAGAATGTACGCGTTGTCGACTGGTACGGGTACAGCGCCAACCGCAACGACCTGTTCGACGGCGACGGCACGCACCTGTCGACCACCGGCGTGACCGAATACCTCAACCTGATCCACGATGCGGTCAAGAAAGACCTGCCCGTGCACCCCGAGGACCACGTCAACGATCCGCAGCCGGCAGCCGTCAAATCCGCCGCCGACGCACTCGTCAATGCCCTCGCCTACAAGCCACACAAGCTGGGCACCGACAAGTAGCACGCGGCCAAATCTGCTTCCACCCGCAGGGGGCGTCGGCCGTGGCCGACGCCCCCTGCGGCAGTTAGGGACGCTCCTTTTGCACCGGCACCTTGAGGCACTTCTGGCGCAGCCAATGAAGACCTCTAGAGATGAATTTCAAGCCGCTCCGCCGCTCCAGGCATCGTTTCCGCGCCTCGCGCCTGCCCCAAACAATCAAAACAAGCCCTTTTCGCCGCAACCTCAAAGGTCTGTGGGCAAAAAAGGGCAAATATGAGTACTGTTACCATTTTAGTAGCAGGCAAAACCACCCAAAATGACGTCCGAGCAACCCCTACAACCCCCTAAAGCAGCCAACCTGACTTGTTTAAGGTGTATTGGAGCCAATTTTAATGAACATACTATAGGTTATGTTCATTATCTTCTTGGCCGTAAATGTCATCAGTCTAGCAACAGTACTCATATTTGGCATTTTTTGCCCATCGTTATATAACTGACCCCCTGTAGCGGGCAAAAAAGAGGCCGCAGCCCATGGCCGCGGCCCGCTCGAAACCCAAAAGAGGCGCTACGCGCTGTAGCCCATCGCTTGCAGCACAAACATGACGACCGTCAGCACCGTAATCACGCCGATAGTCGCCCACGTGAGCACGTTCCACACGCGACCGTTGCGGTTGGCCCCCATAATGTGGCGATCCGCCGCGATAACCACCTGGAATACCAAAACTACGGGCAGCAGCACGCCGTTGATGACCTGCGAGGTCATCATAATCTGGAACAAATCGACGCCGGGCATGAGCACCAACACGGCAGAAATGCCGATGATGGCCGTAATGATGCCGCGATAGACCGGGGCCTCGTCCCAGCTGCGATCGGCGCCTCGTTCCCAACCAAATGCCTCGCAGATGGCACTCGACGTAACGCCCGGCAGCACGCAGGCAGCCAAAAAGCTCGCTGCGACCAGGCCCGAGGCAAACAACACCGTGGACCACTGGCCCGCGATGGGCTCCAGCGCGCGGGCGGCATCGGCGGCATCGCTAATCTGAATACCCGCCGGGAACAGCACCGTACCGGTCGTGATGATAATGAAGCCCGCAATGATATCAGCAGCAATCGAGCCGCTCACGGTATCAATACGCTGCAGCACGATGTCGTCCTCGCCCGCATTCTTATCGACCACGTTGTTCTGAGCCAAGAAGATCATCCACGGTGCGATGGTGGTACCGATCGTTGCGACCACGAGCGACACGTAGCTGGGGTCGTTTTGAATATTGGGGACGACCAAGTCGACCGCGACCTCGCCCCAGTTGGGGCCGGCCATAAACGCGGCGACGATGTAGGTCACGAACACGCAGCTTACCAGCAGCAAAATCTTCTCGATGCGCTGGAAACTGCCCGACATGGTAAGCATCCACACCAGCAGCGCCACGAGCGGCACCGAAATGCTCGCCGGCACGCCAAACAGGGCAAGTCCGCTCGCGATACCCGCAAACTCCGAAATGGTCACGGCCGTGTTGGCGATCAACAGCGCCGCCATGGCCAGCACGCTCTTGCGCACGCCAAAGCGCTCGCGAATGAGCGACGCCAGGCCCTTACCCGTGACGCATCCGCAGCGCGCCGCGGTCTCCTGCGTCACGATGAGCAGCACGGTCATGACGGGAAGCATCCAGAGCATCTTGTAACCATAGCTGGCGCCCGCGCTGGAATACGTGGCGATGCCGCCGGCGTCATTACCCGAAAGCGCCGCCAACAGACCGGGGCCCATAGCGCCAAAGATGGCGGCGATGGTCAGCTTTTGCTTGGCGCTCGCCTTTTGCTTCGTGTTTTGCACGCGACCACCTATCCCATGACCGACATGGTGAGCAGCACCGCGGCGATGCAGTACGCCACACACGAGATCATGACGGCGATAACGTTCATGGCGGTACCCGACGTGTTAAGGTCGTGCTCGTCGCGCCAGAACAGCACCATCAGGTAAATCACGGCGCTCATGTTGCCCACCAGGCAGATGATGGCGGCAATGTTAAAGCAGCCGGTAAAGAGCTGCTCCTCAAACATAGAGGCATCGGGGAACGCAGCGGTGCGCACCAGCTGCGCGCACAGGTAAGTAACAAGCGAAAGGATCAGACCCATGCCCGTGCTCTGGAAGAAGAATCCCAGGTACGGTTTGGGCTCGTCGTCGTGACCGTCGTACTCGAGGAAGTAGTTCTTGACGAACGACACCATGCGCGAGGCAGCCAGCAGCACGAGCGGCATGGCGCACATGGGGAACACCACCAGATGCGCGGAGCCCAGCGCCGTCCCCAGCACCGTCGCCATAATGCACGAGGCGATGCCCCACACGACAACCCAGTACTGACGATGCACGAACCAGCTGAGCACGTTCGTCGAGTCGTCGGACGCGCTATCGCCCGAGCCGACACCGGCGATCTGCAGGTCCTCCTGATGCTCCTCGGCGATAACGTCCATGGCGTCGTCGAAGGTCACGATACCCAGGATATGACGGTTCTCGTCGCAGACGGGGATGGCAACCAGGTCGTACTTGGTCATCTCGTCCGTCACGTCTTCCTGGTCCTCGTCGGGCGACACGTAGACCAGATCGCGATAGGCGAGCTGGCCCAGCGTGGCGTCGCGGTCGGCCACGATCAGCGTGCGCAGCGAAAGCACGCCCGTCAGCATGCCGCTCGGATCCTCGGTATAGACGTAGTAGACGCTCTCGAAGTCCTCGTCGAGCTCGCGAATCGCCTCGATGGCGTCACCGACCGTTGCCGTGGCGGGCAGGGAGACAAACTCCGAGGTCATGATGCGGCCGGCGGTGTTGTCCTCATACCCCAGCAGGTTACGAATCGCCTTCTCCTCCTTGACGCCCATCAGGCGCAGGAGCTTCTCGGCCTTCTCGTAATCAAGCTCGTCGATCAGGTCGGCAGCGTCGTCCGGGTCCATCATGGCCAGCATCGACGATGCGTCCGTGTCGGACAGGCCCTCGAGCATCTCGGTCATAAGCTCGTCGTCATCGAACTCCGAGATAGCTTCGGCTGCCTGGGCGGTATCGAGCTGCGCAAACACCTGCGCACGTAGGCGCGGGTCGAGCTGCTCGATAATGTCGGCGATGTCGGCAGGGTGCAGCTCGCCGAGCGTCTTGTGCGACACCGAGAGTTGGATGTTTTTAGTCGAGCGGTCGAGCAGGTCCATGTAGGACCAAGCGATGATGTCCTCGCTGAGCGGCTTGCCCAGGTGCTTCATAAAGCCCTCGACGATATGCTCGAGTGCGGGGCTGATCGCGCGCAGCAGACCGCGGGCACCGACCTCGGCACCCAACAGGCGCAGCTGGTTTTCGCCCGACATGGAAAACTTGATGTCGTTGACGCGCACGACCTTCATGCCCTGCGTGTCGACGATCTGCTTATTGAGCACGTCGCGCGCCAGCAGGAGCTCGGTCGGCTGCAGGTACGAGAAGCGAATATTGGTGGCAGACGTGTTGAGATACACGCCCGTCTCGTCGATACGGTCGACCCATTTGCGCCAGCTGATCATAAACGGCGTCTTGCCGGGGCCGCGGAACGCGAGCGACGTCACGTGCGGAAAAACTTCGCCGGTAGCAATGCCAAAATCGTTGACCACGCCGAGCTTTTCGCCGTCGACGTCCAAGACCGGCAATTTGAGCATCTCACTCAGATAATTCAATGGTGCTCCCCATCATTATTCCTCCGGACGCGGCCGCGCGTGCGGCGTCCGGGGGCTTCTGGATATGTATACGCATGCGCGGGCGGCACGCCGCTCGACGCTTACACCCCGTGCATGCGCAAAAAGCACCTGCATGGGGTCATCGACTGTATGGTCGAGGTTTGGATTTCACCTGTAACCTTTCTCTTGACCCTCATTAACCGCAGTAACTATAGCATCAGCATCGCCCTGCGGCATCGAATTTATGCGCTGCACATTGCAGGCATACCAAACGCTGACGTATCCGTGACATAGCCCTTGGGGACGTTCTTAAACGACTACCCAATGACTACTCTGTGGTGTCATCGTCCTCGGCAAGTTGGGGGAACACGGCGTCCTTGGGCATGGTGACCTTCGTCAGCGAGGTGAGCTTTTTGCTGAGCGATGTGTCCGTCTTGACCAGGTCGCTGAGCGTCACGATCTTGTATCCGTCGGCGACAAGACCGTCGATAATCTGCGGCAGCGCCTCGAGCGTCTGCTCGGCGCATTCGTCTCTATCGGTGAGCAGCACGATATTGCCCGGCGTCACCGAATCGAGCACCGTTGAGACCTGCTCGTCGGCACCGTTGAGCAGCCAGTCGCCCGAGTCAATATTCCACGAGACCACGGCGGAGACCAGGTCCATCGCATCAATCCAGTTTTGCTCGTCAAAGGCAGCGTAGGGAGCACGCAGCAGCATCGTCTTCACGCCGGTCGCCGACTTAATCGCATCGGTGCCTTTCGTGATCTGTTCGCGTACCGTCTCACGGTCCTGACCCTTGAGCGAATCGTCGCTGTAGCTGTTGGATCCGATCTCGCACCCGGCATCGACAATCGCCTTGGCCGTGGCAGGCGAGGCCTCGGCCGCATCGCCCGAAAGGAAGAACGTCGCGGTAACGCCCTTTTCCTTGAGCACCTGCAAGATCTGTTTGGTGGCGCCGCTCGGACCCTCGTCAAACGTCAGCGCCACGTACTTTTTGTTGCCCTTGGGCGCCACGCTGGCGCACGCAACGACGCAATCGGTGGCGGGCACAACCTCGCCGCGGTCCTGCGTCTTGCCCGATTGCTCGCCGACCCACACCTCCGAGCGGCCCTGGACACCCCACGTCTGCACATACTCGATAGCGCCCGTGCCCTCGACCTTGAGCTTGGGCTCGATAACCGTAGCCTGAACCTCGTGCTTCTCGTAGGTGTTACGGCCATCCTTGACCGTCACCTTCTCGCCGCCCTCAAGTTCGCGGCTATCCCATTTGCCCTGTTTTATGCGCTTGCCGTCCACCTTAACCGACAGCTTTTCGCCGCCATGGCGCTTGAGCACGCTGTCATCGACGGCCAGCAGGTCGCCTGCGTCGTAGGTATCGGTCAACTCCTGGTCGTCGATGAGATTCTGCAGCGTAGAGCCCACGCGCACCGCGGTCTTTTGCCCGTTAAGTTCCACGTCCACGCTGCGGTTGACGTAGCCCACGACGGCAGCGATAAACAGCACGAGCGCACAGCCCACGGCAATGAGCGCATAGGGCAGACGGGACGGTCGGCGCGGCGAGCGCCCGTTGCCGATGCGCGCGCTGCGGTCGCTAAACCCGCGGCTATGGTTGAGGTACATCGCGCCGGGCTTACGGCGGCGACGGCGC
Organism: Collinsella sp. TF08-11AT; assembly: GCF_003437035.1. Taxonomy (GTDB): domain Bacteria; phylum Actinomycetota; class Coriobacteriia; order Coriobacteriales; family Coriobacteriaceae; genus Collinsella. Next base: position 309,477 of record NZ_QSRL01000001.1, read on the forward strand.
TGACCGCTGGGCAGCTGCCCCAGGTCGCGGCGCGCCGTCGGACGCGCACCCGAACGCCCGTTTAAGTTGGATCCGTTTTGGCGCATGTGCCCTCCCCCATAAACACAGCAAGCCGGAGCAACAGGTCTCCGGCTTGCCTCCCATCATTTGGTACGTCGCTATTTTGTAGCTTTTGACGAGCCTCCGCTCGCCTTTTGGTATTCGTCCTTAAAGGCCTTGAACATGCCGCGCGTCTTGCCGAGCTGCTTGCCCAGTGCGCGACTGCCCTTGTCCACGGCAACCGATCCCTTGTCATCGAGCACCTTGGCGCCCTTCTTGACCTTATCGCCCACCACGACACTGGCCTCGGCAGCCTTGGCGGCCGCGCCGCCCGAATACCCGAGCGCCTTGACCTCGTCCGAGACAATCATCGCGCCGTTCTCGTAGCCGCGCAGCATCGTCGGCGGCACCTGCGTGTCACCAACCAAAACACTCGAAGCAGCACCGGCGGTCACATAGAATGCCTGCACGATGCCCGAGCGCGGCTTGAACTCGACGTCCGAGCAATAGCCCACGACGTCGCCCGATTCCGTGCGCACGTCCATACCGACCCAGATGATGCAATCGTCCAGGTTGATGTCGAGGCGCTTGGCGGCGGCGGCATCGTACGTGTCCTTGACGTCATCGACCGCAATGGCGCCCTCGTAGACACCAATGGCGTCGAGCGCTACGAATCGATCGGGACGCTCGATCATGCCCGCGATATCGGACTGGCGGACCATAAAGCCGACCACGCGCGTACCGCCCGGGGTAAAGACCGGAAAGTGAATCTTTCCGAGCTTTTTAGGGCTGCGCGGCGTGCCGTCCTTTTTGGTGCGCTTGTCCTCGGTAGGCTTGCGATAGATCTTGGCGCCGACAAAATCCCCGGCGCGCATTATGCCTCGGTCGAGGGCTCCGCAGCCTCGGTATCAGCCTCGACGGCGTTCTCGACCACGACGTCGGCGGCAGGCGTCACGTTGCCACCCGAAATGGCGTCGTTGAGCTGCTCGCGCAGCTGGTCCATGCGCTCGCGGGCCAGGTCGACCTTGGCGCGCAGGTCGTCGGTCTTGGCGTCGACCATCGGGCCAAAGTCATTCACCGCAGCACGGGCCTCCTCGGCGCTGTGCTCGTAGGTGTCGCGCATATTGTCCCAGGCGTCGTTGGCGATATCGGCAGCCATGGCGCGGGTCTCGGCGCCCGAGCGCGGGGCCAGAGCAACACCGATAATAGCGCCGGCAGCGGCACCAAAAAGTGCGCCAGAGACAAAGCTGAAAGTCTTACCCATGATCATTCCTCTCCTGCGGGCACGTCGGTGCCCACCGTTTGAATGCTGTCCATTATACCCGCAGCGCATCACTTGCCGCTCCGCTCATCTGCGTACGGCAAAGGTGCAGGTACGTGATGGTGATAAACGCGTAGGCCTACTCCTGAGGCATAGCCGGCATGGCCACCGTGGCACCCGGGTCCTCGCCGGCGCCGTCCACGAGCGGCAGGCCGCCCTCATGCGCAGGTCCTGCCGGAACCGTCGCCGCACCGCCAAAGACGGCAGCGGAGGCCTCGTGGCTCTCGGCAACCGCGCCCTCGGTATCAATCGCCACCTGGGGCTCGTCGTCAAAGTTGGGGACGCCCTGGGGCTCGGTGGGAACGGGCTCGGCGGTCGCATCGGCAACGGGCTCGGCGTCGACCGGCACATCGCCCTCGTCAGCGCCCTCGTCCTCGGCAGCATCTTCGCCGTTCGCAGCGGCGACGGCCTCGTGAGGATCCTTGCCCTCGGCCTCGGCGCGCATGCCCAGCACCAGGTTGCGCAGGCCCGCGACCGTGCCTTCCACGTCGGGGGCAGGCTGGTCGGCGTGCAGGTACGCCCAGTCCATCATAAAGGTGGCCGACGACAGCGCACCGATGGCCAGTGCGTCGTCGGGGCACGAAAGCTCGACCTCAAAGACACGCTCGTCATGCTCGCTTACGCGCGTGCGGCCGCACGAGATGCTACCGGCAAGACCGGTCTCGTTCATGAGCTCGACCGTCACGTGCTCCAGCAGGTGGCAGAGCTCGGTCTGACCCATGCAGTCCTGGAACTCGCGGCCGGAATCACCCAGGCACAGGTGCTTGGCAATCGCCGGTACCAGGTAGTACACGCGCGCCGTGGCCTCGATGTCCTCCGAGGTCATGAGCGGCATGCCGGGGTTCACCAGCACATGCGCGCAGATCTTGTCCTCGCTGACGGTGACCTTAAGGATGTTGAACAGGCCTGCCATAACTCTCCCCTACTCTTCCTTGCCCTACTCGTCGCCGTCGTGCGGATTCGCGGAACCCGCACCCGACGTCGTCGGCTCGTTTACCGAAGACTCGGAATCCTTCTTATCGGTTTCGGCCGGAGCGATCACGCGAATGAGCGAGATGCGCTGGCCACGCATCGACTGCACTTTAAACTTGTACCCCGCGACCTCAAACACCTCTCCGATGTCGGGCACCGAGTCACAAAGCTCCAAAATCCAGCCGGCGATGGTCTCATAATCATCGCTTTCCTCGAGCGGCCAACCAAGCTCAATCGCGTCATCGCACGAAAAACGCCCATCGACGAGCCACTCGCGGCGCGAAAGGCGCGTGAGGTACTTGTTGTCGGGGTCGAACTCGTCCTCGATCTCGCCGACGATCTCCTCGACGATATCCTCGATGGTGATGATGCCGGCCGTGCCGCCGTACTCGTCCACGACCACCACGATCTGGTCGTGCGAGGTCTGCATCTCGGACAGCAGCGGCAGGATGTCCTTGGTGTCGGGCACAAAGGTGGCGTCGCGCAGGTAATCGGCGATGGGCTGGTCGCCCTTGCCGTCGAGCGCGGGCTGGATCAGGTCCTTGATGTGCGCGATGCCCGCGACGTTGTCGGGGTCCTCGTGATAGACGGGGATGCGGCTGAAGCCGGTCTGGCGCATGGTGGACAACACGTCGGCGACCGTCTCGTCGTCCTCGCACATGGTGGTGTCCACGCGCGGCACCATGACCTCGCGGGCAACGGTGTCGCCCAGGTCGAAGATCTCGTGGATCATACGCTTTTCCTCGTCGAGCAGGTCGTCCTGCTCCGAGACCATGTACTTGATCTCTTCTTCCGAGACGTTCTGACGGTCGTCGGCACTCTTGATGCGCAGAATGCGGGCCAGGCCATCGGAGCAAGCGCCAGTCAGCCACACGAGCGGACGGGCGATCTTTTGGAACACGGAAAGCGGTCCCACGACCTGCTTGGATACGCCCTCGGCATTGGCCAGGCCGATGCGCTTGGGGACGAGCTCGCCGATCACGATGGACACGAAGGCGACCGCGACGGTGATGATGACCGGCGCCAGGCCGCGCGCGATGGCGGAGAGCGGCGCGATGCCAAAGCTCATGAGCCACGTGGCGAGCGGGTCGGACAGGCTCGTCGAGGCAACGGCGGACGAGGCGAAGCCCACGAGCGTGATGGCGACCTGGATGGTAGCCAACAGCTGATCGGAGTCGGCGGCGAGCTGGACGGCGCGCTCGGCGCGCTTGTCGCCCTCCTCGGCATCGTGTTCCAACACGGCGCGCTTGGCCGTGGTGAGAGCCATCTCGGACATGGAGAAGTAGCCGTTGATAAGCGTCAGGACAAGCGTGGTAATAAGGGAGATGGTTATGTCCATCGGGAGTTTCTCGAACCTCCAAGATTCGGGACGTTGGGTAGTAAGCGTAGGTGACGGATAGGGCAATTGCGCCGGTCGCCCGTGGGAGCGAGGGCATGGGCGCGGTCGCTAGATTACGAAGAGAATCACCGCCATGAACTGGAAGATGCTGCCGGCGAGCACCCACAAGTGGAAAATACTGTGCAGATAGCGCACGTTTTTGGCGATATAGAACGGCACGCCTGCGGTGTAGCACACGCCGCCGACGGCGAGCAGGGCAAGTGCCACGGGGTTGAGCAGTGCCACAAGTACGGGCAGCTTAAAGACAACGAGCCAGCCCATCAGCAAGTAGACCAGGCCACTTACCCAGTGCGGTTGACGTTCGCGCATAAAGCACTCGAGGGCGATGCCGATAATGGCGATGGCCCATACGGCAAAGAACAGCGCAGGGCCGCCGTCGTTTGCGAGCGTGATGAGGCAAAACGGGGTATAGCTGCCGGCAATGAGCAGGTAGATGCAGCTGTGGTCGATGATGCGAAACACGCGCTTGGCGCGCGCGGGCTGAATCGCGTGGTAGAGCGTGGAGGCTAGGTATTCGAGAATAATGCTGACGCCATAGACAATTGCCGCGGCCATGTGGGCCGAGCCTCCGCCGCGCAGGGCGGCGAATACGATCAGGAGCACCAGGCCCGCGATACCCAGCAGGCAGCCGACACCATGGGTGACGGAGTTCATGATCTCCTCACCCACCGTGTAGTGTGGAACGGCCGCGGTCTTGGGTCGCGGCTTAGAACTGTCGCTCGAATCGGACATGCCGGTTACATCCTCCAATGTAAAGAGTTCTCAACACTATATCAAAGCGTCTGGGTACGTGCGAAATTTGCACCTTACGTGACCCTTTGTTTACCCATTCTTTGCTTGTTGACGCATCAACGGCGAACATCCATAATGCGCTTGCATTAAATGTTGATGTATTAACATCTTATAGGAGAATACCGCATGGCTCAAAACGCACACCCCCATCGAAAGCTCAAGATAGCAGGCATCGTTGCACTGGTGGTTGTCATTGTGCTGCTCGGATTTGCCGGCAACTTTCTGTTTGACTTCGCGCTGAATCCCCGCGCGCCATACACCATGAAGATGATGCAGGACGGCAAGGACGACAAAGAAAGTGAGCAGCCGGATGCCGAGGACACCGAGGCACGGGCATGGTTTAAAAAGAATCGCGAGAGCAGCAGCCTCACCGCAGATGACGGAACCGAGCTCTCCGCTTGGTATTTTGCCGCCTCGGAGAACACCCACGATTACGCCGTCTGCCTGCATGGATATACCAACGAGCCCATCGGTATGGCCCGATACGTCAAGCGATTCCACGACCGCGGCATGAACGTGCTCGCACCTGCCGCCCGCGCCCACGAGCGCTCCGGCGGTGACTACATTGGCATGGGCTGGCCCGAGCGACTCGATGTCGTCGCGTGGATCGGACGGATCGTTGCGGCCGATCCCAAGGCGCGCATCCTGGTCTTTGGCGAGTCGATGGGCGCGGCGACTGCCATGAACGTAGCGGGGGAATCTCTGCCCGCAAATGTGAAATGCATTATCGAGGACTGCGGCTATACAAGCGTTTGGGACGAGTTTTCCCTGCAGCTCAAGGACGTGTTCGGCCTGCCCAGCTTTCCCTTGCTCGATGTAGCAAACTTAGTGTGCAACGTGCGCGCAGGCTACGACTTTCATAAGGCGAGCAGTGTGGACCAACTCGAACACGCGACGGTTCCCATGCTGTTTATCCACGGCGACCAGGACACCTTTGTGCCGTACGACATGCTCGACCAAAACTACGACGCGTGTGCCAGCAAGGTTAAACAGAAGCTCACTATCCACGGCGCCACCCACGCCAAGAGCGCGCAAGTTGACCCCGAGCTCTACTGGAACACGGTCGACGACTTCCTCGACAAGAATTTTTAAGCAAATAGTACGGTTTACTGGTCTATCTGGCCCCTAGCACTTCCAAAAAGCCGCCCGTGGGCGCTGTGCTCACGGGCGGTTTTTACTAACGTTGCGCTACAAAAGCGCTTGATATGTCCAATAGCTAGGCGCTATTTGACCTCGATGAGCTCGTACTTGCTCGTGCCCAGGCCGATCTTCTCGGCATGCGCGATGCACGCGCGCCAGTCGGTGTCGGGATGCGTGATGCAGAAGGGATCCTTGGCCTGCTCGCCCTCCAGATGCTCGTGATTATGCTCCATCTTGGCCGCGCTGTCGGTAAGCTCGGTGTTAGGCAGCGGCTCGGACGCCAGGACGGCGTCGGCGCAGGCCTGGTCGATGGCGACCGGGTCGAAGCTCGCAAACATGCCGATGTCGTTGACGATGGGCGTGTCGTTCTCGGCATGGCAATCGCAATTGGGGCTGATATCCATGGCAAGCGAGATATGGAAGCTCGGGCGGCCGTCGACAACGGCCTTGGTGTACTCGGCGATCTTACAGTTGAGCACGTCGGCCGCGGCGTCATAGCCGGGCTTGATGGCGTCCTGGTTGCACACGCCGATACAGCGGCCGCAGCCCACGCAGCGATCGTGGTCGATGGCAGCCACGTGAACCGTGCGGGTGCTGCCGTTGGCAAGCTCGCGCTCATGCGTACCGTCAAACGTGATGGCGCCGTGCGCGCAAATCTTCTCGCAGGCACGGCAACCTACGCAGTTGGTGGTATCGACGCTCGGCTTGCCGGCGGCATGCTGCTCCATCTTGCCGGCACGGCTGCCGCCACCCATACCCAGGTTCTTCATGGCGCCGCCAAAGCCCGCCTGCTCATGACCCTTAAAGTGCGTAAGGCTGATCACGATGTCGGCATCCATGAGTGCCTGGCCGATCTTTGCCTCGCGCACATACTCACCACCCTCGACCGGGACGAGTGCCTCGTCGGTACCCTTGAGGCCGTCGGCGATGATGATCTGGCAACCCGTGGCATACGGGGTAAAGCCGTTCTGGTAGGCGGTGTCGATGTGCTCGAGCGCGTTTTTGCGGCTGCCGACATAAAGCGTGTTGCAGTCGGTGAGGAAGGGCTTGCCGCCCAGCTCCTTGACGACATCCGCGACGGCGCGGGCGTAGTTGGGGCGCAAAAAGCTCAGATTGCCCAGCTCGCCAAAGTGAATCTTGATAGCGACGAACTTGTTCTCGAAGTCAATCTGCTCAATACCGGCGCGACGGATGAGACGCTTGAGCTTGTCGAGCTGGCTCTCGCGAGCATGCGTGCGCAGGTTGGTGAAGTACACCTTAGCGGGTGCTGCGGGTGCAGTTGCGGTCATAGATCTATCCCCTCGGTCTATATGGCGTTACAGACATAGAGGATGGTACCCGTTAAAGTAGGGTCGAAGTCAAGCGCAACGCCGAGTCGTTAGGCACTCATTGGGGACAGACTTAAATGAGTACCGCCAGGGACAGTCCTTGCCAGCCCGGCCAGCGAGCCGGCGAATCGTCAAAGACTGTCCCCGATGACCAGTCATTTAAGAACGTCCCCGATGACTACTCTTGCACCTTGAGGGCCTCGGCTAGGCTGACGCGCTTGATAGAGCGCGTGTGCAGCAGCGCCACGACCAGGTAGGTCGCAAAGCCAATGCCGACGCATGCAGCCATGGACCAAGCGGGCACGTAGATCTCGATATTGCCGTTGTAGGCGAGCAGCATCGAGCGGAAGATGGCCGTGAGCGAGCCAATAATGACCGGCAGGCTCAGCACGAGCGACGCCGCCACGCACAGCGTGATCGAGCGGATGTACAGATGCGAGATCTCACTATCGCGATAGCCAAAGACTTTCATGTAGCTGATCGAACGGGCGCTGTGGTCGATCACCGCTTTGGTCAGCAGGTACATAAACAGCAGGAAGATAAACACCGCGAGCCCGACCATCATGCCGATCATTTTGCTCATCATGCCGATGAACTGGTCACCCACGGCGCGCATGTCGTCGGGCGTGGTGTCGCCGGCAAAGTAGCGCGCGTCGAGGTCGAGCTTCTCGTCGCTCACATAGCCGTTAAAGTAGGCGGCGTCGTTGTCGAACAGCTCGTTAAAGTCGTCGATACTCATATAGATGTTCATGTCCGACTTGGAGCCCCAGGCACAGTCCTTGCCCGCGTACTCAAAGGAATAATGCTCACCCTCGTACTTGTCGCTGAGCGTGACCTTCTGGCCCTCGCTCCAGCCAAACTTATCGAGCAGACCGCCGCCAAAGACGACGCGGCCATCGCCGATGTTGAGGCCCTTCCAGTAGCGCGAATCGGACGAGATGCCGTAGACAGAAATCGTCTCCTCGCCATTACCGTCGCCACGGTCGTACTGCAGCTGGTAAACGGCATATTTCTCGGCCTGCGCGATTGCGCCCGCGCCGTTGTCGGTCGTATTGACCGGGTGGATATCGTCGTTGTCAGTGTCGATCTTAGAGGCCTTGTCGATCAGGTCGATAGCCTCGTCGCGGTCGCAGCCAAGGGCATCGGCAAGATCGTCAAGGCGCGCGTAGAGCGCATCCTTCTTGTCCTGGACCTTGGCAAGCGCATCCTGCGCTGCGGTCAGGCTCTCGGCAGACGGAGATGCGGTCGCGGCATCGGCTGCCGTCTGCGCCGCATCGGCCGCGCCGTCAAGCTCGTCATCGGCATCCTGGGCGGCAGAAAGCAGCGCGCCGTCAACCGACTGCAAGTGCTCGAGTGCCGACCACTGCTCGCGCTCCTCGGCAGTGCCCTCGAGCTCCAGCGGCGCCTTGAGTGTGTACTGATGCTCGGCGACCAGGCTCGTCTCGAGGTTGTCCGCATAGTGCGTCATCGTGGGCAGGATCGCCAGACCAAAGAGCAAAAGCAGCGACCCAAACGCGATGCCCACGAAGAGCGTGGCGAAGTTGCCTAGGTTGCGCAGGAAGATGCGCAGGCGGAAGCGGGAAACAAAGCCCATGCGCTCCGGCAGCTGCAGGCCACGCTTGGTGCCCGATTTGCCGCTCGCCTCGTGGCGAAGGAACTGCAGCGGCGTCTTGCCCATCTTGCGAAGCAGGCCCACCAGCGTGATAAGGATGAGCGCGGCGGCGGGAACCACGGCGCACTTCACAAAGATCTCCCAGCTCCAGTACACCTGGAAGGGCGGCAGGCTGTACGAACCGTAATAGAGACCGCGCATGGGCTCGGTAAAGAACGCAACGCCGAGCGCGGTGCCCAAAAGTGCCGCGAGCACGCCCACGATGGCGGGAAGCGCGAGGTAGTGCAGCACGATCTCGCGGCGGCGATAGCCGCTGGCGAGCAGCGTGCCGATGATGGCGCTCTCCTCCTCGATGGTGGCGTCGGTGAGCACCACAAAGACAAATGCCATGATCACGATGATGATGTCGAGCAACGTCATCCACATCATGGCGTCGCCGTCCACGTCGTCGCGCGCATAGCCAATGCCCTGATTGGAATCGGCATCGATCAGATCGTCCACGCGCGCATCGGCATCGGTCAGCGCCTCGACCATATCCTGCTCCGCATCGATGCGATCCGCGGTGGGGAGATCGCGGTCGTTAAAGGTAAAGGAGTACGTATAGGCGGGTGCGCCGCCGGCAGCCTCGAGCGCAACAAAACCGGCGTCGGTGACCTCGGCTACGCCATACGTGATGGTGTTCACCGTAAAGTCCGAATTGTCGAGGAACAACGCCTGGCTATCGGGCTGCGTCATGATCCCGCAGATGGTATAGGTGCGCCCCTCGAGCTCGACCTTATCGCCGATGGCGAGGTCGTTATTGGTGGCAAAGACGCGGTCGATGGCCACCTCGTCGTCCGCCTTGGGTTCCTTGCCCTCACAGTAGGACGCAATGTCCACCTTAGCGCGGTGCGCATAGGTGCGCAGGGTCCGCTTGGTGCCGTCGTCGCCAGCCGCCTTTTTGATGATGGCGTCGATAGAGAAGTTCTTGTAGAGCGTAACGCCGCCGACGCCCTCCGCCGCGTCCTCGGCAGCCTTGAGCTGGTCTTTGGTGGCCTCGAAGGAGGTGGTCACGCGGCCGTCCTCGATCGTGTACGCATCGCGCATGTCGTCAATGAGGCAACCGATGGAATGCGCCGCGAGCAAAAAGCCCGAGGTAAGGGCGATGCTTCCGCACATAAGCAAAAAGATGCCCAGGTACTTGCCGATATTGCGGCGCAGCTCGCGCGGGAGACGTTTTGCGAGAGGTGTCATGGCGCCGCCTACCAATCGAGCTCGGCGGCCGAGACGGGCGACTCGTTGAGCCCATCCTCGACGATGCGCCCGTCGCGCAGGCGCAACACGCGATTGGCCATGCGCGCGATGGCGGTGTTGTGGGTGACGATGATGATGGTGCAGCCGTAAGTGCGGTTGACGTCCTCCATGAGCTGCAGAATTTCCTTGGACGTCTTGTAGTCGAGCGCGCCGGTGGGCTCGTCGCACAGCAGCAGGCCCGGATTTTTGACGAGTGCACGGCCGATGGCGCAGCGCTGCTGCTGGCCGCCCGAGACCTGGCGCGGGAACTTGTTGCGGTGTTCGTAGAGGCCCAGCGAACGCAGCAGGTCGTCGACATTGAGCGGGTTTTTGGACAGGTGCGCCGTGACCTCGATGTTCTCCTTGATGGTGAGATCGGGCACCAGGTTGTAGAACTGGAAGACAAAGCCCAGCTCGCGGCGTCGGTATTCGCCCAGATCGGCAGGCTTGAGCACGGTGAGGTCGCAGCCGTCCACCATGATGGAGCCGCCGTCGGCATCCTCCAGGCCGCCGATCAGGTTGAGAAAGGTCGACTTGCCCGAGCCCGAGGGCCCCAGCATGACGCAGATCTCGCCGCGGTTGATGGACGTGTCGATGCCGTCGAGTACCGTCAGGCGCGCATCGCCGTCGCCGTAGTGTTTCTTGAGTCCGTTGACCTGGACGTAGGCACGCTTTGTCGCCATGCTATCCCCCGTTGTTAGCCTTCTGCTACTTTTCTAGGCTAATAGTAAACCCGGGCGAACTATTTTTAAGCGACGTGCGCGGCTTTTTTCCAACCTACTCATTGGGGACAGACTTAAATGAGTGAAATCGCTCATTTAAGTCTGTCCCCAATGAGTGCCGGCAGGAAAGGAACGTCCCCAAGTGCCGACATATTGGGACAGTCCTTGCCAGCCCGGCCGGCGGGCCGGCGAATGGGCAAAGACTGCCCCCAGCGACCAGTCGTTTAAGAACGTCCCCAATGACTAGGTGGCTAGGCGTGGGATTTGGCGCGTGCGAGGGCTAGGCCTACGGCGGCGATGGCCACGGCAAAGAGTGCCGTGATGCCAAGGTCGCAGGCGATGTCACCCAACACGGCGGACGTCAAATCCGAGGCAAGCGCCTTGCCGATCGCGTCGTTCACCCAAAACGTCGGCACAAAATGCGCCACGGTCTGCACGGCCGAACCCATGAGCGACAGCGGCATCCAGGCGCCGCCCAAAAACGTCATGAGCATGCCAAGCAGGTTGCCCACACCGTTGAGTAGCTCCTCGCGCGCACCCAGGCTCGACAACGCAAAGCCAACGGCCAGCGGCGTACACGCCAGGGCAAACGTCGCTGCCAGCGCCAGGCATACACGGCCCACGCCGACCTCGGCGACCGCGCCGGCAAAGCCCACGACACCCATCATGCTCGACACAAACCAGATACAGACGGTGAGCACGGCGGCGGCCGCAAACACGGCAAGCGAACGCTGGCGCTCGGGGATTGGGCCGGCATCCATACGACGCACGCGCTCGGGCGCGTTCATGCCCGAGAACACCAGCCCCACCGACACGATGACCGACGAGATAATCGCGTACGCACCAAAGTTAAAGTACGACTCGAGCGTGGCGGCGGCAGTCGAGTCGACTTTGACCTGCTCGATCCCGACCTCCGCGCGCTTCGCGGCCGCATGTTCAGCAGCCTTGGCAACGTCACCGTTGGAGGCGGTGGGCTCAAGTGCCGCCGCAGCACCCGCGAGCGAGATCCAACGCGAGGCCTCGGCAGACGAAAGCGCTGCCGCCATGGTGCCGGCACCGTAGGTCACATCGAGCTTGGGCAGGGCCTGCCCCGCGCGAGCGGCTGCAACGAGGTCGCCCTCAAACCCCTCCGGGATAAAGAACACGCAGTCGGCGCTGCCCTTGGCGCTGTTGCTCTTGGAGAGCGCGTCCGCAAGGTCGTAGGTGTCGTCGCCGACGCCCGTGACCAGCTCAAAGCGCGAACCCAGATGCTTGGTAAGCGCCCGCGAAAGATCGCTGTCGTCGCGGTCGACCACGATCACGTTGGCATCGTAGGGCTTATACTCGGTGAGCTGCGACGAGTTCCAGCTCACCGATGCCGCGATAAACACACCCAGCAGAGAAATAAACACCGTGTAGATGAGCAGATAGAGCGGGTGCGCGAGCGCCATGCGAAGCGCAGTCTTAAAGGTGCTCATAGCGGCTCCTTCCAAAGATCAGCGTGGCGGCGGCAACGAACAGCAGCGCCATAAGGACCAGCGCGCCGGCGCGAACGGCAAAGGGGCCCAGGTCCTCAAAGAAATACAGGCGGTTGAACATGTCGCAGATGAGCTTGACGGGGTTGAACCAGCACTCGGCCGGGCAGGCGCGGGCAACATCGTCGGCAAGCGCCATCGCCGGCTCGCCGTAGAGGCCGGCGAACAGGGCGCACGTGGTGGCAAAGCCCGTGAGGATGCCCGACTTGGACGCCTTGCCGCCCTTAACGGGAAGCGTGCCCACAAAGAGCCCCAAGCCCGTGGCGGCAAGCGCGGAAGCGGCGGCGCCCACCAAACACAGTCCCTCGCGCCCGCCAAAGTCGATGCCCACGACCAGGCGCACGTAGCCAATCGCAATCGCCATCGAGGCAAAGGAGACCAGCCACGAGCCCACAAAGATGCCAGCCAGCGACGCCGTCTTGGAAAGACCGCCCACGCAGCGACGTGCGCCGAGGCCCGACAGATTGGGCTGCAGATCGACGACGCTCAAGGCGGCAAACTCGGCAGACATCATCGCCACCAGGCCAAAGAGCGCGTAATAGTAGATGACTGTGCCATCGGGCGTGGTGCGCGTAAGGCTCACGCGGCGGGTGCCGCCCTCGAGCGACAGGGCGCGCGCAACCACCTCCGGGTCGGCGAGTGCCGCCGGGTTGTTCTGGGCAATCTGGGACATGAGCTCGGCATTTTGCGTATACGAGCTTGCCACCGTCTCCAAAATGCTACGGTCGGTGAGCACCGATGAGGCACGCGAGCTGTCGTAGCTCGATAGCAGCGTGAGCTTGGGTGCGCCTTCGGCGTCAACCGTATAGATGCCCGCGACCTCGCCGGCCTTAAGCGCACGGTTCGCATCGGCTGCGTCGTCGCACTCATGGATCTCGAGCAGTTGGTCGTCGCCCTCCTCGTCGAGCGACGTCGCCACGCTCTTAAAGGTCGAAGCGTCCCAGGCCTCGTCCGCCACGACGGCAACCGGCACCGGATCGACCGTGCCGTCGGAGCTGAGGTTCGCAAACATAAACATGAACATCGTGGAAAGCGCAATGGGAAAGAGAGCACCCCAGACCCACGTGCTCGGCCGGCGCAGCAGCGTCTTGACCGTGATAATAATGGTGTTGAACATGGCTGCCCCCTAGTCGCGCAGCTCGCGGCCGGTGATCTCGAGGAACACGTCGTTGAGGGTCGGCGGCTCACTCCACACGCGGCCGAGCGCCACGTCGGCGGCGCGCAGCGTGTCGAGGATGTCGACCAGATTGTGCGGACTCGCTTCGCAGGTGCAGACGAGCTCACCGCCGGACAGCTCAACCGAAAGCACATGCTCGAGGGCGCGCAGTCGCTCGACCGTGGCGGGCTCGACGGCGCCGACCTCGACGGTCACACGCTCGCCCATCTGAATCATGCGCTTGAGCTCGTCGTTGGTGCCCTGCGCCAGCACGCGCCCGCCGTCCATGATCATGATGCGGCTGCAGATTTGCTCGATTTCCTCCATGTAATGGCTGGTATACACCACCGTGGCACCCTCGTCGCGCAGGCGGCAAATGCCCTCCAGGATGGCGTTGCGGCTCTGGGGGTCGACCGCCACCGTGGGCTCGTCGAAGAAGATGAGCTCGGGCTTGTGCGCGATGCCGCAGGCAATGTTGAGCCGGCGCGCCAGGCCGCCCGAGAGCTTACCGGGGCGGAACTTGGCAAAGTCGCCCAGACCGACAAAGTCGATCGCCTCGTCCACGAGCGCACGGCGGCGCTTGCGGTCGTTGACGTAAAGACTGCAGAAATAGTCGATGTTCTCACGCACGGTAAGCTCGTCGAACACCGCCACCTGCTGCGGCACCACGCCTATGCGGCGCTTGAGGTCGTAGCGGGCGGGCGTCATGGGCTCGCCGAACAGCTCGATGGTGCCTTTGTCGTAGGCAAGCAGCTGCAGAATGCAGTTGATGGACGTGGTCTTGCCCGAGCCGTTGGGGCCGAGCAGTCCAAAGATTTCGCCGGGGGCGATGCTCAGGTTAAAGTGGTCGAGCGCGATAAGATCGTCATAGCGCTTGACGAGGTTTTCGACGTGGACGATGTCTGTCATGAGGCGGCCCTTCTGTTGATCGTGGCCCGGTACGATTGCATCATCGCAGGAGTGGGCGGCGCGCACCAGTGAGCTTTGTCACGAGTACGAGGGGGCGGAGGCGAAACCCCCGCTCGCGCGAGCGATCGACGCCGCTTTGCCGCGCGGGAGGAATGTCACGGTTGCCCCGGGCGGCGCCTCCCCCGCGCGCAGCATCGCGTACAATACCCGTATGAACAGGCTTTTCGACAAATCGATTGTGCTGGCGTGCTGTATTGCGGCCGCCATGGGTCTTGCCGTGGACGCTCGTCTGGTTGTGGCGTTTTGCCTTGGCGTTATAGCCACCTCGGCGTCGGAAGTCGCACGAGAAGAACACGCCCATCGCGCGAGCGAGGCCGCGAGCTACGCTTACATCATCGCTGCCGTCTTCGTGCCGCCATTTATGCCGTTCGCACCCCTTGCCTTCTATGACATCGCGCGACGCGTGCGCCGTGAACGCATCTGGCCCGCGCTGGCGATTGGCGCCGTGTTTGTCTGCGCGCTTGTCGCGGACCTTCGTGGCGGCGTGCTCACCACCCGAACGCTGTTGCTAACCGCCATCCTTTCGATCGCTGCCACGTTGCTGTCGCTGCGCACTGCGCAGCTGGAGCGCGAACAGGAACGCATGCGTCGCACCCGCGACAAGCTGCAAGAACGCGCCCTGGCACTCGAGGCACGCAACCGCGACCTCGCCGACCGCCAGGACTACGAAGTCGAGCTCGCAACGCTCGCCGAACGCGCCCGCATCGCGCGCGAAATCCACGATAACGTGGGCCACCAGCTCACGCGCGCTTCGCTCCAAACCGAAGCCTTGCGCGTGGTCCACGCCAACGAGCCCGGCGTCGCCGCCGATTTCGCCGATGTCAAACGCACGGTTGACGAGGCGCTCCAGCTCGTGCGCGCCAGCGTCCACGCGCTCAACGACAACGCCGTCGACCTTTCCGTGCAGCTCGAACGCATCGTTGAAGGCGCGCGCTCGGACGGCGGCCCGCAGATTGAGCTTGAAGTTATGACTGAACATACGCCCGCAAATGTCGCCAACTGCTTTGCGGCGGTCCTGCGCGAGGCGCTCTCCAACACCATGCGCCACGCTTGCGCCCATGCTGTCACTGTACGATGCATGGAACATCCGTCATTTTACCAGCTCATCGTTACCGACGATGGCACTGGCGGGACCCGGACGGGTGGTCGCCGCGTCGCAGAAGGCATGGGGCTCGTCTCCATGCGCGAGCGCGTCGAGGCGCTTGGCGGAACCTTCACCGCCGGCCTGCGCGCCGGCGCCCCCGGCTGGCGCGTGTTTGCCACCGTCCCCAAACAGCAAGGAGATGACGCCCGATGAGGCTCATAGTTGTCGACGACGACCGCTTGGTAGTCGATTCGCTCAAGATTATCCTGGGCGCCCAGCCGCAGATCGAAGTGGTTGGCACCGGAGCCGACGGCAACGACGCGGTGGCACTTTACGCCGAGCACGCGCCCGATATCGCGCTGCTCGACATTCAGATGCCGGGGCGCGACGGCCTTTCGGCGGCGCGCGAGATCCTTGAGCACGACCCCGCGGCACGCGTGGTGTTTCTGACGACATTCTCGGATGACGAGTACATTGTGTCGGCGCTCAAGCTGGGCGCCCGCGGTTACCTGATCAAGACCGATGTCGCCGCCATTCCGCCAGCGTTGGCGCAGGTCATGGATGGCAAACGCGTGCTCGAGGGCAAGGCGATCGAAGATGTCGATTTTGATGGGGCGAACGCTGAGGCCGGTGCGACTCGCCGGCCCGCGGCCTTTGCCGGTCTGACCGACCGCGAGTTCGAAGTCGCCGAGCTCATCGCCCGCGGCCTCGATAACAAGGAGATTGCCGCCACGGCTTATATGGGAGAAGGCACGGTGCGCAACCACATCAGCTCGATCCTGGCCAAAATGGGCCTGCGCAACCGCACCCAAATCGCCATCGCCTACCTGCGAGGGTAATTACCCAACGGCCGACCGCTCCGGCATAGCAAAATGGATGCTACCGATTTAATGCCATATCAAAACTATGCCGGTTTACTACGATGAATCGCCCACCTTCGACCACGGTAAATTGTGCGCTTGCAAAACCGCAGGTAGAACGCTTGTAATATTTAGAAAAATGCAGTCATGGTCGGAAATGTCGAATTCATCGTAGTAAACCGGCATAGTTTTGTTCGGTCGGCCCTGCACGAGCGCCTCCGCAAGGCTCGCGGGACCAAAATGATCCGTTTTCTTCCGCCCGCGGAGATCGGCTGACGGCGCCCGCCACGAAATGGGCCCATCTACTACGTTTGACCCGATACCCCTGACCATAGCCGCGTTTCATGAAAAATCGCAGGCGTTCTACCTGCGGTTTTCATTTCACATTACTTGCCGTGGTCGAGGGCTGCCGTCTAAACGTAGTAGATGGGCCCATTTCGTGGCAGACGGGTCACGCGGCAGCCCTCGCAAGGCCAAAATGATCCGTTTCCCTCTGTCCACGGGAGATCAAAGGCTGTTACGGATATGGTGCCATTCCAAAACTACGCCGGATTACGGAGCTAAAGTCGGAGCCCTCATCCATACCCCCTATTTTTGAAAAACAGCAAGCAGTCTACCTGCGGTTTTATTATCTTGGTTTTCGATATGGTCGGAGGTTCGCTATCCAGCCCCGTAATCCGGCATAGTTTTGTTCGCGACGGCCCAACCGCGCGTTTAAGCGCGGGGCCGGTGGGGCAATTTTGCCCCACCGGCCCCTATTCCAGCTCAATTCCAGCGCTATTCCGGCTTGGTTTCTACCGTGGGGGTCTTGTCCGCTGCGACTGGGGTGCGGGCGGTGTCCATAGTCAGGCAGTGCTTGGGGCAGCTCTCGATGCACTCACCGCACACCACGCAGGCATACGGGTCGATCGACCACGTTCCACCCTTGCGATCGACTGCGAGCGCGCCCGCCGGACAGCGACGCGCACACATGCCGCAGCAGATGCACGCGTCCATGTCGTTGACGATATGCCCGCGCAAGCGCTCGGGTGCCGCGAGCTTCTCCTGCGGATAGCACACCGTTACCGGCTGCTTGACCATAGAGCCCAAGGCCGTCTTGGCAAATGTCAGCAAACTCATGCCGCGCCTACCTTTCCGTGCAGCTAATGCAGGGGTCGATGGTCAGGATAATCATGGGCACGTTGGCAAGGAGCACGCCCTGCAGCGCATGTGTCAGACCCGCCAGGTTCTGCGACGTCGGCGTGCGCACGCGGAAGCGGTCCAGGTTCTTGGTGCCGTTACCGCGCACATAGTAATACGCCTCGCCGCGCGGCTGCTCAATCACAACCTCGCCGCGTGCGCCGTCGGCCGGCGTAAGCTTGGTGCGCCCGCCGATCCCGTCGTGCGGAATCTTGCCCACAAGCTCCTTAATGATGTCCATGGCCTGCGTGACCTCGGCACAGCGCACCTGGCAGCGGGCATAGCAATCGCCATCGGTGGCGACAACCGGCTCAAACGCAGCCAGGTCCGCATAGGCACCGTCGCTAAACATGCGCACGTCGTAGTCCACGCCCGAGGCGCGCCCAAACGGGCCGACCATCGACAGATCCAGCGCGTCCTTCTTGCTGATCACGCCCACGCCATGCAGGCGCTCGCCACAGCTGACGTCGTCCAAAAACGTATGCACCAGGGCCTCGTAGTCGGGACGCATGGCATCGAGCGTCTGGACAATGCCAGCCAGCTCGGAGTCCTCAATGTCGTGCTTTAGGCCGCCGATCTCGTTAATCGAAAGGATCACGCGGCCACCGCACGTGCTCTCGAAGATCTTGAGAATCTGCTCGCGCAGGGTCCACGACCGATAGAACAGCGCCTCAAAGCCAAAGGCATCGGCGAGCAGGCCCAGCCACAGCAGGTGCGAGTGAATGCGCGAAAGCTCGTGCAAAATGGTGCGGATATACTGCACGCGCCCGGGCACCTCGATGCCGAGCATGCGCTCGCAGGCGCTGGCATAGCCGTAACTGTGGCCCACGGCGCAGATGCCGCAGATGCGCTCGGCGATGTAGCCAAACTGATGCATGTCGCGCTTTTCGGTGAGCTTCTCGAGTCCGCGGTGCACAAAGCCGATCTGCGGAATTGCCTCGAGAACGCGGTCGTCCTCGATCACCAGGTCCAGATGAAGCGGCTCGGGCAGCACCGGGTGCTGCGGGCCAAACGGAATAACGGAGCGATGTGCCATGGACCTTACGCCTCCTTTTTCTGCTTGTCGCGGACGACCTTGGCGGCAAGCGCCGCGCGGACCTTGGCCGCTTTCTCGGGATCCATGGCGGCGAGCTTTGCCTCCATCTCGGCGGCTTTAAGTGCGGCCTTGGCCGCGGCCTCGTCATGCTGAGCATCGGAGCCGGCAGCCGCAGCGGGCCGAGCGACGGCGGCGCCCGCGGCATCACCAGCGCCCGCGGCGCCCTCCCCTGCAGCAGCCGCAGCAGCGGCGGCCTTCTCGGCCACGGCCTTGCGCGCCTTGGCCTCGGCAGCGGCACGGACCTTCATGGCTTTCTCTCGCGCAGCCTTCACCTCGGGCGTGATAACGCTCATGGGCTCGGCAGTCGAGACCTGGTAGAAAAAGCCCTTAAAGTCGATCTGCATATCGGTGATGGCAAGACCGAATAGGTCGTGCGCTTCGTTTTCAAACGGGAATACCGCCGGATAGTACGAGCTGATGGACGGAATCTCCTGGTACCGATCAATTCCCTCAACCACCAGGTTCTCGATCGCATAGCTGCCGTCCTGCGCAATATGCTCCTGAGCAGCACGAACGTTGATAAACGTATAGACCAGGCGATACGATCCGTCGTCCACACAGCGCTCGGCGTGCATCTGCACAAAGCGGGCACCGGCGCCCTTGAGCGCCTGGACATGCGACAGAAGCTCGTCGAGCCCAGCGGTGGTATAGATAGCCTTTTGCATTACTCGGCCTCCTTTGCAGCGACGGGCGTCTCAGCAGGTGCGTCGCCAGCAGCGGGTGCGGCGGGCTTCCCGGCAGGCGCGTCACCGGCACCGTCAGTCCCGGCCCCCGCAGCCACAAACCCGTCCTCGCCCAGCTCAACGCCACCGTCCCAGGTGGCGGCGCCGCCCACGGTGAGCGGATCGCCGCCGGCGCGCATCACGGCCTCCTTCTGGTCCAGGATACCGCACGCCTCCACGATGGCATCGATCACCGTTTCGGGACGAATGGCGCACCCGGGCGCGTACACATCCACGGGAATCGCGCGGTCCACGCCGCCGATCACGTTGTAGGCATCGCGGAATACGCCGCCCGAGCACGCGCAAATGCCGCATGCCACCACGCACTTGGGCTCGAGCATCTGGTTGTAGATCTGGCGCACGATGGGCAGGTTCTGGGCATTGACCGACCCCGTCACCAAAAAGATATCCGCATGCTTGGGGTTGCCGGTGTTGACCACGCCAAAGCGCTCCGCATCGAACAGTGGCGTGAGCGAAGCAAGCACCTCGATATCGCATCCGTTGCAGCTCGAGCCGTCGTAATGAATAACCCACGGCGAGCGCGACATTTTATGATCCATGGATGCCGCCTCCTAAATAAACACGTCGACGAGGATGGGCATAAGGTTGAGCAGGCCAAACACCAGCGCCACGCCCCAGCCGAGCTTAAAGCAGCTGCGCCAGGTGCTGCGTGCGAAGGTGTTGTCGATCAGCACCTCGACAAAATACGTCGCGGCCATCACGACCAGGGCTACGACCCAGCTCACCGGGTTGTCCCAAACAAAGAACATGCCCACCCACATCAAAAACAGCACGGTCTCGCACCAGTGCATAAGGGTCATCTTGGCCAGCGTGCCGCCGCTCATCTCGGTGGCGATGCCCTGGACAATCTCCTGATGCGCGTGATGCGAGTACGAAAGGTCAAACGGCGACTTGCGTAGCTTGATGGTGAGCACCGCAAGCAGCGCCAGGAAAATGGGCGCACTGTACACGATGATGGGCGCCGACTGCCCGGTCACGGCGATGGAATCGAAGCTATCGGTGGCAAGATACAGGCCCACGCTCATCAGCAGAACGGCGGGCTCGTAGCTCATAACCTGCAGCAGCTCGCGATCGGCGCCGACCTGCGCAAACGGGCTTTGCGTCGAGGCGGACGCCAGCACCACAAAGATCGCGGCGAGAGTCACCATAAAAGCGCACAGCAGCGTGTTGGAGCCCGACACAAAGATGCCGCCGCCCACGACGGTAAAGATGAGCGCGCACGCCATATAGGTATCGTCCATGGTGTTTACGCTGGCAGGGGCCTTGCGCAGCAGCTTGGCAACGTCGTAGAAGGGCTGCAGCAGGCGCGGGCCCACGCGGCCCTGCATGCGAGCCGAAAGTTTGCGGTCGATGCCGTCGATCAAGCCGCCCGCAAGCGGCGCCAGCAAGGCAAACGCCACGGTGCCAATATAGATGCCCACGACGCCCGAACCTTCGAAATACTTGCCGCGCAGCACCGAGGGCGCGCTCATGGCAAGCCGCTCGGGCCCAATCCATGCGCAACACAGCAGCGCAAACAAGATAATGCTGCAGCATACGACGCTACCCGCGGGGCCAATACGCTTCTCGCCAAGGGCGTCCTCCGAGTACCAATTGCGCTTTTCGGCCTTCACCTCGTGTCCCATCGAGCCGCGGAAATGGCGATATTTGTCGGTTCCCACGCCCGAAAGGTACACGTTGACGTGCGGTTTGTTGCTCACGCGGAATGACGTCAGCAGCACCACGGCGATAAAAGCCACGATAACCACCATCAGATACATGGCGTCCTTGCCAATAACGTACGGCACGCGGCCAAACACCATGGCCAAGTAAGGCGACACCAGGCCGCTCGAGATGAGCGGGAACGCCACGCAGCAAAGAATCAGCAGCGCGGCGATGGTGTTGAGGGCCATCCATTCGGTCTTATGGACATTGACCTCAACGTTTTGAGCCGTGGGGTCGACGCCCGAAAGCTTGGCAAGCCACTTGCCCCAGAAGAAGAACGTCGCGGCCGAGCCAAAGGCAAGCACCATGATCATGAGCACGTTGCCGGTCTGCGCGAACGCCACCAGGGCGCCCCACTTGGACACGAGCATGCCAAACGGTGCCACGAACATGCCCATGATGCCCAGCATCATCAGACGCGTAAGGTGCGGCATGCGGCTGAACATACCGTCCATGTCCTCGATATTGCGGCTGCCGATATGATGCTCGGCCGTGCCCACGCACAGGAACAGCAGCGACTTGGCCACCGTGTGGAACAGGATCAGGAAGATGGCGGCCCATACGGCCTCGGGCGCGCCGACACCCAAGCAAGCACTGATGAGGCCCAAGTTGGAAATGGTGGAGTACGCGAGGACGCGTTTGGCGTTGCTCTGCGAGATGGCCATGAGGGCAGCGAGCAAAAACGTGATGGCACCCACGCTCGTGACCATAAAGCCGGTCACGGGATAGATGGCATAGAGCGGGCTGAGCTTGACCATCAGGAACACGCCGGCTTTGACCATGGTTGACGAGTGCAGCAGGGCACTCGTGGGCGTGGGGGCAACCATGGCACCCAATAGCCAAGTGTGGAACGGCATCTGTGCGGCCTTGGTGAGCGCGGCAAGCGACAGCAACAGGACCGGCATCACCAGCAGCGCGGATTGCGCGGTTCCGGCGCTGGAAAGCTCGATCATGCCCGAGATGGTCAGCGGCATGCCGTTAACGTGCAGGTACATGAGTCCGGCCAAAAACGCGATGCCGCCCAGCATGTTGAGGATGATCTGGGTGAAAGCGTTTTTTATGGCCTCGGGCGTGCGCGTGTAGCCAATCATGAGGAACGAGCACACGGTGGTGATTTCCCAGCCACAGAACAGCCACTCAAGGTTGTCGCTTGTCACGATGACGAACATGGCCGAGAGGAACAGGAACATAAGCGCCAGGAACTGCGGGCGACGGTCGGGCGCGGTCTGCCCGCGCAGCGCAGCCTCGTGCTCGTCGTGGGCCTGGAAGTCCTTCATGTATCCCAGGGCATACACGCAGATCAGGCTGCCGACGATGCCGACGGCGAGGACCATGATTACGCTCATGTAGTCCAGGTAGAGCGGGGTTGCGGTAACGGCTTCAGTCGCGGGCAGCGTCATGGCTGCAAAGGCGAGCGAGCCCACCAGCTGGACTATGCCGAGCACCGTGGTGAGCGCGTTCCTATATTCGTACGCGTTGTACAGGATGACGGCGCACAGGATGACGTCGATAACGGAACTGATGATCGAGAGCACATGCGAGGTGCCGGGAGCAACCTCAAAGCTCTGTGGACCCGTGCCAAAAAACATGACGGCGACTACAACTGTCACCGCCATAATAATGCCGGAGCCTATGAGCCCCACCGCATCGCGGGCGCGGTCACCGCGCGCGAGCAGCATGCCCAGCGCCGGTACCAGCGGAAACAGGGTAAGGAAATACAGTAGCGTCATACCATCACTCCCCCATGCAAAAACGCTGCAATTGTTTAACGTTATAGCTCAGTTGAGGAGTAGCGGCGGCAGGTTTTCGGTCAACTGGGGAGTTTTAGGCGTACGGGGTAAGGGCACGCCTGCTTTGGAGCAGAGGCGCGGCAAGAAAAATGCGCCCCTGTGGGCGCACCATCCCGTTCGCTATTCCGCCTTTTTAACGCGCGGCTTGCGTCCGCGCGGCTTATCGACCAGTGCGGCCTCGCCGCCGTCGCGATACTGGCGGCACCAAGCCTTAACCGAAGACTCACTGGGGATCTGGTGCTTGATCATAGCCTCGCGAACCGTCAGGCCGTTTTCCAGGCGATCCTTAACCACGGCGAGCTTAACCTCGTACGAATACGTGTGATGATGAGCGCCCGCGTTGAGCACGGCATCGGCGCCGCCCACGGCATACGCACGGGCCCACTGACGAGCCGTGGCCTGGGGAATGCCAAGCTCCGCGGCGAGGGCGCGATGGCCGACCCCCTCTTGAAGGATCTCGACGGCGCGCTGCCTAACCTTGGGCGCATGCGTGCGAGTCCTAGTTGCTTCTGACATACCTGCCACTTCTTAGCCTCAACCGTTAATCTGCTTTCTTACGTGCATGTTAGATAGTAGCATTTTGCTGTTCCCGCGTAACAGTTAATCGAAAATAGCAACGGCGGCATCTGGACATTTGCCATTTATTTGCGACATTTCTTTACGTTCTATTTACGCAGCTAGTTAGCTCGCGGCTCATTGACGGTGTTTTACCAACCAGATTGGTATCTTTTTGTTTGGCTGGTATGGTTTGTGTAATTATTAACCCCTCTTCAGCCCGCACCTACATGTCAACTTTCCACTTACTTTCCAGCTTTCCACCTAGCTTTCCAGCTTTCCACTTAACTTACCACCTAAGGTGGAAAGCTGGAAAGCTAGGTGGGAAGCTGGGGCAGCAGCAGGCCAGGAGAACAAGAAAAGGGGCGGCAACCGGGTGGTTGCCGCCCCCTTTGCGAAGCCAGTTGGCTTCGGAACTAGTGGTCGATGCCGTTGAGGTTCACCCTCGTGAGCGTATAGGTCACATAGTCGGGCGATTGAGGCGTTGCGCTCGCCACGTCACCCTTAACCAGGCTCGCTGTCATCACCAAGCGATAGTTCGCGTAGAACTGCTCACGCTGTTCAACCTGCGTGTTGACCTTAACGGTAAAGGGCAGGCTAAACGTCGTATTACCGTTCTTCGTTTTGAACTTGCCGTTCTCCTTCGAGTCAGTGAAGGTGATCGTGCTACCGGAGGGAGCGACCGCGGCAAGCTTACTCTCCGTCACTGTTACGTAGTTTGAGATATCATCCGTTACGCTCTCATACGTGCCGTCGGTTCCGCGGCGCTGAAGCGAGAGCGTGTACACAACAGAGTCTGCGTTCGCAATTGCCTCGGCGGCGTTGCTGAGTCCACCCAGTTCATACGTGGCACCCAGACCAATCGTGCCATTCGCGATCGGACGCAGGTCGTCCACGTTAATGCCAAGCTGCGACTTATCTGGCGCAGAAAGCGTAATGGTCGTATCACCCGTGTCCATGCGATAGTACCCGACGTTACCGGGCTTCGTCTGCGTCAGGCTCGAGGTATTAAGGCCTTCCTTACGCGTCGAAAGCTTGGCAGTATAGGACATCTTGGTACAGGCGTCCTCGCCAGACTGCTTGGACAGGGAGATAACCTTGTTGCAGCCGTCCGGCGTAAGGCGAATCTCTTCCACCACCGTATGCACGGTAAAGGATCCGTCCGTTGCGATCTTGCGGATTCCGGCGAGGTCATGGTCGAGCGTGAGCTTCAGCGAATCATCGCCTGTATCCGTCACGGTCTGCGTGAACGCAGGCATCGAAGCGTCACACGGCTCCCAATCGCCGCCATTCCACCTGTAGTTCTGACCGCCGATGGCAACATAAAACTTCGCAATTGCCGAGGTTCCGCTCGGGAAACTACTTACTCCCATTAGGTTGTTGTTGGCGCCATAGCGACACAGCGATGTATCGAGCTGATAGAACAGATGGTCGCTCTCTGTATAGTATTGGCTCGGGCTAAACGTAACCGTATCTTTGACGTCAAGAGAAAGAACGTAGGCGGCACCGTCCTCCGACTTCGAAACCGGAATGCACGCCCCATCTTTTTTGTCGACTACATTCTGCTCATAATTGGACAAGATGCTGTATGTCGATGCCGTACTGTTTTGAATATCGTCGCTGCCATCAGTGCGTAAAACATGATGCAGATTCCAAGATATGCGGCCACCCGAAGAATTCGAGTCAATAGACGAAGCCGTAAAACCGTTGATACTAGCTTGCGTCACGCCGTCGCCCGACTTGGGCACGTTGACAACTAGGTAGACGCTCTCCGATGCACGCTTCTCTCTGCCGGTATCCTTCTCCTTAGGTACCTTTAGCGTATAGCGACTGTTGCTGGGAACGTCAGCACCCGCAACCTTAAACAGCGTCCACTTGCCATCGAGTTTCGCCTTAGCGGTCGCCTCAGCCTCCTTATCACACTTAGTCCATGTGCCGGCGCCATCCTGCGTGGCCGACACATCCAAAATCTCGCTCAGCCATCGCTCCTGATATGGATTGCGCGCAGAATCCCTAAAGCCGTCGTTTCCGCTCAGCGAAACGCTCGTTGCTCCGCCTTCGCCCACCGTATAGTGATACTCTCTGCCACCGGCCTTGCCGTCAACGTTCGCATCGATGAGCGTAAGCTGGGTGCCCTGGGGCAACCTTCCGTCGGCACCATTGAAGAGGATGCTCTTGCCGAGCCCCTTCATCGAGCCGCCGGCAGCCATATAGCTGTCCCAGCCAAAGTCGACTTCCTTCCCATTAGCAGAATTGTATGTCCAGGTAAGCAGGCCCGTCATCGGCTCACCAAAGCTCGTAAGCACGTGTGCGTCTTTTCCGAGGTTTTTGTAATCGCTTTCTTTAAAGTTGGTGCCGTAATCATACGTTGCAGTGAAATCAATCTCGAGCTTGCGCTTAACGACGATCGGCACCTGAACGTTGTAGCTCTGACCCGCCTCGGTAAAGGTAACGGTCAGGAGCGTAAAGCGGCCCTTGCCGTTGTCCCAATCGGAGCTTGGGCTAAACGACATATTGTTCTTGCCGTTGTTCACTACGCGAAGCGTGGGATTGTTCGACGCGTCATCGTCCTTAACGAATACACCGTTCTTGAGTTGGAACACCTCCGCCTTGGCCGTCACGTGCGGATTGGTGCCATTCTCGTTATTCAATCTGCAAGCGTCGGAGAAGCCGCCGTTCGTGATGATGTTTAGATAGCTCTTGACCGTCGTGTTGTCGTTGCCAGAGATCACCAAAACGGGGAAATCCGCTGTGGCTTGGTTGCTGCTTGTATCATTATTCGAATTGAACTTACTGGCCACGGATGAGGCATCGTAGCTCGACTTATTTTGATAGGCGCCGTTGTCATTAATGCCGCCGATATTCGTGTAGGTGTAGCGATCGGCAACACCGGTGCCTGCCTCGCTCTGGACGGTCGCCGCGGTGTCGATGGTGGCGCCGTCGCCAAACAGGTAGCGATCGGTGGTGTCGTTGTCGGAGGCACGCGCCGCCAGCGTGCTTACGGGGCTCGTGGTCACATACGGGCTCGCTGCCGTGGTGGCGGTATTGTCCGCGCCGTAGAGCGTGATCCCCTTGTCAGGTGCTTCCAGTGTGTCGTTATAGTCACCAAACGCGATATACGACTTCATGTTTACGGCGGCCGCATTGGTCGTGTAAACCATCGGCGGCAGATCACGCGTGGTCTTGCCGTTGCCGAGCTTTACGTTCACGCCCGCTGCGGAGAGGCTATAGCCGTTTGTGTCAACCTCGCCTAAGAGCACGCCCTGCTTAGAGCCCAATTTGTAGGTATTGCTGTCCATGAGCACGTTTACCAGATGGAACTGGCCGCGTCCGTCGCCCGCAATGCCGCCGTTGGAGGTTCCGCCAAACGTTGTGTTAGATACCTTTGTGTTGGTGACGTTGATGACGTCGGCACCGCTGTTAATCGCGCCAAGTAGACCGCCGCTCCACCTGCCCTTGATCGTGGCGCTCTCAATCGCGATATTGTTGCAGGCTATGTTCACATTGCTGAAGTAGTAGCCGATAAGTCCGCCCGAGCATTGGTCGGTGCCGGCAATGTTGATATTCTCGACGCTACAGTCCTCAAACCAGTACGTGTTGGGGCTGCCACTGCTCGTGACCTCGCCAATCAAGCCGCCCGCATTACGGATGCTATTGTTCGTTCCGGTGGCATCGCCGATGATGGCGCTCTTGGCATCGCCTCCGGCATCAATGCGCACGTTGCTTATAGAAATAACGCCTCTATAGGCGCTTCCGACCACACCGCCGGCGCCCATGTACTTATCGGTGTTCGACCCGGTGGCGAGTACATTTACCCCAGAGATGACTGCCGTGCTCGATGCGACGGCTTCCGTGATGCCAATTTTGGTGTTCACCGATACGTTACTGGAGGTATAACCGAACACGCCGCCCACGTAGGGTGTTGTACCCGTGGCGGTTATGGTCGAGTTTTTGCCAATAGTCTTCTCGTATACCCCTGTGGCCGCGGTTGTCCACACGCCGCACGGCGAGGCGATCGCACCCACATAGCCGCCAACGTACTTCTCGCCCGTGACGCTAAGGCCAGTGTATGAGCAGTCACAGAGATTCGCGGGCGCCTGCGTGCCGGAGCCGAAATTGACCATATAGGTCACGTCGTTATCCGTCCTTCGGCTGGTGCGGCCCGAGCTGCCAAGAAGCCCTCCTACGCTCTTTGCGCCCAACACGGTGCAGTTCTTCATCTGTACGTTGCGGTAGACGCCACGCGTGTTGCCGTCGTAGTTGGCCGTTGCGCCCGCCAAAAGGCCGGTGCCGATGAGGTCGTTCGATGCCGGTCCCGAGGCAATGCTACCGTTGGCGTCTTTGTACGTGAGCGATACGTTGCAGTTACTAAAGGTGAGGTCTTTGACCTGAGCGCCGTCATTCGCGGTGACGCTCTGCCCCACATTGGTTGAGGTGAACATCACGGTGCTGAATAGGCCGCCCACGCCCGAGACCTTATAGTCGTCATCGGCATATTCGACGACGCCGTAAGTGGCATCTTTGGTGCCTACCGTGATGGTGGCCCCGTTGCCGTCGATCGTTGCCACGTGCGGCGTGATGCGGTCGCGATCGGTGGACGCCTCGTTCGAGCTGCAAGCATTGGAATAGTAACGGCCGCTGAGACCCACGTATCCCGTGCCGTAGCCGGTCATATCATAGGTGGCATTTTCCTTGAACTCCAGGCTCATGCCGATCGATTTCGACGCGCACACGTAGCCCGTTTGGTAGTCGGCAGCGTAGGACGCCACCAGGTAGGGCGAATTTACATCGTCATCATGGTTGAGCGGGCCGTGCCACCCCTGTTTGCCCGGGGCCTTCTGGTCATCGTTTTTGGCGGTTTCGAAATCGCCGGAAGCGCTCGCAGGCTTGCCCACGCAGTCGTAGCTGGCATTTCGCACCTTACCATATTCCTTGTTGCCAAACAGGTAGCCGTTTATCGCCGGGTCCTGCTTATCGCTGCCCCAGTACGCCTTGGAGCCGCGGAACACGCCATAATTAGCGTAGTCAGTATGTGCCGCTCCAGCACCCGCACCCGAGCTAATGATGGCCGAGAGCACCAAAAGGCCCTGGGCGTTTTCCACCGTGGTCACGGGTGCCTCGGCATCAGTGCCGATATACTTGTTGTCGGTGCCCGTGGTAGTGACGCAGGCAGCTCCCTTGTTTGTGAGCTCGTTGATCTTGTAGTTAGCGTTACCGTTTTCGACTTTGCAGCCCTCGCTAAAGGCATAGCCATCAATCACACGACCAACGTAGGGATTGTCGTACTGCCGGAAGTTGCCCGTTCCAAGACCCTGAGACTTGTCGCTGGTTCCAGCGCGCCAAGACGTCCCTGACATATTGCGGAAGATCACACCGCCGCCCGCAATGGCACCAACGTAACCGCCGATGGGAACAAGATGTGGCTTAGTTCCGCCACCAGCAACCGTAAAGCCGGTTGTGGAGTTATCGGGCGTTGTCCCATTCACGGCCACACCGTCGATAATGTTATCGCCGCCAAGGATGCAGCCGATAACGCCACCGAAGAACGACGTCGGAACACCGTCGGCATCCTTGGCAGAATAAGTAATAGTCGCCGACGCGTTCACATAGCGAATATTCAGATCGCGCACCACGCTGCCGTAACTATAGGGAATAAGGCCGCGAAGCGAACCCTCGTTATTCTCTATCTTGATGGTTGCCTTTTTATCACCTTTAGGGTTGCCAACGATGACGCCACGGAACGGGTTGGCTTTGTTGCCAAAACCGCCAAACGATGCGCCGTCGAGGGTGATCGTATTACCCCCGGTAGGTTCAATACTGTAGTACGCGCTTTGGATATAGCGGTGCATCATCTCGTCGGAAAGTGTGGCCGAAGGATCAGTGGTGTCGCCGGTCTTCTTTTCCCACTTCTTCCCAGTGTCTTTCGCCTGCTTATAGACGTACGTAACCTCATTGTCGGTTTTATTGTCGCTGCGGCGAGTACAGAGCGTACTCTGGTTGACGGCAATGGTGACCTCCCAACCGTCGAGCGCAGTTTGGTTGTTGATGTAGTTGGCGATGGCGTTCATCTCAGTCGCGTCCTTAACGGCATACGGATCGCCATATGTGCCGCATCCCTCTACCAGCTTTGGAATGCGCTGGTTGACTTTAATTTCATGATATTGGACGCCGCTCTCGGTGGCCTTTCCCTTATAAACATAAGGAAGATAGCCACCAAACCAAGGCCTGACGTCACCGTCCTTCTTACCATCAACCGTCACATAGCCGCTCACGGCACCATACGTCGCTTCGTCGTAATACCAAAGCTGCTTGCCCGGGTACTCCGTACTCCCATCAATCTCAGATCCGTATGTCACCTTGCCTGCATCGGCATCGGCATCGGCCTTAGTAAAGGTGTAGTCCGCAGAGCCCGTGCTCGTGCTTCCGTAGCCAAAACTCTCCAGCAGGCTCGCATGGGTGAAGATCGTTTTGTTCTTTTGGCTGGGCAAGCTGATTTGCTCAAACTTTGCCGTCACCTGATCGGCCTCACTGCCTACACCAAGCTTTCCGAACAGCGACGTAGCCGCCTTGGTGTCACTCGTGTACCCAGTAGTCTTGATATTCTTCGCGTTCAGGCTCACGTACTTCTGCATCTCGTTGATGAGCAGAGGCATATAGGCGTTAGCATCCGTGGCGCTGTTGGCGCCGTCGACAATCAGATTGTTGAGCGTAAGACCATCAATTGAGATCTTTCTAATCTTGGTGCCATTGCCGTCGCTGGACCCATACACGTAGCGGCACACGAGCGCGCCCGAAGAGCTTCCGCTTGCTCCATCAGTGTCTTCAGAGCTCTTTCCGTCATTAATAACGGGCCCAACAGTACCACGCAAAGTGACGTTTTTTACTGTGAGATCGCCGTTTGCCACCGTTCGAAAAAGACCGCAGTGCATGTTCTCGTGCTGGGTAGCATCGGAATTTAGCTTGTTGCCATTCTGCTCGGCCTTGATCTTGGAGTAACAGAAGGTAATGGTCGCATTCTCAACCGTCACCTCTCCGCTCGGCTGAGTGGGATAATAGCTGTAGCCGGCCAAATCGATTGTACCCGTTATGGTTATGGAATCATCGAGCCCTGTCGTGCCATTGGGAACGATTGTCGAACGAATACCTTCGGGAGCATAACGGTAAGCAGACCATAAGAGCAGCTTTTCCGCTGTATCGATTTGACTGCCACTAAAGCCGCCTTCACAATTCTTAGAGGCTATGTCGAGGTTGTAGAAGTAGCGGGTATTGCCGTTCGTATTCTGGCTTCGACCGAAAGACGAGCGATTATGGTAGCTGTTGTCTTTTGTGGAATCGCCGTCCATGTCCAGCTTGTTTTTCTGTGTGTGTAGCGAAACGACCGTGTTCCAGTCGGCGTCCATGAGCTTGCTGCCGTTGTTTGGTTTTACACCGCTGCCAACCCATTCATCGAAGGACGTTACGCCCGACGCAACGATGGCCCCCTCGCCGGTGGGCACCCTATAGGCGGTATCCCAATAAGCCCTGTCCTCCAAGTACAGGCCTAGGTAGCTCTCGACGCCATATGTCGTCTTATCATCCACCTTGCAGCCGCGGCAAACTAGAACGCCGAGCGTCTGAGCGGCGCCCGCATTAATGGTTGTGCCCGAGAGATCGATGGCATAGTTGTTGATAATCCAGTGGCCGCTCGCGGCGTATACAAGACCACCGAGTTCCTTGGAATCATCCGCAGTCGCGGTTATAGAAGCGTTGGTCGTTTTCAGAGCATAAGAGTTTTCATTCTTGTTAATGCTCTCATCTCCGATAGTTACGACCGCGTTGCCCCAGCTATAACCCAAGAAACCACCCGTGCCATTGAGCTTATCGCCGTTCCTGCCGACTTTCATTTCGAATGAATTGAACGAAAGGCCCGAAATGTTCACGTACTTATCAGCTGAGTTGGCTATTGTCCCTGCATTGTAGGTACTCTGTGCGATGCAGCCGATAAGACCACCGACTTGGGCAATCTTGCCGCCGGCGCAATCGCCAGTTTCGATTGATCCGGCGACTTCGAGGCCCGCAACATTGAATGACGAGCCATAATCGCCCGCATAACCAATGGCGCCGCCAATGCGACTATTGCCGTTAAGCGTTTTAGTTGCAGCGATGGTCGCTTGAGCCTTGCTGTTATCCTTAAACGCAACCGTAGAAGCCGCCAGCACGCTGCCCGCAATACCGCCAATGTTCACGTCATTGGCAAACGTATCATCGCACGCGATATTCGTTTTGCACGTTACGCCAGACAATGACAGGTTGCCGACGATGGCACACGCAAGCGACCCGGCATCGATAGCCGAACCGTTATCGAACTTCATGGAGCCAGCGATTGTGACGTTGGAGATGGTTGCACCGTTGACGGCCGCGAACAAGCCCAAGCGGCCGTGGCGGTAGATTTTGCCGTTGCCGTTGCTCGTGTTATTGCCGTCGAGCACGTCTTCACCACGCTTGCCGTACGCCTCGCCGACGGCAAGATTGATTGTGCCGCCACCGTTCAACGTTCCCGAGAAAACTTGCGAGCCGTCTGCACGATCCTGCGTGAAACCCGTCAGGCCCGTGCCCTTGAGATCAATAGTGCCGTTCACCGTAATGGTCGAGGACTGCAAGCCGTTAAGGTTGTTTTCGGTAACGCCGTCAACCATCGAGTAGTAGCCGTTGGTTTGCCAGGTAATCGCAAGCTTGGCGAAATCCTCAGCTGTGGTTAGGGCGTAGGCACCGTTAGCTGCCGTCAGCGAATCCGGCAAGGTCAACTTATGAGTGTCCACATCAAGCTTAATGAAGTCGCCGCCCAGACGAACAACTTCACCGTAGGTCGCGATGTCGTCCGTCTTTGAGGCTGAGTTGCTACGCTTGAAGGTCCAGACCGCAGCGCCCTTGTCTCCCAGATCACCATTAGAGCCATTGCCGGCAGCGAAGATCAGCGCGTTGTGGTTCTCGTATACGAGCTGACCCGTCGTGGCGTTCTCGGCAAAACTTGCGCCCGACAGATCCGTGATGCCGCTGAATTTGATTACAGCATTCCACGCGGATCCCGCAATTCCCGCGGCACGGTTGCTTTGCGCCTTACCGATAGGATTGTCGCTTGTAAGTTTGAAATCTCGCACGTCAAGGACATTGCGCGTATCGACAACGCCCACGGCGCCACCGAACTTTCCGGTACCCGTTCGCGCCGAAGCATCTCCCTTGCACGCAACCGTCACGCCGTTGAAGACAACGGCAACGGGCTGCGAGTTAGGATTTGCGCTATCGCCAACATAGCCAACAACGCCGCCTGCGTCGGACAACTTGCTCGCAAGGTCAAACTCAATTGAGCACGTATTCTTATTATCTGCATCCTTTTCAACAACAAAGGCGCGCAAAGCGCCGTCGTCGTCCGTTTTCGTCGCGAACACCTTGCCGACAAGGCCGCCGTAGCTGCCGTTGACACTAACATCTTCTGGTAAGGCGAGTTTGCTCTTATACGTCCCGCCTTGCACCACGATGTCTCCATTAGAGATATCGGCCATGCCAAAAAGAGCGCCGGCGCGCTGCGACGCACCAAGAGTCACAAGGTCGCCCAGGTCGAACATATTGGACGTAACGGCAAATCCTTGCGCAAAGCTCACGTCGCCGATAACGCCACCAGAGCAAGCGCTGTTCTCGTCGCCAATATTTAGAGGACACCCAATCTGCTTATTATCCGCGCCCAGTGTGAGCACGGTCGCTTTACCAATAAAACCGCCGCTGGCAGTTGTGCCCTTGACGGTGAGCGCGTGTAGGTCGAGAGCTTTCGCGACGTTGACCATGGCACCCGTGCTCGAGCCAACGAGTCCTACAACGCCACCGGCGGAGCCGTTCGTAGACTGGACGGTGGCGGTGGGAACGTTTGCCAGAGTGCCAATGCTCAGGGTCGCACCGTCCTTGACTTCGCCTACGAGCAGGCCAGCGTTGCCAGAGCTCGTTTTGACGGCTCCGCCTGAGGTCAGATCGTTGGGGAATGTGACGGACTCAACCGTCAAGCTCCCGCTCTCGACCGTGTTGGCAATCAAGCCAATGTTGCCCGTCGCATTCGCGTTGAGATTCTTTCGAGAATCGGTGAGGCTATAGGTAACGTTCGCAGCAAGGTTGCCCGTCGTCGCACCCAGGAGGGGTGCCGTCAAGGCGGAAGTCGTATCCTTCACATCAACGTTCACGGGTTCCACGATGTCAACCGACGCGTTAAGCGTCTTGCTCTCTTCGCTGTTTTCCGCACCGCTGACCTTCGAAGCGACCATCGGCGCGCTATAGCTAGTCGCGCCCACCCACTTCATCTTGACCATATTGTTTTGGTCGGTCAGCTTGAGGCTATTAAAAACCGTCCGATCAGTCGTGAGCTCGACGGGACTATCAACGCCATTCAGCGACCTATAGATCCTGCCTTCAAACGGATGCTCATCGCTGCCAAAGCCCTGGAAAGATATATCGTTCTTTGCCCCGTTCTTGGCCGTCTCGGTGAGCTTCGCATCGCCCGTGATGATAACCTTGATCTGCGCATCATAGTAAAGCGAAGCGTCGGCGTTAGACAGGGCGGCGAACGCCTCCGACGACTTGACATTGAGGCTTTTGATTCCACTGTTATCTTCTTTGAGCTCGATGCCTTCCGCACCATTAGCCTCGAGCAGCTCGACAAGCTTTTTCAAATCCGTGATCGTCGCACCCGCCTGGGCCTCAGCGTCCTCCGAAGTCGCATCATCGGCATCTTGCTCGGCGTCGTCAGCGGCGGCATCGTCAGCGGCATCGTCGCCTTCCGTCTGGTCGCCCGTGGAATCGGAACCCATGGCGCTATCGGTGGTATCGCCTGCTGCAGCGTCATCCTTCGCCGCGTCATCCCCAGCACTGTCGCTGTCGGCGCCGGTATCACTCGACCCAGACCCGATCGTGACATCGCCGTTGGTCTCGCCGCCCTCGGCAGTATCCAACGCCTTCGCAGATGCGGCAGCAATCTCGTTCGAGATGTTCTGCCAGCCTGCCGCCACAGCAACCACCGTGGGCGAGCATGCTTGGAGCACCATGACCACCGTCATGAACTCTGCGAGTATGCGCTTTGCCGTTCTCATCGATTCCGTACCTCTTATCCTAAAAACTCTGCTTCCAGAGTTATTGAGTCTCCGTCGTGCCCGTCAGGGTAGTTCCGCTCACGCTAATGCCCAGGTCACCCCAGCCACCGGGCGTTTTGCCGTCCGCTCGGTAAAAGTTGACGACCATCGAACCCGGCTCCATGGTGAACGTAGCCTTGCGAGCTGCAGCATCCACCGTCGCGCCATGGTTGATCTCAAAGAACGGGTCGATCTCCACGTTCTCCCCCCACGCGAGCGTGACGTTTGCCGGTGCGCCCGTAACCGTCACGCGGTAATTGTACGCAGCGTAATCAGCAAACTTGCCAGCCTCATAGACCAGCGCGCCCTCAACCGCAGCGGTCTTGACCTCGGCCCTCTTTGACGGCACGACTTTCGCCGCCAGACAGGCTAGCTCGGTGCCGGGGCTCTGCTCCGATACGACCGTGGCCTTAATCACAAAGTATGCTTGTCCCAACTTACCCTCGGGGAAGGTCACGGTGTAGTCGTTCTTGGTAGGTTGATTCTCCGGAAGCGTGACGCTGCTACCGGGCTGGGGCGCATAGCTCCACGTGGCGCCATCGAGCCCGTGCCCCTCGACCGTCAAGGTGTATGTCACATTTTTGTCGTTGCAGAAGTTGCTGTTGCCCAGCAAGTAGTTGTAGATGCTAAAGGTAAAGTTGCACTGCCCGTTGTTGGGATACACCGTAACGGAGCGCTGGGCACGGGCGAGCTCGTCGGGGCTAGGCGCACTCATATAGCCCGTGAGCAAATCGCTTGCAAATAGGCTCTGCGCAGTGCCCGTTGCGGCGACGGACTTTAGAAATCCGTTGGCGGTGTAGGCGGAATAGGTAAAGTAGCCACCCGTCACGAGCGCCACGGCGCAAATAAGTGCGATTGCCGCCACAACCAGCTTGTTCTTGACTAGGCTCTTACTTTTTGCCAGCTGCTCGCGCTCGGCATCCTGCTGTTTCTCTCGCTTCTCCATGTGCGCCCCCTCTCCTACTTGCCGCTCGTGTTGCGCGCGATCAGATAAATCACGTCGGTCTCTTTGGCGCTCTCGTCCCACGAAAGCTTGATGATAAAGTTGAGTGTGTCATTGCCAGTCGAGTTGTCGAGTGTCTTAGCGTTGAGGTCGCCTTTGTTGAACACCTTGAAACGGTAGAGTGGACGCGCGTTGCGTTGGACGTTTTGGTACTCCTTGAATGTAAGGTCGCTTGCGCCGGGGACCGGCTCGGTTGCCAGGCCATCACCCGCGTCGTTGATGGGCATGAAGCTCGTCAGCAGGTTCTCTCCGGTTGCTATCCAGCTATAAGATTTGCCGCCTGCGGTACCGCTCACGTCGGGCGTCTGGAGCGCAGACGTGTTCTCGGCTCTGTACAGCTCAATAGTAAGACCTTTAATGTTGGTCGTATTCGCAAGCTGCAGCTCAAACCCATCGCCGCCCGTCTGCACGCAAAACGGGCGCTTGAGCGTCACCGTGTTGCCGGTCTTGGTATCGCCGTATTCGGGGTTGTAACTCAGGTCGATCTGCTCGGCTGCCGTAGCGTTGGGGCCCAGCACCTTGAGCTCTGCCGGCTCCTTGATCTTGCCAACGGTGGAGCCGCGATTGGCATCGACGAACCATCCGAGCGTCAATCCCAGCAACACGAGAAGCACGGCCACCAGACCCACGATGGCCAGGGATTCGCGACGGTGGTCGCTCACCCAAGCCTTGATGCGCTCGATGCGGCCAGCCGGACGCGCTTCGCCGTGCGAGCCGAACCCGTTGCCGCCGGGGTTTGCCGCTCCTTCGTTGTGTTTGATATCGCCCTGTTCGCGGGCATTAAGCTGCTCGTCCATTTATTTATCCGCCTCCTTGGCGGTAAAGCGCACGCGAATGTACTTGACGTTCTTGCCGATAATCTCGTCGGCGTTGTTGTAGTAGCTGGCGCAGGTTTCCACATCCGCAGAGGACATGCCGGCTCCGACAGGCGGAACCGCGCTAGGCGCCTGACCTGGCACGCTCGTGCTATCGGCGCGGAAATAGCGCGCGTGGTTATTGTTGATGTCGCCGACGAGGGTTGTGTATCCCCCCTCGTCGCCTGTGTTAGCGAAAAGGTTGCCACCGTAGCCGGCGTTGCCCGTGTGAACATAGCTCTTGAACTGCTCCGGCCAAATCCAGTAGAGGGTTTTGGTGACGGTTTCGGTCGTGCTATTTGAGTCCGCAGCGTAAAAGCTCGACTTTGGGATGGTAAAGCTCTGCGTAATGACGGTGACGCTGGCCCCGTCCTGGGTCACCGTGGTGGTCGTGGGGACCAGCGGATTCGAGTAAAAGCCAGAGGCGTCTTTGCCCTGAAAAACCAGGATATGACCGCGCACCAAATCTTTAAGCGAGTTGATGATCTCTTCGTTTTTCGATGCATCCGCAGCAGTGCCGCCCGTGCCCGCAACGCTCGTCTGAACAGAAATTTCCCAGGTCATCTCCACCGTGATATCGTGCAGGTCATTGCAGAGCGGCCTGACGTTGAGCTGGAGCTGGCCGGCCGACCCCGGAGAGAGACCGCCATCGGCGCTCATGTTATTGAGGTTGAAAAGATTGTTCACGGCAAGGCTTGTACTGTCCGACGCGTAGTTGTCCTGAGTGTCGTACTTACCCGCCGTGCCGCCCTGCGTTCCCGAGAGCACAAACCGCGGGCCCTTCGCCGCGATCGTGCTCCCCGTGGCGCTCACTCGGTTATTCGCGGCAAACCAGGCCAGGCATGCAAAGATGGCAACGATGGCGGCCAGCACAAACAGACCGCTCACCAGGAAATCCTTCCAGAAATCCTTGAGGGTCCGCACATGCTCGTCGGCAGCTTGGCGGTACTCGGCCGCCGTCTTGTGCTGCTGGAGCTCGCTATGTCGGTCCATGCCACTCATCGCTTGCGTTTGCCCTGCTAGCGGGCGTGCCATCCTTTCCGCTTGGTCGCGATCAATCCGTTGCTCGTAGGCATAGAATTCAGGCAGAATACAACACCATACGATAAGGTAAAAGAATAGCATTGACCTGCGGTTTGCTCCACAGCGCAAGCCTTAATGATGTCTTAAAAGTCAAATCCTTGGTGCAAGGGGGTCAGGTTACTTCGCACCAACATGGTGCACACAAACCTAGCCCCCCCTTGTACTAATCCGTAGCACCGGGCAGCGGACGCACGGCGTGCCGTCCCTTAACGCCCCAACGCACGCACGGGTATCACGTAGATACCGTCCTCGACCTCGCGAGCGTACTCACCCACCCCCACAATCACGGCCATAAACTCCGGTTCGCGTGTGCGTGAACGAGGATTTCCACAGACCTTTTTGCGAACGCGCTTGAGACTCTCGACGCCGGCGCTCGCCTTATCTTCACTCACCTTAATCTCAAAGGCGGCCCACCGTCCATCGGCTAGCTGCACGATAGCATCGCACTCAAGGCCCGAATCGTCGCGATAATAGCGCACGGGCGTGCTATCCAGCAGGTCGAGCGAACGTGCGTAGACCGAAAGGTCGCGTATGACCAAATTCTCAAACACCAGACCAAATGTCTGCCAGTCGGCAAGCAGCGCCTGCAAGGACATACCTAGCAAGGC
The DNA here is from genome assembly GCF_003437035.1 of Collinsella sp. TF08-11AT. Classification (GTDB taxonomy): domain Bacteria; phylum Actinomycetota; class Coriobacteriia; order Coriobacteriales; family Coriobacteriaceae; genus Collinsella. The sequence goes on from NZ_QSRL01000001.1 coordinate 347,419, forward strand.
GCAAGCAAGGCTTGGATCTGCCAGATAGCGCTTGGGTTTGACGGCAAAGCGTCGTTTGTCGCGCGCGGCGGGAACCCAACCGGGGACCTCCTCGAGAATGAACATGCCTTTGAGGGCATCCAGGTACCTACGCACCTTGGTCTCGTCGGCAAACGCTGCGGGTTCCTCCTCGGCACCGAACATATCCATAAGAATCGTTTTATACGTGGTTGCCTGTCCCAGATTGCGCGCGATCGATGCGGAGACTCGACGAGCAATATCGGGGTCGAGACCGACCGCCGGGAAGCTGCTCGAAAATGTGGTGTTGAGATATTCGCGGGCGATGAGCTGGGCGTCAGCCGAAACCATATCGATCGCCTCGGGCCAGCCGCCGCGGCAGGCGGCTTCGACAAGCCCCGGCGTATCGCCATCGCACCGGCAGGGCTCAAAACGATGCTCAAACAAGCCCGCCAGGCTCACCTTGCCGTTGGACTCACCTGTCTCGGCAAACGTCATGGGGTGCATGCGGACGCGGCCGATGCGGCCGGCTCCACTATGCGCGGGCGCCTCCGCCTTTGAGCCAAACGCAGGCGTGGCGGAACCCGTGAGGATATAGGCGCCGCGCGTGCCCCGGGTGCGGTCAACCTCGTGTCTAACGTAGTCCCAAATCTGGGGAACGCGCTGCCACTCATCGATAATATGCGGACGGTCTCCCAGCAACATCATCGCCGGGTCGGCACGCGCGAGGTCGAGATTCTCGTCGACATACGAGACGGACGCCCCGTGCTCGAGCGCGGCCCACGTCTTGCCGCACCACTTGGTGCCCGCAATCTCGACCGCGCCAAAGACGCGAAGGTAGCGTTCGATTTGCGCATCCACGATACGCGGGATGTATCCGTCCCGATGTAGCCTCTCGCCCGCCATGAGCCACCCCCGCAGATTTCCAGTTCCTGCTTTCTGGTTCTTCTATTCCACTGTAGCAAATTCGGATTTTCGGGTGGTTGCGATTCGGATTTTCGTGTTCATATAATTCGGATTTTCATGTTCTAAGAAGTCGGATTTTCTGAACCCGCTGGTCAGGGGCGCTCTCATTGGCAAAAAGGCGGGGAGCACCGATACGGCACTCCCCGCCCACTCAATACGCGATGGCTTTCTTACTTAGAGCTCGTTGGCCGCGTGATATGCCGTGCGAATGGCGCTCGCAATATCGGCGGTGCGCTCGCCCGAGCAATCGCCCACGCAGGTCACGGGCACCGTCACGCCGTCCAGGTCAAACGCGTTGGCCTTGGAGCCCACGGCCATCACCACGTAATCGCAAGCGATCTTCACCGGCTCCTCGGCGCCGTCCTCGGTGGTGCGGACAGCCTCCACGCCCTCGTCGGTAATGGCGGTCAGGCGGGTCTTCACGTGCTGCTCAACGCCATGCTCGGCAAAGTCGCTCATAATCAGCGGCAGGATGGTCTCGGACTCGCCCGCGGCAATCTTGTCGAGCATCTCCACGATCGCCACCTCGCAGCCGTGCTGCAGCAGGTACTCGGCAGTCTCGGTGCCCACCAGGCCACCGCCGATAACGGCGACGCGGCCCGTAAGCTCCACCTTGCCGGCCAGCACGTCCCAGCTCGAGACGACCTTCTCCGAATCGGCACCCGGAACGGGGATGACCACGTCGTGCGCGCCCACAGCCACAATCGCGGCGTCGGCAGCGTTGAGGTCCGCGGGGCTAGCGGTATGGTTGAGCTCAACCTTCACGCCCAGGCCGGGCAGAATCTTCTCGTAATACTCGACCGAGCGCATGATCTCGTCCTTGCGCGGAGGCGCGGCTGCCAGCACAATCTGGCCGCCCAGATGATCGCTCGCCTCGTAGACGGTCACGTCGTAGCCGCGCTTGGCCGCCACGCGCGCGGCCTCCAGGCCGGCAATACCGCCGCCCACCACGGCAATCTTCTTGTCGCCCTCGCCCGGCTTAATGGCGATGGTCGCCTCGTCTCCGTTCTCGGCATTGAGCACGCACGAAATGTACTTGCGGTTTTGGATCGCATCGACGCAGCCCTTGTTGCAGTTGAGGCACTCGCGAATGGGCTCGCCCGTGGCGGCCTTGAGCGCAATGTCGGGGTCGCACATGAGCGAACGGCCGTAAGCGATGATGTCGGCCGATCCGTCTTCCAGGATCTTCTCGCCGGCCTCGACCGAGACAACGCGGCCGACGGTTGCCACCGGCACGGAGACCAGGGCCTTGACGCGCTCGGCCACGGGCAGCGTCCAGTTGTAGGGCATGGCGCCCATGGGCGGAATGGTGTCGCCCATGTTGCCGGTGTGGTTGGCCTGTGCGACCTGGATCATATCGATGCCCGCGCCCTCGAGCAGCTTGGCAAACTCGCAGGCCTCGTCGGGCAGCAGGCCGCCCTTGCCGCGCGGCGTGCCGTCGGGGTTCTCCATGATCACGGGGAGCTTGTACTCCACCATCAGCTCCGGCGCGGCTTCCTTAATGGCGGCGACGACCTCCAGCGCATAACGGACGCGGTTCTCGAACGAGCCGCCATACTCGTCCGTGCGCTTGTTGAGGATGGCGGAGCACAGCGAACCCACCAGACGGTCGCCGTGGACCTCGATGGCGTCGATGCCAGCCTGCTGCGCGCGGGCGGCCGAGGCGGCGATGGCCTCCTTGATCTGGGTGAGTTGCTCCACGGTGGCCTCGTTCACAAAGTGCTGCATGTCGTGGTGCAGTTTGGCGTAGGCCTGCTTGCGGATCTCGTTGGACTCGGCCATCTTGGCGGCGAAGGTCTCCTCGTCGCCGGCGGCCTTGGCCTCCTGCGCGGCCTTGGCGGCAGCCATGGAGCCCATGACCATGCGGCCGACACCGGGCACGTCGTACTCGGGGTGGAACAGCTGCAGCGCGACCTTGGCGCCGTGCTTGTGGACGGCGTCGGCCAGTGCCTTAAACGTGGGGATCTGGGCGTCGGTCGCCAGCTTGGGCGTGGGGCTCGCGGTCATGACGGGAGCGACGTCGCCGATGACGATGTAGCTCACGCCGCCACGGGCCAGACGCTCGTAAAAAGCCAGGCTGCGCTCGCCGATGGAACCGTCGCGCTCCTCGTAGCCGGTGGTCAGCGGCGGGAACATAATGCGGTTCTTGAGCTCAAGGGGGCCAACCGTAATGGGCTGGAGCAGCTTGGATGCAGGTGCGGTCATGGATATTCCTCTCTTGTAGGCGCGGCGGCGATGATGCCGCGTAGTTGTCTAGAGGATATGGCATGGGAGCACGGCGACGCAACGGAAATCGGCGGATAGCGGGTGAGGGCTGGTGGATGGGGCAGGGTTGGGTTGGGGGTTTGTCTCGATCTGTAACAGTTACTCGGCAAATACCGTTCCTCGTGTTACAGATCAAGACATTCCCCTCGGCCCATCCTCAACAATCTAAATCTGTAACAGTTAGACCCACTTTTGACCTCTACCTGTTACAGATCAAGACAAACCAACCCGGTCTGCCAGAACATCTAAATCTGTAACAGTTACTCGGCAAAAACCGTCCCTTGTGTTACAGATTTAGACAAACGGAGGCCGGCTGCTGGCTTGTCTCGATCTGTAACATCTAGCCGCCCAAATCGGGCCTACCTGTTACAGATCGAGATTTTGTTTGAGAGGCTAGAGACCAGAAGCCCGAGTGGAAAAGCGGACAGGCCGACGGCATCGCCCCGCCGTCATACCGAGGACCGCGCCACGGCAGCCCGGGCGTGGGCCAACCCCGCAATTCCGGACATTTCATCCCTTTTCCGGACATTTTTAGCCCGTTTCCGGACATTGTCCGCGAATGTCCGGAAACGGGACCGTCATGTCCGGGATGGGATTTGGCCAACGGCAGCCCCCAGTAAAGGTTCCCAACCCCACAGCAGAGTTCCCTAATTCACGCCGCGCCGGTGCACGCCGGCATTAGTTAGCCATGGGGAGCGACAAAGGGGTAACCCCTTGGGTCATCGATGCCACCGCGGCCAAGGTGCGACATTACTGCGACAGAGGTGCGACATAGAGCGACCACTCTATTCGACCGACGAGCGCTTCGACCGGATATTCCGCCCGCTCGAAGGCGAGGCGGATGCAGGTTCAGGGCCTCTCCCAGACCCCGGACACCCCGGTGTGCTCGGACAGCGACTTCGGTTTCCACGACCCCGACAACTTCTCGACGTGGCAGAAGGGCCACTTCATCGAGCACGGTCTCGGCAGGATGGAGGAGGCCGAGGAGGGCGGCCGCAAGCGGAGGCTCTACGTCGGCTACGACTTCCACGAGCTGAGACACACGCAGGCCACCTTCCTGATCGGCAACGGCATCGACCCGAAGAGCGTGCAGGGAAGGCCCGGCCACGAGGTGTCGAGCATGACGATGGACGTGTACGCGCACATGATGGGAGGGAACGACCGCGAAGCCGCCGATCTTCTGGAGATCCAGCGCGAGGCGGGCGCGCCCATCACCATCGACGGGAGCCGGATCACCGTCATGGCGAGGGAGGCTTAGGGCAGACGTCGCCACGACGAAGCACACTCCCTCCCTAACGTCAGGGGTCATCGCCGCTGGACCGGCAGGCGATAAAGCCCAGGATGATAAAATGCTTTCGACGCAGGAGCGTCCCCATCTTTGAATCGAGGAACCATGAGCGATTTTGATGCCGAGGACGAATCGGTCGAAACGAGCGCGCCGATAGCCCCGACCGATTCCGCAAACATAGAGCCCCTAATCCATACCGTCCGTGGGCAGCAAATCATGCTCGACACCGATCTCGCTCGGTTATACGAGGTAGAGACAAAGAATCTCAACCGCGCCGCCGCACGCAACGCCGACAGATTCCCCGAGGACTTCCGTTTTCAACTGACCAAGGAGGAGGACGAGTCTTTGAGGTGCCAAATTGGAACCTCAAAGACCATGGAGGGCCGCGGCGGGCGACGTTACCTCCCCTATGCCTATACCGAGCAGGGCATAGCCATGCTGTCCGGCGTGCTACGCAGCGAAGTGGCGGTGCAGACCAGTATCAGTATCATGAGGGCGTTTGTCGCCATGCGCCACCTCCTCGCCGAAAATGCCACCCTGTTTGAGCGGCTGCGCGGCGTCGAGTTGAGTCAGGCGGCGTTTCAGCAATCGACCAACGAGCGTTTCAACCAGGTGTTCCACCTGCTCGAAGGCGAGGTCGAGAAACCCCAGCGGATCTTCTTCGCCGGGCAGATGTTCGACGCCTTCAGCCTGCTGACAGATCTCGTGGGCCGCGCCGAGCGCGAAATCTCCCTCGTGGATGGCTACGTAGATGTCCACACCCTGAACATCCTCGCAAAGAAGCGCAAGGGCGTCGCGGTGACCGTCTACACGTCCGGCAACCGGCTCACGCAAGGCGATGTCGACGTGTTCAACGCACAGTACCCGCAGCTCACCGTCCGCCGCACCAGAACGTTCCACGACCGCTTCCTTATCCTCGACGGTGCGACCGCGTATCACATCGGCGCATCCCTCAAGGACGCGGGAAAGAAGTGCTTCGGCATAGACCTCATCCAAGACGATGAGCATCAAACGGCTTGAGCGTTATCCGACCTCTTGCCACAAGCCCTAAAGTTTGAGCATGATCGCTGAAAGCCTCGTTAGTCAACATGTCAAAGTAGGCCCTGGTCCGCAAGCCCTCGATAATGTTTGCCGAGGAGCGTCAACCGGCAGAACTTGCTCTCCATCGCCGCGTTCCACATATGGTCGGCGCCAACTGGAACCAGAAGACCATGCCGGTTGTATTTCTGGAGCAGTGAGAACACCCGGTTGTTCCTGGGCTCTGCTGGAGGCATAGCGTCTGTTCTTCCTTCGTCCTTTGGCCCATACGACGGATCCAGCCTGTATTCATAGTCCTCTGTTGGGAAGAACTTTTTCGACTCCCCCTCCTTTCCTCCAGGATACACGGATGGCAAGAGTCGAAACGCCTCCTCAATATCCAGACTTCACACGAGCCTGATGCAAATAGAGATAGACGGATTCCAGACCTGGCAAATCAAGACACGACCAGCCGCTCGCACCCAAAGCCGTTTGCCTAAAAATGTATACCGCTGGCCGAAATGGAAAGATGGTAACAGCGAAAAAGACTAGCCGAGCTCGTTTTAAGCACCGTTTGTTCCGTCCCGCATGTTTTGTGAACACTCTATCTATCATGAAGCCAGTAAACAGAGGTGGACATCAACATCCAACGCCGGCAAGCATGTGAGCGCCTCCTCTGTCCAAGGGGCAAGCCCCCGAGATTAGTTAGGAGAGGGGAAGAGATGGATAAAGTCAAAACGGCCTTCCAGAACTTTGGCCGCGTTATCGTCGACCCTATTTTGTACCTTTCGGTAACGGGCATCATTTTGGCCATCGCCACGGTATGCTCGCTCGGCAGCGGAGTTGTCGCAGATCTGGGCACGCTGCTCTCCGCGGCAACCAACTCCGCGGTGATCGGCAACCTGCCGGTGATTTTCGCAGTCGGCCTAACGGCAGGCTTCGCAAAGAAACAAAAATCCAACGCGGCAGTGTTTGGACTTATTAGTTACCTCATGTTCCTGTATGTCAACAACGCCTACCTGACGCTCACCGATCAGCTGGCAAAAGCCGGCGCGATGGGTCTGTATGGCACTGGCCAGGCAACGGTGCTGGGTCTTCAAGTTACCGATGTCAACGTCTTCGGCGGCGTACTCATCGGATGCTTCTGCGGTTGGCTCTATAACAAACTGATCGACGTAAAGGTATCGGAGTATATCCGGATTTACGGCGGACCCCGCCTGGCCCTTCTGGCGATGGTTCCGCTGAGCATTGTCTTCGGCATCGGAGCGACTATCGTGTGGCCCCCTATCGCCAACGCCATCAGCAACTCTTCTTCATTCATCGCAGCCTCGGGTGGTCTGGGCGTTTTCATTTACGGCTTCCTGAACCGCGTCCTCGTACCTCTCGGCATGCACCACTTTATGTGGATGCCGTTTGACTACTCCGCGATTGGCGGCACGGCGGTCATCGCCGGCCAGAGCGTTTCTGGCGCAGCAAACATCTTCTATGCCGAGCTTCCTCTTATCGCCGACGGGTCCCTCACCACAGTCGACCCCTCTGTCCGCTTTGCCATGTTCGGCTTTGGCAAGGAATTCGTAACCCTTGGCACCGTGCTCGCAATGATTGCAACCTCCCGTCCTGAGAATCGAAAAGCCGTTGCAGCCATGCTGGTGCCTATTTACATCACAGCCATGCTCTCCGGCAACACCGAGCCGCTTGACTTCATGATCCTGTTCGCGTCTCCGATTCTCTGGGTTGCCTACAGCCTGTTCTACGGACTGGGCGAGATGCTCCTGTTTGTCCTGGGAGTCCGCTTGCTTAACATGTACGGTGGCATCGAGCTGCTCACGCTCGGCCTGCCTTTGCCAATGGGCGTCACCAAGTTCCCGATTTACATCGTCTTGGGCATCGTGTTTGCCGCCGTTTCGTTCATCGTTCTGGCGATGGTAATCAAGAAACTCAACCTCATGACGCCCGGCCGTTCCGCAGAGTGGTCTGCAGAGGTCTCCGGAGACAACAATGCTCTCGAGTCCTCCGGAACGCCGGAAGTCGACGCAAAACAGCAGGAGATGGTGCAGAACATCATCAACGGCCTTGGCGGCAAGGACAACATCAACACCATGGGCTGCTGCATGACTCGTCTCCGTGTCGAGGTCAAAGACCCCAGCAAGGTCAACGAAGAGACCATCAAGAAGGCTATCGACAAGGGCTTGTTTAAGAACGGTACCAATGTCCAGATTGTTGTGGGAACCAACGTGCACTCCGTCTACGACCTGCTGCGTCCCATCCTTAATCTGGAAGATTAACGATCGCCTAATCGACGGGCGATAAGCGAGGAGACCTCATGCTAACCAAGACGTTTCATTCAATCCAAGACATGTTCGAACGTTTGCTCAACATGTATAAAGAAAAGTCGACAAAGGGTCTTCTCGCTCTCATGGCTGCATTCGTATGTGGTTTTATCTGGCCGCTCCTTGGTCTGCTCGCAGCGGTTTGGACCCGGCATTCAGGAAGGCACACGGACGCAGGCAGCATTGCAGGCATGGCAGCGGTTATCAACATCGCTACTTACTTCATACAGATAGTGGTCAAGATTATCTGCGGCTCAATTTGATTTGAAAGGCATGAACAACATGAACGGATACAAGATTGTCATCTGCGGCGGCGGCAGCACCTATACCGCCGGCATCGTCAAAGACCTGATCGACCAAAAGGATGAATTGGGGATTCGCGAGCTTTGGCTCTATGACATCGACGAGGAGCGCCAAGATACGGTCGCCGTGGTGGTTAAAGCAGTCATCGATGACCTTGCTCCCGAGATTCCCCTGCATGTAACCGTCGACCCCAAAGAAGCATTTACAGATGCGAACTTTGTTATGGCGCAGATGCGCGTGGGCGGGCTCAAGATGCGTATCCAGGATGAGCAAATCAGCCTGCGCCATGGCGTAGTCGGCCAAGAGACCTGCGGAGCAGGTGGCATGGCATATGGCATGAGAACCATCTTCCCCATGTGCGAGCTTGTCGATTTCTGCGAGGAGTACGCCTGCAAGGACTACTGGATCGTCAACTACTCCAACCCCGCTGCCATCGTAGCCAAGGCAATGCACAAGCTGCGTCCTAACGCTCGCATTCTCGACATCTGCGATATGCCAGTGGAGATTGAAGCCCGCATGGCAGAGATTTTAGGGTGCGAACTCAACGACATTGAGGTCGACTACTTTGGCCTCAATCACTTTGGGTGGTTTACCAACGTACGCTGCAAGGGCGTCGACGTTACGGACAAGCTCAAAGAACATGTGCGCAAGTACGGTTACATTTCCGAAGCAAGCCTCAACGATGCCTTGGTGAAGGACCCAGATTGGGCCCACACCTTCAAGAATGCGGCAACGATTTCTACGCTATTCCAGGATTACCTCCCCAACACCTATTACCAGTATTACCTGTTGCCCGACGCCTGCGTGGAGTACATGGACATCAATAACACGCGTGGCATGCAGGTCGTAAACGGCCGCGAAAAGCGCATCTTCGACGCATCTGCGGCGCTTAAGCGCGGTGAAAAGGTCGATCTCACGCAGTTCTACGTAGGCGTGCATGGCAAGTTCATTGTCGATGTCGTCAAGTCTCTGGCAAAAGACCTGCGCCATCGCCAGCTGGTGATCGTGCCCAACAATGGTGCAATCGAGAACCTCTCGGACGACGCGACAGTCGAGGTTCCGGCGTACATCACTGATCGAGGAGCCGAACCGATTCGCGTCGGGAAGATTCCCCGCTTCTATAAGGGCCTTATCGAACAGCAGGATGCCTGTGAAGGCCTTGTGGTCGAAGCCGTTATCGAAGGTTCCTACCAGAAGGCACTCGAAGCCTTTGCCCTCAATCGCACGATTCCCTCAGCACGCGTGGCCAAGGAAGTCTTGGACGACATGATCGAGGCGAACAAGGGCTATTGGCCTGAGCTGAAGTAGAGGAACCGCCCAAATACCAAAAGCACAAAAGATGGCCCCAAGGCAATTGCCTTGGGGCCATCTTTTATATGCCTAGATCTCAGCAAAACTCGTGAAGATGAATGAATCGGCCTCGTGTTTTACACGATAGTTCTCTTGATAGTCCTGATTGAATATAAGCGAATAAATAACCTGAAGCGTATACGTGAGCGAGACCAAAGAAGAGTAATTTGCCACCTTTCCAATCACGCGTTCTGATTTTGGAATGGGCAAGACAGTATCGCATTGCCTGGCGAGCACCGAATCAGAAAACGCCGTAATTAGACACGGCTTGATTCCGCGCTCGGAAAGAGTGGCAGCGTATTTGGAATAGTCATAGTGAATGCCACTGTAGCTTAGGAATAAAAACAGGTCGCCGGGCTTGCCGTTTTTAACATGCAGTGTCTGCAGGCCTCCGTCGTCCGCCATGGTGACATGACGATCGAGCTTAAGAAGATTGTTGCGAAAGATGCATCCCGCCAGGTAGCTTTCCCCTTTGGCAAAGATGTAAATTCGTGGGGCGCTAAGAACCGCCTTAGCGATTATGCTTAATTTGGCGCTATCGAGCTCGATTTTCGTTTGATCTATGATGCCCTTCAAGAGATTCGCAAGGTTACCCTCGATGGCCTCAATTGAGTCGGTGCTGTCAAAAGGACGATTGCGATCAACGGTGGCAGCCAGAAGATAATCCCCGCTTATCTCCTGGATGAGTTGCATGATCAACTCTCGATAGCCGCTTAGGCCCAGTTTCTTGCAAAAGCGGATGATAGTCGCGTTCGAAGTATAAGTCTCCTGTGCGAGCTTTGCCATAGTGAGGGTCTTAAGGTCGCCGGTATGATTGAGCAGATAGGTAGCAATAGCTCGGTCGGTTTCATTAAAAGACGCGCTGTTACGCAGGCTATCAAGAATCATGGTCGCTCCGATCGCTTTAGTTTGCCGCTTAATTATGTCATTATCAAAACGACGGGCAGCCCTTCATGCACTGACTTACGCCCTGCGATCTCTCTTCTGATATTCCGCATATAACGGCAACATTAATTGCGAGGAGCGTGTCGCTCAGTTCCTAGAGAACAAATGCGAAGAGGTTCGATTGCCTGAGTTCACTGCCCGCCTTGAGGCAAAGAGACGGCCCCGGCCAAGCTCCATGCGGATTTGAGGCAGCATGGTGCTTGTCCGTCGGCATCCTACAACCCGTAATCCCTACCCTCTGTTTCTGTGCTGGCTGGTTCAGGCAGGCGCCCTGTTCAAAATAGGCTGTTTAAAATTGATTTCGACCAAAATTCGACCAAGATTGAAAGTCAAAAAAGAAAACAGCCCAGAGGAACAATGCCTCTGAGCTGCTAAAAGTCTTGGTCGCGGGGGCAGGATTTGAACCTACGACCTCCGGGTTATGAGCCCGGCGAGCTACCAGACTGCTCCACCCCGCAATGTCTGGGCGCCTCATGTGCGCAAGAAAGAATATTACGCGGGAGTTCGGTAAGCGGCAAGGAAAATCTCGTAGAGCATAATTCCTTCATATTTAAACCCCTCAGCCCATATCACCGTAAGCGAATCGCGGCTCAGCGGCCCCGACGGCGCGTATACAATGGTGCGCGTCCTTTTACGCCGACACCTGGAGTAGACATGCTGCTCGCTATCGATATGGGAAACACGCAGACGGCCATGGGCCTGTTTGACGGAGACAAGTTGGTGCAGTCGTGGCGTATGCCCACCGACCGCTCCTATACCGCCGACGAGATCCACGTGCGCCTGATGGGTTTCTTTAAGATGTACGACCTCTCGCTCGGCGCGGTCGACGCGATCGCCTTTGCCGGCGTGGTGCCACAGCTCTCGCGCGAGTGGCACGCCGTGGCCAACCGCATTGCCGCGGACGCCATCGTCATTGGGCCGCAGACGGCGGCCGTGACCAAGCTGCGGGCGGCGCGTCCCCAGGCCGTTGGTGCCGACCGCATCGCCAACGCCGTCGCTGCCGAGACCTTCTACGGCGCCCCGGCGATCGTGGTGGACTTTGGCACCGCAACCAATATCGACGTCATCGACGAGGACGGCTATTACATTGGTGGAGCGATTGCGCCGGGCATCCGCATTTCGATGGACGCGCTCGCCGCCCGAGCCGCCAAGCTCGCCAGCGTTCCGCTCGAGGCGCCCGAGCACGCCATCGGCCGCGATACCGAGGAGTGCATCAAAGTCGGCGCCGTAACGGGCGCCGCCGCCATGGCCGAGGGCTTGGTCGCGCGCATGAAGCGCGAGCTGGGGCGCGAGGACGCCACCGTTATCGCCACGGGTGGCCTCGCCAGCATCGTCGCCGATTCAACCGACGCCTTCGACGTGGTCGACGGGCAGCTCACCATCAAAGGCATCTGCGAAATCTACCGCCGCATGCAGAGGCTGGGGTAAGGCGGGGTTTAAGTCGAGCGCGAGCGGCGAACTAGGCAACGCATCGGTCCTATTCCTCAAAATCAAAATTTTTTCGATTTTGAGGAATAGGACCTTTTGCTAAGCCTCGCCGCACAACCACCTCGCCAGGTCCACGATCTGCACCCCATCGCGATCCGTGGCCTCGTGATGCGTGCGGGCGAGAATCATCTTGGGGTACGCGTCGCCAATGCTCAGCAGTGGTGAAATCTCGCGTTCAAATGTCTTATCCGAGCTGATGTCGTCGCTCACCTGAATATAGAGCTTCTCGCTCCGTTTGATTGCTACAAAGTCTATTTCCTTTTTATAGAGCACGCCGACATATACCTCGTATCCGCGGCGCAGCAGCTCGACTGCCACCATGTTCTCGTATACGCGTCCCCAATCCATATCACGTGTACCAAGAAGCGCATATTTAAACGCATGGTCCGCCAGATAGTACTTCTCGCCGCTCTTAAGGTATTTTTTGCCACGAATGTCGTACCGACGAACTTTATAGAAGGCAAACGCATCGCACAGGTACCCCATGTACGTGCCGACCGTCTTGTTCGTAATCTTTAACCCATCCGCATTTAATGCATCAGTAATGTTGCGTGCCGACGTAATGTTGGAAACGTTGTCCATCATGTAATCGGCAATGCGCAGCAGCGCCGATTCGTTTCTCACGTTATGCCGCTGCACGATATCTCTCACAATGAGCGTCTTGACGACGTTGGAGAGATATTGATAGCGCTGCTCCTGCAGTGGATAAGGGTAAGAGCCGGACATACCGCCGGTTCTCGCGTACTCATCGAAGTCGCGGTCGACCTCGCCCTCGTCGCCATAGAGACGATACTCCTCAAACGAGAATGGGAAAACCTCGATCTCGAACGTACGCCCCGTAAAGAGCGTCGACAGATCGCTCGACAGCAAAAAGGCATTCGATCCGGTAATGAATATGTCGTACTGCTCGGATGCGTGAAGGCTATTGATCGCACGCTCAAAACCGTCGCACATCTGAACTTCATCGATAAGCAGAAAGTTTTGTTTGCCGGACACTCGATGCTCTTTTACATAGGCGAGCAGCGCGTGATACTCGAGCAGGTTCTCGAACTCATCGAGGTTGTAGTTGATATGGATGACATTCGAATTGGACAGATGTGCCTCCACGTAATCGCGGAGGGCCTCGAGCAATTTTGATTTACCGCTACGACGGATGCCCGTGATGACCTTGATGTCCGGCACGCCAATAAGACTCGTCAACGTGTCCATATATGACGTTCTATTGATGAGTTTCATCGGGGCCTCCTCGCGGTCTTTTATCGCTATTCCTCAAAAACGAAAATTTTTCAGTTTTGAGGAATAGGCTCTATAGCGAATATACCTCGCGAAAGACCGAGCTGCCTTAATCCTATTCCTCAAAAACGAAAATTTTTCAGTTTTGAGGAATAGGATGCTGGCAACCCATTCCCCAGATAGGCGAAACCCTCCCCGGCACAGGCCGAGGAGGGTCTTGTTGTCATCGTTATCTTTGAGCGCTGGCGCCTCTCGTTACAGCCCGCGAATTCGTACGGCCTCGGGCGGAAACTCTTGCTCGCCGGCGTCAGTCTTAATGGTCGCGCGACCCCAGATGTCCAGGCCCGCAAACACGCCGACCGCGAGCGGCAGGCCGTTGGGCGACACCGCCGCGACCTGACGACCCAGCAGCGGCACCATATCGAAATACTCGCCCAGCACCGGGGCCAGCGGGCCGGCAGCGCCCTGTGGTGTGTTGGCGGCAACCGCCCAGGCGTCAACGCGAGCGAGCACCGCCGCGGCCAATGCCTCGACCAGTACCTCGTCGCCCATATCCACGCCGAGCTCGCCCAGTACCGAACGCTCAATATCCACCGTCACCGCGGCAAACATGCCCGCGGCACCGGCACCGCCGTTGACGGCGACGCGCGCGAGCGACGTCTCAAACGCAGGCGCGCCGCACACGATGTCACTCGGCCACTGGATGCCCACCTTGCCGGCAAGCCCCAGGCCCGGCGTTGCGGCCGTGCCCGCGAGCGCGTCCATCATGCCCATTGCGGCCACAAACGGCAGACCGTGGAAGGCGTGCATGTTCACATCGGGGCGCACGACCAGCGAAAACGTCAACGACGCCTCGCCCGCGCTCCACGCGCACCGGCCCGCGGACGCACCCTCGCGCCCCGCGTCGCGCGCCGCGTCGAGCTCGGTACCGGCGGCAACAGCATTCATCTCGATCATCTACATACGCCCCAATTCGCCCACGATATGGCCCACGCGATCCTCGGGCTCCTTGACCTCGACGCCGTTGTAGCGGAAGAACCGCGCCGGGTCGTGCATCAGGTCCTCAAGCGGCACCAGCACAAAGTCGCGCTCGCCGATCAGTGGATGCGGCAGGCGCAGCTTTTTGCCGCCGTGGGTCTCGCCGTCCATCCACAGCAGGTCCAGGTCGATGGTGCGCGGACCGTTGGCCTTGGCCTTTTTGGAGCGGTCGCGGCCCAGCTCGGCCTCGATCTTCATGAGCTCGTCGAGCAGCACCAGCGGCGCCAACTCGGTCTTGATCTCGATGACGGCGTTGGCAAACGCGTCCTGGCGCGTCTCGTAGGCCGGCTCGCTCTCGTAGATCTTGGAGGAGTTGGACACGCAGGTAAGTGGAATCTCGGCGATCATGTCGCGTGCGGCGCGGATGTTGTCGCAGCGATGCCCCAAGTTGGATCCCACGGCCACAAACGCGCGGCGCGGCTGCGGCTTGGCAACCGCCCAGTAGCCGTTCAGGAACTGCGCAAAGCCCGCGGCGTCGTGCACGCGCACGATGTTGGCACCGGCCTGGATGGCGCCCAGGCACACGCCAAACGTAGCGGCATCGCGCTCGGCGGCCTCGGTCACGCCCGAGACGGCGCCCACAAAGCGCTTGCGCGATACGGCGCACATGAGCGGATAGCCCAGTGACGCCATCTTGGCAGTCTCGCGCTGGATGACGATGTCCTCGTTGGCCGTCTTGCCAAAGCCCGGACCGGGATCGATGCAGATGCGGTCGCGCGACACGCCGGCGTGGATGAGCGCGCGGGCCTGGTCGGACAGAAAGCCCATGACGCGGCGCATGATGGGCGCCGAATCGGGCAGGGTGAAGCGGCGGAGCTGCGAGGTGGGCACGTAGGCTTCCTCGCGGCGGGCGCTGCGGCGCATCATGGCGACCAGGCGGTCATTGGGCTCCGATGCGGCCTCGGTGGCCTCGGGCGCGGGCGCGACGGTCTCGGCGGCAGCAGCCTGCTCGGCGGCCGGCGTCTCCTGCTCGCTTGCAGGCTCGGTCGCGGGCTCAGGTTCGCCAAACGGCAACGAGGGCTGCACCACGCCACCCGGAAGCTTGGCCTCCGGCTTAGGCTCACCCAGCAACTTGCCGCGACGGCGGCGAGCCGGCTTCTCAGCCTCACGCGCGGCCTCGGCAGCCGCCTCGCGCGCCTTCTCGGCAACAAACGCCGCAGCCGAGGTATCGAGCTGCACCGTTGCGTGCGTGCGGGCGGGCGCGGCGACCTCGCCGGCATGCATCACGATGACGCCGCAGGTGCTCGTCTTAACAAACTCGACCATCTTGGGGTCGGTGAAGCCCGTCACATCGTTGACAATCGAAGCACCGCAGCGCACCGCCGCCTTGGCAACCGCCACATGACGCGTATCGATCGAGACGATAGCGCCCTCTTTGGCGAGCGCGCGCACGACGGGCAGCACGCGACGCGCCTCCTCGTCGGGGTTGACCGGGGTAAAGTCGGGGCGCGTGGACTCGCCGCCCACGTCGATGATGTCGGCGCCGGCATCGAGCATCGCCAGGCCGTACTCGATGGCGGCATCCGGGTCGAAGTGCTCCCCGCCGTCGCTAAACGAATCGGGCGTCACATTGAGGACGCCCATGATGCGCGGACGATCAAAGCTGAGCTCGTACTTTCCGCACCGCCATGTCTTGCTGTCGTTCGCCATGAACATCCTCCTAAAATGCCCACGCCGCCGCGCTCGGGCGCTGACGGCGGGGTCGCTTTGCAATCAGTCTTTCTATTGTATCCGCGCGCGCGGGCTAGAACGCAAACGCGGCCGCGATGTCGCAAGAAATCAGCAGGTCGGCATTTGCATCCTGGTCGGTGGGAGCAAGATTGCAAATCGCCAGCGTATCGCCGGTAAAGTAGCGCGTAAGGCCCGCCGCCGGATACACCACGAGCGAGGTCCCGCCCACAATGAGGGCATCGGCCGCGGCGATGGCGGCAACGGCGCCGGTAAGCACGCGCTCGTCAAGCGGCTCCTCGTAGAGCACCACATCGGGTTTGATGCGGCCGCCGCACGCAGGGCACACGGGCACGCCCGCGGCATCCTCGTGCTCGCGCGCGCAAATCCATTCGGCGCTGTAGACCGCGCCGCACGACTGGCAAATGTTGCGGTGGACCGAGCCGTGCAGCTCAAACACGCGCCGTGAACCGGCCACCTGATGCAGGCCATCGATGTTTTGCGTCACCACGGCGTCGAGCTTGCCGGCACGCTCCAGCTCGGCCAGCTTGGTGTGGCAGCAGTTGGGCTTGGCGCCAAGCGCGATCATCTTGGTGCGGTAGAAGTCGAAGAACTCCGCCGGATGCGTCTCGTAAAAGCTGTGCGAGAGCATAGTCTCGGGCGGATAGGAAAACCGTTGGTGATACAGACCGTCCACGCTGCGGAAATCGGGAATGCCGCTTGCCGTGGAGACGCCCGCACCGCCAAAGAAGACCACGTGACTATGGGTTTCGAACAGCTCCGCCAGCGCGGCAGAGGCCTGTTTGGGATCCGATATTGCCTGCGTCATATATGTCCTCCGTCCGTGTCTCCGGGACGGCGGCGTTCGCACTATCACTCGCGGACTCCGCCCCGCTCTAGTTGCGTTAATCTTAAGCCTGCCAACCCCGTCGAAAGGACACCATGCCTCAGACTTACACTTTCGCCTCGTGGAACGTTAACGGCCTGCGCGCCGTGCTCAAAAAGGACCCGAGCTTTACCCAGATCGCACAGGAACTCGATGTCGATATCCTAGCGCTGCAGGAAACCAAGCTGCAGGAGGGCCAGGTCGATATCGACCTGGCCGGCTATCACCAAACCTGGAGCTACGCCGAGCGCAAGGGCTACTCGGGCACCGCGGTCTTTAGCCGCCAGGAACCGCTGCGCGTGCTGCGCGCCGATGCACTGCTGCCCTACGCCGGCGAGGGCGAGGCGGCCGAGCTCGTCGCCCAAGCCGCAACCGAGGGCCGCGTCTGCGCGCTCGAGTTCGACAAGTTTTGGTTTGTGGACGTCTATACGCCCAACGCCCAAAACGAGCTCGCGCGCATCGACGTGCGCATGGCCTGGGACGATGCCTATCGCGGCTTTTTGAGCGCGCTTGAGCGCGAAACCGGCAAGCCCGTCGTAACCTGCGGCGACTTTAACGTGGCACACGAGGAGATCGACCTTAAGAACCCCAAGTCCAACCGCGGCAACGCAGGCTTTTCGGACGAGGAGCGTGGCAAGTTTACCGAGCTGCTCAACGCCGGTTTTACCGACACTTGGCGCGCAGCCAATCCGGACGTCGAGGGCGTCTACAGCTGGTGGAGCTACCGCTTTAATGCCCGCAAGAACAACGCAGGTTGGCGCATCGATTACTTCCTGGTGAGCGACGCAATCGCCGGCAACGTACGCGACACCGGCATCCGCGGCGACATCTTCGGCAGCGACCACTGCCCCGTCACGCTCGCCCTGGAGCTCTAGCCCAACTGATCTCCCAAAGGCGGAGAAAGGCGGGTCGTTTTCGTCTTGCGAGCGTGTTCGCGCAACCCGCCCGCCACGAAACCTGCCCATCTACTACGTTTAGGCCGCCATCCTCAACCACAGCGAACAACGCAAAAAGAAAACCGCAGGTAGAAAGCCTGCGGTTTTTCATAAAACGCGGTTGTGCTTGGGGGTGTCGGGCTAAACGTAGTAGATGGGCCAGTTTCGTGGCGAGCGCCGTCAACTGATTCCCTGGGGACGTCTGGGGACGGAAGAAAACGGATCAATTGACCCTCTGAGGGCTATGATGCCCGTCATATCAACCGGCCATTTCAAAACTACGCCGGTTTACGGGGCTAAATCGCAAACCCCCAACCATACGCAATTCCGAAATAATAAAACCGCAGGTAAACGGCTTGCTCTATTTCGAAAAAAGCCGGTATGGTCTGCCTGTGCCAATCTAGCCCCGTAAACCGGCATAGTTTTGAAATGGCACTTCGGCAGTATTGATTCCCGCCCCGGCGCAACCAGCCCTACAGCCCGTATTTCATGACGACGCGGTTGATGCGGCGACGCCAGGGCTTGTACAGAGCGGCCAAGAACGCGCAGGTCGCGAGGCCATGCGTGATGTCGAACGGCACCGCCGTAGCAAGACGCGCTATGGCGCCCGCCCACGTGAGCGGTTGAACAAAACCGATGATGTCATACGCGTTGATCACAACGCCGTAGAGCAAGCCCGAGGCAAAGCCGTACGCCATCAGCGCCGGCATGCGCACGGTTCCATCCGCACGGTCGAACGCGCCCGCATGCGCCAGCGCGCCGCCAACATAGCCAACCAGACCCCAGGCATACATCTGCCACGGCGTCCACATGCCCTGTCCAAAAAAGAAATTGCTGGTCAGCGCCGCCAGCGCGCCAACCATAAAACCATTGCGGCGACCAAGCGTCGCCCCCGCGATAATGGCGATGGCGCTCACCGGTTTAAAGTCGGGAATGGGGCCAAACAAGATGCGCCCCGCCGCGGCCAACGCCGCCAACACCAGCGTGGGCATAATCTGGCGCAGGCCCGGGCGCGACACCTCGTAACCCGCAAAGAACAGCGCAAGCACCAGCGCCACCACGACAAGCATGGCCAACGCTGCCTGCTCAACGCCCGCCAGCAACGCCGCAGCCATCACGGCTGGCACCGCCAGCAGCAGCGGGATCTCCAGTTTTGCAAGCAAGCGCGAGAAACGACAGTCCGTCATCCTATCACGCCCTGTAGAACACGTTGTCGGCAAAGAAATCTGCCGGAGGCTCCGTGCAGGCGATCTCGCCGTCGAACATCATGGCAATGTCATCGGCAACCTGCTCGGCGAAATCTAGATCGTGCGTAGCCATGATGACGGTGCCTCCAGCCTTCACACGGCCACGCAGGGCGCGAGCGATGATGCGGCGACTTGCCAGATCAAGGCCCTTGGTGGGCTCATCAAGCAGCAACAGCTCCGGACCAATCAACAGCAGCTTTGCCAACGCAAGTAGCTGGCGCTGACCGCCCGAAAGATCGTACGGGTGACGCGCCTCCAGGCCCGCCAGGCCCAGGCACGCCGCCTGCTCCTGTGCTGCGGCCTCGTCGTATCCGCAGGTCGAAGCCCATTCCATCAGCTCGTCGCGCACCGTTTCGGCGACCAGCAATGCCTTGGGATTCTGCGGCAGCAGCGCCGCCGAAGCCGTCCCACGCACCATGCGGCCACGCTGCAGCTTAGCCGTCTTGGCCAGCACCGAGAGCATCGTCGACTTGCCGCAGCCGTTTCCGCCCACGACCGCATGCACCGCGCCGGCCGAAAACGTCACATCGAGCCCGCGCAGCACCCAACCGCCCGCGCGATCGTAGCGAAACCAGCCTTCCGACAGGGTGGTAGCCGACCCGCCGTGCATTTTTTGGAGTATTCTGCTTCCATTCGTGCGCGGGAAGGCTTCCGAGCCGTTCTCGAGCAACATTTGCGCCACAAATTCGGACGATTTGTCCAATTCCGAACTTCTTTTCGCGCTCGATACGTCCCCGAGCGGCTCCAGAGAGCCCAAATTGTCCTCACGCCTGCTGAATACTCCGTTTTTTGCACATCGGATGGCACCCCACCCCAACATGTCATCGGAAAACAGCGATTCTCGGCGTCCCAAAGAAGCCGTATCCGCCACCTCGCGCACGCGACCGCCCTCAATCCGGTTCGCACACGTCGCGTATTCGAGCATTGGGCGCGGCTGATGCGTAGCCACAACAACCGTGCAGCCCAGCTCACGGTTCACGCGAAACAGCGCGTGCAGAAAATTCTTCTCGGCAACGGGATCGAGCTGAGACGTGGGCTCGTCGAGCAGCAGCACGCGCGGGCGTAGCGTCAGAACGGCCGCCAACGACAGCAACTGTTTGCGACCGCCCGAAAGCGTGTCAGTATCGCGGTGAAGCCAATCTTCCAGTCCAAAGAAATAGCTGGTCTCAGCTACGCGACGGCGCATCTCGTCGCGCGACACACCCAGATTCTCTAGGCCAAACGCCATCTCGTGCCACACGGTTTCGCACACGATCTGGTTCTCGGGATCCTGGAACACATAACCCACGCGCTCCGCCGATGCCCGCACGTCCATGTCGGCAACGTTCTCGCCCAGCACGCGCGCATCACCAGTGCGCTCGCCCGCCGGCGCGATCTCGGGCTTGAGCAGCGACAGCAGCGTCGACTTGCCCGAACCGGTACCGCCAACAAGCAGCGCAAATGCACCTTGGGGAACACGCCAATCAAGCCCCTCGAGCACCGGTGCCTCGGCCCCGGGATAGGCAAAACTAAGGCCCTGCACCTCAATCGCCGGAATATCCGGGCCGCACGCCGCGCCCGACACCGGGCCCCTATCCAACCGAGCCATCAGCCAAACCTCTTCTCGTCAATCGCGTGCAGCACACAGGGCAACACCATCCAAGCCGCGTACACAATATAGCCAGGCCACGGCGCCGGCACCGAAAGCTGCGGGTAAAACGAATACTGCGTCGTCGCGGTCCACGCCACCGCCACCGCGACAGCACCAAACAGTGCGAGCCCGGCCAGCGCGGCAACGTCGCTGCGCGCCAGCCGATACCGCGCATACGTCGTACGACGCGTCGCGGCACCCCACCCGCGCGAGCGCATCGCGTCCGCGCGCTCCAGCGAATCTTCCATGCCCCAGCCCATCAACACGCTCGACGCCCGCAGGCGCGAGCGTACGGGGTCGGCCGGCGCGCGGCCCGGCACATCAATCGCATCCTGCACCGCCAGCACCGTACGACCGCGGCGCAAAAACTGCGGGATAAGCCTCATGCACATCGAGATCATGAGCGCAATCACCGGTGCGGCATTGCCCAGCAGCGCGAGCACCTTGTCGTATTCGAGCATCGACGCCGCCGCCTCAAACCACAGCACGCTCGCCACAAACAGCCCGCCCATGCACAGGCCGTATACCATGCTCTCCAGATACACCGCGCGCATGCCAATACGGAACAGCTCCGTCGAGCCCGAGGCGCTAAACAGCGGATTGAGCACCGCGACGATCAAAATCACCGGCAGCTGCCAGCGGAGCGCGCCCAGCGTGCGGGCAGCCCCACGCGTCGCAAATCCATACGCCAGCCCGCCCGCAAGTGACAGCGCAATCAGTACCGGCTGCATCGAGAACATAGTGAGCCCCAGCGTCAGCACTATATAGAGTGCCGGCACAGCCGGATGCGACATCGAGAATGCCGCGACGGGCTCGCCGCCAAACTCCTCTCGTATGTTGTCCACGGGCACCCCCGTTCCCTCGCTCAAACAACAGCTCCGCAGCACCGCCAACGCCGCACGCACGCAGTGCAAACGCCACGCCGGCGGTGCAAGCCTCAACCGCCGCAAACCAATCGTTACGCGCTCGTCATATGCCTGCGGTATCATATTGCGCCGTGTATCGTTTCCAAACACACGTCTCTATAACGTAACAGGAGATCACATGGACGCAACCGCAATTATCCTCGCTGCCGGCGAGGGCACCCGCATGAAGTCGAACCACTGCAAGGTTTCGCACAAGATCCTGGGTAAGCCCATGGTCCAGTGGATCGTCGACGCTACCATCAAGGCCGGCTGCAGCCGCGTCGTGGTTGTCATCGGCAGCCACGCCGACGAGATGCGCGCCCTCATCGACGGCGCCTACGCCAACAGCGCCACCAAGGTCGAGTGCGTCGAGCAGACCGAGCGTCTGGGCACCGGTCACGCCGTGAAGGTCGCGCTCGAGGCCTGTGGCATCACGCAAGGCCCCGTCGTGGTGCTCAACGGCGACCTGCCGCTCATCACCGCCGACACCGTCGCCAAGTTCGCGCAAACCGTCGCCACCGGCGAGCTCGCCTGCACCGTCATGACCATGACCCCGCCCGATCCTTTCGGCTACGGCCGCATCAAGCTGGGCGCCGATGGTCAGATCGAGCGCATCATCGAGCAGAAGGACTGCACGCCCGAGCAGGCCGCCACGCTGCTGGAGTGCAACGCCGGCTGCTACGCCTTCGACGGCGCGCAGCTCGCCGCCCACATTGACGAGATCGGCAACGACAACGCGCAGGCCGAGTACTACCTGCCCGACATGCTCGAGATCCTCAAAGGCCATGGCCAGGCGGTCTCCATCTTCCACTGCGACGACTACCGCGATGGCCTGGGCGTCAACAGCCGCATCCAGCTCGCGCAGCTCACTGCCATCGCTCGCGACCGCATCAACGAGCACTGGATGGCCGAGGGCGTCACCTTCATCGACCCCACGCAGGCCTGGATCGGCCCCGACGCCGTCATCGGCCGCGACACCGTCGTGTGGCCGCAGACGCACCTGATCGGCCACGTCACCGTGGGCGAGGAGTGCCAGCTCGGCCCCAACAGCCGCCTCACCGACACCACCGTCGGCAGCGGCTGCACCATCGATGAGACCATCGCCATCGAGGCCGTCATCGAGAACGGCGTCGACTGCGGCCCGCGCGCCTACCTGCGCCCGGGCACTCACATGCTCGACGGTTCCAAAGCCGGCACGCACGTGGAGATCAAGAAGTCCACGATCGGCGAGGGCTCCAAGGTGCCGCATCTGTCCTACATCGGCGACACCACCATGGGCTCCGGCGTCAACGTGGGCGCGGGCTCCATCACCTGCAACTACGACGGCGTGCACAAGCACAAGACCGTCATCGGCAAGGACGCCTTCATCGGCTCCGACACCATGATGGTCGCGCCCGCCCAGATCGGCGACGGCGCGCTCGTGGCCGCAGGCTCCGTCATCACCGAGCCGGTCCCGGCCGACGCACTTGGTCTGGGCCGCGCCCGTCAGGTAAATATTGAGGGCTGGGCCGCCGATTATCGCCGCCGTCTGCACGAGGACGACGAGGTATAACGTTTTACCAAGCACAAAAGGAGCTGTTCCATGGGGACGGCTCCTTTTTTCTATCGTGACCTGCGCGACCGGATGAGTGGTCGGTTCGTGTCCGTTGACGGTAAAGACGTTATCAAGACCCGATAAACCCCGCCGCACGGTTACAATGCAACAAGGCATCTATATGGCATTCGATATAAAGGAGAAGGGTAATGCCGATTAATGATCCCGAGAAGTCGGAGAATATGCGCAAGTCCATCCGCGTGTATTCCGGTTCCTCCAACCGTCCCCTCGCTCAGAAGATCGCTGAGTACCTTGGGGTCGAGCTTTCGGGCCTTACGCTAAAGCAGTTCGCCAATGGTGAGATTTACGCCCGCTACGACGAGACCGTCCGCGGCGCCGACGTCTTCCTGATTCAGTCCGTGGCCGGCGGCAACGTCAACGACATGCTCATGGAGCTGCTCATCGCCACCGACGCTGCCAAGCGCGCATCCGCCCGCTCCATCACCGCCGTTATCACCCACTACGGCTATGCCCGCCAGGACCGCAAGGCCGGCCCGCGCGAGCCCATCACCGCCCGCCTCGTCGCCAACCTGCTCGAGCGTGCCGGCGTCAACCGCATCATCACCCTCGACCTGCACCAGGGCCAGATCCAGGGCTTCTTCGATATCCCGGTTAACCACCTGTCCGCACTGCCGCTATTTGGCCAGTACTACAACGACATGCACTTCGACACCGACAACCTGGTTGTCGTCTCCCCCGACGTGGGTCGCGCCAAGGCCGCCAAGAAGCTGTCCGACATGCTCGGCTGCGACCTGGCCATCGCCCACAAGGGCCGTCCGCGCCACAACGCCGCCGAGGTCATGGGCATCATCGGTGACATCAAGGGCAAGACCTGCATCATCAACGACGACATGATCGACACCGCTGGCACCCTGTGCGCCAACGTCAAGGAGCTCAAGGCTATGGGCGCCGGCGACATCTACGTCTGCGCCACCCACGGCATCTTCTCCGGTCCGGCCATCGAGCGCCTGAACGATGCCCCCATCGTCGAGTGCGTCGTCACCGACGCCATCCCCGTCGAGGTCGGCGGCAAGATCAAGACTATCTCGGTCGCCGAGGAGTTCGCTCAGGCCATCTCCGCCGTTTACCACGAGGAGCCCGTCTCCACGCTCGTCGGCGGCGACTTCGCGCTGTAATCCAACGCACATCGCATCATCTTTGATGTTTCAAAGGGGGTCGGAAGTTCGCTTCCGACCCCCTTTCTATTCCTCGCCAACCCGCCTTGGACAGTTAGTTCAAATTTGTATTTTTCTGAGCGCTCACACGGGTCACTTGATACGCCAAAAGCCCTCTTGTCGGCATAATATTGGCCAATCTCTCTTCTAGCGGACGTCTTCACTATGTCATTTGCTCCATTTTGCCCACTGAACCCTTCAGTAATGGCAAAATGCCCCGGTCGTTTTATACAAATCTGAACTAACTGTCCAGCACCCATCTCGGTCCATACCTTCAAGGCCAAACCAGCGCCCCGCGCTCCGTTTTTCAAGGCCCCTCGCACAATCGCGCTACCGTCCGCGGCACACGACGCTCCTTTGAGCGAAAAGAACGGCACAGCCATATCATTTCGCCAACGGCTGAGTACCTTATAGCTATGACCGCCGTGATCTCACATTTCTCCGCCCTCCGCGCAATTCGCCGCGCTCGACGGGCGTACTCTGCGCTTCCCTGGAGCGCCATCAACGCCGAACAACAAGCACAAGCCCTTGCGGGCTGCGTTCCCAATAAAGACGCCATAGACTTTGCGGCTCTTTCGATGCTTGATGCCTGGAACGAAGACGACTCCGAGCGCTTAGACCTCCTTGTTGCGGATGGTAACAACAGACGCCCCGACGAACGCCTTCTCCAGCACTCCATCACCGCCCCGCTTCCCGCAGGGGCAATCATGCACATCGAAGCCGACATCTACGCAACGTCTCCCGCCATGACAGCCATGTTGTACTCTAGGAATGAGCCCGTAGCCAAGGTCCTGATGCTTCTCATGGAGCTACTCGGCTCTTACTCCCTCCCGCCCGAGGCAACCTATCCCATCGCCCATGACGACACGTGGCCCAAGGCCGATAGCTTCAAAGTGCTGGACGATCTTGATTGCCAGGGCGACCAACCGGCAGCCGAAAAACAAAACGAAACCCGCTACGAGCAGGCACACTACAAATGCGAGCCTGCTACAACCATAAAAGAGCTCGAGGCAGTCGCACAGTTTGCCAAAAGCAGCTCCTACGCCTCGTTTCGCACGGCCGTCAGGCTCGCCCGAGCCGGATCCGCATCCCCAGCGGAATCCTTAATGTTCGCCGTCCTAGGCGCACCCATGCGTTTTGGCGGATTCGGATGTTGCAGCCTGCCCATGGGAGGTCTGCTGCTCAACTATCGAATCGACTTCGACACCCTTGCAGTCAACATGTCCTCGGGCATCCCCTATGCCATCTGCGACTTATATTGTCCGGCCGCAGGAGTCGACAACGAATACAACGGAATTGGGCACGAGCTCCAGAACGCTCGCATCCACGACGGAAACCGCAACAACGGCCTTAAAGCCATGGGCGTTCACGTTCTGGTTATCAATCGCGACCAAATGAAAGACCTTGTTGCACTCGAAGCCTTCGCCCAGACGATGCATCGACTTGCCGGTATTCGATTCCGCTATCGCATCAAGGGCTATCGCAAGCGTCAAGCTGCATGGCTCAACGCTCTTCGGGCCGGAATCGGCCTCGCGCCGGTCTAGAAAGCGTATCTCGACAACATCGCCGAGCAAGGCTGGACAGTTAGTTCAGATTTGTATAAACAGACGGCTTATTTCAAGGCGCTTTGCTGCCATCTCGGGGCCAATCACCTCATTTTAAGGCTCGAATGGCTTCGAAATAGCGCAAAACGTGCGCCCCAAAGCACCGAAACGGCTCCATGTCTCCGATTTTGGCAGCCGAGAGCCTCTTGCTTTATACAAATCTGAACTAACTGTCCACCCCGGTTTCCTGCAACCGCTCAAACGCCCTCAACTCACCTCAATCGCCCTCAACTCACCTCAATCGCCCTCCATTTGACAGCGGCAACGGGGTCGCTCACCATAGCAGACGATAAATCGACGAAAGGAAGCACATGGCAGCTGCACAGCCGCTTAAGATTCGCATGGTTGCCGGACTTGGCAACCCTGGCGAGGAATATGCCGAGACCCGCCACAACGCCGGCTTTAAGGCGATTGACGAGCTGGCCCGTCAGGCCGGCGTCACGTACTGGAAAAACCAGGCCGGCGCCGAGGTCGCGCTCATCAACATCAACGATGCCGAGGAAGAGGGCGGCAAGCGCCAGATCGTGCTGGTCAAGCCGCAGTCGTATATGAATACCTCGGGTGGCCCCATCTCCAAGCTCTGCCGCGAGTACAAGATCAAGGCCGAGGAGCTGCTCGTGATTCACGACGAGCTCGACATTCCCGCCGGTGACGTGCGCGTCAAGGTGGGCGGAGGCCATGCCGGTCACAACGGTCTGCGCTCCATCATCGACAAGATGGGCAGCCGCGACTTTAGCCGTATCCGCACCGGCATCGGCAACCCTCCCGGCAAGATGGCCGTGGCAGACTATGTGCTCAAACAGCTGCGCGCCCGCGAGGCCGATGACTTCCAGGACACCTGCGCCCGCGCCGCCGACGCCGCCGGCCTGGCCATCGTGCACGGCGTGATCTATGCCCGCGACCACGTCAACGGCGCCGCCTCCGCCAACGGCAAGCACTAAAACCTACCGTTTAGGGATGTTAATTTTGGCAGGTTTTATCTGCGGAAACGCCGCGGTGGCCGCATCGCAATAAACCCCGCGCTGCCATACACGCATAACACCCCAAAGGGGGCCGGCCTCATCACAACCCGAGGCCGGCCCCCTTTGCCGTTTTGCCTGATAAAACCGACCAAAATAAACCTATCCCTATTTGGTAGGACGAAGTGGATAAGCCCTTTTCCCAACCGCCGAAGACGCACGTAAACAGCATGTCCATGAGGGTATAATTTGTACCGTATGTCTGCACAACGCCTGTGCGCGTACGGTTTTATTCGGGCTACCGTCCATTTCCGTGGAGGCACGGTTCGGCGGCCCTAACAAGAGAGGGGTTCTATGTATAAGATCCTGGAGAAGACGCAGTTCTCGGAGAAGGTGTTCAAGTTCCGCATCGAGGCGCCCGCAATCGCCAAGCATGCGCACGCTGGACAGTTCCTCATGGTCCGCGCCAACGAGACGGGCGAGCGCGTCCCGTTTACCCTGGCCGGCTGGAACGCTGACGAGGGCTGGGTCGAGTTCATCTTCATGGTGATCGGCAAGACCACCGAGATGCTGTCCACCTACGAGGCCGGCGAGTCGCTGCGCGATGTCGTGGGCCCGCTGGGCGTTCCCACCGAGATGGCTGAGGGCCCCTGCGCCGTCATTGGCGGCGGCGTCGGCCTGGCAATTGCCTTCCCGGTCGCCAAGCACCTGGTCGAGACCGGTCACGAGGTGCACGCCATCATGGGCGCCCGCACCAAGGACCTCCTGCTCATGGAGGACCAGTTCCGCGAGCTCCTCGACGAGGACCACATCCACATCACCACTGACGACGGCTCCTACGGCGAGCAGGGCGTTGTCACCGCTCCGCTGGAGCGCCTGCTGCAGGACAAGGCCGTGAGCCAGGTCTTCTGCGTCGGCCCCGTTCCGATGATGAAGTTCTCGACCCTCACCGCCCAGAAGTACGACACCCCCATCACCGCGTCGCTCAACCCCATCATGGTTGACGGCACCGGTATGTGCGGCTGCTGCCGCGTCGAGGTGGGCGGCGTGACCAAGTTCGCTTGCGTCGACGGCCCCGACTTCGATGCCACCCTGGTCGACTGGGATGACCTTCGTGCCCGCCAGGCCGCTTACCGTTCCGAAGAGGGCGAGTCCCTCAAGGCCTATGAGGAAAAGAGCTGCGCATGCCACTAGTTAACGGTCGTTTCGTTGCCGATATGAAGTCGCCCCGCACCCCCGATAACGAGGAGCCGGCTGCCGAGCGCGCCTGCGACTTCCGCCCCGTCGACAAGGGCTTCACCGAGGAGATGGCGCTGGCCGAGGCCGAGCGCTGCCTCAACTGCAAGAAGCCGTTCTGTGTTGAGGGCTGCCCCGTCAACATCAACATCCCCCGCTTTATCGAGCAGATCCGCGCGAAGGACTTCGGCGGCGCTCTCGATACCATCCGCGAGGACTCCATGCTTCCCGCCATCTGCGGCCGCGTCTGCCCGCAGGAGAACCAGTGCGAGGGTAAGTGCATCCGTGGCAAGAAGTCCGAGCCCGTGGCTATCGGCCAGCTCGAGCGCTTCCTGGGTGATCGCCCCGAACTCGCCTCCACGCCCAAGATGGCCCCCAAGAACGGCAAGAAGGTCGCCGTCGTCGGCTCCGGCCCGTCCGGCATCACCTGTGCCGGCGAGCTCGCCCGCAACGGCTTTGACGTCACCGTCTTCGAGGCTTTCTTCACCGGCGGCGGCGTGCTGGTCTACGGCATCCCCGAGTTCCGTCTGCCCAAGGCAGTCGTCAAGCGCGAGATCGACGGCCTGGAGGACATGGGCGTCAAGTTTGAGTACAACTCCGTCGTGGGCAACATGGCCACGGCCGAGGAGCTGTTCGAGCAGGGCTTCGACGCCATCTACGTGGCGACCGGCGCTGGCCTGCCCAAGTTCCTCAACGTCCCCGGCGAGAACCTGCCCAACGTCTTCTTCGCTAACGAGTACCTCACCCGCGTGAACCTGATGAAGGCCAACAAGTTCCCCGAGTACGACACCCCCACCAAGCACGGCAAGAACGTCGTCGTCTTTGGTGGCGGCAACGTGGCTATGGACGCCGTCCGTACCGCCAAGCGCCTGGGTGCCGAGCACGCCATCATCGCCTACCGTCGTACCGAGGACGAGATGCCCTGCCGTCGCGCCGAGCTGCACCACGCCAAGGCCGAGGGCGTCGAGGTTCTGCCGCTCGTCTCCCCGCTCGAGTTTGTCGCTGGCGAGGACGGCTCCGTGTGCGCCGTCAAGGTCCAGAAGATGGAGCTCGGCGAGCCTGACGAGTCCGGCCGTCGTCGCCCGGTGCCCATCGAGGGCGCCATCGAGGAGATCCCCTGCGACGTCGCGATCTCGGCTATCGGCACCAACGCCAACCCCTTCGCTGCCAAGATCGGCGGCAAGATGGAGCTCAACAAGTGGGGCTACATCGTTGCCGACGAGGAGACCGGCCAGACCACCGATCCCCGCATCTGGGCCGGCGGCGACATCGTCACCGGTGCCGCTACGGTCATTCTGGCGATGGGCGCCGGCAAGAAGGCCGCCGCTTCCATCACCAAGAGCCTGCTGGGCGAGTAATCACCTGCAGTGCTAGCCACCAAACGGCAAGGTCCCCGTCGAGCACACGCCCGGCGGGGACTTTTTTATGCCGGCCAACCCATCACCACAAAGGGGACATGCACCTTTGTGGTGGTCGGGGACTTGGCCGGCGAACCAATTCCGACGTTTGTCTCAATCTGTAACAGCCAGACCCTGTTGAGCCTCGTAGTTGTTACAGATCAAGATATTGCTCCAACCGCCTCCGCTTTGTCTCAATCTGTAACAGTTAGAGGTTAAATATCCCGCTACGTGTTATAGATCGAGATGTTAGGTTGGCGGCCGAACAGTTCATCTCAATCTGTAACAGTTAGAGGCTAAATATCCCGCCTGGTGTTACAGATTGAGATTGTGCTGAAGCCGAGGATGGGCGCCGTCGCCAAAACCTAACGCTTGCGGCGCTTGGTCGCAGCGATGCCTGCCGCGGTAACGGTTGCGCCGGCGATGCCCAGGGCGGCGACCGTCATCGCGGCGCTATCGCCCGTGGCGGCCAGGGCGGTGTCGGCTTTCTCGGCCGGAGCGGCCTTGGCGACCGTTTTGGTCACCGTAATCGTCTTAGCTGACGTTACGGCAGGCTTGACCTCCGGTTTGATCCCCGGCTTCTGCTCGGGCTTCACCTCGGGCTTCACCTCGGGCTGCGGCGCCGGCATCTCCGGGTCGACCGGGACCGGCTTAGCCTCGGGCGTAAACGTCAGGTCGGTGATTAGCCATAGCGTACGGAACAAGCCGGGAACAGGCGCATGCTCGCTTGCCTTATCCACCCGATAACTGCACTCCACGCCATTGACCATCAGTTTAATGTTAGACGTAAAGAAGAAATCCCACGCCGGCTTAAAGTACAGGCCATAGCGATAGGTCACACCAGATTTAAAAGCGTCGATGTGGTTGGTGATTTTCCGGTCCCAGAATATATCGGAGTTCACTTCACTGCCATCGCTGCCCGTCCAGAACTCACACTGAAGAATGGAGTTCGAGCCCGCCGGAGTGTCTGCCGTAAAGTCCGGTTTATCGCCCGCCCTAAAGATGGTGGTGGCGTCGTCAATCTCGATAACGTCGATAGTTTGCCAATCATCAACCGGCTGCTCGCACAGCATATTGGCCGCATTGGGCGCAAACACGCCATCGACGGTCTTATCTGTCACGTCGGTCACACCATGCGACGTAATGGCGTCGTTTGCCGGCGCGGCGGCGTTGTCGCTGGGATTGTTTTGTTCAGCGGGTGCCGCATTGTTAGACTCATCGGCGGCGTCAGCCGGAGTCGTCTGCTGAGGTTCGGCGACAGTTTGTGCCGCCAGAGCAGCGTCGGTTGCAGGCGTGGTCGCCGGAGCCGCATCCTCCGCAACTGCCGGCGTCACCAGAGCCGCGGCAACCTCGCCCGTCGCGGCGGCGGAATCCGCGCACTCGGTCGCGAGCGCCACGCTCGGCAGCAGTAGCTGGACGATCATGAGTGCGCGCACGCACCGACGCTGGCAATCTTCACGCCCACGCAACGCCAAGTACCGTGAACGAGCGAGCAAGCGCGCTCGCGCTGGGTTTGCTTATCAAAGTGGCTTCCGTTCATAACGGCCTCCCTAATCGAAGGATTAACGCCACTACAAAGGCGCCTGTCCCTTTGCGGTGGTCCTGTACAACCAAGATGCGCCAAATGGCCCCGTACGCCTAGGTTCGTACATGCGAGCCCAGGCTGTTACCTACGAAAATACAAAAAGCTGCCGCGAAGACACTTATGCCCACACAGCGGATGAAAATGGCTGTGAAAGCTAATGCTAGCTGCTGCGGCGCTTGGACGCGACGAAGCCGGCGCCGATGACGGACGCACCGGCAATGCCGAGGGCCGCCGCCGTCGTCGCGGCGTTGTCACCCGTGGCGGCCAGAACACCGGAAGTGTTTTTGGCTCCGGCAGCAGTCTTGGTCGCAACGGTCGTGGTGGTCTTTGCGTCCTTATCTACGGGCTTGAGGTCAGGCTTCTGCTCGGGACTTGGCATGGGATCGGGCTCCGGAGTCGGCTCGGGGTCCGGCGTCGGCTCCGGCTCCTGCCCGTCTCCAAAACCAATCACTACATCATGGGCGACCTCAGAAGAACCGACGATATCCGTAATCGCAGACGAACCGGCAACACCGACGACCTGCCCGTTCTGGGAACTCGGCCATTGCCCTGCATCGACAACCTTTTTCACATCGCGCACGGCACCATCCATCGGAGTCGTAATCGTCGCGCTCCCGCGCAAATCGTTCACGCTCAAATCAATCATCGCGGCACGGAACAGTGTCGCATTCGCGACGTTGCGGTTGATCGCATAGATTCCCGCAGTCGCGCCCGAAGCTTCAATTTTCGATTTGCGAATCTTGATACGAGGCGTTTCTGAACCGGTGTTTGCCTCTGCCATGATTCCAAAACTTTGATTGCGGGCGGCATCGATGCCGTTTGCAGCAGACAGGCTTCGAGACGTAAGATTCGACTCCTCGACAAGCATCCACACCGCACCGCCTTGCGAACGTGCGCTGATGCCCGCCGAGAGCGAAGCCGCACTGCCGGCGGAAAGCGCGACATCGGCTCCGTTGATAATTTTCATGAGGGTATTCTTCTTGATACCGACCGTATTGATGCACGCGGAAACCTGCCAGGCATCGGCTGTCTTGATCGACAGACTGGCGGCATCGATGGTGACATCGGCACCGCGCTCGTAAGCGGAATCCGGCTCTTCCTGCTCGCCTTCCTGAGCAGCGTGTCTGTTGGGAATGTTATCGGCAAAGATACCGTAGATGCCCTCCGCTGGACGCCAAGATCCTTCTGCCGATTTTGCCTCGATTTTGACATCGGCGCCCTTATCGATCGTCACGTTGCCGGCCGTCGCGCGAATGCCCGTCGCCTTGCCCGCTGCGCCCGAAGCCGTCACGTTGACGTTGGCGCCGCTAATGGTCACATCGCCGCCCGCATTGCCGTCGCCTTCCGCCGCAATCACATCGGTCTGAGCCGTCGCATTCAGGGTGCCGTCGCCGGTAATGGCAAGGCTACCGTTCTTAACAGCAATGGCACTCTGCCCGGCGTCGGCCGTGATGGTGTTATTGCCAGCCACGCCGATAGTGAGGTTTCCCTGAGCACTGATGCCAGCACCGTCGTAGCCGTTGAGCTTCATGTCGTCGGCGCCGTCCCAGGACCAGGTTCCGGCATCGTCGCCGGCGGCAGTGCCCCTGTTGTACTGCGTGCCGCCGACGCTGACCCACTCGGCGGCGAGCGCCACGCTCGGCAGCAACAACTGGCCGACCATGAGCACACAGGCCCCCGCGCAGGCGAGTTTTACGCCCACGCGGCGCCATGTTCCGTGGGAGAGCGAGCACGCACGGGCGCGGTCGATTGGGTTGTCATGGATTTGCTTTCGCATGTAAGCCTCCTTGTCGTAAGGGGTGCTTCTGTAACACCATGTTACGGGAAGATAGCCGGATCCCGGGGCACAAATTCTCAAGTGGCGCATCTGCCAGCGCAAAAGGCAACGAGCATGCGATTGCCAGGCGCACCCCGCCCCCCCCCGAAAGGCCCACCCCTACCGCCATGGTCTACAATCGAGGGCACAATCATTCGTCCACCCAAAGGACCGTCCTTGAACCTGAGCAGGCCTAAAATCAACGCGCTTCTGGCACTCGCGCTCTTCACTTTCGCCTTCCTTGCCGCCGAGTTTCGTTTCGACGTCAATGTCGGGCTACTCGCCGGCGCCGAACGTGTTGTGCTCGCACAGGGCTTTATTCTAGGTGCGAGCGTGCTCGGCTTTATCGGATACGCGCCGCTGCTCGGGCTCGCACAGCGCAAAGGCCGGCCTCGGGCAGTTGTCAGCGCCGCCGTCCCCATCGCCATCTTGGGGTTAACTCAGATTCAGTCCCCCACGAGCCCGCTTGCGCTCGAGATTCTGGGATGCCTCGCATTCCTCGGGCTCGGCCTACTGGGTGGCGCGGCACACCATGCCTTCGCAACGACATTCCAAGACGATCCCAAGCTCGCCACCGGTGCGGGAGCAGCCTATGCCGCGGGCATCCTGATGCAGTTCGCCATCAACCTGCTCAATTGCGGCGGCATCGCAGAGCTCATCGTCCTTGGCACAGCGACGATCGTCATCTCCGCCCTCAGCGTCGTTCCCCAAAAGGCTGCTGAGAGCTCCAGCCCCGTCATCAATCCCCTTGTTGAGCCATCGCACGCCCTTGCCAAGCAGGCGTGTTGGAGCATCGCGCTCGTCATGATTCTGGCCTGTCTGTTCTCTACTCTCGATAACGTGGTCACGTTCTCCAACGCCCACGGCACCATCGCCGTGCAGACCTGGCCGCGCCTCTTTTTGGCAGCGAGCGGTCTTGCCGCCGGTCTTATCTTTGATCTTGCCGAGCGTCGCTACATGGGACTCGTCATGTTCGGCGTCACGGTACTCTCCACTATTTCGATCTTAGCCGTCGAAGCAGGAGCCAATCCCAACCTGGGCCTCATTGTCTTTTACCTGAGTTCGGGCTTTTTCGTCACGTTCTTTACTGCCACGTTTACTCAGCTGGCACCGCGCATGCACGCGCCCGCCTTCTGGGCCGGCATGGGACGCGCCGCCAATAACGTGTGCGCGTTCACCACGTCGGGCGTCTCGCTTGCGCTTGTGACCTCGGGCAATGTTGCTCTCATCATGATCGGTGCGCTCGTTTTGCTCGTCGCCGCCTGCGCGGCATTTGTGGCAGCCGGCCTGTTCCGCCTACCCCAAACCGAGCAGGAGCGCGAACATCAACAGCTTGCCGAGGAGGCGCTGGCAGCACCGAGTATCGAGGAGCAGCGTCAGGTCTTCATCACCGATCACGCTCTCACCCCACGCGAAGTTGACGTGCTGGTGGCTGTGACCCAAGATGAGCGCCCGCTCAAACAGGTCGCCGAGGAGCTTGGTATCTCGATGCGCATGGTGCAGCGCCACCTGAGTTCCATTTATCAAAAGACCGGCACGCAGACGCGCGCCGGTCTCACCAAGGCCTTCCCCTCCGCCTAAAACAAACCACCACGAAGGTGCCTTTGTGGTGGTTTTGATTGGCTAGGCTTCGAGCTGGGCGACTTTGTAGCGGTAGGCAGCGGCGATAACGTCTTTGCAGCCTTCGCGGCCCAGCTTGGCGCGGTTGACGACGATGTCTTTACCGCTCGTCATCTTCCACTTTCCGGCGCTGTAGCGCTTATAGAACGCCTCACGCGCCTTCTGCTGCTGTTTGACCAGTTTGGCGCCCTTCTTTTTGTTGAGGCCGCGCTTCTTGCGCACGATCTCGACGCGGTCCTCAAAGGGTGCGGTCACCAACACGGCAATGTGGTTGGGGTTGTTACGCAGCAGGTAATCGGACAGACGGCCTTCGATAATGCAGCTCTCGGTCTCACCCAAGTCCAAAATCACCTGGCTCATCTTTTGGAATAGCTTGTCCGAGTACGAACGGGCATCGTAGCGGTCGGGCAGAAACGCCATGTTCTCCACAGCCAGGCGCTCGTCGTAGGCGGCCATCTTGTCGAGCGACTCGCCCGCACGCAGCGACGCACGCACCAGCAGTTCGTTGTCGTACAGCGGAATCCCCAGCTCGTTGGCAAGCATTCGGCCAATCTCGTGGCCCTCGGCACCAAAATCGCGCGCGATGGTAATGACCACAGGATTCTTCTTGTTCTCCAGATCGCTCATCGCGATTCCTTTCTAACAAATGAGAAAAGGGCTGTTTATCTCTTATTCCCACGATACCGTACCTGGGTTTTCCTGGTGCCCAAGATTGGCCTGAAAGAGGAGCGACGCGTACTTTGGTACGCGAGCGACGGTTTGAAGGCCAAGGTTGGGTGCCAGGGAAAGCCAGGCTATGCGGCTACGATGCGGCGTTGGTAAGCTCGGACCAGCAGCGAGATACCAAAGTTGAGCACAAAGTACATCGCAAACACCAGTCCGTAGAGCATAAGCACCTGCGACAGATCAATCGCGTGGGCCATCACAACGTTTGCCGTGTACATGAGCTCGGCCACGTTAATGCCCGAAAGATACGAGCTGTCCTTAATGACGGTCGTGCACTGGCTAAACAGCGCCGGAATGATCGTCTTAAACGTCTGCGGCAGAATGATGTAGCGCATGGTGGCAAAGAAGCCAAAGCCCTGGCTCTGTGCCGCCTCAAACTGGCCGCGCGGAATCGAGTTGAGACCGCCGCGCACAATTTCGGCCATAACGGCGCTGGTAAACAGCGTAAAGGCGATGGTCGAAATCACGATGTCCAAACCCTGCACCGTAAAGTAGATAAACAGAATCCACAGCAGGTTCGGCGTGCAACGGAACAGCTCGATATAGGCGCTCACCAAAATACGGAACGGGCGGGGCGCATAGCTTTTAACAAGCGCCAGCACCGTGCCAAAGATGAGCGAGAAAAAGATCGACAGCGCCGAGATCTCGATTGTCTTAACAAAGCCGCCCCAAATGTAGAGCAGGTTGGTCGCGTTGAAGATTTCCATGCGCTAGGCCTCCTCTACGTTGTCGAGCCCCAGCTCGGCGAGGCTCACGCCGCGCGGACGCTCCTTGGAGCGGCGCTCGAGCCACTGCACCAGCATGGCGAGCGGAAAGCAGATGATGAAGTACATAAGGCAGCAGACGATGTATCCCTGCAGGTACCCGTACAGACTCACAAAGTTGTCGGAACGGTACATAAGGTCGCCGCCGGCCACAAGCGCCAGCACCGACGTGTTCTTGACTAGGTTGAGTGCCTGGTTACACAGCGGCG
Organism: Collinsella sp. TF08-11AT; assembly: GCF_003437035.1. Classification (GTDB taxonomy): domain Bacteria; phylum Actinomycetota; class Coriobacteriia; order Coriobacteriales; family Coriobacteriaceae; genus Collinsella. The sequence continues at coordinate 383,595 of NZ_QSRL01000001.1, forward strand.
GCAGAATGATCTTGAATGTCTGGGGCAGCACGATGTACCAGTACGCCTGCGCACGGGTGAAGCCCTGGCTCTGCGCCGCCTCCATCTGACCGCGCGGAACCGCCTCGATACCGGTGCGGATGACCTCCGAGATGTAGGCCGCGTGATACAGGCCCACGCCCAAGAAGCCCAGCACGAACGGCGCGATGCGCACCGGCTGGTCGGCACCGGTTATGGCCTGCAAAAACTGCGGACCGGCCATGTACATAAAGAGCACCTGCACGGGCAACGGGGTGTTCTGGTAAAACTCCACGTATACGCGGCTTATGGCGCGCAGCACGCGCGAACGGGTGGTAGAGAACACACCCAGCAGCGTGCCCAGCACCAGCGACAGCAGCAGACCGGCAACGACCACCTGTAGCGTCACGCCAAAGCCCTCCCAGAAGGGCCCCATGTTTTGAAATGTCGTCGACCAACGGTCGGCGTCAAATAATCCTTCGAGCATTTGATTCCTTCCTTGGACGATGCGCCTATACAAGACCCCAGGTCTTGACCTCTTGGTCGAGCCAGCCGTCGGCCAAGCGATCGCAGACCACCTGATCGACCACGGCCGAGAGGTCGCAGCCCTTCTTGGTCGCCACGCCGTAGCCCTGCTCGCCAAACTTGACCTCGGGCTGCAGTAGCTCGACAGTCTCGTTCATGTAGCCGGCCAGCGTGGAGCGGTCCATGGCAAAGACGTCGATATTGCCGGCGTCGAGCGAACTCTTGATGATGGGGTAGCCGCTAAAGGCCCTAAATTCGGGCTCGCAGGTAAAGCCGTTATCCTTGATCATCTGCTCGATCAGGCCCTGCGTGGTGGCACCCTGACTCACGCCGATGACCTTGCCGTCCAGGTCCTCAATCGAGGTAAAGCCCGAACGTTTCTTGACCATGAGGCCCACGTAGTCGGTGCGATACGGCGTCGAGAAATCCCAGCTCTTCTTGCGCTCGTCGGTGATGGTGTAGGTCGCCGCGACCACATCGAGTTGGCCGTTGTCGATCAGCGGGCCGCGCGTCTTGGGCGTTACGTCGGTAAACTCGACCAGCTCCTGGGCGCGGGCCTCCTTGTAGCTCACGCCAAAGACGGCAGCGGCGATCTGGTAGCACAGATCGACCTCCATGCCCTCAAAGCGACCCTTGGCTGTGTCGTAATAGCCGTAGCCGGGAACATCCTTCTTAACGCCGGCATTCAGGTGCCCACGCGACTTGATGGTCGCAAGCTTGGAGCCCTTGTCGGAGCCGTCGCCGCCGGCGGAGTTACCGCAACCGGTGAGCGCGGTCCCCGTCAGCGCGAGCATGCCAGCGCCCGCCAGCTGCAAAAAGTGACGGCGCGACACGGCCGCCCTCGTCATATCCGTCATGTCCATCACCACGCCTAGTGCAGGATCTTGGACAGGAACTCGCGGCAGCGCGGGTTCTCGGGGTTATCGAAGAAGTGCTCGGGCGTGCCCTCCTCCAGAATGCGGCCGTCCTCCATAAAGATGACGCGGTCGGCCACCTGGCGCGCAAAGCCCATCTCATGCGTCACGCAGATCATGGTGATGTCCTCCTGCGCAAGCTCAATCATAACGTCCAGAACCTCCTGGACCATCTCGGGGTCGAGCGCCGAGGTCGGCTCGTCAAACAGGATGATGGGCTGCTTGGTACACAGGGCACGGGCGATGGCGATGCGCTGCTGCTGACCACCCGAGAGATTCTGCGGATACTCGCCGGCCTTATGCGCCATGCCGACGCGCTTGAGCGCGGCGATGGCGATCTCGGTCGCCTCCTCCTTGCTCTTCTTTTGCAGCTTGATGGGCGCGAGCGTCAGGTTGCCGAGCACCGTCATGTTGGGATACAGGTTGAACTGCTGAAACACCATGGAACTATACTTGCGAGCCATCTCCAGGTGGTTCTTTTTGGTGAGCGGCGTACCGTCGATGATGACCTCGCCCGACGTGGGCTCCTCAAGATAATCGACACAGCGGATGAGCGTCGACTTACCCGAGCCGGAAGGCCCGATCATTACGAGCTTCTCGCCGCGCTTGACGGTGAGGTTGATATCTTTGAGCACATGCAGGTCGCCAAAGTACTTGTTGAGATGCTTGATCTCGATCATGTCTGCCATGAATGTCCCTTCCCTGCGTTTACACGAGTTGAACTATTGTACGGAAAGAACCACGTTTCCGCAGCCCACACTACATTCCCGTAAAGAACCCGCAACCTTCCGCCCACTCATTGGGGACGGACTTAAATGAGTACCTGCTCATTGGGCACTCATTTAAGTCCGTCCCCAATGAGTGCCCAACCGTCCTTGTTGAGCATAAGTCAGCGAAAACCCGTACACGCGAGCAAGGTGACGTGAAATGAAAGGGCGCAGACCTTACGGTCGCGCCCTTGAAATTGAACGTCAGATTGCCGCGTGTACGGGTTTGCAGCGTCGAGCCGTTACGCGGTTTGGTAAAACCGCGTAACAAATTACGCGAGTTTGGCTCCAACGATCTTTGCCGCTGCCGGCTTGTCGAAGTTGCCGCCGGTGACCTTGCCGAGTGCTCCCATGACCTGGCCCATCTGCTTCTTGGACGTGGCGCCCAGCTCGGCGATGACCTGCTCAATCAGAGCCTCGAGCTCCTCGCCCGAAACCTGCGCGGGCAGCAGGCTCTCCAGAATCTTGACCTGCTCGGTCAGGTTGTCGGTACGCTCTTGGTCGGTGCCGGCCTTGATGGACATCTCCAGCGTCTCGCTCGTCTGCTTGATCAGACGCTTGATCATGCTGTTGACGTCTTCCTCGGTCACATCGCGGCGCTCGTTGACCTCGATATTCTTCACCTCGGCCTTAACCTGGCGAATGATGGACAGGCGAACCTTGTCCTTGGCCTTCATGGCCGCGATCATTTCCTTCTGCAGCTCTTCGTTGGTCATCTGCAAATCCTCTCTAATAGCGTGGGCGGCACTCGCGCGAGCACCGCCCCATGATTACTCAGCCGTCGACGAATCGTCGGTCGAACTCTTGGTGACGCCCTTCAGACTGACGTTGTATGGCACGTCTTTGGGCATGGGGTTGACGGTGATGTCGGCATCCTTCTTGTACTGCTCCAGCCACTCGCTGTACGCGGTGCTGGCCGCTTGCGTCTTCACCACGTTGGAGACGTACTTTTTGATGGCCTTGGGCACCTGGTTGATGTCATCAACCTGATTATCGACATGGAAGTAGTCGGTGCACTTGATGATGTGGTAACCATAGGTCGACTCGACGACTTCGCTCACATCGCCCTTGTTGAGCCCCTCGAGCGCCGTCTGGTAGCTGTCGACAAAGGTGGTGAGCTTATCCCAGCCCACATCGCCCTTCTTCTCCTTGGAACCGGTGTCCTCGGAGTACTGTTCAACGGCGTCCTCAAAGCTCAGCTCACCGGAGTTGATCTTGTCCAGGCACTCCTGCGCCTTGGCCTTGGCGGCGGCCTTGTCCTCGTCGGAAGCGTCGGAATCAACCTTGATCAGGATGTTCGACGAGCGGCGGGCGTCGTTGTAGCTGGACAGGTTTTCGTTGATGTAATCGACAATCTCGCTGTCCTTGGGCTTGCTCGTGGGCGCGACGGCATCCTTGAGTTTCTGCTGCGCCAGACTCTCCTTGAGCGAATCCTTGTAGGTGTCTTCGGTATAGCCGTAGGTCTTGAGGGTCTTCTTAAAGGCCTTGGCACCGCCCGCGCTCTTGCACGCGTCCTTCCAAGCCTTCTCGACCTCCTCGTCCGACACCGTCACGCCGTTCTCCTTCTGTGCCTGTTGAAGCAGAATCTGCTGCGTGTAGGAGTCGATGAGTTGCTTGCGGTACTTCTTGGGCGTGAGGTCGTTGTCGACCAGATACTGCGCCCAGTCCTTGTCCTTGGTGTAGCCGTAAGACGTGCGCATGCTCATGATCTGCTTTGTCACGGTGTCCTCGGTGAGGTTGGTGCCGTTGATAGTGGCAGCCACACCGCCGGTAAGCTTGTAGCCCGAGGTATCCTCTGCCTGCGACATAAGGCCGGAGCATGCCATGGCCGAGACGGAAAGCAGCATCGCCAGCACGCCGATGACCACCAGAACGATCTTGACGGTCTTAGACACGTACGTCTTGCGCTGCTTCTTACGAGAGCTCGACGCGGCGCGGGCCTGCTGCTCGGGCGTCGGTGCGGCCTCGGAGTTCTTTTTCTTGTTTGCCATAGTTGGCCTTTCGCATCACGAATCGAACAAACGCCATTGTGTCACAACGCAGCCCCCGCGACAAAGGGGCAACCCTGGCACTTGGGGACGTTCCTTTTCTGCCGGCAGTTAGGGACAGTCCCCAAGTGCCGGCTTTAAAAGTGGCGGCGGATGGCGTCGACCATGCCTTGGGGCGTGGTCTGGCCGAGCACATCGGCTGCGACGTCCGCGTCCATAAAGATATTCATGAGCGCTTGCAGGGCCTCGACCTGGCCGCCCGGCTCGGCAATACCCAAATTGATGACGATCTGCGCCGGCACGGGGGCACCCATGCCGGCCATAGCATTGAACGTCACGGGCGCGGCGGGCTTTACCACCGCGATATAGGGCTTGGCCACAAACCCCGGGTCGGTGTGTGGGATGGCGATGTTGGCCGCCGGCATGGCAAGGCCCGTGGGATAGGCATCCTCGCGCGTGCGGACGGCGTCGAGCCAACCGGTGCAGATGTAGCCGCGCGGGGCAAGTTCGCCTTCGAGTCGCGCAAACACCTCGGCGGGCGTCGCGCACTCCCAATCAAAAAACACCAGCTCAGGCGTAAACAGTGCTTCGTTATCCGCCATACCGTCCTCCAAAGTTGCATGAGGGCCACAATGCTCAATATGATAGCGAAACGGGGTATGCAAGGTTAGCCGAGGATCCCGATGAGCTCGAGTGCGCGCGCGGGCGTCAAGCATACCTCGGGCATCGTCTCCAACATGCGTCGGTCGCTCGTGACTACGTAGTCAACATCCGCCGTATCGCCCGAGGCGATAATGAGATTGTCCTCGAGGTCCGGCATGCGCTTGCCAAGCATGCGCGCCATCTCGCACTCCGCCATCGAAAGCGGGGAAGCCGTTGCCACCTGCATCATATGCTCGACGCATGCCCATGCAGCCGGACCGAACGAAGCGTTAATCCCATTCACATTCCGTCGAGCTAGACGCCGAGGCAAGATGTAGAACACGTCCTTTGCCGTCGTTGGCGCGTACAGAAGGTCGATCTTTCCCGCTTCGGCCAGTTCAACCAATCTTCTCACGTTGTCGAATGCGCCCTCTTGCAGGTAGTAATCAAGCCAAACATTCGTGTCCACCAAGAGCCGCTTTGCCTCGATCATCGGCAATTCGCCTCGATGTCGGCAATCATCGCGTCATACATATCATCTCGTACGGCATCCCAGTCTTCCGCAGATGATCCACCTGGCGCAAAATCCGAAGCGCTTAGCCCCAACGAGGAAAAAGCTAGGCCACACCCCTGCTCGGCCAGGCTCTCCGCACGGGGCGCCTCGCGCTTATCCGCCACCATAAATCCCGGCAACGTTTGATGCTCGACAAGATAGACCCAAAGCGCACGAATAGCATCGCTCGCCCCCAATCCATTGCGAGTTAGGACCGCGTCGCCACCAGCCTTGAGCATAGGATCGATTCGCGTGTTGAGCTGCACCGTTGCTGTACCCATAGCGGCTCCTCTCTATCTGCTAGCAGTATAGCAAACATGAAAGGCCACGCAAAAGGGCCCCGCCCGCACACGGACGAGGCCCTATCAGATTTCTTGGTTCTGATGAAGCTTTTACATCTCAAGGAAACCAAGGAGACCCTTTTTCAAGCGACTAGCGCGCCGGGTCAACTGCCACCTTGCCGTTCTCCAGCACGTGGATGCGACCGTCGGCGAGCATTTGCACGACCTCGGGATACAGCACGTGCTCAATCGCGTGGATGTGCTCCTCGAGCGTGTCGACATCCCAGCCCTCCTCAACAGCCAGTGTGCGCTGGGCGATGATGGGACCGTTGTCGTAGATCTCGTTGGCAAAATGCACGGTCACGCCAGTTACCTTGACGCCGCGCGCAAAGGCATCGTCAATCGCATGCGCACCGGTAAAGCTCGGCAGCAGCGCCGGATGCAGGTTGACCACGCGATTGGGGAACGCCGCCAGCAGCGGCGTGTGCACCATGCGCATATAGCCGGCCATGACCACATACTCGCAGCCGCGCTCGAGAAGCTCGTGCGCGATGATCTCGTCGGCGGCAATAGGGTCGGCGTAGACATCCTTGGACAGCGTGAGCGTCTGGATGCCCGCGCGCTCAGCGCGCTGCAGGCCCTTGGCCGAAGGACGGCTCGACACCACAAGCTCAATCGAAGCGTTGAGCTTGCCGGCGGCGATCAGATCGATCAGCGCCTGCAGGTTGGTACCCGAACCGCTGATGAGCACACCGATCTTGAGCGGCTCTGCCGTATCGGTGCCGGTCGGACGGGTGTAGGGCACAAAGCCCAGGCCCTCACTAGCAGCCATCTGATCGTTAGCGCTCATCGGAGTACACGACCTTACCGGAACCCTCGACGCACTCGCCCACGCGGAACGGCTTCTCGCCCAGCGCGACCAGGGCCTCGGTAACCGCGGCCTCGTCCTCGGGGGCGACGATCAGGCACAGGCCGACGCCCATGTTGAAGGTCTTGCATGCCTCGTTGGGCGCGAGCTCGGCCTGGCGCGACACGTAGGTGATGACGGGCGGAACGTCCCAACCCATCTCGGCACCGTTGCGGGTGACCACGGCGTCGACGTCGTCGGCAAGCGCGCGGTTGAGGTTCTCGGTGATGCCGCCGCCGGTGATATGGGCAATGGCGTGAACGTTGGCGCCACCGCGGAGCAGCTCCAGAATCGGCTTGACGTAGATGCGCGTGGGGGCCAGCAGGGCGTCTGCCAGCGATGCACCACCAAGCTCCTCGAGCGGACGGCTCAGTTCCTCGGCCTTAGCGGCGGCCTCGGTCGTACCCGGCTTGATGCCGTCAACGCCGATGACCTTGCGCACGAGCGAGTAGCCGTTGGAGTGCACGCCGGTGGAAGGCAGGCCCAGGATCACATCGCCGGGGCGAACGTTCGCGGGGTCGAGCATCTTGGGACGATCGACAACACCCACGGTAAAGCCGGCGAGGTCGTAGTCGGCCGGAGCCATGACGCCCGGGTGCTCGGCCATCTCGCCGCCCACGAGCGCGCAGCCCGCGAGCTTGCAGCCGTCGGCCACACCCTTGATGATCTTTGCCATGTGCTCGGCCTCGATGTGACCGATGGCAACGTAGTCCAGGAAGAACAGCGGCTCGGCGCCCGAAGCCAAAATGTCGTTGACGCACATGGCGACCAGGTCCTGGCCCACCGTCTCGTGACGGTCCATGATCTGGGCGAGCACGAGCTTGGTGCCGACGCCGTCGGTACCGCTGATCAGGATCGGGTCTTCCATATCCTTGAGCGCGGCGGCCGAGAACAGGCCACCAAAGCCACCGATGCCGCCGATAACCTCGGGGCGGTTGGTGTCCTTGACCATCCGCTTAATAGCGTCGACGGCGCGGCCGCCCTCGGCGGTATCGACGCCGGCGTCCTCATACGTCACATGCTTGCTGTCGCTCATCTGAGCCTTCCTCTCCCATTACCGTGGCGCCGCGCGGGCGCCAAGCGGTGCTCATAGTTGCGTTCATTTCGGCGCGCGCCATAACAGCACGCGCCGTCATATCAACAAAACAGCAGGTGAAACCTACCAAAATAAACCTGTCCCTAAATGGCAGGTTTTAGGCCCCGCCGTGTTCCTCTTCCCAGCTGCGGTCGTCGTATTTCTCGATCACGGCGTCGTCGTCAAAGTGCAGCGGCTTGTCCAGGTTGCGGGGCTTAAAGCCCTCCATGAACTTGTCGCGGCCAAAGCTCTCGGGAATCGCCACGGGGTAGCGTCCAGTAAAGCACGCATCGCAGTAGCCGCCCTTGGGCATGACCTTCAGCAGGCCCTCGACCGAAAGGAAGGCCAGCGAATCGGCGCCGATATACTCGCAAATCTCGTCGACCGTCTTGTTGGCGCTGATAAGCTGCGACTGCACGTCGGTATCGATACCGTAGAAACACGGCCAGATGACCTCGGGCGAGTTGATGCGGATATGAATCTCCTTGGCGCCGGCGTTGCGCAGCATCTTGACGAGCTGCACCATGGTGGTGCCGCGCACGATGGAGTCGTCGATGACGACCAGGCGCTTGCCCTCGATGTTGTCGCGCAGCGGGTTGAGCTTCATGCGCACGCCCATGGCGCGCAGCTCCTGCGTGGGCTCGATAAACGTACGGCCCACGTAGCGGTTCTTGATGAGGCCCTCGCCAAAGGGAATACCGCTCTCGTGCGAATACCCCTCCGCGGGCGGCAAGCCGGAGTCGGGCACGCCGATGACCAGGTCGGCCTCGACGGGCTCCTCGTGTGCCAGCTGACGACCCATGTCGTAACGGCAGGCATAGACGCTCTTGCCGTTCATGATGGAGTCGGGGCGGGCAAAGTAGACCTGCTCAAAGATGCAGTTAGCAGGCTCTTCGGCGGCAGGCACGCCCTGCTCGGACACAAGGCCCTCGGCGCTGATGCGCAAAATCTCGCCGGGACGGACGTCACGGACGTACTCGGCACCCACGATGTCGAGTGCGCAGGTCTCGGAGGCAACGACCCAGCCGCCGGCGCGCGTGACACGGACGGCGGAGTCGACCGTCGCGGCGCCGTCCTGCGACGGCAGCTGCGAAACGGATGCGGCATCGGCCTGGTCCAGGCCCTCGTCCACCAGCTTGCCCAGCACGAGCGGGCGAATGCCGTGCGGATCGCGAAATGCGTAGAGCGCCTGCTCGTTGATGAGCGTCATGGCGTAGCCGCCGCGCACGAGCTCCATGGTCTTGCGAATGCCCTCACGCAGATGGCCCGTACGCTGAGTAAAGTAGCCGATAAGCTTAGTCGCGACCTCGGAATCCGAATTGGAGAGGAACGGCACGCCCAGCTCGATCAGCTGACGGCGCAACTCGTCGGTGTTGACCAGAGTGCCGTTGTGAGCAAGCGCGATAATGACGCTGTTGATGGTGGAAAGATGCGGCTGCGAGGCTTCCCAGCTCTTGGCGCCGGCGGTGCCATAGCGCACGTGGCCCACGGCCAGCTGGCCGGAGAGCGTCGACAGGTCGGCGTTGGAGAACACGCGATCGAGCAGTCCCAGGTCTTTGCGAACCATAACCGTGCCGCCGTCGCCCACGGCGATTCCCGCCGATTCCTGGCCGCGATGCTGCAGCGCGCGCAGACCAAAGTACGTCAGTCGAGCCACATCGCGATCGGGTGCCCACACACCAAAAATGCCGCATTCCTCATGCAGCTGGTCGGAGTCCGGATCATACGTCGACATGGTCTTCACCTGTCCCGCGGCACGCTCGGCCGCGTGGATGGTTTCTTGAGACATGGCATCCCCTCAGAGCCTCGTTATTTGGCGTTACCTGCCCTATTATACGCACGGCAAGACAAGCACTCCCGCGCATGAACAGCGCTTTTTAAAAGCCCACCGAGCTTATAATCCGTTTTGCAGCCAAACATTTTATTGGGCAACCGCCTCGGGGCCGACGATCCCGCATACTTCCGTTACGACGCGTCTCGCCCGCCGTTGGGGCTTGCATTGTTGCAATTGGGACGTTCGTCCTGTCTTTTGGCAGGTCGGCGGCGTATCCTTGTACCTACAGCAAAACGAGAAAGGTTATGTATGGATCGAAACGAACTCGACCCCAGCGTCCCCAGCGCCACGGAGGTCAAGAAGATCCCCCTCATCATTAAGGTGTACGCCGTCCTGTGCATCCTGTCCGGCGTGGGCACGCTCCCTTCGGTCGGCGCCTTTATGTGGCAGGTCATCACCGCGCTCATCAACGGCAACGCCGCCGCCAAGCTCGGCGACAACACGCTCGTCGCGGTCGGCCTTATCGTCGCCGGCATCATGCTCTCTGCGGCAAGCGCCGTCATCCTGATCATCTTTGGCCTGGACCTTATCAAAAACCAGCGCCGCAACGCCGCTCGCCTGTCCTATATCCTTATCGCGTTTACCGTCGTCGAGCTTTTGGTTGACGTGATGCTCCAGGGCATCGGGCCCTTCTTGCTTCGCCCTGCCATCCAGCTCGGCATCCTCGTCGCGCTTTCGGCCACCGTCGACCCCACGCTGCGGCAGGAGCGCGAGCTGCAGCGCCGCCTGCAGGAGATGCTCGATCGCGACGCCGCCGCCGAGGGCATGCTCGGGCGCGATGAAACCGGCGAAGGCTACATCAAGCTCAACTACTTCAACCTGTTCTGGGTATTCTTTGTCTGCTGCATACTCGGCCTGATCGCCGAGGACATCTGGCACATGACGGTCGACGACCCGGGCGTCTACCAGAACCGCGCCGGCATGCTGTTTGGCCCCTTCAGCCCCATCTACGGATTTGGCGCCGTGCTCATGACCATGGTGCTCAACCGCTTCTATAAAAAGAACCCCATCATTATCTTTTTGGTGAGCGCACTGCTCGGTGCAAGCTTTGAGGTGTTCGTGGGCTGGTTTATGCAAACCTCGTTTGGCGTGGTATCGTGGAGCTACTCGCATATGAAGCTCTTTGGCATGCCCGATCCGCTCGCCGTCCTTACGGGCGGACGTACCTGCACGGGCTTTGCCTGTCTGTGGGGCCTGGGCGGACTCATCTGGATCAAGCTGCTGCTGCCGAGGCTGCTCAAGCTCATCAACATGATTCCATGGAAGAGCCGCTACTCGGCTACCGTCATCTTCACCATCATTATGCTGGTCGATGGCGTTATGACGCTGCAGTCGCTCGATTATTGGTATCAGCGCGTCAACGGCACGGAACCGGATATTCCCGTTGCGCAGTTCTACGGCAAGTACTTCGATAATGACTTTATGGAGAATCGCTTCCAGAGCATGACCATGAGCCCCAAGGATGCGACGCGCGTGTAGCGCCAACCGCGCCCAAAACGCAAAATGCCCGCCGGTATCACACGTACCGGCGGGCATTTTTATAAACGATCCTTCTATCGACGCAAGCCTCTACTCCTCGCGCTCGACCTCACTCACGCATTCATTCTTGATGGTGCCAACGAGCGCCTGCAGCGCATCGACCACGTGCGGGCGAATGTCCCCGCCGATGAGCACGAGCATGATGTCGTCACCTACGGCAAGCTCACCGCTTGCCAGCCACACGCGCACATAGCCGATACCCGGCATCGCGCGCGTCGCCTCGATGGCGGCCTGTACCTTGCTGGCGTCGTAGCCAAACACCATGCCGCCCACCTTGTGGCCCGGCGCCACGCCATCGGTCTCGACTCCGCGCACCTCGGCCTTGGGCGTCGCACGCACCACACCGTTGTGTGTCAGATACATACCGCACGCAGGTGCCGACGAATCGGCCTTGGCCTCGCGCAGCCAAGCATCAACCGAAGGCATCGTTTTGCCATTCTCGAGCATTATTTCTCCCTTACCGTCGTCGAGTAGCCAATTTGGAACGGGGCTTTTTTAGCTACTCTCGAACAACTTATTCCTCGACCGGCGTGAGCACCATGACAGCACGCGTGTTGCTCAGCGATAACGAACGACAGGTCACAAGCGTTACGACCTTGGTTGCCGAGGCGGCGCGATCGCCCGCATCGCTCGCCACGGCAGAGGCACCGTCGAGCATCTCGGACAGGTAGTTCTTGAGCCCGTCGTCGCCCTCAAAATTGGGCGTGCGCGCCTTGGCATACGTGTCCTCGACAACTTTGGTCGCCAGTGGTCGCAGCTTATACGTAGCATCCCGTGTGATGTAATACACGAACTCGATGCTATCGAACGTCGCCTGATCAGTGGTGTCCGAAATCACATTGAACATCGATCCGTCGTTCATATGGTGGCCGTAAATCGTGGTCTGCTGGTCAACCATTCCCGGCGCGGTATCGTCGCTGTCCAAGAAGATCGCACCCGATGCATTGGACGTACCGTCAAACAGCGTGTTGAGGTATTTGGAGTTGTTATTGGTCTGCACCACGGGATAGTTGATGTTGGTTCCCGGCACGTAAATCCAACCCACAATCTCGGGGTTCGTCTGAGCAAGCGCATCAAAGTCGATAATCGGCACGCCGCTGGCGTCCTTATCGCTTACATATTGCTTCTCGATTTTCTGGTACGAATCGCTCGCCTGCTTATAGCCAATCTGAGCATTGATAAAGATGGCAGCGGCGGCGACAATCAGACCGATGCCCACGATGATGAGCAAGATGGGAATGATGGATCGGCGTTTCTTACGCGGCTGCTCGGCATAGTTGGACGGCGCGTCACTCAGCTGCCTCGTCGTCCGAGCCTGCTTCTTTGCCGTGCCATATGACGAAGGGCGATACGCAGCCGGCGTATCCTGGCGGCGATGGGACGTCGGCGTTACGGAACGCGGCGCGCGCGGCTGCTGAGGAGAGGATGTCCGACCCTGCTGTGCCGCATGGGCAGCACCCGGCTTCGACGGATCGGGAATCTGAGAAGCCTTGAATCGTTTTCCCTGATAATCGGACATGGCTCTCCTTATACTGCGGTGAAACGGCGGAACGCCTAGGCGTCGGCCATCTCCTGCTTCATTTTCTCGATAACCTTGCGGTACTCGGGGTCGCAAGCACCCAGAATCTGCGTGGCATAGATGGCGGCGTTCTTGGCACCGTTGATGGCAACGCAGGCCACGGGCACGCCCGAAGGCATCTGCACCATCGACAGCAGCGAATCCATACCGCCCAGGTCACTCGTCTTCATAGGCACGCCGATAACCGGCAGCGGCGTAAAGGCAGCCACGACACCACCCAAGTGGGCGGCCTTGCCGGCAGCGGCGATAATCACTTTGATACCGCGATCGGCGGCAGTCGAAGCCCACTCGTGGACCTTCGCCGGTGTGCGGTGTGCGCTCGCAATGACAAGCTCATAGGGCACGCCCAGCGCCTCGAGCTCGGCGGTGCAACCTTCCATAACGCCCAGATCGGACTTGGAGCCCATGATGATCCCGACAACCGGCTTTTGATCTGCCATAAACAAAGACCTCCTGTTGAGAGCGGTGACGCGGCGGATCCGCGACCCTTAACTGCAAATAAATCAAGTATAGCCGCCGATGCTGATGTGTTCGGCGGGAGACGGAACGCTTTGCGAGATTAGGGCCGAAGGGTCGGAGCTTTCTGCCTACATTCAAAAAGCGTGCCCACCGTCCTTGGGTGGGGCGGCGGGCACGCTTGCTTAGCTGTTGCTGGGGCTACTTAGCCTTGCTGCGACGATGGAAGAAAGCGCCGATCGCGGCGATGATGGCGCCAAGACCACCGACGGTCGCGACGGTCGCCGCCGTCTGGTCTCCGGTATTGGGAATCGCCGAACCGTTCTTCTTGCTGCCCTGGGCCTTGTCGCCTGCGGGCTTGCCCGCCTGGTTGCCGCCGTTCGAGCCATTGCCGGAACCCTGGTTGCCCGAGCCGCCCTGGTTGCCGGAATCGGCATCCTTGAGGCTCTCAATGGCCAGCTTGAGCTGGCCATAGGCCGCCTGGATCTGGGTGTCGGAAGCATCCTCATCACCCAAGACGTCCTCGGCGTAGGTAATGGCATCCGTCAGGGCCTTGACAGACTCGGCCGTCTTGCCCCTGGTGTCAGTCTCCTTCGCCTGCTTGACCAGAGCCTTGAGCTGCTTCTTAGTCGGATTCTCGACCGGGGCCACCGGGGTCTTCTCGAGCGCGCCGCGGGCGCTCTCGAGCGCCCTGAGCGCCTGGTCGACCTCGTCCTGCGTGGCGTTCTCGTCACTCAAGATGGCGCGGGCGCTCGCCAGGGCGTTCTCGAGCGCCGTCCAGGAGGCCTCGGTGTAGTCACCGGCCTTGAGGTCGCCGGCAGCAACCTCGGCATCAACCTTTTCGATCGCGGTAGCGAGATCATCCTTCGCCACCGGATCGGGGACGGCCGTACCGTAGAACTTGAGCTCCGCCATGCTGCAGTAGGCATCAACGTCGCCACCGCCGGCGTGAATCACCTTGACGGTCACGTAGCGACCGCGCGCGGCGCCAAAGCTCATCTGCTTCCAGTCGCCACGGTCGGTGAGCACGCGGCCGTCGTTGTCGAAGGCGAACGTACCCATCGACGCGGCGGTGCCCATCTCATAACCGTCGGCAGTGTCGGAGACCAGTATCTCGGCCTCGAAGATATCGCCGTTAGTGCCGCCGTCCTGGCGCGGCAGGAATGTAACGTCGGTGAGATCGTAGTCGCGGCCCAGGTCGACACTCAGATACTGGGGCATACCGGTCCCATGGGCCCAGTCGCTGTGCCAAAGCGTCCGCTCGTCGCCGTCGAGAGCGTTGACGGCGTTGCTGCCCTCGTAGTCGGCCTCACTCGAGAAGTCGGCCACCTTGACGTTCTTGCGGTTCTCGGGCGTGTTGATGAGGATCTTCTCATCGACAGGGCGCATCTTGAGGCCGTCGATTGCCTTCTCGATCTTGGCAGTGGCGTCTGCGACATCCTTCTTGCTATAGCTGCCCTGGCCGCTGTCGAGGAGCTTCCGAGCCGCCTCGACCGCAGTGGTGAGAGCTGCATAGGAATCCTTGGTGTAGACGGACTCGCTGTAGCCCGCGGCCTTGGAAAGCGCTGCCACGAGCGCAGAGGTATCGACACCAGCCTTGACCTCGACCTCATAGGATGCGGTCTTGGAGGGGTCGAGTACCGACGCCACCGTGATCTTTGCCTTGCCGGCCTTGTTGGCACGCAGGTAGTAGCTCACGCTATCGCCAGCCTGAACAGCGGAGACGCTTACCACAGAGGGGTCGGAGCTCTCGACCGTCACATAGGGGTAGCCAGCGCTCTCAGGCGTAGCCTTGGCGTCGACGGGCGTAATGTCGCCTTCAAAGAACTCGGTCTGGTTCTTGCCTAGCTCGACACCCTCGATGGCCTCGACACCCTGCGTGTAGTTGAAGTTGACCTCACGCAGTGTGAGCATCTGGTCACCCGATGCCTCAAGCGGCGTGACCTCGACCTTGGTCGCCTTCTTGCCCTTGTTCTCGGCAGAGAGGTCAAAGGCGTAGCGAGCCAGGAAGGAATCGTACTCCCCGCCCGCGAACTCTTGGATCGAGCCATCCTCGAACGTCACGACGGCCTTGATCTTCTGTACGGTTCCGTTGCCGCCGTTGCGGTTAACGACCTCGACGCTATCGAGTTTCGACGGCGTCTTAAATGCGAATGTCATCGTGGTGGGAAGCTTCACGTAACTCGGTAGCTTACCCTCGCTGTCCCAGTTGCCACTCCAGTTCCACAGGAACTCAAAGCCGTTGTCGCCCTCGTTATTATCGAACAGCGCGTTATAGCTCTTCTGCTGGATAAGTTTCTCGACGTTGGTCCCGTCGTCGGTCGTGAGCTCATCGTTGGTCATCGTGATGTTGAAGGCATCCTGGGCGTACTCGGCGACCGTTGGCTGAGGAACGTCCGGCATCGTCACCGTGCCGTCGCTCGCAAACTCAAGTGCGTCGCATGCCGGGCCGATAAGCCAAGATGTCGAGGGCAGTTCGACCTTTCCGGCGGTCTTGGCCTTGAGCTTGAAACTCGCCACCGCGCCAGTACCGTTGTAGAGCTTGCCATCGCCGCGGTTGGCAAAGGCGAGATTGATAGTCTGCGTTCCGTCCACGAACTGGACCTTCTCGCGAGACAGGTTCTCCATGCCGGCAGTCGAGCCGTCCTGCGCGATGCTCTCGGACACAAACTCGAACTGGTCGCTCTTGAAGTTGACGAGGGCGCCCAGGGCGTTGACGTTCTTGGCGTCGGCCGCATAGACATCAACGGTGATCTCATCACCGGCCTCGACCTCGGTCTTGCTCGGAATCACCGCGAGCGAACCTGCGACCTTGCCCTTTTGTTTAGTGCCGCCGTCAAGACCCGCCATGGTGAACGAGTAATCGTAGACGTCGTAAACGCCGTTATCGTTGAGGTCGGCGAAGTGGTCGCGGATCTGCGAACCGAACGTCGGGGTATCGGGCTCGCGATTCTCGAGGCCCAGATAGTTCTTCATGTTGGAGTAGTCTCCGTCGGAGATCGTGGCCTTGTTGAGGTTGGAGCCCACGGCGAAGCCATCCGTGCCGTCGGTCTTGTAGATGGCAATCTCGGACGCGGAGAAGAAATTGCCGACCGAGGCGAGCGGTGTCATGCGCACGTAACGGGCGGCCACGGTGCCGTCAAACGCTACCGTCTTACAATCAGCGGAACGTGCCCAATCGACCTCCTGGCTCGTCCAGTGGACGCCATCGAGACTCGTCTCAACACGCATCTTGGTCACGGTGCCGTTGCCGGCGTCATCGCGCGGATAGTACTCGAGCTTATCGAGCTTGTAAGCGCGTCCATAGTCAACGGTAAGCGCCTTGCCCAGATCGTTGCCACCGGAGTGGAAACCGCCGTCGCCCGACTGGAACTCATGGTCGAAGGCGAGCTCGGCCTTATGGCTGCCGTAAAGTGAGCCCTCCCAGGTGATTTCCTCGGCGTCGGGGACGTTCCGCCACGGATCGAGTGCGGAGTTCGCCTCGAGCACATCGCTCCAGGCGGAGTAACCTTCGGCGTTGCGCGAACGAATCTGGTAGGTGTGCTTGCTATTGTAGGCGAGGTCGGTGTGCGTGAACTCGGCCGCATCACCCACGGCAAACACAGTGCCGTCGACCTTAAGGTCGTAGGAGGTAGCACCATCGACCTTTCCCCAGGTGAGCTTGATGCTCGTTGGGGTCGTGGCGTCCTCGGGGGCAGCAAGGTTCGTGGGTGCGGAGAGGCTCTCGTTGAGGCGATCGGCTGTGAGCGTGGCGTCGGCGTTCACGAAACCGCCCAGCTCGAGCGTCTGCGCCGCCGCAGCAACATCGGTCTTCGCGAACTTGACGTAGACCTTGGGGTTCGTGGTGATCTTGGTGTTGTTAAAGCTCTCGCCCCGCTCGGCCTCGGTGCCGTCCACATCGCTGCCGTAGTGGTTGAGGTTAGGGGTCTCGCTGTAGAAGTAGACCGCCTGGCCGGCCTCGGGGGTCGCGGTGTCAAAGGTCTCCTGCGAGTCGACCTCAACCACGTTGAGCGCGGATCCGCCGTTCTTGGCGACGACGCTCATGGGCTTGGCGGACACGTTGGCCACGAAGGTCGTGGTGCGATTGGAGTCGTAGCCGTTGTAGCCACCCTGCGAGGCTTCGGCGGTAAAGGTCGCGGTGCCGCCTGCGGCCTTGGATCTGTAGACGGTGCTCACATGCTCACCGTAGGAGATATTGTCGATCGTACCGTAGGAATCGTCCTCAGTCGTGTTGTTCTCGATGGAGGAGCCGTCGTCCTCGTACTGCGTAAAGGTGCCGTCGCCCTCGGTGGCGAAGAACTCGACGATACGCTGGCTGCGGTCGGTACCCTTGGTGTTGGTGTCGCTCACGGCCTCGGGGTTGTTGTTCTCGGCGTACATCGGCACGATAGCGTTGGCCTTCACAAACAGCGGCAGCTTCCAAAGCGGAGCCTCGTAGTTGTTGAGAACCTGGCCGCCGCGATACTGCTTACCCGAGAAGTAATCGATCCAGATGGTGGGATTCTCGTCGGTGCCGTAGTTGGGGAGGTAAATCCCATTGCGAATGTCGTTGCCGTTCTCGTCTGCCTGGGTATCCTGATACACCGGTGCCACTAGGAAGTTCTCACCGAACATATACTGGTACTGCGTCGAAGTGCTTGCGGCGTACTCGGAGTTGTCGGAAAGCAGCATGGCGCGGATCATGGGCAGGCCGGCATCGCCGTTACCCGTGTCGATGTTGGCCGCCGAGGCCGCGCTCGTGTAGATATAGGGCATGAGCTGCGCCTTGAGCTTGAGGTAGAAGCGCGAGATGCCTGTGTAGGGATCGCCGTGCGTCATGGGCGATTTACGGTAGGTGCCCCAACCGTCCATGTCGAGCATAGAGGGCGTGAACGTCTTCCACTGGTAGTCACGCGCAGAGATGATGGGGTCGCCGCCAAAAATGCCATCCATGTCGGAGCCGATGTTGGGGTTGCCCGAAAGACTCTGACCGATATACGTGGGGATATGGAAGCGAATGTACTCCCAGTTACCGCCATACTGGTCGCCGGTCCAAATGCCACCAAAGCGCTGCGTGCCGGCCCAACCATCGAGCGTGATGATGTTGGGGCGCTTGTTAGCGCCGGTCGTCACCGCGTCATAAGCTGTCTTGATGCCATTAAGACCAAAGGAGTAGCCAGATCCAACCCAGGCAACGTCGGTCTTAAGGGTAGTGATGCCTCCCGTCTTGACCTCGGCGTCGAAGTCGCGAAGCAGATGCCACGGGGTCTCAGGGTTGCTGTCGGGCTCAAGGTTGGACTGGGTCCACAAGCCCGTGCTCACACCCTTTGAGTTGGCATACTCGGTGAACTTCTTAAGGTTGTCGACGTTGGCACGCACAGCGTTAAGACGGTCGGCCGAGCTCGCTCCGTCGGAGTTGACGCCGCCGGTCTTGTAGTAACCGTTCTGGCCATAGCCGGCGCCGTAACCGTCGTTCGGCAGGAACCAGCCGAGCGGCATGTCGTTGTCCTCGTAGTCATCGATAACCTGACGAGCAGAGAACTGGCGGTCGAAATCGGTCGCTTTCATGTTCTCGGTATCAACCGTAGGGCCCTCACCGTTGAGCGTCTCGGCCGCAAGTGTGCCGTCGAGCTTGTAGCCCGTCGACATGCCAGACTCGTACTTAACGTCGCCCTTCTCGCTCGAGGACTTGCTGCCCTTGGTCTCCCACTTCTTTTGACCCGAGGTCGTTGACCAGCCATCACGGTTATAGGCATTAAGATGACCAAGGTAGAACCCGTACTCGGGCAGCAGTACCGGGTTACCGGTCACCTTGTAGTAGTCCTGCAGCATCTCAGTTGCCACGTTCGAAGCTCCCTCGTTGGTCGCCACGAAGTAGTAGGCATCAAACTCATTCTCGCTGTGCAAAGTCGTGACCGTCGATGAGTCCGTGGAACCGAAGTCGTAGGAACCCTCTGCAAACGTGTTTCGGAGCACGCCGTAGCCGTCACTCGTCCAATAAAACGGGTTGGGCGAGGCAACGCCGCCATCGGTCCAGTTGTTCGTGTTGGAGATGGCGATGGTCTGGTTGGTGTGCAGGAAGCGTCCGTTCTGGGTGCCGCCGCCAAAGAAGTTCTCGGACTTCTCCTTGGCGAGCGTCTGGACGGTACCCTTCTTATCAAGGTCGAGGGACGCGGACTCGGAAACCACGACACGGTCGCCTGACTTGATACTCATCTTGCCAGTCGCCTTGTCCAGGATCACGGTCGCCTTTCCGCCGGTGATCTCGATAGTGTCGCCCTTGTCGGCAACCGTCGCACTCGGCTTGCTGTAGGTGTCCGAGGTATCGGGCTGAGCCTGGATTTTAGCCGTGTGGGACTTACTGCGCGGTGTGGCGTAATCGGAAAACTCACCCTTGGGGTCGACGTTATAACGGAAAATACCGTCCTCGAGGAACGTAATACGGCCCTTGATGCCGTCAGCGAAATCGATGTCGACGACATTCGAGGCAGACTGGGACACGGTCGCTGAGTCGACGCCCTTGAGTGGCGTGGCAATCGCCTGTTGGGGGTTGGCAAACACGAGCGTCGCTGCAGTGGCAACGAGGACCGCGCTTCCCTTCACCCACCGTTTCGTAAAAATGGAATTCCTGCGCACCTGGTCTCCTTTCTTCCGAGATGCTGAGGTGCCGAGGACGCCCCCCGGCAGCATGGGAAAACGTATCAAACGGGGATGTTCGGTACATTCCGCACAATGGGGCCACCCGTTACCAAGGGGCCAACTGGTAGTAACCAGATAGCCACCTACTAGGTCATATCAATATATGGGAGCACTTGCGCAACCAAGTTCGGAAGTCCACCAGCGGCAGTAAAATGAGCGTCAACGGCAAGGTGGGCTTAATAAGCCATACCAATTGGTTCTTCAGTCAAATACCAATCTAGCAAAAATGTACTGTTTATCTGGTATTACACAGACCATACCTTTCCCTCGGGAACTGGGCTTCGCGAAGTTTCCCGAGAGAAAAGCTCGACCGCCGCCCTGCGACCTACCGGAGATTGCTATGCCGTACGTTGGCTGATTTGGTTTGGAATGAGATGCTGACGGTAGTCAATGGGCACAACTGTCCCGGGTGCATTTCAAGATGCACCTAAATGTCTGCCTTCATCCTTATAGATTGTCCAGGTAGTCGTCGGCATCATAGGTAAGGCTGTAGGCTTTATTCAGGATGCGCACGAGCTCCTGAGCATCGTGTTCGCCGAGCGCTGAGAGCTGCTTCGAGAGCGATGCCACACTCTCGGCATTTTTTTTCGCCGCGAAATCACGGCCTTCCTCGGTAATGCTCACCAGCACACGCCGACGATCGTTTGGATCGGTCCTGCGCTGAACGTAACCCTTGCTCTCGAGTGAATCCAAGATATGCGACATGCGCGCACGGGAGAATTTCAGCTTCTTGGCAATCTCGGAGGGAATAACATCACCGTCAATACCCGATAGATACTGTAAAACCGGTGCCTCGCCCACACTGGCGCCGCCGGCAGCACTCAAGGATCCCTTGGCAAGGGAACGTGAGTACACAATCAGTTTTCGAGCGACGTCATCGTAATCCACTGGGGATATTGTCCTTTGCAACTCTAGAAGGGCCATAAAACCGTCATTTGCCGTACATTAGTTAACATTCGCAACAATTATTTATGATACCCCAACGCGGAAGTCTATTGCTCGTCCTTCTTGCGTCGCATAAGCTCCTCAACGTCGATACCCGCGGCCTCGAGCATACGCTCAACATTCTTTTTGGCGTTGGTCGTGCCAACCTTAAGCACAATCGAAAGCGGAGTGCCCACCACCAAGCATACGATGCCCGCGGGGACGCCCCAGCCGGGGCCGCCCTGCATACCCCACATCCCCACCAAAAAGCCAATAGCCACGAGCGAATAGCCCAGACGCAGCCAAACGTTGAGCCGCTGAATAGCATCGGTCTGCATCTTTGCCTCGCGGATCAAGTCGTCGCGCGAAAGGTCGTGTCCGTGTTTCTCGTGCATATGGGTCCTCCTCGTGCAAAGCGTGCATCATGTGCAAGAACATCGTTTTTCGAATACGTCATCTTTCAAGAGCAATATAGCGGGTGTCGTGTAGGCGATGGAGGTCGCTGGCCATATTGCCCTTGAAGGGCGGCGCAAAATCAGAAGGCCGTGCGGTTGAGGCCGCACGGCCTTACAGGGGGCCAGGGGATGATGACTAGTAGCTCAGTGCCGGGTCGAAGAAGCCAATAACAACGCCCACGAATGCGATCACGACGAGAATCAGCATCATAACGATGGGGTTGACCTTCTTCTTGGTCATCATGTACCAGCAGAAGATGATGAAGACCATCGGCAGCAGGTGCGGATAGATGCCATCGAGAGTGTCCTGGAACTTACCGCCGCCGGGCAGCACCAGGTTGGGGCTGCAGGTGATGGAGACCCAGGTAGCACCGACTGCACCGATGACCATGGTACCGACCATCACGATGGAATCGCGAAGAGCCTTTGCCTTGGGGCCGACCAGTGCCTCAACCGCCTTGCCGCCGAGCTCATAGCCCTGGTTGTAGGCAAAGCGCATGCCGAGGTACATGAGCAGGTTCCACACGACGATATAGAAGATAGCGCCGAGCGGGGAGCCGCCGGTCGAGAGACCGAGGGCGATACCGAGCAGGATCGGGATCAGGGTACCGACGATCAGCGAGTCGCCAAGGCCGGCGAGCGGGCCCATGAGGCCGGCGCGGATGCCGTTGATGGCGTCGTCGTCGATGGCCTCGCCGTTTGCGCGAGCCTCCTCGAGGCCGGCGGTGACGCCGACAATCATGGTGCCGATCTGCGGCTCGGTGTTGAAGAACGCGGAGTAGGTCTGGAGGGCCTGCTTCTGCTCCTCGGGCGTGTCGTAGAGCTCCTCGACGATCGGAAGCATGGCGCACAGGTAACCGAAGGTCTGCATGTGCTCCTGCGAGAAGCAAGTCAGGTTGCCATAGGACCAGTTGCGGAACGACTTGGCAAGCGTTTTCTTAGAGAGTTTCTTCTTCTCTGCCATTAGATGTCCTCCTCTTCCTCATCATCGGAGCCCGAGGCGATAGCTGCCTTGGGAGCGTTTGCGAGGTCGATCTTGAGCGAAGCGATCTCATAGTTGATCAGGGCGAAGAAGCAGCCGATGCCGGCGGCGGCAATCAGGTTGCATCCCATGACAGCGGACAGGGTGAAGCCGAAGAAGAACGTGAGGAAGTCCGTCGGCTTGGAGATGACCTGCTTGAGCAGGATGGCGATACCGACGGTAGGCAGCAGCGAGCCGACGGTGAACAGCGTCTTCATCGCGATGCCGTCCATGGGCATGTAGGTCTTCATGAGGTCGACCATGGCGGTGCCGCCCATGGTGATGATGAACGTCGGGAGGAACGAGCAGACGATGTGACCAATCCAAGGCAGAACGTTGTTGACCAGGTAGAGCTTGTGGAGATCGCCCTTCTCGAGCCACTTCCACCCCATGCCCTGCCACACCAGGTTGATGGTGGCGGTGCCATAGAAGAGCACAGTGCCGAGCGTGCCGACGGCGGCACCGAGGGATGCGGCCATGCCGGCAGCCTCAGCGGAGGCGGGATCGATGCCCGAGTTCTTGATGGCGAGGATCGCCAGCGGGATGCCGATATAGGACACGGCGCGGACGTCGGCGGAGACGGTTCCGCCGGGGGTCACGAGAGCGATGTAGACAACCTGGATGGCAGCGCCGACGAGGATGCCCGTCTGCATATCGCCCATGATGATGCCGACGATGAGGCCGGCGACCAGAGGACGACCCAGAGTGTAGTTGCCGATCGTCGTGCCGCCCATGCCAGGCAGTGATGCCAGGCAGGCGAACAGGCCGAACAGCGCGGCTTGGAATGCATTGATTGCCATGCTTTCCCCTTTCTTTATTCCTCAGCCCCTTTCCCCAGGGCTGTAGGTACCAAAATGCAGCTGGCGCCTAACTAGAAGCCAAACTGACCGCGGAACTTGGGCCACTCACCAATGGATTTCTCCTTGATAAGGGCGAACTCGACCGTGTAGCCGGCGTTGGTGAGATCCTCGAGCGCCTGGGCCTCTTCCTGCGTGATCGACTGGTTGTTGCCGAGCTTGGTGGCGCCGGGACGGTCGTTGCAGGGGCCGACGATGATGCGGTCCATGCCGGGCTTAAAGCCAAAATCGACGAGAAGTTCCTTCATGTCGAGCGGGTTCTTGGTGATCAGGAAGTACTTGGTGTTGGACTTGAGAACCTTCTCGGAGACCTCCTTGAAGTGCTCCTTGGTCCACACGAACGTCTTCTTGCCCGAGGCACTCTTGTAGGCCTCCTTGAGCACGGGGTTGGACGCTGCAGCGTCGTTGACGGCGATAAGACCGTCGCAGGGATACTCGAGGGCCCAACGGGTAACGGTCTGTCCATGGATCATACGGTCGTCAATACGGATGAACGAAATCATGCGTTCTCCCTTTCTTTATCACCGGGGGTCTTTCCTCTTAACCCCCGCTCCATCACAAAAATTGGGGCGGATGCGCTGCCTAGATGTCGTCGTCCTCGTCGTCGGCGTCATCGGTCGGGACCACAAGCTCGGACATACCGTTCTTGCCCTCCTGCAGCATCATCTGCTTGAGAGAATCCAGGTCCATGGTGGCAAGCCCCATCATGGCGGTCATAGCCATGGGCAGATTCATACCGCCGAAGGCAATGGTGTGGGCGGGCAAGCCCTTCTCGGCCAGCGTGTTCATAGCATTGGTGAGCGGCGATCCGCCCAGGATGTCACCGAGCAGGACAACCTCGTCATCGGCGGTAACGGGAGCGACCATCGCCTTGACGTTCTCGACATATTCGTCAGCGCCCATGCCGTCCACGAGACTCGTCGACAAGATGTTCGGGGCGTCATTGCCGAGCATCTTGAGGACACTGTGCAGTCCGGGAGCGAGCGTTCCGTGACTGACCATTACCAGATACCGCATGCGGTCTCCTCTCGACCTGCCGTGTGTCGCACGGCTTTGCTTTTTGCTGAGATTATTGTTGCGCCGGGGCATGTTCGGTACAAGAAAATAGTTGTGAACGGCAACTATTCATCGGTTAACGGTAGCAACTATTTTTGTGCCTAAATTATTTTTTCTTCTAATTATTTTTAAAATAGCAGGTAGATTGCCTGATAAATGTTTTATGTTCCTTATGCACCATACATACCAGCAAGAATCGGGCCTGGCATCTCCGGTTTGCCCCGCAGTGTCAGACCATGTCACGTACGCCCACGACATGGAGGTACCCCATGGATATGATCTCGTTTCTCGCCTCCGAACCCTTCGACCGCAGCGGTGATACGCCGCTCTATGTCCAACTTAAACATCGAATCGCCCTGCTTATCGCCAGCCAGGCGTTCGACACCAAGACGCCGCTGCCACGCGAGCTCGAAATCTGTGAACGGCTAGAGTTATCGCGCGCGACCGTGCGCCGTTGCTTCCAAGATCTCGTCATCGAGGGGCGCGTGGTGCGCAAACGTGGGCAGGGCACGTTCATCAAACCCCAAACCTCAGCACCCGGCATCGACCTGGCCCTGAATTTCAGCGCGCGGATGCGCGAAGCGGGACGGGTTCCGAGCTCGCAGATTCTCGCCTTTTCAAGCATACCGGCCGTCCGCGGCATCGCCTCTGGGCTCAAAGTGCCCGAGGGGACACCCGTCTGGGAGATTCGCCGCCTGCGTCTCGCCAACGACAAACCCATGGAGCTCAACTACGTCTATATCCTCGTGTCACTTTGCCCCGAGCTCACACGCAAAGACGTGGATGGCTCGCTCTACGCCTACATCGCGGAAAAGACCGGCATCCTGCCCGCAAGCGTCGATGCCGTCTACGAGACGGTCAACCTCGACAAGCATGAGGCGCGCCTTTTGGGACAGAACACCGGTAAGGCGGCGATGCGCATCGTGCGTTCGACCTACGACAAGACGGGAACCCCGTTCGAGGTAGGCGTGCTCATCAGCTGCGACGGTCAGGCAAAGCTGCACGTGCACATCGCCGCCGACAAAACAACCTTCACCGCCACAGCCCAATAAATCCAAAACGTGGGCTCCGCCGTTCGAACGAACGGCGGAGCCCACACTCACTTTCTTTTTCATCCCTAGTCATCGCGCAAAGCCCCTTCGGCAGCACACGGTGCAGCCGAGTCACCGTAGGCCGGGGCGGGAGGCGGACCTTTCTCTCGGAAAACTTCGCGAAGCCCAGTTTCCGAGAGGAAGTGTCCGGCTGCCGCCCCGGCCGACCAGGTCACACTACACCGTGTGCTGCGGCAGGTCCTGCAGGGCGATGACGTCCATGCCCATGTCGTTGGCGCTGCCGTGACCCTGCTGGTCCTCGCGCACCGCCTCGATGGCACTCACATACGTGTTGGCTGCAGACATCGCGGTCACGCAGGTCACGCCGCGACGCACCGCCTCGGTACGCAACAGATAGCCGTCGCCGCGCGAACCTGGGCCGTACGGCGTGTTGATAATCACCGCGATCTTGCCATCGGCGATAAGGTCGCCGATGTTGGGGCTCTCGCTATCATGCGGACCGCTGATCTTTTCCACGATTTCGCACGTCACGTTGCCGCCGCGCAGCACGCGCGCCGTACCCTCAGTGGAACAGATATCAAAGCCCAGGTAGCGCAGGATACGGGCAACCGAAAGAATATGGCGCTTATCGCGGTCGCACACGCTAATGAACACCTTGCCGCTGCCCGGATCGGGCAGGTTGTAGTCGATCGCCAGCTGCGTCTTGGCGTATGCCTCGGGATAGCTCTTGGCGATACCCATGACCTCGCCCGTCGACTTCATCTCGGGCCCCAGGATAACGTCGGCTCCCGGGAAACGGCCCCAGGGCATGACGGCTTCCTTCATGCAGAACCAATCGAGCTGACGCTCGTCGCTCGGCAGGCCCAGGCTGGCGATGGAATCGCCCGCCATGATGCGCGCCACGCACTTGGCCAGCGGCACGCCGGTGGCCTTGGAGATAAACGGCACAGTGCGGCTCGCGCGCGGGTTTGCCTCGATCACGTAGACGGTCTCGCCCTTGATGGCATACTGCACATTGACCAGGCCGCGTACGCCCAGCGCCATCGCGATGCGGCGCGTGGTCTCGCGGAGCTTTGCCTGCAGGCTCTCGCTAAAGCTGAACGGCGGGATGCAGGTCGCAGAGTCGCCGGAGTGAATACCGGCCTCCTCGATATGCTCCAGAATGCCGCCGATGTAGACCTCTTCGCCATCGCACAGGGCGTCGACATCGGACTCGATCGCACCCTCCAGGAAGCGATCCAGATACACCGGGTAGTCGGGGCTAATGCGCGCAGCCTCGGCCATGTAATCGCGCAGATGCTCGGCATCGTAGGCGATCATCATGCCGCGGCCGCCCAGCACGTAGCTCGGACGCACCAGCAGCGGGTAGCCAATATGCGCGGCCACGGCCTCGGCCTCCTCAAACGAGGTTGCCTGGCCCGCCGGCGGATACATAATGCCCAGCTTGTCGAGCAGGGCGGCAAAGCGCTCGCGGTCCTCGGCAAAGTCGATGGCATCGGGCTTGGTGCCCATGATGTTCACGCCGCTCTCCTCGAGCATGCGCGCCAGCTTAAGCGGAGTCTGGCCGCCGAGCGTCACCACGACGCCGTCGGGGCGCTCAACATCGATAACGTCCATGACGTCCTCGTAGGTGAGCGGCTCAAAGTACAGGCGGTCGGACGTGTCATAGTCGGTCGAGACGGTCTCGGGATTGCAGTTGACCATGATGGTCTCGAAGCCGCGGGCCGCCAGCGCGTAGCTCGCGTGCACGCAACAGTAATCGAACTCGATACCCTGGCCAATGCGGTTGGGACCGGCGCCCAGGATCATCGCCTTGGGCTTGTCCGCCGGCGTGGTCTCGTCGGGAGCCACGCACTTCTTGGCATCCGGGCTCGTGCGGTAGATGTTCTCGTACGTCTTGTAATGGTACTCCGTGGCGCTCGAGAACTCGGCGGCGCAGGTATCGACCGTCTTCATGCTGGGAACCACGCCCAGGCCCTTGCGATAAGCGCGAACAAAGCGCTCGTCCGAGCCGGTCAGCGCGGCGATCTCGGCGTCGCTCGTGCCGTACTGCTTGAGCAGGCGCATCGCGTCGGCGTCGATATCCTCCACACGCAGGCCGCGGATGCTCTCCTGGACCTGCACCATATCGTTGATGCGATTGAGATACCACGGATCGATACCGCAAATGGCGTGGATGCGCGCAACATCCCAGCCGCGGCGCAGGGCCTCGACCACAAAGAAGATGCGGTGCTCGGTCGGGGTACCCACGGCCTGGGCGAGTTCATCGTCGCTCAGTTTATCGGCACCCTCCTTGCCGCCAGCGCAAATGCCCTGGTGTCCATCCTCCAGCGAGCGCATAGCCTTGCCAAAGGCCTCCTCAAAGGTGCGGCCGATCGCCATAATCTCGCCCACGGCCTTCATGCGCGTGGTGAGCGTGGGGTCGGTGCCCTTGAACTTCTCAAAGGCAAAGCGCGGCACCTTGACCACGCAGTAGTCGATCGTGGGCTCAAAGCAGGCGGGCGTGGCCTTGGTGATGTCGTTGACGATCTCGTCGAGCGTGTAGCCCACGGCCAGGCGAGCGGCGGCCTTGGCGATGGGGAAACCCGTGGCCTTGGAGGCCAGCGCGGACGAGCGGCTCACGCGCGGGTTCATCTCGATGACGATCAGGCGGCCGGTCTGGGGGTTCACGGCAAACTGCACGTTGGAGCCGCCGGTCTCGACGCCGATCTTCTCCAAGATGGCGAGCGAGGCGACACGCATGCGCTGATACTCCAGGTCGGAGAGGGTCTGCGCCGGCGCCACGGTGATGGAGTCGCCGGTATGCACGCCCATGGGGTCGAGGTTCTCGATGGAGCACACGATGATGCCGTTGCCGGCGTGGTCACGCATGACCTCCATCTCATACTCTTTCCAACCCTCGATGGACTCCTCGACCAGCACCTCATGGGCAGGCGAGAGCTCAAGGCCCTGGCTCACGATGGAGACGAGCTCCTCGTGGGTATGCGCGATGCCGCCGCCGGCGCCACCGAGGGTAAAGCTCGGGCGCAGTACGCAGGGATATCCCACGCGCTCGGCGATAGCCTCGGCGTCGGCCACGCTGTAGGCATAGCCCGAGCGCGCAACCTCCAGGCCGATCTCGGCCATGGCCTCGTTAAAGAGTTTGCGGTCCTCGCCGCGCTCGATAGCGGCCAGGTCGCAGCCGATCATCTCGACGCCGTACTTGTCGAGCGTGCCGTCCTTTGCCAGCTCGACGGCGGCGTTCAGACCGGTCTGGCCGCCCAGCGTGGGCAGCAGCGCGTCCGGGCGCTCTTTCTTGATTACGCGCTCGATAAACTCGGCGGTGATGGGCTCGACATAGGTGCGGTCGGCAAGACCCGGGTCGGTCATGATGGTCGCCGGATTGGAGTTGACCAGGATGACCTCAAAGCCATCCTCCTTGAGCACCTTGCAGGCCTGTGCGCCGGAGTAGTCGAACTCACAGGCCTGGCCAATGACGATAGGGCCCGAACCAATAACGAGGATGCGCTTGATGTCAGTACGTTTAGGCATGTTAGTTCTCCTCGGTCGCAGCGTTCTCGGACTCGGCGAAATTCCAGCCGGCGAGGCGGTCCTTCGCGGTGTCGATGTCCAGGTAGTTCTCCTCGCCGTCCATGAGTCGCGTAAAGGCGGTAAAGAGATAGTGGGCATCGGTGGGGCCAGGCGAAGCCTCGGGGTGGTACTGGACCGAGAAACACGGGGCGTCGAGCAGCTGGATGCCCTCGGCGGTGCCGTCGTTGAGGTTCACATGTGTCAGGCGAATGCGACCAAAGCGCTCGTTCATCACGACCGGCGCGATGCCGCGACGCACCCAGGCGCGCAGGTCACCGTCGGCCGCATGCTCGGTTTCGCCGCCGGAAAGCTCCGGAATCAGTTTGCCCAGACTGGGGAACAGCAGGCCAAAGCCGTGGTTTTGCGCGGTGATCTCCACGCGACGGCTCACCAGATTCATAACCGGCTGGTTACCGCCACGGTGACCGAATTTAAGCTTTTCCATTTGGGCGCCGCAGGCCAGGCTGATCATCTGGTGACCGAGGCAAATGCCAAAGACCGGCACCTTGCCGATCAGCTGCTGTACCTGCTCATAGGTCTCCACCACGGCATCGGGGTCGCCGGGGCCGTTGGACAAAAAGACGCCATCGGGATTCATGTCGAGCACCTCACTCGCGGGCGTATCCCACGGCACGACGGTGAGATCGCAGCCGGCACGGACCAGGCCCTCCAGAATACCGCGCTTCACACCGCAGTCGTAGGCGACCACTTTGTGACGGGCAGGAGCGGCAGCCGCAAGCGCAAAGTCATGCGTGGCAGGCAGGTCGGCGGCCACAAACTCGTGAGGCGCGGGGCAACTTACGGTCTTGACCAGGTTCTCGCCTACCAGCGTGGGCGCAGCGGACAAGCGCTCGGCAAGCTCGTCGACGTCGAAGATCTCGGTCGAGATAATGCCCATCTTGGAACCATTGTCGCGCAGATGGCGCACCAGAGCGCGGGTGTCGATACCCTCGATAGCGACGATGCCGTGAGCGCGCAGGTACTCCGGCACGCTGACGGCCGAGCGCCAGTTAGAAGGCGTGGCGCACATATCGCGAACGATCATGCCGCGCATAGCCGGAGCGCTCGCAGGGCGCACGGCGTCGCCGGGGAAGGCCGACTGGACATCGGTCTCGTCGATACCGTAATTGCCGATCTGCGGATAGGTCATGGTTACAATTTGGCCGGCATAACTCGGGTCGGTCATGACCTCAAAGTAGCCCTCGAGCGAGGTGTTGAAGCAGACTTCGCCGGTCGCGGTGCCCTCGGCGCCGCATGCACGTCCATAAAAAATGGTCCCATCCTCAAGATACAGGATACAGGGACCGCAGGTGCCCTTGCTGGTTTTGGCCAGCATACGCTGGCAAAGCTCGCTGGGCGCGAAGGTGCGGGCGGCAGCGCCCGCGGTATGGTTGTTCGCCATAATTCTCCTTCCCGGTCTCACAGGACCGGCTTAAAGGTGTGTAGTTAGGCCTCGCGGTATTGTAACCGCAAGCATGCCTCATGGCGTTAATTTCATCGAAATGTTTACGAAATGATAATTATGACTTTCTATGCATAATGATTATTTAATCCCCGTCCCAGAAAAATTATCCCGCGTGGGCTTGTGGCTCACGCGGGATAATGGCCTCTTACTTTTGCTTGTCCTGTTCCAGCAGATCGGACGGTGAGCGATCGGGCTTGCCGCCGCGGAAAATCTCGCGGCCATGCAGACGATGCTCCAGGTCACGTTCGGCCTTTTCCTCGTCAATCTTGGTCTGGCTCACCACCGGGTCCTCGATCAGCGACGAAACCGAGTTCACCTGTTTTTGAATGCGCTCGGCAATGGTGTCGTCCATGCTTACGATGCGCATCTTCCAGTCGATACTCGTGGCGTTGGATGAGCTCTTGGTCCACACAAACGTCAAAATGGCGCTCTGATGACCCCGCGCGGGAAACATGCCAAAGAAGGAATCGTGCTGAATGTTGCTATCCTCGTCGATATAGGCGTGAACGTTATACACCACGCGGTCGATCTTATCGTTGAGCAGCGCGTTGGTCGCAAGCGCAGCGGCCTGAATCTGCCCGTTGGACAGCAGCTCGAGCTCGTTGGCAGACGATGTGTCCAACACCGTCACCTCGACCGTGCCCGTACGCTCATCAGCTTCATCGACGGTAAAGTCGAGCGGGAACTGCGTAAAGCCGTTGCCCCACTCAAGGCCGCCCTTCAGCGCCGTCGAAACGGTATCCACCGAAACGCTCTCGGACAGGTTGGCGGTGTTCAGGCGTCGCATCACGCCGTAGCCAATCTGCATGCCCACAATCAGCACCAAGATGCCAATGACCACGGCCATGGCAGTCTTCGTAATGGTATGGCTCACCTGCGAGCCCGAAGGGTCGTCCTCGGACAGCGGGTCGATATGTTTTGCCTGGCTCGCGCGGTCCTCGCTGCGCAGCTGCGCTAGCGCCGCTTTGTCACCGCGCTTGGCCGCAGCCTCCTTCTCACGCATGCGCTCGGTGCGCTTTTTGGCAAGCGTGGGATCCAAGACACCGGATGCATCGATTTCGGAGAATAACTCCGTCACTTCTTCCGGAGTCAAAGGGTTCTTGTCAGCCATAAACTTCCTGTCATATCAATCAGTCGAGCTCGTGCGCACGCGCACCTTCGAACTGCATTCGATAGTAACGGGCATAGGTGCCGCCACGGGCGAGAAGCTCCTCGTGCGTGCCACGCTCCACAACGCGACCATGCTCAACGGTCGCAATCTCATCGGCATGCTTAATAGTCGAGAGACGGTGGGCGATGATGATTGTGGTACGGCCGCGTGCCAGCTCTTCGAGCGACTCCTGTACCGCTTCCTCGCTCTCGTTATCCAAAGCACTCGTCGCCTCATCCAAAATAAGGATCTTGGGGTTCTTGAGAAATACGCGCGCAATGGCGACGCGCTGCTTCTGTCCGCCCGAAAGACGGCTGCCGCGCTCGCCCACGACCGTGTCATAGCCCTGTGGAAGCGACTCGATAAAGGCATCGATGTTGGCGCGACGGGCGGCCTCGGCGATCTCTTCTGCCGTAGCGCCCGGCTTGCCGTAGGCGATGTTCTCGCCGATTGTTCCGTCAAACAGGTAGACATCCTGCTGCACCAGGCCGATGGCGCGGCGCAGGCTCTGCTGCGTCACATCGCGCACGTCCTGGCCGTCGATGCTAATGGATCCGGCAGCCACGTCATAAAAGCGTGGCAGCAGCGAACAGGTCGTGGACTTGCCACCGCCCGAAGGGCCAACCAAAGCGATGGTCTGCCCGGGCTTGATGGACAGATTCATATGGTCGATAACGGGACGCTCTTCGGCATCACCCTCGCCCAGCTCAACGTCCTCGTAGTTAAAGCACACGTCGTGATAATCCACGGCGCCGGCGGTCACCTGCAGATCCGTGGCGTCCGGCTTGTCCTGGATATCCGGCGCGGTCGAGAGCACCTCGTCCATACGCTTAAAGCCAGCGATGGCCTTCTGATACATTTCGGCCGAATTGACGAGTGTCTCGAGCGGCGTGCAGAACAGCGAAATGTAGAGCGCGAAGGTTGCCATATCGACCGCCTGCAGCTGACCCTGGGCAACGAGCCAACCACCCAGCAGCACCACGATCACGTACAGCACGCCCGAGAGCAGGCCATACGTCGCGGTATAGACGCCCATGGCGTGATACATGTTTTCCTTGGACGAAAGGTAGCGATTGTTGGAGGCGCGGAACTTAGAGCGCTCGGTCTCCTCATTGGCAAAGCTCTTGACCACGCGCATGCCCGCCAGCGAATCCTGCAGCTGCGCATTGATGCCGCTGATTTTTTTGCGATTGTCGCTAAAGACCTCGCGCATGCGCATGTTCTGCCAAAACATGATGACCGCAAACGCTGCCGTCACCACAGCCATGGCAAGCGCCAGCACCGGGGCGATGGTAAAGAGGATCACAAACGAGCCGATAATCTCGATGCCGCAGATGATGATCCACTCGGGCACGTGATGCGCCGCCTCGCAGATATCGAACAGGTCGTTGACCACGCGGCTCATCATGTCACCCGAGCTGTTGCGGTCGAAATATGCAAAGCTAAAGCGCTCATACTGGTCGAACAGGTCCTCGCGCATCTTGGACTCCATGCGCGCGCCCATCACGTGGCCCCAATAGCTCACAAAATAGCGGCAGGCGCAACGGATGACATACATCAGCACCAAACCCACCGCGATCATACCGAGCGCCTGCATAATGGCAGCCTGACCCCGGGTAAACAGCCCACCGGTCAGATTGCGCAGGATAATGGGGAACGCCAGGTCAATGGCGGCAAGCACCAGAGCACAAACAGTATCAGCAACAAAAAGCCCCATCTGGGGCTCGTAATACGAGAGAAACCTTTTAAACATGCAATCCTCGAAGAGAAATAAATAGCGTGAGAAATCCGGTTGAACCGGTCAGGCTGAAAACAAAGCGTCCCAACAAGCATAACGCCGATGTTCTGGCAGCGTCAGCGAAAACGTCCCTAAGCGAGCAAGGTGCCTTGAAAGAGGAGCGACGCGTACTTCGGTACGCGAGCGACGATTGAAAGGCAGATTGCCGCTTAGGGGCGTTTGCAGCGTCGACTCGTTACGCGGTTTGGTAAAACCGCGTAACCTAGAGCTCCGCTCCGCCCAAGCGGTGCGCGATGCTATCGCAGGCCAAGGCGCCCACGACGGTCTTGGCGTCTTCGATCTTGCCGTCGAGCACGGCGTCGATCAGCTCGTGCAGCGGCACCAGGTCCACGTTGACAAACTCGTCATCGTCGGGGTTGGGCGCGTCGAACTCGAGCTTGGTGGCCAGGTAGATATGAATGATCTCATCGCAGAAGCCGCAGGACGTGACAATCGACGTCAAAAAGCGAATACGACCAGCCCTAAAGCCCGTCTCCTCATGCAGTTCGCGCTTGGCGCAATCGAGCGGGTCCTCGCCTGGATCGAGCTTGCCGGCGGGAATCTCGACCGTCACGCGGTCGATAGCGGTGCGGTACTGACGCACCAGTACGATCTTGCCGCTCTCGGTCAGCGCCACAACGGCCGCAGCACCCGGATGGCGAACGATATCACGGGCGCTGCGGCGACCGTTGGGCAGCTCAACCTCAAGACGGTGGACGTCGAGGATCTTGCCCTTCCAGGCGCACTCCTCCGAAAGAATCTTCTCGTGCAGCTCGGCATCGTGTGGGTCGTCGTCGCCCAGCACCAGCGCCGGCTCGTCAGCGACCTCGCCACCAGGCTCGCCCTCGGCGTGCCCATACATGCGGCTGTCCTCTTCGACGATCTGCGCGTCCACGAGCTCTTCGTTCTTCTCGTCCATCCGTCTCATTCCTCTCGGATTTTAGGCATCCCAGGCGTCGCGGCCGCGCAGCGCGCGCAGGCCGATGTCGTGACGCAGGGTCTTGCCCTCAAAATCAATCTTCTCGCAGGCATCGTAAGCAAGGTTGCGAGCGTTCTCGAACGTGTCGCCCAGAGCGGTCACGGCAAGCACGCGGCCACCATTGGTCACGAGCTGGCCGTCCACCATGGCAGTGCCCGCGTGGTACACGGTCACGTTCTCCATGGCCTCGGCGTCGGCGATACCGGTGATGACCTTGCCCTTCTCGTAGCTGCCGGGATAGCCCGCGCTCGTCAGGACAACGGCCACAGCCCACTCGTCACGCCAGTCGAGCTCAATCTGATCGAGCTCGCAGTTGGCGCAGGCCAGCATGACCTCAACCAGGTCGTTCTTAAGGCGCGGCAGCACGACCTGCGTCTCGGGGTCGCCAAAGCGGGCATTGAACTCCAGCACCTTGGGGCCGGCAGGCGTGAGCATAAAGCCGCCATACAGGCAGCCGCGGTAGTCAATGCCCTCGGCAGCAAGCTCGGCAACGGTCTGCTCCATGACCTTCACCATGGTGGCGTGCTCCTCGTCGGTCACGATGGGCACCGGGCTGTAGACGCCCATGCCGCCGGTGTTGGGGCCCTTGTCGCCCTCGAGGGCGCGCTTGTGGTCCTGCGAGGTGGCCATGGGGCGCACGGTCTTGCCGTCGGTAAAGGCGAGCAGCGAGCACTCGGGACCAACGAGCATCTCCTCGATAACCACGGTGTTGCCGGCATCGCCAAAGGTGCCGCCAAAGCACTCGCGCACGGCCTCTTCGGCCTGCTCGAGCTCAGTCGCCACGATAACGCCCTTGCCTGCGGCCAGGCCGTCAGCCTTCACGACCAGCGGGGCACCCTGCTCACGCACATAGGCGAGAGCCGAAGCCTCGTCAGTAAACGAGCCATAGGCGGCCGTCGGAATGCCGGCACGCTCCATGAGCTGCTTGGAGAATAGCTTGGAGCCCTCCATCTGGGCACCCTCGGCACCCGGACCAAAGCAGGGAATACCCGCCGCGCGCACGGCGTCGGCCACGCCCGCCACGAGCGGAGCCTCGGGGCCAATCACCACGAGTCCGCATCCATGGCTCTGGGCAAACGCCGCCACGGCCGCAGGATCGCAATCGTCGAGAACCACGTTCTCGCCGCAGCTCGCGGTGCCGCCGTTACCCGGCGCAATGTAGAGCTTGCCGGCGCGCGGTGATGCTGCGAGCTTAGCTGCCAAAGCGTGCTCGCGGCCGCCGCTGCCCAACAACAGGATGTCGATGGTTTGAGTGTCCGCCTTCAAGGGTGCCTCCTCTATGGATGAACGGCCCGCCAACCATGCGGACCCATTACAAAGCAAATATACCCCTCGGCCGCCCGCTTGGGCTGCAAAGGGGTATATCGCAATAACCGAATAGTACCGATTACTTCCAGAATCGGTTGATGATCTGTTCGCGATCGGCGCCGACGCCAATGAACGTCACGCGGGTGTGTGCCAGATCCTCGATAAACGCCACGTAGTCCTGAGCCTCCTGCGGCAGCTCGTCAAAGCTGCGGCAACCGGTGATATCGCACTTCCAGCCAGGGAGCTCCTCGTAGATGGGCTTGGCCTGCTCAAAG
Source organism: Collinsella sp. TF08-11AT (assembly GCF_003437035.1). GTDB lineage: Bacteria > Actinomycetota > Coriobacteriia > Coriobacteriales > Coriobacteriaceae > Collinsella. Next base: position 419,219 of record NZ_QSRL01000001.1, read on the forward strand.
CGCACCTGATGCTCGGGCACGCTCGTGTAACGCTCGCCGTCGACGTCGTAGGCCACGCACACCTTGATGGTGTCGAAGGCCGAAAGCACGTCGAGCTTGGTCAGGGCGATATCGGTGAGACCGTTGACGCGCGAGGCATAGTTGGCAATAGGGCCGTCGAACCAGCCACAACGACGACGGCGACCGGTGGTCACGCCGTACTCATAGCCTTCCTCGGTCAGCGTGTGGCCGGCCTCGGACTCATAGGAAAGCTCGGTGGGCATGGGGCCCGAACCGACGCGGGTGATATAGGCCTTCATGACGCCCAGCACGCGGTCGACATTCTTCATACCGACGCCGGAGCCGGTGATGGCGCCGCCAGCGGTGCAGTTAGAAGACGTCACGTACGGATAGGTGCCGTGGTCGATGTCGAGCAGCGTCGCCTGGGCGCCCTCGAACAGCAGGTCCTTGCCCTCGTCGATCATGTTGTTGAGCAGCAGGCTCGTCTCGGTGATGTAGGGGCGCAGGCGCTCGGCCATGGGCAGGTACTCGTCGCAGATCTGGTCCACGGTGTAGGTGGGAAGGTGGTAGATGAGCTCGAGCTCGGGATTCACGCGGGCAAGAGCGGTCTCCAGCTTGTCGCGGAACAGCGCCTCGTCCAGCATGTCCTGCATGCGCAGGCCGATGCGGGCCATCTTGTCCTGGTAGCACGGACCGATGCCGCGCTTGGTGGTACCGATGTTCTTCTTGCCGAGCTTCTGCTCAAAAGCACCATCCAGATCGATGTGGTACGGCATGATGATGTGCGCGTTGCCACTGATCTTGAGGTTCTTGGTGGTGATGCCGTCGGCCTCGAACATGTCAATCTCCTCAAGGACAACCTTGGGGTTGACGACGCAGCCGTTACCGATCACCGACACATGGTCGGAATACATGATGCCGGAGGGCACCTGGTGCAGGCCGTACTTCTTGCCGTTGACGACGATGGTGTGGCCGGCGTTATTACCACCCGAATAGCGCACGACGGCATCGAAGTCGCCGGCGACCAGGTCGCAAATCTTACCCTTGCCCTCATCGCCCCACTGGGCACCGACCAAAACGGTTGACGGCATGTTTACTCCTTACATTCATGGACTGTCTACGTGCCACGCCGGCACGCAGAAGCACAAAACATTCCCAGTATACCCGTGCAACGGGCGCCTGTCCTACTCCTCGGTATGCGCCCCATCAAGCTCATAGAACTTGGTGGATGCCGGCAGGAACATCAGGTCGACGTCACCGATCGGGCCCGAACGGTTCTTGGCCACGACGATACGCGTAACGCCCTCGTCGGGTCGATCGTCACGCGAGGCCTCGGCCTCGTCGGCGGATCGGTCCAAGAACATAACGATATCGGCGTCCTGCTCGATGGAGCCCGATTCACGCAGGTCGGACAGCTGCGGGCGCTTGCCGGTACGGGATTCAACCTGACGCGACAGCTGCGACAGCGCGATCAGCGGAATCTTGAGCTCCTTGGCCATAATCTTCAGACCTCGCGACATCTCGGAGACCTCGACGGTGCGGCTCTCGGAACGACGTCCCGGCGGAGGACTCACCAGCTGCAGGTAGTCCAGGATGATGATGGCCTTCTCCTTGTTGTGGAGCATGCGGCGGCTCTTGGCGCGGATCTCAGTCACTGTGGTGCCGGGCGTATCGTCAATCAAAATATCGAGCTTGGACAAGGTCTGCGTGGCCTCGTTGATATTGGCCCACTGCTCGGGGCTAATGCGGCCCATGCGGAAGTCGCTGATCGAGATCATCGCATAGGCGCAAATCAGACGCTGGGCAATTTCCTTACCCGACATCTCCAGCGAGAAGAAGCCGACGGTATAACCGGCAGCGGCAGCGTTGAGCGCCAGATTCAGGGCGAACGACGTCTTACCCACAGCAGGGCGAGCGCCGATAATGATGAGCTGACCCTCGCGGAAACCCATGAGCATGCGGTCGAGCGACGGGAAGCCCGTGGGCACGCCCGCAGCCTGGCCACCGGCCTGGCACACTTCCTCGGCCTCGTTATAGGCCTCGACCATAAACTCGGTCAACGTCTTGTAGCTCGACTTGACCTCGCGTGCCGTGACCTTGAGCAGCTTGCTCTCGGCCAGCTCCACGACCTCCTTGGTGTCGGTAGGGGCGTTATAGGCCAGCGCGTTGATCTCGTTGGTGGCACCGATCAGCTCGCGCAGCATCGAGTCGCGACGGACGATGGCGGCATGGTGCTGCCAGTTCACGAGCGACAGGGTCTGACCCATCAGCTCCAAAATGTAGGCCTCGCCGCCCACGGCATCGAGCTTGTTGATGCTGCGCAGGTAATCGATCAGCGAGATAGAGTCGATGGGAATGCGGCTGTTGTACATATCGACCATCGCGGTGTAGATGGTCTTATGAATAGGCCGGTAGAAGTCATCGGGCTGCAGCTCGACCTGGGCCTCTTCGACCACCTCGGGCGATAGCAGCATAGCGGCCAGTACATTGGCCTCTGCATCTTGGTTTTGGGGAAGACCCAACTTGGAGCCGCGGTCCTCAACCGTCAGCCCGGTCTCCCTATCGTCATATGCCATGAGCATCCTCATTCATATCGCTTGCGAGCATCCATAGTATCAGCCACGGTCCCAAAACGCGCCGCGCGCCGCCAATCATCACCGAACCAAACGGATGAACGGTCCTGTATATAGGACTTCGACGCAACGTTCACCATGACACTCACTCAGCGCAAAAAACAAAAGGGCGCCCTGGTTTCCCAGAGCGCCCTTCTTAGAACAAGATTGTTGTGTTGCAGCAAATGCTACTCGGCAGCAGCCTCAGTCTCGACCTCGGCGGTCTCGGCCTCGGCGACCTCAGCGGCCTCCTCGACCTCAGCCTCGGCAGCGAGCTCCTCGGCGGTAACGCCGACGAGAACGACAACCTCGGCCTTGATCTCGCGGTACAGCGAGATGGCAACGGTGTGGGCACCGGCAACCTTGATGGGCTTACCGAGCTCGACGCGCTTGCGGTCGATGTCCATACCGAGCTGAGCCTTGATGGCGTCAGCGATCATAGCGGCGGTAACGGAGCCAAAGAGGATGCCCTCGTCGCCGACCTTGACGTCAACGGTGACCGTCTTGCCCTCGAAGGCAGCCTTGGTCTCGTTGGCGGTAGCCAGACGGACGGCCTCGCGCTTGGCGATGTTGTTGCGACGCTCGTCAAGCTGCTTGAGATTGCCCTTGGTGGCGGCAACAGCGAGCTTCTTGGGGAACAGGAAGTTCTCAGCGTAACCCTGAGCGACCTCTACGACGTCACCCTCGCCGCCCTTGCCCTTGATCTCATCGAGAAGAATAACCTTCATGATGCGTCTCCCTTCTTAGCCGCGGTCGCGGTTGCCACGAGAGGAAACCACGGGGACGGTGTACGGCAGGAGAGCCATCTCGCGGGCGCGCTTGATGGCGTTGGCGATGTCATGCTGATGCTGCGTGCAAGCGCCAGTGACGCGACGGGGCTTAATCTTGCCACGGTCGGTCATGTACTTACGGAGAAGCTGAGTGTCCTTATAGTCGATGAACTCAGTGTTCTCCTTGCAGAACTGGCAGTACTTACGACGCGGCTGACGTGCAGAAAAATCATTAGCCATGTCAAAATACCTTTCGTTTGGCAACTTCGGCGAACCGAAGCCGCCTCTCACTCAAAAATAGGTGAACAACCCTTAGAACGGGATGTCCTCATCGTAGACGTCGACCGCGGGCGGCGTAGCCACCGGTGCGGCAGGACGTGCTGCGGGCGCGGGAGCTGCGGGGGCGTAACCGCCCTGGTCGTAGCCACCCTGGCCACCACGGGAGCTCATAAACTCGATCTCATCGACGATGACCTCAAGCTTGCTCCGGCGCTGGCCGTCGCGCTCCCAAGAGCTGTAGCGCAGCTTGCCCTCGATCGCGACCTTGTTTCCCTTTGCCAGGAAACGGCTCACGGCCTCGGCGCGGGTGCCGAACATGGTGCAGTCGACAAAGTTGGGATAGTCCTCCCACTCGCCAGTCTGCGCGTTGCGGCGACGATCGTTCACGGCGACGCCAAAGGACAGAACCTGGGTTCCGCCGGCGGTGGCGCGCAGCTCGGGATCGCGGGTGAGGTTACCGGTGATGTTCACTCGATTGATGCTCATAACTCACTACTTCCTCTTGGGGCACAAGCCCAGTCCAAAACGACAGTCTTACTCCTGGTCGTCGCGACGGACGATCATGTGGCGGACCACAGCGTCGGTGATGCGCAGGACGCGATCAAGCTCGGCGATCTGGGTAGGATCTGCGTGGAAGTTGATGAGGGTGTAGTCACCATCGGTGAGGTCGTTGATCTCGTAGGCGAGCTTGCGCTTGCCCCACTCGTCAACGGAGTCGACCTTGCCAGCGCCCTCAGCGATCGTGGTATCGATACGCTTCATAACAGCGAGACGAGTCTCGGGGTCGAGCGACGGGTCAACAAAGAACAGCAGTTCATAAGCCTTCATATTGTCACCTCCTCTGGGCAAATGTGGCTTCAGGTCGTGAAGGTGCGCCTGAAGCAGGAAAAGACTTGGTAATAATATCTTTCAACCTCCTAGGCTGCAAGAATATGCAGCTACAACCTCATGACCTCCACATATGTCCATGCTCACACGGCACTTCATGCGCATTCCAACCAAATGCTGACCAAATGCTTGACGGATCTGTGTTCAAGATACGGTGCCGTGGGGACAAGTTGAGCCAAGCCGCAGGTCAGCGGGCACAAGGCTGTGGTCGCAAAATGCATACCAGTGGCCCACAGCACCACCCAAAGATTTTTAAATTCATTGCCAAGTCGCTTATGAATACCCTTTTTTGAACAATTGAGTTGATCAACCACGCTGGTCGGAAGCCGTTTTTTGGGACCTCAAGCCCCACTGCAGCGCCAAGCACGGCCAAGCGTTTTAAAAAATGCCAACTTTTCTGTTTGCACTTTGCGATTCCTCGTGTATACTGACTTTCGCATTTAACGGAGAGTTGTCCGAGTGGCCGAAGGAGCACGATTGGAAATCGTGTAGGCGTCAAAAGCGTCTCCAGGGTTCAAATCCCTGACTCTCCGCCAGTTAATTCCAAAGCAGGCCTTCGAGCCTGCTTTGTTTTTACCCCACGCGGAGGGGTGGCAGAGTGGTTGAATGCGGCGGTCTCGAAAACCGTTTGGCCTGTATAAGGTCACGAGGGTTCGAATCCCTCCTCCTCCGCCATTTTGGTTGAGAAAGCTCCCGAAAACGGGGGCTTTTTTGTTTAGAGTCCCTTACAAGCAAATACGGCGGAGGAGGAGGGATTCGAACCCGTCAGGACGCGGAGCGTAAAGAAAACGCGCCAGTGGCACGTTTTTAGCGCAGCGCGGTCGGCGCAAGCCGACCGAATAAATTTTGAGCTCCGCTCAAAATTTGGACATCCCTCCTCTTCAACCCACACCCCCATCACGTTCAATCCCAACCCAACATCCCAAACATGTACATCACCCTCCAAAGATGTCAAAAAATGTCGTTTTTGGAGGGTGGTGTACACGTTTGTATATGACACACGCCGTGCATGAGTCGGCTTACTCGCATTCGGTATATTTCCCCACCTCAACGGACATAAGAGTTGGGTATCGACTCAGAGCGAGAGGTCCCCAATGGATACCCCTGTTCTCATTTCGCATAAAACTGCATGGCTCGTCCATCACGCGCCGCAAGGCCGGGTTCAAGCGGTCGCGCAACACGACTACCAGATAGGCGCAAGAGGTCTCTCCACCCAGCAACGCATCGCGCGCATACGACAGGCCCTCACCGACTGCGGCATTCCGCCCGATATGTTCAAGACTATCGATATCTCCGTAGTGTTTGCTTTCGAGCGAATTCGCACCAACGGCGTCACTTGCCATGTTCTCGGCCAAAGCCTACCCTATGGCCATATTGACGAGCTTACGCCCGGCATCTTTATCACCGACGAAGCCTTCACCTTCGTGCTCGCCGCCGAGTGGATGGATAGAATCGAATACCTCGAGTATGGCTACGAAGTTTGCGGCGACTATCGCATGGGCCTTAATCCCTCTGACCCTTATACCGAGCAACCAGCAACCACCTCCAAGGACGAAATTGTCGAACTGCTCGATCAACACCCTGGCAAACCCGGTGCCACACGCGCGCGACTCGCGCTCAGACATGTCTACGACCACCCGGTCTCGCCTATGGAGGCTGCATCGGCAATCGCACTTTCACTTCCAACAAGCGAAGGCGGCGTTGGCATTCGAGGCATCGAGCTCAACCGACCGCTCGAGATCCCTCAACGTCTTTGGCATTGCACCAAAGCCCGAACACTCAAAATCGATGCCCTCATTACCTATAAGCGCAGAGAGCTCGGCATCGAATATAAGGGTGGCTTTCACGACGAGACTGGCCGTAAGGGAGCAGATGCGGAACGCGAAGCTGTGCTCGCCCAAATGGGTTATCGCATTGTCACACTCACCTCAGCGCAATTTGCCAGTCAACTCGCTTTTCACCGTGCCATGAACAATATCCGCGAAGCACTCGGTATGCCCCGCTGCACGGATGCCGAGTATCAGCGAAAGCAAAACGAACTGCGAAAGGCACTTATCCGCAACTGGAAGGGCACGAAGGACATAGAGACGCCCTCCGAGTAACGTCGCCCGCTCGGCGCGCGCCAAAACATGTACATCATCCGCCAAAAACGACATTTTTCGACATCTTTGGAGGCTGGTATACATGTTTGGAACCTATGACCGCACCCAACCCCTACCGTTTGCCGAGCAATAGGGTCGCAATCGCCGCCAACCATGTACTATGTACGGGCATTGTCCAAACCTGCAACTCAAAGGATTCCATCTTGCCCGCTGTCGCCGCTATGACCGTTACTTCACACGCTTCGGATGCCATGGTCGCTATCCCATTTTGGCTTGAGATGTTCGCTGTTGTCGCGGCATCAATCTCGGGCGTGTTGGTCGCGCGCGAGCATAAGCTTGACCTGGTGGGCGCGGTCGCACTCGCCGTGGTCTGCGGCCTGGGCGGTGGTCTTTTGCGCGATATGACACTCCAGGTCGGCAACGTCTACATCCTCAACCAGCCAATGGCGCTGCCGCTTTCCATTGCCACGGCAGCCATCATCTATATTTTCCCGGCAATCGTCGACAAGCCCGAAAAACTCATTCCCCTGCTCGACATCATCTCGGTCGGCATCTACGCCGCCACTGGAGCAGACAAGGCGCTGGTCTACGGCTTTGCGCCGGCGGTGTGCATCATGATGGGCTTTTTCACCGCGGTGGGCGGCGGCATGTTGCGCGATGGCTTTATGGGCGTGGTTCCGGGCATTTTCCAACGTACTAACTTTTATGCCATCGCCGCCATCGCCGGATCGACAAGCTATGTGTGTCTCGTTATGAGCGGCATTATGAGCAATGTCGCCGCGCTGGTCGTATGCGTTGTCGTGACCATGGGTCTGCGCTGGCTCTCGCTGCGCTTTGACATCAAAAGCCCCACCGAAGAGGACATCGCGCGCTTTTTGCACCACAAAAAGTAGATTGCGCGGGCTCATCCTTCGAAATGCAACCGAGAGGTTCTTTTAGAGCGCCCACGCGTTGGGTACCCTGTTAGGTGCATATCGAGCATCTGACGAAGGATTCACTATGCCCCACAATCAATTCCCGTCGACCCAGCGCCGTAAAGCGTGGGGCCGCATCACCATCCTATTTGCACTCATCGTACTGGCGGTCATCGCGCTTCCCACGGCGTCGTTCGCCGGCACGGACACCGCAGGCAACGTACTTGCGACCGACAATGACGCCAATCCGTCCGGCGTCGAAGGTGACCTGTACTGGGCAGGTCAGAGCCTCAACCTGGACGACACCTCCATCGACCGCGATATCATCGCCGCGGGCGATACCCTCTCAATTCGCGACTGCACGGTGGGCGGCGCCGTTCGTCTTGCGGCGCGCACCATCGACATTGCCAAGACCACGGTTGATGGCAGCGTCACGGTCGTCGGTCAGCATGTCGTGCTCAATTCCGACAGCACCGCCAGCTGCTTCTATGCGATAGGCGAGACGGTTGCCCTGCGCGGCTCTACCAAGTCGGCAGCGCTCGCGGGCGATACGGTGACCATCGATGGCACCGTCGAGGGCGATGTCGAGGTCTGGGCCGACAAGCTCATCCTGGGCAAGAACGCCCACATCACCGGCACCGTGAACGCCCATGTTTCCGAGGACCCCGAGCGCGCCGCGGGAGCCGAGGTCGGCGCGCTCAAGATCGACCGCACCGAGAACGAGGATACTTCCACCGCTAACGATGTCATCGGCGGCATCGTCGCCGCGGCGCTCTCGACCTGCTTTGTCGCCCTGCTGCTCGAGCTCGTCTTTCCGCGTGCGACTGCCAGTGCCGCCGGCATGCTCCACCAGCGCCCCACGCCCCTGTGGGTGAGTGGTCTTCTGGGCACGGTCGCTATCGTCCCCGCCGTCCTACTGCTGATTATCTCGATTGCCGGTCTGTCACTTGCCGGAACCCTCTTGTGCGGCGTTATCGGCATCGCGTTGGTGTCGAGCGCCTTTGCGGGATGCGCGATCGCCCGCATGGTCGGACACAACCAGAACCGCTACGCCATGGCAGCCGTGGGTGGCATCGCCGCGGGCGCGCTTACGGCTATCCCCCTCGTAGGTGATTTCATCAGCGGCGTAGCCTTCGTCTTTACACTCGGCTACATCATCCAAATCATCTGGCGCAACGCCCACCTCAAGCCGCAGCAGGCGGCTAACACGCCGGGACTCCCCACCGCTTAGCCGCTAACCACCACAAAGGGGACAGGCACCTTTGTGGTGGTGCAAAGGGGTCAGGTTACTTTGCACCAACAAACGAAGCGGGGCACCCGATCACATTCGACCGGATGCCCCGCTTTTTCATGTCTCGTGTTGATATTCGAGGCGAACGATTACTCCTCAGAACCGTCATCGCGCTTACGGCTACGAATGAGATGCGCCACACCAATGCACAGCACCGCGCCACCAGCAATCCAAGTGAAGGTCACGCCGTTGAGACCGGTCAGCGGGAGGTTGGAACCCTTCTTGTTCCTGACGATAAGGGTGACGGTGCCGCCGTCGACTGACGGGGTAACCCAAGTGGGGCGATTCGTTCCCGCGGTTACGTTCAGCGTATTCGGAGCGGCGTTTTCAGAGAGCGTCTCGCCCTCGAGTTCACCAAGGCCTTCGGCGGTAATGGTGAAGGTAAAGTCGTCCAACGTGTTGTAGCCAGGGTTGCTGCCCTCGACCTCGTGCACCGTGTAGGTACCGGCATCGAGGCCCGTTACGCTGATCTCACCATTCCCATTGGTCTTAAACTTGTGTTCAGTAACGCCAAGCGAACCGTTCTCCTGAACAAACTGCGTGCCCGCAGTGCCAGATTCAAGTTCATCGGCGCCCGTGGCCTTGATAGTAAACTCAACGTCCTTGAGCTTCTTGTTGTTGTCGTCAAAGTCCTCTTTGACAAGCTGGAGCGCGTAGGTGTAATCGCGAACGGTGTCGGGCACAGACTCACCCTTTCCTCCGCTCATGGGATTGTTGGAATAGATGAGCTTAACTTCGTTGTCGTTACCTCTGCCGCCAACGGTAACCTTCTCAGTCTTCGCGGGATTGAGTTTTGCGGTGTAAGTGACGACGACCTTGGAGTCCTTAGTAATGCCAATAGCAGAGGAGCCGCCTTTGGCGGTCACAGTCTTCAGATCATCAAACTTAATCGTCAGAAGATTATTGTTTTCAGTCGTATTGTAATTAACCGCGCCAACAGGAAGTTGAACCTCAGTTCCGGTCGTATCGTGGTCATTCGCATAAACCGTAACATTGACCGACTTTTCGTCGGCAATTAGACCGGCAGAGAGTTCGTCGTGGAACTCGTAGTAATAGGTGTCGAACGAGGCAACATTTTCGGCAACGGTGCCGGTCAGCTGATAGTGAACAACCTGGCCAACCTGAGAATCAGCCTTGTCGGCCCAATCGCTACTGGGCTTGTCGTCTTTAATCTTCTTTGTAACCGTAGGAATGCCAATCTTCTCCTCAACCTCGACGGCGCCACCACCCACGGCAGCGAAGATCGGCGAGGTGCCTGTCTGCCTTTTGTTGGAATAGTTGTTCTCCGTACCGATAGAACTATCGTCCGTCAGGAAGAGATAATAGCCAGAGTTCTCAAAAGAAACCGAGTCATCCGCGGCGAAAGCAGCGCTAGTGGCCCCCTTTGGCTTGGTGGGTGTAGTGTCCTTGAGCAAGTCGGCAATCTTATCGAGCAGATCGCCATTGTTCACGACCCCAGAAGCACTCTGGAGATTTGCGGCCATCCACTCGGCGACATCCTGTGCGGTGGGATTTTCAGTGGGAAGTTTCGGATCAGTGGAGTCATAGCCAGTGCTGCCCTGAATAGCAGCAATAATGGCGTTCCGAGTGTCAGGTGTCACATTGGCGCCCCATTCGACATCAGAAGCGACCTTGTTGCCTGAGCCAGCTCCATCAACCACCTTGGCTTTAAAAATCTGATAGGCAACAAACTGAGTCTTTTTGTTCTGGTTCGTGGCATCCGTATTTTTTGCATTTTGCCTGATGGTAATGCTATTGGCCTCAGTCGTCGCGCCTTCAACAGCAAACGCCATGCTCACGGGCGCCATAACTCCACCGAAGCTCAACGCTGCAGTAAGTCCGGCGGTTACTACCAGGCGGGCGATGTTCTTGGTTGTCTTCATGTTTGGTCCTCTTTCTTGGAGGGTTCTCTAGTAACTTTTTCAAAACCAATGATCATCAGGTCGGTAGGCCTGCGCGCCACTCGTTACGGAGGCAGTACACCATTGAGCAAGGGGGGGGGGGACAATTATTTTTCACGGCGACCTCCTCCCCGCTTGATGACGAGCGCGGCAACAATAGCCGCCACTCCGATGGCAGCCAAAACCGCCACCAGCACCAACGTTCTATCTCCCGTCGAGGGCATAAAGCCTCGACTTACTTCTTTACTTGGGGTGTTGAGCACCGAAAGTTCAATCAAACCCGTCCCGGCATCGGCAGTATCAACCCGCAGAGGGCTTTCGACCGATACGGTCACCTTGGGCTTCGCGGCCGCCACCTGTTTAACGTCCAGGCCCTCGGCCGTAACCGTCACCGTACGCTTGCCTTCAAAGGCGGTGTATCCCTTGGGAGCCGCGACCTCCTCGACGGTGTAGACATCCGCGTCCACACCGGTCAATTCCACATGGCCATCCGCGCCCGTGGTGACGCACGCGTCGGCATCCGTCGACCACGAGCCGTCAGTCGTTAGAATGCGCCCGCGGTCATCGATGATGCGCAGCTTGGCGCCCGCGAGCGGCTTATCGTCTGAGCTTGAGCGCTTGATCAGACTGAGACCCCAGGTGTAGGCGCACGCGTCATCGCTCGGCGTGCGGGTGAAGCCGGCGTCGCCGGACTGGCCGGCGAGGGGGGAGCGCGGGTAACGCAGGTAGACCTCGTTGGGGTTGCCCTTCGCGATGCCGTGGTTGCACGCGCTGTTGAGCGGCGCGTTGTACACTGCGACCACGCGGGCGCCCGCGGTAAAGGCGTCGGCCCCGCCGAGCGCGGCGATCAGGTCGCCGGTGCGCACGATGAAGGCATTGCCCTCGACCGAGACCTTGCACTGTGAAGTTATGTCTGTCCACCCTTTAGCCGGCGCCGAGCTGGCATTGCCGCCCTCACATGCGACGGCGTCGAAGCCGCCGTCCGCGCCCGCCGCCACGTACACGCGCATGCTCGCAGCCACCTTGGAGGGATCGAGCCCCGCACTCATGGTGTCGACGAACTGCACCGCGTAGGTGTCGTAGGCCGTGAGGCCGGCCGGGACCGTGGCCGACAGGCGCCAATAGAGGTCGTCGGCGACCGTGGCGTCGGCGGCCTTCTGCCATGCGGCGGCGCTGTCCTCCAGCACGTGCTTGGCCACCTTGGGGGTCGCGGCCTTGGGCTTGACGGCGACCGCACTGCCGCCGACCAGAGCCATGATCGGCGCGGTGCCGGCCTCGTTCTGGGCGACGGCGCCGTCGTCGGCGACGATGAGCCAGTAGCCGCAGGGCAGCTCGGCCGCCGTGCCCGCCTTAAGGGCCACAGACACGGCACCGGTATTGCATATCGCTCTGGCGAGTTTTGCCGCCAGCGCGGTCGTCATGTGTCCGTCGGCATTCATCCATTCGGCAGCCACTTGCGCCGTCGAGACCGTGCTGTCGAGCCCCGCATCATGAAGCACGGGGAGAACGGCCTGGCGAACGGCATCATTCGCCCACGTTACGTCAGTTGCAATTTTTTGGTCAGTATCGGCGTCGTCGACAACGGTCGCCGAAAGGAGCTGGTACGCGTCATACCGCGTCGCAACCGTACCGTCCACCGTAATGGCTCCGGTGTCGGCAGCATGGGCCGCCCCAGGGGCAATCGCGAAAGAGAAGACGGCAGCCATGGCTATTACCACAACGTTCAACAAATGACGAAGCATCTTACTCACGACTACCACCTCGATCCCGATCGCGATGGCAACGAGCATGCATCCATGTCGCAGCAAAACACAGCATCGAAGCGCCGGCCAGATACGTCATAGTCAAGCCAGCCCCGCCCGCCTCGGGAAGCGTGGTCGAATACTTATTGGTAAAGGTCGGTGGGGTTGTAGAGCCGTTGTCGTAGGTGACCTCGGTGCTTAGCTCTCCTTCTCCATTAGTCACGACAACCTTAACCTCATGTTTGGTCGTGTCATAGGCGATGTGGTCCTTGACATTGTTCTCGGCACCCTCGGGGACGACCTCGGAGATGGTGTAGCGATACTCGCCGGCCTTGTTGTACTTGACGTTGAAGGAGACGTTGCCCTCTGCGTCATTGGTCGCCGTCTGGAACACTTTGTCCTCGGCGTTCTTGAGCGCGAACGAGAACTGCCTCGCCTTGAAGGTGCCACCGTCGAGCACCTTCTTCGCTTTGATGACCGCAGACCCCGCCAAACGATTGTCGTAGACCCAGATCTCGTCCTTCTTGGCGTCACCGATGATCTCCGCGTCGACGACGAGGTTCTTTGCCTTAGTAAGCGCTGCTTGGTATTCATCGTCGCTCGCGCTGCCCTTGAGCATGATCCACGTGGGGCTTGCCACAGCGTAGCCTTCGGGCGCATCCGTCTCCACGAGCTGGTAGAGCACGCAATTGCTCATCGCCTTGTCTCTTGTACCGAATGAGATCTTGCCATTGGCGTCGGTCTTAGCGGTTTCAAACCTAGTCCTTGCATTCTCGATACCTACCGTTGCGACCTGATCCATGTTCACGCTATAGAGCGTGAATTCAGCTCCCCCTAGCGTCGCTCCAACCTGCTGCGCATCGTACTTGGTCATCGTGATGCCGTAACCATTGCCACCCGCACTGGCGGAAGCCCTCTGGATGGTCCATATTTGATCGTCGATCGCTGTGCCTTCCGTCACGCCCGTAAGTTCTGCGGTATTGGAAAGAGGCACCTTATCATTGGGGTTTCCGGTCGGGATAACCTCGTACTCGACCTTAAGGTATTTCTTGTCGGGCACATCAAGCGTCAACTTCGTGCGCGCGCCAGTATTGTCTGGAACCTGCTCCATCTTAGACGAATAGTCCTTCTGGGACAGCGCAACCCAGCCACCGTTCACGCACTCATAGACCTTAAGCGTCGACGGCACCAACGTGCACTTGGCATCCATGGTATCGACGAGCTCAAGGAAGTCGGTGCCATTTTTAAGAGCAACGGCAGACTCGTTAACCAAGATGGTGTACTTGATGCGATTGCTATTACTAACCTGTTCACCAGTCTTTTTGATTACGTTGTTCTTGACAGTGACAGTGCCGCTGCCGGATTCGAACTTCTTGCTTCCCGACTCGGCGCTGGCGGTGTTGGTGAACTTCACCTCGTTCGTAGAGGTGTCGAGCTCGCCGCGCTTGACCGCCGTCTGATATGTAAGCTTGGCGTAACCAGCATATTCGCCGAGCTCCGTCGTAGGGATGGAGAAGGTGACCGTGTTGCCGTCGTTTTTTACGTTGCCGGCGGCAAGCGTCTGACCCGTAACGACCTCCTTGGCCTCGCCTCCACGCCCAAGGCCCTTATGCAGATCGTAGGGATTCTGTACGAGCGTGAACTTTGCGGAATTCGCGACATAGCTCATAGCGTTCGGAAGGGTGTCGACGATATTCAGAGGTTTGCTGTCGAGCTTTCCGGCTCCATAGTATTCTCCGACCTCACTCTTCTGACGGTTCGCGTACACCGTCCACTCGACAATCCATGCGCCCTTCTCGTCCGAGTCGTCGACGTCACTCCAGTCGAATTTTTCATTCCAAGTTACCTTCGTCTCAGCTTCCGGCTTCTCGACCGCGGGCGTCGTTTCCTTGTTGACGACATACATTGGGCTATCGGTGTAGTACGGCCAACCGCCATTCTGCCCCGGCACCGTAACAGATGCGAAGTTCGAGTACCAGCCCGGCAGCGCATCAGAAGTGGTAGTGTACGTGATGTCGGCGTAATCCTCGTTCGCGAGAGCCGCCTTCACCTTGTCGTTAATGTTTATGTCGAGGTTGAAGTTTCTTTTGTGCCCATCCTTCTGTACGACGTTATTTCCATCTTTCAACTCATTTGTCGTCAGCTTCCAGTCGTCGCCTCGAACTAGCTCAGTTTTGCCAATCTTGATCTTTATTGAGTTGACATCAACACCGATATCTTGTTTCCACGCCGATTGAAACGTATCCTTCACCGTCACCTTATCAAGGTTGGCCGCATTGACAATAGCTTTCAGCGCCACGCGCGTCTTCCACTTCGCCTCGCCAGTTGTTGAAGCGTTCTCTCGACCCACGAGTTCCTTGGTGATCGGTGTGTCCACCAACTGCGGCGTAAACTCACCTTTACCAGTGCCGGAAACGGAACCATCGTGCTCGATCGTTGCGCTGTTGCGCACGGTGTCATACGAACCCGTTTCATTCATCTTGGTGTGATAAACAATGCGATAGGTGATGTACTTATCCTCAAGGTTGTCCGAGAACTTGTAGGTAAAGGATTTCTCAGACTGATCGAGCTCGCCGGTGGCAAGAACAGTCGACCCCGAGCTGCCTTTATAAACCGTATAGTTCCCCGTATACGTTTGCTTTTCGTCCAGATGGTCAGTGAACGTGTAACCGCTCATATCGGCCTTGAGCTCACCTTGGTTGAGCGTGACCGTCCACGTGATGTCGGACGGCGTGCCCGAGCCGTTGGACTTGTTGATCATGTCATAGCGGAACTTGCTGGGAGCAACAGTCACAGAGCCGTGTTGGCGATCGCTCGAGCTGCCCCACTCCCACGTTGCCGTGTTCTTGGATGCGTCCTGCTCGTCGACAAATTCGCCGTTACCCGCGGAGACACCGCTCTTCAGCACCGTCTCATACGTGATCGTGTGCTCCCCCCGGAAAGGTTGCCCAGATTGTCAATGGTCGCAGTCTGACCGTCGATCGTCGGCTGCGGATCGAGCTTCTTGCCATCGAGCGTGAAGCTGCCGCTCACGAAGCTGAAGTTGTCACCCAGCACGTCAGTGAACTTGACGTTCGTAGCGTACGACTCGACGGTGAGCTTAACAGACCAGGTGACCTTGGCCACGCCGTCGGCTCCCTGGGAGAAGGCTCCCGATTTCTTCCCTTTGACGGCGCCATCCGTAGTTGGAATATTGATTGATCCCGCACCGGGGAACTTGATAGGTGTACTGCTGTCCGAGCCAGCGTTCTTATTTGCTAACTCAAATGAAAAATTGGCTCCGACAACAATTTCCGCAGGGTTTTTGTCAAGCCAGCTCTTATCAAACGTAAAGATGACCTTATTGTCCTTGATCTCCCACGTACCAGCCTTTTCGGCAGTAGCCTCCGGACCCTCCATGAGGTCGCCACCGGCGTTATCGTCAATGACTATGGTATCGGGGAGCTTGTAGACAGCGATGTAGTTCTGAGGCGTAGGCGCCTTACCGCTTATGAACCGTGCCGAGAAAGCTCCATAGAGCTTCGAAGTAGACGTTACGGCAGTACCGCCCAAAGGCTTATTATGGTTCTCATCGGTATACAACTTGACCTCAACCGTTGCCGTATCGCCGTTGATCACAATCGGCGTCGGCGTCGTCACGTCATCGGCGCGCACGGGGGCTGCACCGTGAAACACTGCGGCGGTGAGGCCAATTAGAATGAAGATCAGGGCCGCCATACCCAGCGACCGTGAGCGGTGTGCGTCCATAGTTGTCCCCTAATTCCTACAACACAGTGTGGAATACGGCGAATCGTCGGATCGAACACAACCCCAACATCAACGAGAACCTACCTAGCGCATTGCAAGAACCCACTGGGGAGCAACTTCTAAGACGGTTCGTCTATGCCACAATGCATAACATACAATATAGATACCAGTCATGTAAACCGCAGGTAAAGAGGTCTTTTAATTTAATACCAGTTGGTATTTACCTGTTAACGGTTTTGTATCAAAGCAGTTGCATTTCAATGATTCGTGTATATGTTTAAACAACTTAACTTTGACCGAAAAGCCGATCAGAGGGATAGTCGCCTCAGCTGTGGTGCAAACGAACCTTTCCCCTTACACCAAAAAAGGGCGCCGACCACGATGGTCGACGCCCTTTCTTGTTAGTCGCTATAAAGCCCAGCGCTTATTTGTTGACCTGGCCGGCGCGAACGGCAGCTTTCTTGCGGTCGGTGGCGTTGAGCAGACGCTTACGCAGGCGGATGTTCTTGGGAGTGATCTCGACCAGCTCGTCGTCGGCGATGTACTCCAGCGCCTCCTCCAGCGAGAAGGTGCGAGGCGGCACCAGCTGGACGGAGATATCGGAGGTCGAAGAACGCTGGTTGCCCAGGTTCTTGGTGCGGGCGATGTTGACGACCATGTCGCCGGCCTTGCTGCGCTCGCCCACGATCATGCCCTCGTAGCACTCGGTGCCCGGCTCAACAAACAGCTGGCCGCGCTCCTGCAGCGTGCCCAGGGCGTAGGCAACGGCCTTCTCGGTGGTCATGGAGATCATAGCGCCGTTCTGACGGTTGCCGATCTCGCCGGCGTAGGGGCCATACTCCAAGAAGGTGTGGTAGAACACGCCCTCGCCGTGGGTGACGTTCATGATGCGGTTCTTAAGGCCCATGATGCCGCGGGTCGGGATCTTAAACTCGAGGTGCGTCACGATGCCCGAGGTATCCATGCTCGTCATGATGCCGCCGGAGGTACCGAAGACCTCAACGACCTTGCCCGAGTACTCGTCCGGGCACTCGACGACGGCCTGCTCGACGGGCTCCATCTTGTTGCCGTTCTCGTCCTTCTTAAACAGAACGCGGGGACGGCCAACCTGGAACTCAAAGCCCTCGCGACGCATGGACTCCATCAGAACGGACAGGTGCAGGATGCCGCGACCCGAGACCTCGACGCCGCTCTTGTCCTCGAGCTCCTCGATCTTCATGGTCACGTTGTTCTCGGCCTCGTTGAACAGGCGTTCCTTGAGCTGACGGGCACCAACGATGTCGCCGTCGCGACCGACGAGCGGGGAGGTCGAAGCCTCAAAGACGATGGACAGGGTCGGCGGGTCGATCTCGATGGGCTCGAGCTCAACGGGGTTCTCGGGATCGGTGTAGACATCGCCGATATCGGTGCGGTCGATGCCCACGACGGCAGCGATGTCGCCGGCACCGACTTCCTGGCACTCGGTGCGGCCCAGGTAGTCGAAGGTAAAGAGCTGTTTGACGGTAGCGGTGGCGCTGGAGCCGTCGTTCTTGACAACCAGGATCTGGTCGCCCTGGTGGATGGTGCCGGAGTACACGCGGCCGATGCCGATACGGCCGACGAAGTTGGAGTGGTCGATGGTCACGCACTGCATGGCGAGCGGGGCGTTCTCGTCAACCTCGGGTGCGGGCATGTCGTCGATGATCATGTCGAGCAGCGGGTACATGTCCATGTTGCCGTCGTTGGGGTCAAGGCGGGCAAAGCCATTCATGGCGCTGGCGTAGACCACGTGCTCCATGGCAAACTCGAGCTGATCGTCGGTAGCGCCCAGGTCGGCCATAAGGTCGAGGCAGTCGTTGTAGGCCTTCTCGGGGTTAGCACCCGGACGGTCAATCTTGTTGATGACGATCATAATCTTGAGGCCGGTGTCGATAGCGTGACGCAGCACGAAGCGGGTCTGGGGCATGGGGCCCTCAAAGGCGTCGACCAGCAGCAGGGCGCCGTCGGCCATACGCAGCACGCGCTCGACCTCGCCGCCAAAGTCGGCGTGGCCCGGGGTGTCGATGACGTTGATCTTGACGTCCTTGTACTCGATAGAGATGTTCTTGGCGAGAATCGTGATGCCGCGCTCGCGCTCCTGGTCGTTAGAGTCCAGGACGCGGTCCTCGACCTGCTGGTTGGCACGGAAGGCGTCCGTGGCACGCAGGAGCTTGTCGACCATCGTCGTCTTGCCGTGGTCGACGTGGGCGATGATGGCGATGTTCCTCAGATTGTCTACGCGCATGTAGTTCCCCTATCTTCTATCCATATACAAACGGCACGCGTATGCGACCCGCCCAGCAACACAACGCTCAGCGGGAATATTGAGCCTTTTACCGAAAACTCGTTTATTTTAGCGATTTTAGATAAGAGGGGTTTCCTCACCTGCAGGTTCAGGGTCGCTCCACATAAAACCATCGCCGGCACCCATGCCCTCATACAGCACGTATGCCGAAAAACCACTCTCGAGCGTGGTTTCGAAGAAGCTCACGAGCAGAGCATCGTGATAGCCGCCGTCAATCTCAACGCAGCCGGTGTAGCCGATGGCATAGCGGGCGATACGGCCCAGGCCCTCGTCCTTAAGACCCATCTTGTGCTCGGAGATAAAGTTGGTAGCCGCCTCGAGGCACGCCTCTTCGCCATCCTCATCGAGCGCCGCCAGATAACGGTTGGAAGCGGCATCCTCAATTGCCACGACCACGCCAGGGTTTTCACCGGCGGCCAGGTCGTCCAAGAACGCACCGATCAGGTCACACACCATGGCGTCGAGCTCGGCGGAGACGTTACCGGCGTCCTGCATATCCTGTGCCATCTTTAGACCTTCCCATCGAGTCTGGCGTCGTTACAGTTCTTGCGCCTCGGCGGCGATCTTGGCGGCAGCGTCGCGGGCGCGCATCATATCCATCGCGCGCTTGTCGAGCACCTTGATCTGACTGGTCAGCATTACCGCATCGACCACGCCCCAGATCACGAGGCCCGTAGAGATCGAAAACCCAAGCGCACCAACTGTACCACGAAGGCGCGAGCAGATTGCCGCGACAAGGGCGGAGATGACAACCATCTTGATAAACGAGCCGCGGCGTTCGCGAAGCGTGCGGGCCTGCGTCACATAGGCAATGCGAGCCGCCTCAGAAGCCTCCGAGCGCATCTGGGCCTCGCGGGCGATCGCAGCCGCCTCGGCCGACATACCGCCGGCCATCAGCGAACACTCCGCATCCTGGCCGCCCCGCATTTAGAAATCATCGGGGGAGAGCGTATGGACGAACTCGTCGAACTTCTCGAACTCCTGCTCGTCGTCGACTTCCTCGGCGTGGGTAGAAACAGTGCCCAGGCGATTCATGATGTCGTCCTCCACAAACATGGGGGCATTGCTGCGCACGGCAAGAGCAATGGCATCACTGGGACGGGCGTCGATCTTGCACTCGTCACCATCGGCCAGTACGACGATCGTCGCGTAGAACACCGGCGGCTCGGCGCGAACGATCTCGATGCGCTCGAGCTTGGCGCCCAGGGCGCCAACAGTATCGAGCAACAGGTCATGGGTAATCGGGCGCTCGGCTCGGCCGCTATCGATGCCACGGCTGATTGCCGCAGCCTCAAACGAACCAGTCTGAATGGAAAGGGAACGCAGCGGCGCGGGCGAGTCCGATTTGCTGCTGCGCTCACGAAGCACGATAAGCGATGGCACGGGACCGGCGGCCATGACGATGGTCTCTATGTCGACACGAACCATGGAACACCTCCGGTACGTAGCGGTTAACACGCGGCAGCCCGCCGCATTGAATAGCTATACTACCCAATCTTTCGCACAGCACACAAAACCAAAATGAGATTTATCGCAGACAAGAAAAAAGCCCCGAGGCAACGCCCCAGGGCTCTTCACAGTTTTGATGGTGGACCTGACAAGATTCGAACTTGTGACCTCCCGGTTATCAGCCGGACGCTCTAACCAACTGAGCTACAGGTCCATCATGGTGGAGGTTAGGGGGATCGAACCCCTGACCTCAGGCTTGCAAAGCCCGCGCTCTCCCAGCTGAGCTAAACCCCCACGGAGACAGTAATAAACACCCCAGCGGCGACTCGGCTCTCGCTGGGGTGTTTATTGCGAAAGAAAGTGGTGGACCTGACAAGATTCGAACTTGTGACCTCCCGGTTATCAGCCGGACGCTCTAACCAACTGAGCTACAGGTCCATCGCGCAAGGGATATATTAGACGAGTCGTTACGCGCGCGTCAACAACTTTTTTGAAAATCTTTGAGGGGTGTGTCAGACGGCTGGGCGAGATAGGTTAGGTTTGCTGCTCGGGCAGTCCTGCGCAAGACGAAGGCCACATTAAGTGGCCTTCTTTGCGTGCGGAACTCGCGACAAACCTAACCCATCTCGCCCAGCCGTCTGACACGGGGCTCCAAGCTTGTCAAAAAAGCGGTCGGCGCGCAGGTGCGCCGACCGCCGATATATGGGGTCTGATATTTTCTACCAGCTAGGGCCTCTTACTCGTCTAGGAGATCCTCTGGCATGTCGTTGCCGTCGCCTAGGTCGACTGGGGCCTCTTCGGTGTCGGCTGCGGCCTCGGCGCCTTCGCCTTCGGGTTTTTCCTTGGCTGCCGTCATGCGGGCTACGGCGCAGATGCGGTCGTTGTCGTCGACGGTCATCATCTTGACGCCCTGGGTGGCGCGGCCGGTCTGGCTGATCTCGTCGGTCTTGACGCGAATGACCGTCGCGCCCTCCGTCACGATGAACAGCTCGTGCTGCGGGCCCACCGTCTTCATGGCCGCGAGGTTACCCTTACGCTCGGTCATTTGGATGGTGTAGACACCCTGGCCGCCGCGATTCTGCTCCGGGTAGTCCGCAACCGGCGTGCGCTTGCCGTAGCCGCGCTCGGTGATGACGAACAGATCGCCGTTGCCGTTAGTGACTTCCATGCCCAGAACGCTCACGCCGTCCTTCATACCGATACCGCGAACGCCGCTGGTATCGCGGCCGGTGGCGCGCACCTGCTCCTCGGAGAACATGATCGCCTTGCCCGCGGTGGTGGCCAGGATAATCTTGTCGCCCTCGCGCACGCGGCGCACGTTCAGCAGCGCGTCGTCGTCACGCAGGTTGATAGCGATCAGGCCGTCGCGACGGCTGCGGTCATATGCGCTCATCACGGTCTTCTTGACCATGCCGCTCTTGGTGGCAAACATCAGGTACTCGTCAGCAGGGAACTCGCGGCAGCTGATGACGCTCGCGATCTTCTCGCCCTCCTCGAAGGGCAGCAGGTTGACGATCGCGGTACCGCGCGCCTGGCGCGTACCCACCGGCAGCTCGTGCACCTTCAGGCGATAGACCTTGCCCTTGCTCGAGAAGAACAGCACGTACTCGTGCGTGGACGCGATGAACATCTCGTCGATGACATCGTCCTCTTTGAGGTTGACGCCCGACACGCCCTTGCCGCCGCGTTTCTGGGCGCGGTAGGCGGCCACCGGGATGCGCTTGACATAGCCGGTGTGGGTGATGGTCACGACCATGTCCTCGTCGGCAATGAGGTCCTCGACGTCCAGGTCCTTCTCGACCTGGCTGATCTCGGTGCGGCGCTTATCGCCAAACTTCTTGGAGATCTCGCGCATCTCTTCCTTAATGACGCCCAGGATCTTCTCCTCGTGCGCCAGCAGGTCCTCGTAGTAGGCGATGGCGCGGCGCAGGCCGTCCAGCTCTTCCTGGATCTTGTCGCGCTCCAGGCCGGTCAGGCGGCGCAGCTTCATCTCGAGGATGGCCGTGGTCTGCTCGGGTGTAAAGCCAAAGCGCTCGATCAGGCGGCTGCTGGCCTCGGAATCGGTCTGCGAGGAACGGATGATGCTGATGACCTCGTCGATATGGTCAAGGGCCATCAGGTAACCCTCGAGGATATGCGCGCGGGCCTGAGCCTTCTTAAGGTCGAAGCGGGTGCGGCGAGTGACGACGTCGACCTGGTGGTCGATGTAGTGTTGCAGCATCTCGCGCAGGCTCAGGCATTTGGGAACGCCGTTGACAAGCGCCAGGTTGTTGGCGCCGAAGGTCGTCTGCAGCGAGGTGTACTTATACAGGTTGTTGAGCACGACCTGCGGAATGACGCCCTTCTTGAGCTCGATGACCAGACGAATGCCCTTCTGGTTGGACTCATCGCGCATGTCCGAGATGCCCTCGATGCGCTTGTCGTTGACGAGCTGGGCGATCTTCTCCTGCAGGGTGCCCTTGTTGACCATGTAGGGAATCTCGGTAAAGACCAGGCGGCTGCGGCCGGTCTTGGTGGACTCCACGTGAGCCTTGGCGCGCACGGTAATGGAGCCGCGGCCGGTCTCGTAGCTCTGCTTAATGCCGGCGCTGCCCATGATGATGGCGCCGGTGGGGAAGTCCGGACCGGGCATGATCTGCATGAGCTCGTCGACGGTGGCGTCGGGGTTGTCGATCAGGTAGCAGGTGGCCTCGATCGCCTCGGTGAGGTTGTGCGGGGCGATGTTGGTGGCCATGCCGACGGCGATGCCCTGGCTACCGTTGACCAGCAGGTTGGGGAAGCGCGCAGGCAGTGCCACGGGCTCGGCGAGCGATTCGTCGTAGTTGGGCTGCCAGTCGACGGTATCCTTCTGCAGGTCACGCAGCAGTTCCATGGCGGGCTTGGCCAGGCGGCTCTCGGTGTAACGCATGGCTGCCGCGCCGTCGCCGTCGATGTTGCCGAAGTTGCCGTGACCGTCGATGAGCGGCGTGCGCATGGAGAACCACTGCGCCAGGCGAACCATGGCCTCATAGACCGCGAAGTCGCCATGCGGGTGGTACTTACCGATAACTTCGCCGACCGTCCAGGCCGACTTCTTGTGTGGGCGGTTGGGGTAGATGCCGCTCTCGTTCATCGCGTACAGGATGCGGCGGTGCACCGGCTTTAAGCCGTCGCGCACGTCCGGCAGGGCGCGCGCCGTGATGACCGACATCGAATACTCGATAAATGACTGCTTCATCTCGCGGCCAAACTCCGAAATCTGGAGCTGGCCGCCGTTTATATCCTCGCCGGCCGAGGCGCCACGATCGACTTCGCCAAAGCTCTCCTCGAGCTCACCGTCGTCGTCCTCTTCCTCGTCATCATCGGCATCGGGGTTATAGGCGTCAGGATCGCCGTCCTCGCCCTGCTCAGCACGGGCAAGCAGGCGCTTCAGATCGTCGGGCATGCCGGCATCGCCGGCCTCGCCCATACCCTCGTTATTGTTGATATCGTCTGCCACGTTACCTCCTCTTAAGCGTCAAGGAAACGCGCGTCATGCGCATGTTTTTCAATGTACTCGCGGCGATAGCCGACCTCGGAACCCATCAGCTCGCGCACGGCGCGGTCCGCCACCACGGCGTCCTCGATCGACACACGCTGCAGGATGCGGGTCTTGGGATCCATCGTCGTCGAGGCAAGCTGCTTGGGGTCCATCTCGCCCAGGCCCTTGTAGCGCTGGACGGTATAGCCCTTGCGCTTCTTGGTGATCTTGCCATCCTTGGCCTTGCCGGCCTCGTCGTTGTCGTCGGGGTTCAGGCCCAGACTCTGGATGGTGTCGCGCAGGATCTCGTCTTCGGGCTGGCGGCCGTTGGGATACACGTAGTGGATCTTGTTGCGCACCTTAATGCCAAAGATGGGCGGGCAGGCAACATAGACGTAGCCGGCATCGATCAACGGACGCATGTACTTGTAGAAGAACGTCAGCAGCAGAATGCGGATATGCGCACCGTCGACGTCTGCATCGGTCATGATGATGATCTTGTGGTAGCGCGCCTTGGTGATATCGAAGTCGCCGCCGTCGCCGGCACTCGTCGTGACGCCGCAGCCGATCGCGGTAATCAGCGACTGGATGGTGTCACTCGAGAACGCGCGATGGTCACCAACGCGCTCGACGTTCAAAATCTTGCCACGCAGGGGCAGAATCGCCTGGATGTCTCGGCGACGGCCGTCCTTGGCCGAACCGCCTGCCGAGTCGCCCTCTACGATGAAGAGCTCGGTCAGCTCGGCATCGCGCACCGAGCAGTCGGCGAGCTTACCGGGCAGGGATGCCGTCTCGAGCAGGCTCTTGCGGCGGGTCGCCTCGCGCGCCTTGCGGGCGGCGTTGCGCGCCTTGCAGGCCTGTTGCGCCTTCTTGACGATCTCGCGAGCAGGCTTGGGATGCTCCTCGAGGTAATCGGCGAGGCCGTCGGTCACGATCTTGAGCGTGAGCGCACGCATATAGGAGCTGCCGAGCTTGGCCTTGGTCTGGCCCTCAAACTGCGGGTCGGGCAGCTTGACCGAAATAACGGCCGAAAGACCCTCGCGCACATCGTCGCCGGTCAGATTGGCGTCTTTTTCCTTGAGCAGGTTCTGCTTGCGCGCGTAGTCGTTGATCACGCGGGTGAGCGCGGTGCGAAAGCCCTCAAGGTGCATGCCGCCCTCGGGAGTGTAGATGTCGTTGGCAAACGACATGACGTTCTCGCCGTAGCCGCTGTTCCACTGCAGGGAAACCTCGACCTCGCCCATCTTGGCCACGGGCGCATCCGGGTCCGATTTGCCCTCGATGTAGATGGGCTCCTTAAAGGCCTCGGGGACGTCCTTACCCTCGTTGAGGAACTTGACGAAGTCGATGATGCCGCCCTCGTAGCAAAACTCCTCCACGTGGGGAGTCGCCTCGCGCTCGTCGGTCAGCACGATTTTGAGGTTCTTATTGAGGAACGCCGTCTCCTGCAGACGGTTGTGCAGCGTATCGAAATCGTAGATGCAGGTCTCGAAGATCTCGTCGTCGGGCCAGAAGGTGACGGTGGTGCCCGTCGAATCCGAGGTGCCCACGACCTCCATCTTCTTGACGGTCTTGCCGCGCGAGAACTCCATCTCGTAGGTGTTGCCATCGCGACGAACCTGAACGACCACGCGCTTGGACAGCGCGTTGACGACGGAGATGCCCACGCCGTGCAGGCCGCCCGAGACCTTATAGGCCGAGTTATCGAACTTACCGCCGGCGTGCAAGATCGTCATGACGACCTCGAGCGTCGGGATCTTTTTAACAGGGTGCTCGTCGACGGGGATGCCGCGCCCGTTGTCGACGACCGTGATGGAGTTGTCGGCGTGGACCGTCACCTGGATCTCGGTGCAGAAACCGGCCATGGCCTCGTCGACGGAGTTGTCAACGATCTCCCACACCAGGTGATGCAGACCGCTGGCGCTCGTCGAGCCGATATACATGCCCGGGCGCTTACGAACGGCCTCGAGACCTTCGAGAATCTTAATCTCGCCGCCATCGTAATCGTTTTCGTTTGCCACACGTCCTCCTTCAGTCAAGAAAATGTGTATAGCCTTACTAGTTTATCGTAAAAAAATACCCTCGGGAACGAGGGTATTTGGCTCTACAAGGCCACCAGATGCGATTTAAGGCTCTTTTTTGCTTTGCACGCCCTTGGCCCACTCGGCACTGGCTCTCATGGCGTTCTCGAGGGCCTCGCGCAGTTTTTGGTCTTCGATGGGCGCCACTTGGCGCTCGATCTCGGTACGCTCGGCCTCACTTAGGTCGGCGTGCGGGGCCGGCGATCGCTCGGTCGTCGCCGGGCGCAGGCGCTCCTTGGCGGCGGGCGGCGTGTGACCGGGCGCGGTGGTTTTGAACACCAGGCCGTCCACATGCGCACCGGCGCGCTCCATGCGCGCGCGGATGATCTCGCGCAACAACGTCATTTCCTGCGTCCACGAGGGCGAGTCGAGATACACCAGCAGCTCATTGGACTCGGGCAGGTAGCGCAGTCCCGTCACATGCCGTCCCTCGCGCGTGCCCGAGCACACCGCGTTCCATGCGCGATAGACCGTGCGCGACTCCTCGGCGGCCTCCATCTGCGCACGGCGCTCAGGGGTCGCAGCCGCCAGGATGCGCTGGCGCTCTGCGTTCAAAAACCCGCTGAAGGCGACCGTTTCGCTCTCGCGCTCGTAATTAGCACGTCTCACCCATGCTCACCACCTTGGCTCGATCAAGCAGGTCATCGGTAAAGTACCCCAGGTTGGTCGTAGTTATGACCGTCTGGATATCATCGCCGATCAGCCGCAGGAAAGCGCCGCGACGCTCGCCGTCGAGCTCGCTCATCACGTCGTCCAGAAGCAGCAGTGGGGCGGTGCCCAGGACATCGCGAGCCACGGCAACCTCGGCCACCTTCCAGGACAGCACCAGCGTGCGCTGCTGTCCTTGGCTGGCAAATGAACGGGCGGAGCGACCAGCCACGGTGAACTCGATCTCGTCGCGATGCGGTCCCACCAACGTCACGCCGCGGCGAATTTCCTCGTCGGCATGCTCGTCAAGGGCGGCCAGCATGCGCTCGTACGCCCAGCCCTTCAGCTCTTCGCGATCCTCGACCTGGGGCAAATCCCCCAGCGTGGACGCATAGGTCACGTTGGCGGTCTCACCTGACGCCACTTGCCCGTAGGCAGTGTGCACATGGCCCGCCAGCCGGTCGAGCAGGGCCAACCGGTGCACGAGCAGGGCCGAGCCCGCGCGGGCAATCGAATCGTTCCACGCGCCGAGCATCTCGCGGCAGCACCAGGTCTCCTTGAGCAAGGCGTTACGCTGGGTCACGCAGCGCCCATAGGTGCTCGCAAGATCGGCATAGCGTGCGCTCAGCTGCATGCCAAAGTCATCGAGGGCGGCTCGGCGCACACTGGCGCCTCGCTTAACCATGTCCAGATGGTCGGGGCAAAACAGCACGCTCGGCAGAACCCCGCGCACACCGGCGGCAGAGCATCTCTTGCCGTTGCGGCTAAACGAGCGCTTACCGTCCTCCGCGCTCAATCCCATATCAAGCACGCGGCCGTCGCCCTCGATCCTCAGCTCGACCTTGCACGAGCCCACGCCGTCATGGACGAGCTCGGCTGCGGTCGGATGCCTAAACGAGGCGCCGCTCGTCAGCAGCTGCAGCGCCTCTATGAGATTGGTCTTTCCCGCCGCGTTGGGTCCCGCAAGTATCGTCACGCCCTCGTCCAGGGCAAGGCGATAGCTATCGAAGCTGCGGTAGTGCGCGACGGAAAGATCGCGGGCGAACATGGTCATGGCGCAGCGCTAGATGCGGACCGGCATGACCAGGTACAGGTAGTTGATCTTGTCGTAGGACTTAAAGATGCCCGCCTGCGAGTAGCTCTTGAGCTCCAGCGTGATCTCCTTCTCCTTGGACAGGGCATTGAGGCAGCCGAAGATGTAATGGTAGTTGAAGGCGATGGTACCCGACTCGCCCTCGGCCTCGACATCGATCGTCTCCTGCGCAAGGTCCTGGTCATTGGAAATGGAGGACAGGCCCATCTGCCCGTTCTCGACATCGATCTCGAACTTGACGGCGGGGTTGGCGCTCGCGATAACGGCCACGCGCTTGAGGGCGGCGTTAAAGGCGGCGACGTCGATCTTGACGCTCGTCACGCACGAATCGGGGATGAGCTGCTTGTAGTTGGGGTACACGCCCTCGATACGGCGCGACACGTAGGTGGTGTTGCCGGCCTCGAAGACGACCTGGGTGTCGGTAGCCCCGATCATGATGGTCGCCTGGCTGGCCATGATGTTCAGCGCGTCGTTAAAGGCGTCAGCCGGAACGTTGAGCTCAAAGGAGCCCTCGAGGGTCGAGGTCTCGACCTGCGTATCGCACACGGCCAAGCGAAAGGAATCGGTCGCTACCAGGCGTACGGTGTTGTTCTCGACCTTCATGTGCACGCCGCCCAGGATGGGGCGAGCCTTGTCGGTCGAGGTGACGCGCCACACGCGGCCGACCATTTCGGACAAGACATCGGTCGGCAGCTCCACGGCACTCTCGATGGCATAGGCCGGAAACTCGGGGAAGTCATTGGCATCGAGCGTGTTCAGGCGGAAAGAGCTCTTCTCGCAACCAATCAGCACCTGGCGCTCGGACAGCTCAAAGGTGACCGGGGCATCGGGGAGGGTCTTGGTGATATTGGAGAGCATCTTACAGGGAATAACCATCTCGCCCTCTTCTTCGACATGCGCCGCGATGCGATGACGGATCGAGATGGTGTAGTTAGAGGTCTGGAATTCCAAGATGCCGTCTTGGGCCTTAACGAGCACGCCCGACAGGATGGGGAGGGTGGATGCCGAAGCGACACCCTTCATAACGACGCCGATGGCTTGTGTAAGCGAGCTCTGGCTGACGGTAAACTTCATCTTTTAATACCTTTCTATAGATATAAATATCTTAATAATAGTAATAGCACTGACGAAACTGTTGATTACTCCCAAAGACGCAGGTCAGACCCAGAAAGAGAATCGACAGCAACCTGTGTGCAACAGGGGTGGTTTTCCACGTTCAAAACCTGCGCAAAACTTTTCATCACCGCGGGTTGGGTTTTAGACACCTTATGCCCGTGGTTTCAACAAGTTTTCAACAGGTGTCTCTATTTCCCTACGAGCGCAGTGTAATTTTATCGCGCAGCGACTTGAGGTCTTCGGTGACGGTGCGGTCTTCCTGGATCATCTTCTGGACCTTTTTGTAACTCGTGCTGACGGTCGAGTGGTTGCGATTGCCAAATTCGGCGCCCACCGCCGTGGTCGTCATCTCGCACATCTCGATGGCCAGATAGATGGCAATGTGGCGTGCTTTGGCGATATTGGCGTTGCGACGCGGGCCGATGAGCTCCTCGTGCGTCACGCCGTACTGCTCTTCGATGACGGACTGAACCGTCTGGACGTTGATCTTTTTGGCCGATGTGTCGAAGTACTGGCTGGCGATGGCGTCGATATCGTCAAAGGTGAGCTCCCCGCCCTCGCGCTCGCGGTCGCCCGCCTCGCCGGCGCAGCGCTCGCAAAAGCTCTCGAGTTCGCGGATGTTGGTGCCCGAGACCTCGGCCATGTGTTTAAAGTGGTCGTCGGTCAGGTGCCCGCTGTCGCCCCCATAGGCCGCCAGCAGCGAGTCGTCGCCTGCCTCGGGAGCGGCGACGATGGTGTTCTCGTAATAGCGCTGCAAGATCTTGTATTTCATCTCGTAGCTGGGCTCTGCGACCAGGCAGAGCATGCCGGCGTTGAAGCGGCTGGTCAGACGCTCGTCCATGCTCAGGTCCTTGGGGGCGCGGTCTGCCGCGATGACGACCTTCTTGTTGTTGCGGATGAACTCGTCCATGAGCTGGAAAAAGTAGTCCACGCTCGCGCGCTTGCCGATGATGTTTTGGATGTCATCGATGATGAGCACGTCCACGCCGTGGTATGCCTGCATGATAGGGGCGTTGCTCTTCTTTTGGCGGTCGAACTCGGTCATCAGGTCGTCCAGATATGCCTGGGAGTTGGCATACTTGACCTTGATCTCGGGCGACTTCTCGGCGAGCTCGTTTTTGATGGCAAGCAGCAGGTGCGTCTTGCCCAGGCCCGATTTGCCGTAGATGAACAGTGATGTGCACGTGCCGCGCTCGTCCGCGAGGGCGGCAAACTTGAGTGCCGAGCGATAGGCATGGCTGTTCTCGGGGCCGTAGACAAAGTTCTCAAAGGTAAATTTTGAGTTCGCGGCGAGTGGGGCTCCATCCGTATTCTGCTCGGCCGGCACGGTCGGTGCCGGCATGGGTGAAGCGGGGGTCGCGGCTTGCGTGGACTTAGTCGGCGCTCCGCCCTTCATCTGGTTCATCATGCGACGAAAATCATCGGCCGAGAGCGTGTTCTTGATTGCAATGCCCGAATCCGCGCCCGCCGCTGCGTCATGAGCGATGGGCATGTGCGTGACGGGTGCGTTCGTTGACGTCGCAGCGGCGGTCGGCAACGGTGCCATGGTTTCACGGGAAACATCGCTGTGCTGGTGCTCGATTGTCGGCACGTCGCCTGCGGAGGCCGGCACCGCCGGGGAAGCAGCGGGAGCCGTGGCGGGCGCCGTCGCAGCAGCGGATTCCGCCGCGGCTCCTTGCGGTGCCACGATGTCGAGCGCGATCGGAGCAAAGGCGATTTCTTCCAGATAGGCCTCAATAGTCGGCTGATGCTTTTTGAGCTGCGCGATGGCAAAGCGCGAGGGGGCCTCGATCGTGAGCGTATCTTCGGTCAGGCTTATGGCGCGCGATTGCCCCAGCATGTTGATGAGGCGTGCATCTTGGCCGTCGCGCTGGCAAAAGGCGATGGCATCCCCCAGGATGATGCTTGCTTCCTCGTCCACTGTCTCTCCCGTTCTTTAGCTCTGAGCTCGCACGCGAGCGGCGCCGAGTTCGGTCAGATGGTATTTCTGGCCATGCTTGATGACCAAGCCGGCCTGCGCCAAGTCATTGAGCGTGCGTGACCAAGTGGGGGCCGAGTTTCCAAACGCCCTCGCCAGATCGGTTGCACCGCACGCTTGATTTTGCGCCAGATAGCCCAGCGCGGCGTTGCCGCGATCGCTTACGAACACGTCCGGCTGTGGCTGCGCATACTGATTTGCTGCATTAGGATACATCATTTGAGCTGCTGATTGTTGAGAACTCTGCACCGGCGGCATTTGCTGTTGAAAACTTTGAGGCCACTGTTGGTAAGGCTGCGGAGTCATCTGCTGGGCCCAGGGGTTGTACTGCTGCTGCGGCATCTGCTGGTACGGCTGCTGATATCCCTGCTGGTACTGCTGTGGGAACTGCTGGCCATACCCCAGTGGCGGCATCTGCTGATATGGATATCCCTGTTGGTACGGCTGATATCCCATTTGCTGGCCACCCGGTGCCCCCGTCGCCTGCTGCATTGCTGCTGCATCCTGATCCGCCAGCGGCATGGCCTCTGGCACGTTTGGCGGCATCGACATCGACGCCGCCTGGGACTCTTGTGTAGGAAGCATTCCGGGC
Organism: Collinsella sp. TF08-11AT; assembly: GCF_003437035.1. Classification (GTDB taxonomy): domain Bacteria; phylum Actinomycetota; class Coriobacteriia; order Coriobacteriales; family Coriobacteriaceae; genus Collinsella. Next base: position 450,244 of record NZ_QSRL01000001.1, read on the forward strand.
TGCTGCATCTGTCCCACGCGGGGCTGCATCTGTTGCGTTGCCATGGGCTGCTGCGCAAAAGCTCCCGGCAGGGGATATGCGGGCTGCTCCGTCTCGGGCCGCACGGCAGCACCGCGCCCGCCGGCGCGTTCGATTTCCTGCACGCGTTTAGGATCCAGGCTTACCGTAACCACGGTGCCGTTGCCCATGTTGTCCTCGATGGACACGGCCCCGCCGGCGTTTTCCAAATACTCCTGCACCATGGGAAACCCTGCTCCGGTTCCACGGATATAGCGCTTCATCTTGCTGTTTGCGCTGGTAACGCCAAAGTCGAAAGCGCGCTCCTTGTCGTCGATGCCGGGTCCTTGATCAGCAAAGCGGATGGTGTCTCCGCCGTCCAGAATCGAGATGATGGGCTCGGCAAAGTGCGCGTGGATAAAGTTTTCGACAATCTCGCGGATGACCATGAGCGAGATATGGCCACCTTGTTCTTTCATGCACTGGTAGACGGTGTTGGTCGTCTCTTCCAAATACGTGCGGACATCTTGCGGATCAATGACGATCACACGCGGTGTCGACAGCATGTCGTCATAGACGGCGATGCGCGCGGCGTACATGGCTTTTGGCGCCTGCGTGGTCGTCTGCTCGCCTTCCTCACGCTCTTCGCGCACGCCGGTGATGTGCTCGTTGTCGGGTGCCGGGTCTCCGGAATCGACCATGGTGTAAAAGTCGTCAGACATGCCGCTCGCAATCTTTCAAAAGGTTTCGAACAAATAGTAGCTCACCGTGCAATGTTTCTCATCTTTCGACAACTTTTCAAAACCTGTTGAAAACTTTGGAAAACGGACGAAAAGTTCTCAACATTGCCAACATGACCTGTTGAAAACTCGATGAAATATCGTGAAAAGTTGCCATGCACCGCTAAATCGAGCTCGGCTTATGGGGGAACCGTGTGAACTGCGCAACCTTTTACCTTTGATTTCTTGACATTTGAACATTGATTTCCCTACAATCTTCAAGCTCACGTGTCTATATCTGCGTCCGCGCCCCCGCGGACACTCGAAATGCAGCAGGAGGAACTTAAGATGAAGCGTACGTATCAGCCTAATAAGCGTAAGCGTGCCAAGACCCATGGCTTCCGTGCCCGTATGGCCACTAAGGGTGGTCGTGCCGTGCTCGCCCGTCGTCGCGCCAAGGGCCGCAAGCGTCTCACTGTCTAGCAGCGATACACACATCTCGCATGAAGACTATTAAGTCTCGGCAAGATTTCGAGCATGTGTTCAGTCAGGGGCGTCGTTTCAATCACCCTCTGATTCGAATGACCATATGTGAATCGGTTGGCGAAGGCGACTCCGGAAGGGTCGCCTTCGTTGGTGCTAAACGGCTCGGTTGTGCTGTCGTGCGCAACCGTTCTAAGCGTGTGATGCGCGAGGCCGCCCGCAGCTGTGGATTTCCCGTTGCGGGTTATGACATCATCTTGTTCGCAACTCCCAAGACGAGGGTTTCTTCGCCTCAGGAGATGGACAATGCATTGCGTTCGCTTATGAAACGCGCCGGCGTTGCCGGGGAGGAGCGATGAGCAATCACGTTTTGCGACGTGTTGCCATCGCTCCTATTCGCATATATCAACAGGTTATTTCGCCCTTATTGCCTGACGCCTGCATTTATTACCCAACGTGCTCGCAATACGCCGTCCAGGCGATTGAGAAGTACGGTGTTTTGAGAGGCTGCTGGCTTGCCGTGAGGCGCATCGCTCGCTGCAATCCCCTGCACGTCGGCGGTTATGACCCTGTGCCCTAGCGGGCACTCGCTATCGGAGGAAAACTTACATGTGGGATTGGATCGTTAACATCCTTTTCGAGCTGCTCAAGCTCATCCAGACCTTTGCGGTCGACTGGGGCCTGTCCATCATCATCCTGGTGGTCATCATCCGTCTGCTGCTGACGCCGCTTATGCTCAAGTCGACTAAGTCGACGGCACGCATGCAGGTGCTGCAGCCCAAGATGCTCGAGATCCAGGAGCGCTATGCCGACGATCCCCAGCGTCAGGCCGAGGAAATGCAGAAGTTCTACAGCGAGAACAAGTTCAACCCGATGGCTGGTTGTCTGCCGCTGTTGATTCAGATGCCTGTCCTGTTCGCCCTATTTACGCTGCTGCGTAACCTGCCGGACTACTTTAACGACGGCACGTTCTCGTTCTTTAATATTCTGCCCGACCTGACCACCACGCCGAGTGCCTCCTTTGCCGATGGCTTTATGGTCGCGCTGCCTGCGCTGGTCTGCCTGATCCTGTTCGCTGTCCTGACCCTGATTCCGCAGCTCTATATGTCGCGCAACCAGACCGGCCAGCAGGCTCAGAGCATGCGTATGATGGCCGTTGTCATGACGGTCATGATGCTTTGGATGGGCTGGAGCCTTCCCGTTGGTGTTCTGCTGTACTACGACGTCTCGTCTGCTTGGCAGGTTATCCAGCAGATTTTTGTGACGCAGAAGGTCATCGACAAGGCGAAGGCCGATGAGGAGGAGCGCCTTAAGAACGCGCCGCTGCAGGTTGAGGTCACTCGTCGCGAGAAGAAGCCGCGCCCGCACAAGAAGAAGTAGCGGGATATCAATCTTATTTAGGTACCTAACTTTTGGAGTACGTTATGTCTGAAGAGATCATCGAGGATATGCTTGAGGAGGTTGCCCCGCAGGTCGCGGGCGATTATCCCGAGATTGCACAGCGCTACAAGGCCGGTGAAGAGCTGACCGACGAGGAGCTCGACACCATTGCCGATGTCGCGATTTCCATCCTGCGTTCCATCCTTTCGCACTTCGATGCCGCCAACTCTCCTATCGATGAGTATGAGGGCGACGAGGGTGAGCTGATTCTGGATGTAACGGCTCCCGACCTTGCTGTTCTCATTGGCCGTCATGGTCGCACCCTTGATGCCCTTCAGGTTATGTTCTCATTGCTGGTGAGCCGCAAGCTTGGCTTTAGGTATCCGGTTGTAGTGGACGTCGAGGGATACAAGAGCCGCCGTCAGGACAAGGTTGCCTCCATGGCACAGTCTGCAGCCGAGCGTGCCATCCGCACTCATAAGAGTGTTTCGCTTCCGCCCATGAATGCCTATGAGCGTCGACTGGTTCACATTGCACTTCGTGGCAATGATGCCGTCGATACTCATTCTGAGGGTTCTGACCCTGATCGCCATGTGGTGATTGTTGCTCGATAATCTGCTCGAGCTTATGCTAAGGGGACGTGGTTTCCACGTCCCCTTTTTTTGTCAAAAGTTCTCGATACACTGATTTTTGTCAGAAAGGAGCTTTCGTTGTTAGTACTTACTGATCAGCAAGCTGACGAGATGTTGACTCGTCTATCTTCCTATTGCAAAGAGTATTCCTTGAGCGTATCTGATGTTGAGCTGAGGAAATGTATTCAGCATTTGGATTTGGTTCTGGAAACAAATAAGACAACTAATCTCACCCGTATTCTTAACGTAGAAGATGCTGCGGTACTTCATATCCTCGACTCACTTGTTTTGCTCCCCTATATCAATAAGGCTCCTGAGGGAGCTTTGCTCGATATGGGTACAGGTGCGGGCTTCCCTGGTATTCCGTTAACCATAGCCACGCATCGTAAAGCTACTTATATTGACTCTGTTGGTAAGAAGGTTGATGCCGTCAATTCTTTTGTTCATGCTCTTGGGTTGAAACATGCTCATGCGATTCATGATCGCCTTGAAGAATATGCTCGAAGCCATAAGAAGCAGTTTTCTGTCGTAACCGCCCGCGCACTTGCCCCTCTACCGATTCTTGTTGAGTATGCGGCTCCGTTCCTCAAGGATGGAGGTCTATTTGTTATCACCAAGGGTAATCCTTCGGATGAGGAGCTAGTTTCCGGTATGTCGGCAGCTAAGATTTGCGGCTTCACTTTGCTTCTTAATGACGCAATCGATTTGCCTGAGGGCTTGGGCCACAGGGAGTTCATTGTTCTCAAGAAGAGTCATCCAGCATCCGTTTCATTGCCTCGTGCAAATGGCATGGCTAAGAAGAATCCGCTTGCCTAGATGTTTCACGTGAAACATAATGGATACTAACAACTTGCAGTGTTTCACGTGAAACATGGCGGTTGATATCGAATCGGAATGTTTCACGTGAAACATCCTCCGTTTGACAGCTTTAATACACACCAGGAGGGACCGTGGGATTTCGCGACGTTAAGCGTTCTAGGAACGCAAAAGACACGCGTATCATTGCAATCATCAATCAAAAAGGCGGCGTCGGTAAGTCAACGACGGCTGTAAACCTTGCAGCAGCACTGGGTGAGCAGGGTCGTAAGACACTGATTGTCGATTTTGATCCGCAGGGAAACAGTACCAGTGGATTTGGAATTGAAAAAGAAGACCTTGATCACTGCATCTATGATGCATTGTTGAATGATGTGCCGGCAGAATCGCTTGTTCTTGATACAAATTGCAAAAAGGTATTCGTAATTCCAGCTACGATTCAGCTTGCAGGTGCCGAAATTGAGCTCGTAAGCGCAATTGCTCGTGAAACCCGCCTCAAAGATTTGCTTGAGCCGATTCAGGACGAGTTCGATTTTATTTTTATTGACTGTCCTCCTTCGCTCGGCCTGCTTACTATCAATGCCTTGACCGCAGCAGGTAGCGTTTTGATTCCAATCCAGTGTGAGTATTACGCACTCGAGGGCGTTACGAAGCTGCTTGAGTCAATGAAGATGGTCAAATCACGTCTGAACAAGGGCTTAGACACCTATGGCGTGCTTTTGACCATGTATGACTCACGTACTTCTTTGTCGAATCAGGTTGTTGAGGAAGTTCAATCGTACTTTGGTGATAAGGCGTTTAAGACGCTGATTCCCCGTACGGTTAAAATCTCTGAAGCTCCGTCTTTTGGAGAACCGGTAATTACCTATGCACCTCAAAATAAGGGTGCAAAAGCGTATATGAACCTTGCAAAAGAGGTGATCAAGCGTGCCTAGTGCAAAGAAACGTGGTGGATTGGGACGCGGACTCAATGCTTTGGTCTCAGAGGCTGAGTATGAGACCGGTGGTTCTGCTGCATCTGCTTCAAATGCCGCATCTGAAACAAAACTACCTATTGAGGATATCGTTCCCAACCCTAATCAACCGCGAATTCACTTTAATGAAACTGAACTTCGCGAGTTGAGCGAGTCAATCCAAGAACATGGCGTTTTGCAGCCGCTCTTGGTTCGCAAGCATGGAAACGGTTATGAGATCATCGCTGGTGAGCGTCGTTACCAGGCATCAAAGCTTGCTGGTCTTGAGGAACTGCCTGTCATCATTAAAGATGTTAATGATGAAGAGATGTTGGCTCTTGCTCTAATTGAAAACCTTCAGCGTTCTGATCTGAATCCCGTCGAAGAGGCTAAGGGTTATCGTCAGCTTATCGACTCTAGCGGTATGACCCAGGAGGCGTTGTCGAAGGCAGTAAGCAAATCACGCTCTGCAATTACTAACTCGCTGCGTCTCCTCGATCTCCCTGAGGTTGTTCAACAGATGATTTTTGAGGGTAGACTTACTGCTGGTCATGCACGTGCGATTCTTGCAGTTCCCTATGAAGATGCTCGAATTCGTCTTGCAGAGAAGGTTGTTGCAGAGGGTCTTTCCGTCAGAGCGACAGAAAATCTTGCTCCGTTGTTTTCTGCCGGAGAGACACCTAAGACGCCGCGGCCTGCAACGCCTCAGTCTTTTAAAAAGGCTGCGCGTGTACTTCGTCAGGTATTTAATACCAACGTGCGTGTGAAGAGCTCGCGTGGAAAGAATAAGATTGAGATTGAGTTTAAAGACGAGGAAGAGCTCTCTCGTATTCTTGGTGAAATGATTCAGTTTGATCAAGGAGGCCAAGATGAGGAATAAGATTTTTACTGCGATTGCGTTGGCGACGACTGTCGCGGCTGGTGTCTTTGCTGGCTATAAGATCGCGACAGACGATGAACTTCGAGGACGTTTGCTTCGTGGCGCGCAAGATATTGTCGATACTTCCAAGAAGAAAATGGATGTTATGACAGAAGATGTTGCCATGCGAACTGCTCAGGTAACGAAAAATCCTAAGATTAATCAAGGTTGGGTTAGCAATCAATGGGAAAATGTAGGCTATTAGGTACCTAACAATTACCCTGCATATTTTGAGGGGCCCTTGTCTGATTCATAAGACAAGGGCCCTTTATTTTGTCCGTAAAAAATGGGAAAGGTAGCAGTTGGTCCAAAATTGAGGTCGATAAATGAAACGACCCCGGTTGCATATCCTGCAACCGGGGTCGTTCGATGTTTCACATGAAACGTTTTGGGGCGCGACTCCCCTATGCGTTTTTCTGAACTTTAAAGCGCTGCTTCAGCTGTCCGCAAGCGGCGTCAATATCGTTACCACGGGAGTTACGAATCGTGGTCTCGATGCCACGGGACTCAAGACGACGCTGAAGATCCTCAACCTTATGAATCGGCGACGGCTTGAGCGGGCTGCCCTCGATGTCGTTAAGCTGAATTAGATTAACGTGGCACAGCGTTCCCTCGCAGAAGTCGCAGAGCGCCTGCATCTCGGGATTCGTATCGTTGACGCCTTCGATCATGGCATACTCATAGGTCGGGCGGCGGCCAGTCTTCTCGGTGTAGAGCTGAAGTGCCTCGTGAAGGCGAAGCAGCGTGTACTTCTTAACACCGGGCATGAGCTTATTGCGCGTCGACTGGATGGCGGAATGCAGGGAAACGGCAAGCGTGAACTGCTCGGGGATATCGGCAAATTTGCGAATACCGGGAATAACGCCGCTGGTAGAGACGGTGAGGTGACGAGCGCCGATACCGATGCCATCGGGGTCGTTGAGGATACGCAGCGCCTTGAGAACCTCGTCGTAGTTGGCAAACGGCTCGCCCTGGCCCATGAAGACAACGCTTGTGGCACGCTCGCCAAAGTCGTTGGATACATGAAGCACCTGGTCGACGATCTCTTGAGCGGTCAGAGAGCGCTTGAGGCCGTTGAGACCGGTAGCGCAAAAGGCGCAGCCCATGCCGCAGCCTGCCTGGGTGGAAACGCAGACGGAAAGCTTGTTACGACGGGGCATGCCGACAGTCTCGACGGAAATGCCATCGTGGTACTCGAGCAGATACTTGCGCGAGCCATCTTTGGAAACCTGCTTGGTGAGTTCAGTCGGCGTATCAAAGGCAAAAGCCTCTTTAAGCTGCTCACGGAAAGCCTTGGGAAGGTTGGTCATATCGTCAAACGAACAAACGTTCTTCTCAAAGACCCATTCGATGAGCTGCTTCGCGCGGAAGGCGGGCTGGCCAAGTTCGGCCACGAGCTCGCGAATATCGTTTTGGCTCAAGTCGCGAATGTCCTGAGATTTAGTCTTGGGATTCATGGAAGCCTTTCGATTTTGGGGAAACGTAGAGGGTATCGCTACAATATGGTATCAGCTGCAGAAATTATAGAGGAGGAGTCTGCCCATGCCGGGTAAAAGCCTAGAGAACATGCACGTAGCGGTCTTGGCGGGCGGTCATTCCGCCGAGCGCGAGATCTCGCTCGATTCGGGAAAGAACGTTGTGGTGGCACTGAAGGAAGCCGGCTACACCTCGGTGGAGCTGCTTGACACGGCTGCTGATGACTTTATGGTAACCATGGCGACCGGCGGATTCGATGTGGCATTTATCGCCATGCACGGCGCCGGCGGTGAGGATGGCGCCATGCAGGGTGCCATGGAGACCCTGGGTATCCCCTACACGGCCTCGGGCGTACTTGCCAGCGCCTGCGGTGCCGACAAGGAGGTCTCTAAGCTCCTATACGCCAAGGCGGGCATTCCCATTGCCCCCGGCCTTGCGCTCGAGGTGGGCGATGAAGTCGATATCGATCATATCGTCGAGGTTTGTGGCGAGCGCTGCTTTGTGAAGCCGGCCGTCAACGGTTCCAGCTATGGCATTTCCCTGGTCCATGAGCCCTCCGAGCTGCCCGCGGCAATCGCCAAGGCGTTTGAGTACGGCGACAAAGTGCTGGTCGAGAAGTGCATCGAGGGTACCGAGATCACCGTCGGCGTATACGGCGAAGATGACGTACGCGCCCTGCCGATTGTCGAGATTCGTAAGCCCGAGGACTGCGAGTTCTACGATCTGGACGTGAAGTATGTCGACCCTACGGATATCCATCGCATTCCGGCGCAGATTTCACCCGAGAATTACGCTCGCGCTCAGGAACTTGCCTGTGCCGCTCACAAGGCCCTCGGTTGCCTGGGTGTCTCGCGCAGCGACTTTATTGTGAGCGAGGACGGCCCCGTTATCCTCGAGACCAATACCATTCCCGGCATGACCGATACGTCGCTGTATCCGGATGAGATCCGCCACACCGACGACATGACGTTCCCGCAGGTCTGTGACAGCCTGATCCGTATGGGCCTTCGTCGAGCGGGCATTGCATGCTAATCGAGGACGCGGTTTCGTCAGGAACGCCGCAGTTTGTCATCGATTCCTATGCCACGCTTGCCGAGCGCGCCAAAACCCAAGCGTTTGGTCTCATCGAGGAAGATGTTATCGTCCTCGATACCGAGACCACGGGTCTTTCGGTGCAGGACAACGAGCTGATCGAGATCTCGGCGGCCCGTCTTTCGGGCCGCGAGGTCATCGACCGCTTCGATACCTTCGTGCATCCCAGGCAGCTGATTCCCGCCGAGATTACCGAGCTCACGAGCATTACAAATGTCGATGTTGCAGATGCCCCGTCGGCGGTTGAGGCCGTCGCCGCTCTCGCCGATTTTGTCGGTGGCTGCCCGGTGATCGCACACAACGCCACGTTCGACCGCTCGTTTATCGAGTCGGTCAAAGGCGGCGTCAACGTGAGCGATATTTGGATCGATTCGCTGGCGCTGTCGCGCATCGCGCTTCCGCGCCTGGCCTCGCACAAGCTGTCTTTTATGGCCGATCTGTTTGGCTGCGACTCGGTATCACATCGTGCCAATGCCGACGTCGACGCCCTGTGTGGCGTATGGCGCGTGTTGCTCGTGGCGCTCACCGACTTGCCCCAGGGCCTCATGGCGCGCCTAGCCGACATGCATCCGGACGTGCCTTGGTCCTATCGTCCTATCTTCTCATTCTTGGCAAGGCAGAACCCTGGTTCTATCTTCTCTCTCAGCGCCGCTCGTGCTGACGTTCTCAAGGCCGATCGCGCCGACGATCGGGTGGACGCCGATGAGCTGCCGGTTCTCAAGATGCCGAGTCGTGAGGAGATCGAGGCAGACTATGCGCCAGGTGGCCTGGTCAATCGCATGTATCCCACCTACGAGCCGCGTGATGAGCAGATCGCGATGGCACTCGAGGTCCGCGATGCGCTGGTCACGGGCACTCATCGAGTAATTGAGGCAGGCACAGGCGTCGGCAAATCGATGGCCTATCTGGTGCCTTTTGCCGAGGCAGCACGCCGTAACAACATCACGGTAGGTATTGCGACCAAATCGAACAATCTTGCCGACCAGCTCATGTACCATGAGCTGCCAAAACTTGCCGAGCAACTGGACGGTGGTCTGTCATTTTGCGCTCTCAAGGGGTATGACCACTATCCGTGCCTGCGCAAGCTCGAGCGCATGAGCCGCGGCCAGGTCGAGATTACCACCAAGCGCGATCCGGCGGACACGCTCACGGCGGTCGCGGTCATTATGGCGTACGTCTGCCAATCAGCCGATGGCGACCTCGACTCGCTCGGCATTCGGTGGCGCAGCGTCAACCGTCCCGACTTTACGACGGCCTCGCGCGAGTGTGCTCGTCGCCTCTGCCCGTTTTTCCCTGATAAATGTTTGGTCCACGGCGCTCGCCGTCGTGCGGCGCATGCCGATGTGGTGGTCACCAACCATTCCCTGCTGTTCCGCAACGTCGCGGCCGAGGGCAGGATTTTGCCTCCGATTCGTCATTGGGTAATCGACGAGGCCCATTCCATCGAGCGCGAGGCGCGCCGTCAGTGGGCGCGTGTGGTGTCGGCGGACGAATCGCGCGTTCTGTTTGAGCGTCTGGGTGGCTCGAGCACCGGCGCGCTAAGCCAGGTTTCCCGTGATTTGGCAACCTCCGAGGGCTCTACGCTCTATCTGGGCCTTACTGCCAAGGCGACGTCGACGGTTGCGCGCGCGAGCATGGCGATCGCCGGCGTGTTCGATGGCGTTCGCGAGCTCGGCCGCCGTGCGCGTGGGGGTTATGACAATGCCAATCTATGGATTGGCCCCGAGCTGCGCGAATCTGACGACTGGCATGATTTCTTACAGTCGGCCTACACTGGCATCGACGCATTGGAACAAGCTGACAAGAGCGTCGACGCGCTGGTGCAAGCCGTCGCCGCCGACAAGCCAGAGGTTGTTGTCGACCTGGGTGATATCTCGCGCCGCCTGCACGAGCTGGCCGAGAACCTAAAACTCATCATTGATGGTACCGATGAACACTACGTGTATTCGCTGCAGGTCAATCGCAGGCTGCGTGCCGGCGGAGAGTCAATGACCGCAGAGCGCATCGACATTGGCGAGGCCTTGGCAACCGAGTGGCTGCCCGAGGTTCACACGGCTATCTTTGCCTCGGCGACCATGACGGTGTCCAAAAGCTTTGAGCACTTTAACCATGCGGTCGGCCTTGATCGCATCGGTGCTTCAACGTCGTCATCGCTGCACTTGGATTCGAGCTACGACTTCGATTCGAACATGGCTGTAGTCGTTGCGGGCGATATCCCCGATCCGCGCGATCGTGAGAGCTATCTTACGGCGCTCGAGCGCGTACTGGTCGACGCCCATCTTGCCATGGGCGGATCGGTGCTCACGTTGTTCACCAATCGGCGCGACATGGAGGACCTATACGCCCGCGTTGAGCCCAAGATGGCCCGTGCGGGTCTGGAGCTCAACTGCCAGCAGCGCAACTCATCTCCTCGTCGCCTGCGCGACCGGTTTATCAACGAACCGACCTCGTCGCTTTTTGCGCTCAAGGCCTTCTGGGAGGGGTTTGATGCCAGCGGCGAGACGCTGCGCTGCGTCATCATTCCCAAGTTGCCGTTCTCAAGCCCCACGGACCCGCTCTCGTGCGAGCGCAACCTGCGCGAAGACCGCGCATGGGCGCGCTATTCGCTGCCCGAGGCGGTGCTCGAGGTTAAGCAGGCCGCGGGGCGTTTGATTCGCTCGTCGACCGATAGCGGCGTGCTGATCTTGGCGGATCCTCGCCTGGTGACGAAGGGCTATGGCAAGAAGTTCTTAACGTCGCTGCCCACGAGCTCCTACCAGCGCATCGAATCGGCGCAGATCGGGCACTATCTACAGCTGTGGCGCGCACGCCACGAGCGGCGGCGCTAAAGCGGACAGACGAGAGTTTTTGCCATATCGCACAGACGCTTTGACAGGGTGGGGTCATCCAAGATGCGGATGGCTCCGCCCGCTGCGATTATCTGGCTCAGTAGCCAACGCTCGGAGCCGTAATGCACGGTTACCGTTGCCATGTCTGCCCCGCTGCGCTCGATGAGGGTGATGCCGGCCCAGTCCAGATGCTCCGCCATATCGAATGGCATCAAGAGCTTTGCGCTACGCTGCGTCCGGGCAAGGGAATCGTGGAGGGATGCGACGTCCGGTGCGTGAGGCACGACGGAGTCTTCCGTCAAGGCGAGTCCCTCGATTTTATCCATGCGATAGGTGCGCTGCTCATCGACCGCGATGTCCCAGGCAATCAGATATGTTTGGTCGCCGTTTGCTGTAATGCGCAAGGGGTCGACCAGACGCTCGCGTGGCCGCGCATCGTCCATCGAGCGATACGAGATACGACAGCGAACGCCGTCCTGAATGGCGCAGCTCAGCTGCTGCCAGTGCGACCCGTGGTTGACGGTGTCAAAGACGCGCTGGTTATAGCCGAGCTCTTCGGGTAGAAGAGCATGTCGAATTCGAGCCGCCGCCTGGGGCTCGATCCCCAACGATTCAAGTTCGTGGTTGAGCACAGCGCCCTCGGCGGCACTCAGGCGCAGCGGTAGTACACGCCCGGCGTCACCGGTGAGGACCACGCGCTCGCCGTGGCATTCGCAGATGATACGCGCACCCGATTCTCGGTCCGCGAGCGTCGAGACGATCTCGAGAATCTCGTCGAGCGACGCCCCCGTGATGTCAAAGCGACTGCAAATCTCGGTTCGTGTCATGCCGCTCTCGCCGGCGGCGTAGAGGGCCTCCATGATGTCGATGGCGCGCGAGAGCCTCTGCTCGCTGGTGAGTTTACGCACGGGCATGCTCGTGCACCGTCCTTTCAATGAGGTGGTTCCACGCCTGCTTGAGCGATTTGGGGGCCATGGGCCTCATGCCGTCCATGGCGTGGGCCATGCAAAATGAGGCGGCGGCTTCAAGATCGCGCACGTCAACGGTCCAAGTCCATCCCGAATCGGTGTGTGCGAGCTCACCTCGCCCGCGCGTGAGGCCGTTGATCATATCGATCTGCGTCTGCGGGGCGAACGAGAACGTAGCCGCAACGGGCGGGCGGTCGGCAAAATCGAATTCAAAGAACAGGTAGTCGTTGAGATTGAATTCTGCAGGGATGGCGTAGGCCTTCGAAGGACGCCAAGCGCGAACGATACGGTCGCAGCGGAATGTCCTGATGTCGTCGGTGGCATTGTCGAGGCCGCAGAAGTACGCAACGCCCTCGCGCTCGAACATGCCGTAGACGCAGACGGTACGCTCTTTCTGCTCACCGCGTCCGTTCTGATATAAAAATCGCAGCGCGCATCGCTCGGCAAAGGCGCTCCATACCGCATCGACGGTGGGAGAGCGGCGGATCGGTGCTTCGTCCGCCGTCGTCCTGCCGGTGAGGTAGGCAATCTTGGAACGAATGTCGGCAAGCGGCGCGGCAAAAGTGGATGAGCCGGCCGCTATTGTCTGGTCGATAGCGTTGAGCAGGATATCGGCGTCGTCTGCGGTGATGAGGCCGCCTGCCGCAAACGTGTGCTCGCGGTCGATTGTCCATGAGCTTTCCTCGGTCTCCTGCGCGCCGGCGGGGCGAACCTCCTTGATTAGGATGCCGCGTTCGAGCAGTTTGTCACGATCGCGCCGAAACTTGCGCTTATCCGAGTCGATATTGCCCGAGCCATATCCCAGGTCAGAATCCAAGACGATCTGCTCGGTCGTCAGCGGTTCGGGGGAGCTGTTGAGCACAAAGAAAAGATTGAGGATGCGCTGAGCCGTTTTATCGAAACTGGGCTCCGAATTCCCCTTTTTAATTGTCGCGGTCGCGTCGCTTGCCGTCATAGAGTCCTCGCATGAGAAGGTGGTTTGCTGCCATGATTTTAGTCCGATATGGAGATTAGGCTATATCCTTGTCCGCTCGGGGCGTTAAGATGGCCCGAATTCGGTCGTTTGCGCTCGCTCGGGGTATACTTTCGACTATATACGGTTCTAATGTGCATGCATTGGGCCTATTTGTCGGATTATGGATGTGGAGCGCACATGGCGAACACCCAGAACTATATTAACCACCTGCTGCAGAACACCGGCATCACGCCGGCATGCAGCGAAGAAGAGCGCTTGGCTGCCGAGGATATCGCTCAGATCTTCCGCAACCACGGCTTTGATCCCGAGGTTCAGGAGTTCAATGCCCCGGCGCCCAGCAGGTTGGCATTTGCCGTTACCGGTATTCTTGCGTTTGCCGGCGCCCTGCTGATGGGCATCGGTGGCGGCATCGGCTTGGTCGGCACCTTGCTGGCCATTGTCGGCGCCGTTCTTTACGTGCTCGAGCGCACGGGCCACCCCGTGGTTTCGCGCCTGGGCAAGACGGGCGTGAGCCAAAATGTCATCGCCTACCACAAGGCCTCGGGCCCGCTCGCGTCTCCGCGCAACCGTCCGGTGGTCGTTGTCGCACACTACGACTCTCCCCGTGCTGAGCTGCTCGCCCGCGAGCCCTATGCTTCGTATCGTGCGCTCATCGCCAAGCTGTTGCCCGTTGCCACGGTTGCCCCTGCTGCCGTTGCCATCTTGCGTATCCTGCCGCTCCCCGGCGCGCTCAAGGTTCTGCTGTGGATTGTCGCGATCCTCGCTTCCCTCGTTGCGCTCGCCAACGCGGCAAACATCATTTCTAACCGTTTTGTGCTTCCCTATACGTCCGGCGCAGTGTGCAACAAGTCTTCTGTCGCCGCTATGCTCGGCGTTATGGACAACGTTGCTCCCTTCCAGGGCGAAAACGAGTTTCCCGACGATGTTCCGTTCGATACCTATTTTGGGGAGCAGAAGCGTCGTGCCGAGGAGATGGCGCGCGCAGCAGCGGAGTATGCCGCGGCCCAACAGCAAAACGACTACGGCAACACCATCGAGTATGAAGAGCCTACCTACGCCGAGGACGAGTTCGGTCAGCCGATTGCTCCCGCCGCTCAGACCGAGCCCGAACAGGGCGAGGCTTTCGACGAGCAGATCGAGGGCTTTGAGGGTGCGTCTGCCGACGAGACGCTGATTGGCGCCATCGTGCCCGAGGATCAGAATCAGGCTGTCCAGGCCGAAGAGTTCAATGACGAGGTTCCCACTGCCGAGCCGGCGGAGGAGCCTGTCGCGGCCGAGCCCGAGCCCAGGCTCTATCGCAATGCCGCCGGCAACATCCGCTTTGGTTCGGATGCCATCCGTGCGCTCGGAATGCTTCCCGAGTCCTGCACGCTCGATTACGAGGAAGGCGAGGAGCCGACGTTTGAGCCCGAGCCTGCCCCCGTCGTGACTGCATCTGCGCCCGTTGTCGCCGTGGATGATGAGTCTGCCGCGGTTGCCGCTGCCGTTGCCGAGCCCGAGGCGGTGTCCGCGATCGATCCCGCGGCAGGACTGGACATTTTGGCTCCCGCCGCGCCGGCGCAAGACGTTAGGGACGAGCCTGACGACGATTACGCTGAACAGCCGAGGCGCGTGTCTTACGAGAGCGATACTGATTTCTCGGCCGAGATTCCCGCGGCAACGCCCCATGCCGATATTGCATCCGCGTTCTCTTCGATTGGCGCCAGCGCTTCCAACTTCTTTAAGGGTGCGCTTGCAAAGGGCAGGAAATTTGTCGACGATTTCGAGGGGAAGCGCGTTGCCGCACGCGAGGCTGCCGAGCAGGAGGCTATCGCTCAGCAGCAGGCAGCCGAGGCGGCACGTGAGCGCGCGGCGCAAGAGTTCGAGCAGAACGAGGCTATGCAGTCCGTGCCTGTCGACGCCGCCGAAGCTACAACGTCCTTTGAGGCTCAGCAGCACGTCGATAGCACCATGTCGTTTGATGCCGCGCAGTTCGATTCCACGATAACGTTTGAAAAGCAAGGCACCGCGATTGCCGAGCCCCTTCCTGTTTCCGATGAGCAGGGCGACGCGGCAGACGATGACGAGCCTATTGATGCTGCCGAAATCCAAGATGTCGCCGGGCACGAGCCCGTCGAGGTCAACTGTGACGAAGAGCAATACGCGGCAGCCGATCAAGGTGATTCGACCGAGGTCGAGCAGGAGGAAGTGCCTGCGGTTTCCGAGGCTCCCGAGACAGATGAGTCGAGGCCTTACTCCACGCAGATTTTCACCATGCCGACCCCGAGTGGTTCCGGTGCCACGGTTGCCGATGTCGCTCCCACCCAGGACGAAACGGTCGATTCCCTTATGGCCCAGATTTCCTCCCAGGCATCACCGCGTCCGCAGGTGAATGTTCCCGATCCGGCGTCGGCTCCGTCGCCTGCACCTTCCTCGTCTCCGCTGGCTTCGGTCCCCGATCCGTCGCTGCCGTCGATGAAGCAGGCAAACGTTGCGTCTCGCACGTCGCTGTTCGACCTTCCCGACCCCTCCGCACAGGTCAACGACCCCTTTGCTACCGCTCAGGGCCCCGAACCAACATCGGCACCCGTTGCGCCTCCTAGGCCCGTTGCGTCGGGCGCTCAGCCGATCGAGACCATTTCGGCTCCCGCCCCGGCGGCGCCCAAGTCTCGCAAGCGCGGCCTGGGCGGCCTGTTCGGTCGTAAAAAGAAAAACGAACAGGACAGCATGAGTGATTGGCTGGGCGTCGAAGACGATTACGATGCCAAGAAGTCCGGTCGCGGCATCGGTTCGTGGGATAATTTCGAGGACGATAACGATGGCTGGAAGGGCGGCGCTACGTCTTCCGACGGCGCTTCTTCCGAAGATATGCTCTCGGCTGTCGCCTCTATGGGTGACGATGAGCTGCTCGGTCACGATATCTGGTTTGTGGCAACGGGCGCCTCGGATTGTGATGGCGCCGGCATGAAGGCCTTCTTGGCTTCGCATCGCGATAAGCTCCGCGGCGTATTCTTCATCAATCTTGAATCCGTCGGCGCCGGTAGGCTTTCGGTGGTGACGGTTGAGGGCGAACAGCAGCTGCTCAAGGGCGATCGCCGCATCATGAACCTGGTCAGCAAGGTGTGCAAGTCGTTCCATGTCGATTGTGGCGCGCTCGAGATGCCCTATGCCAAGACCGATGCCTACGCCGCGCTCGAGGCGAGCCGCCGAGCCCTCACCATCGCCGGCGTGGACGGCACGCGTCTGGCTTGCGCTCGTACCGAGGACGACCTGCCCCACAATGTCAACCCGACGAACATTGCCACGGTATCCGAGGTCGTGACCGAGGTTATCCGCCGTTCGTAGACGGAGCTCTAAGGAGTCAACGTGTTTTCGTATATTAAGCGCCATTGGCCTGTCTACGTGATTTTGACCTTGATTGCCATTGCGTTAGGGTTTGGAGCTGCCTACATCGTGGGCGCGAAGGGCTCGACCCCCGCCTCCGCAATCAGCGAAGAGGTGGAGCAAGAACAGAGCACGGGTGCCGATGGGATTCCTGAGTCCGAGCAAGCAATCGTTGATGGTGGATCTTCGTCTGCAGAGTAGATGCGGCGATTTAAATGATTGAAAGCGGGCGAGCCGGGGGACTGGCTCCCCCCCCTTTTT
>NZ_QSRL01000001.1:467116-489984 GCF_003437035.1 Collinsella sp. TF08-11AT
CTTTTTCATCGCTCTAGCGCTTCTTTGGGATTGACCTAAGGCGAGCGAACCATAGGGCTGCGGCACCCGAGGTCAGGAGCGCGGTGATGCAAGCGGCGATGGGAGCTGATCCTGTTGCCGGTAGGTCCTGCGGTAGGGTACAGCGTTGAATGACACGGTCCTCGTCATGTGACTCAAGTTTATCGCCGCCGCCGTTGCGGCAAAGATCGACGCGTGCGCTGTTGGTGAGTGCAGTTTGGGGTGTGTAAGCCGACGTTGCCTGCATGTGCACGACTGCGCCCCGAGCATCTGTGCCAAGGATTGCTTTGGCATCGTCAAGGTCGTCGTGCTCATCTTTGAGATCATCACGGGTCCAAGAATCCGTATCGCTTCGAGTCGTAAAGTCGGCGGCTACCGCACCGTATTCAATGCGAATGCCCGTCACGACGGTATTGGATGCAAGGTCGAGTTCTTTCGCCTCGAGTGTGGCGGATTCCGTGGTCGAGACATCCGCCTTCCAGAGGTGCCAGCCGTCGTAATCGACGAGGCGGCAATCTTCACCCAGACTCTCTTTTACTTCGTCGGACTCAAGCCAAGGATTTTCGTGCCCATCGCCAAGAGTCGCGTTTGCCGGCTCATCGACGTCTGTCGAGTCCAACGGCGTCGTGCGATACCACACGTTGCACAGACCGTTGAGGTCGCCGATGGCGACGGGGGTTTCGATTGAGACGAATCTCGCCGTGCCGTCTTTGGCGCACTCAAGATCATCGGTAATCGTAAACTCATCAACCCAAGTAGCGGAATCGTTTCGAGCATCGATGGTATAGGAGAAAAGCCCATCCGTATTGGTTTGCATCGCGGCGCGGTTTTTTCCATCGCCGTTAGCCAACAGACCCTTCCCGATAGGTTGGACAAGCTCCTGACGCTTGTCGACCTGTCCTTTGATCTCGATGGGCGCATCCTTCATCGCGACGGATTGGACTTCTCCCGTATCCTTTATTTCAAACGTTATCTCCTCGGCAAGGTCATAGGTCCGCGGAGACATCATTTCGCGCAACGAGTAGGTGCCGGGTGCAAGATGTTCGACGCGGTGCGGCTTGTCGGATGAGGTCCAGGAGTCTATTTCGGTTTTATCGGGACCATATAAGGTGAGCTGTGCGCCTTTCACTTCCTGCTCTCCGCTTGCATCGACCTTGGAGATGTCAACCTTGGTGTAATCGTTGGATACGTTAAGCCGTGCCTCCACAACGGGTGTTTTCTGGTCGGCATAAGTCAGGTCGACAATATGGGATGTCCGATCGAGTAAGAAGCCTGCCGGCGCTTGAGTCTCGACAACCTCGTAGCGTGCGGTGCCAGATCCCAGCGGGAGGTCGTCCGCGCGTGCTTCTCCAGTTTCATCCGTTGTGACGCTAGCGACAGTCTCACCGTCGAGCGCGGCAATGCTACCGTCGGAGCGCACGATATCACCCGAGGCACGGATCTCAAAGATGGCGCCCGCGAGGCTGCTGCCGTCTACGGCATCGGTTTTAACGATCCTGATGTTTCCGGTCGCGGTGTGATCATAATACGAGGCGATTGCAATGGGCGTTAGGTTCATGTCGGTGGGTATGTTTACCTCGATCTCTTCACCGACAAGATAGGGCTCTTTGGCCGAGGTTTCGCGTACATAATAGGTGCCCGGCACGAGCGATTCGGGCAGTGTGACGGTGCCGGTCGCGTCAGTCGTAAAGGTGTCCATTACATTATGTGCTGGATACCAGCATGTTTGTGAGACAGGTTTGTGATTGCTGTCGAGGAGTTGGAAGGTGAATCCGGCTAGCGGAACAGAAGCGCCTGTTTGGGCATCGCGTTTTACAATCTGGAGATGCGTCGACAGAGCGTGGTTGTCCACGATATATTGAAGCTCGGCGCCGTCGGAAATCTGATTGGCCCCGACGGTCCATTCCCCTGCACGTTTAAAACCCTCGGGGACGGTTTCCGGAACCTCGCGAACGGTGTAGCCGGCGCGGTCGTATGGGATGGCTCCGTGGACACCGGCGGGTCGCTTGCCTGCGCCGAACCATGCTTCTGACTGATCTTTGGTGGAGGCAAAGCCATAGATGCTTGTGGTCAGTGTGCCAACAACCTGCTGAGAGCTGTTGCTGACAACCTCAAAGACAACACCTCCTGCCGGCTGCTCCAGGCCGGATTGATCGCTATTGCCGTAGTCCTTGAATTTGGAAATCTCAAGGTCAAACGCAATGGGGATATCGGAAACGCGAGATTCGATCTCGACCACGCCTGAATCACCGAGCTGGTCGGCTCCAACGGTATAGGACCAGCTGTCGTTGGCTGGCAGGTAGCCCTCGGGGGCTTTTGACTCATAGATGGTAAAGGTTCCTAGGGGGACATCGGTGAGGGTAGCTCGACCGCTTTCATCGGTTGTGAGGGTTTGCGCCCATCCGGGGGTGGATTGCGACACGCACGTGAACTCTGCTCCCGCAAGTGAAGCTCCAGCCTGGGGTCCGGCATCCGTCGCGGCATCGAGTTTTACGATACACAGGTTGATGGTGCCGGGCTGTTCTTCAATGGCGACCTGTCCACCGTCATTCCCCGTGGTAAAGGCGATGCGATCACGACGGGGGACATAGCCGGCCGGCGCCTTCGTTTCAACTAGGTAGTATGCCGTATTGGGCAGAAGTGCTGCCTGCGCTCGACCGTTGCTGTCCATCTGGATGGTGCCGACACGCGCGCCGCTGGCGCTCTCAAAAACATCGAATGTTGCCCCGTCAAACTGATAAGTATTGTTTCCGCTGGTAATGGCAGCGTTTGCAGACTGCTTTTGGAAGGAAACAGAGACCGCCGGCAGTACATAGAGCATGTCTTGACGTTTGCTGCCGCCCGATACGGCTCCTAGATAGCGCCGCGCGCGGTGCGGAGCGGCTTTGATGCTTCCTGATTTTGCGCTGTCGTGGAGCCATCGCGCAGCCGCCACGACTTCATTGTCGGCGGTAAAGTGTCCACTCTTGGTTTTGCCCTGAGCGGTCGTGTAGGAGTAGGTGCCGTCGACATGGGTAGTGCCGTTGAGCATCCATACGGCAAGCTGGGTGGCGGCGCGGGCGCGATCTGGTGAAAGATGGTAACCGCCAAACGACGTGGCGGTAGGATATCCGTGACAAACGATTGCCGCGAACTCGTCGTCGAGCCACACCCAGCCTTGATCAAAGTTGAGCCATGGGCCGCCCGGCTTGGTGGGGCCGGGGCGCTCCTGGTTCATGCAGTAGGCAATCGAGGCGTCTTGAGCTTCATACTTGCCGATGAAGAAGGGCCCACAATCATCGCTAATAGTGCGGAAGCCGAGCTGGTCGTAGCCATCGACGGCAAATGCGGCTCCCGGTGCCAGGCAGCCGAAAAGCAGGAAGAGGAGCAGGAGCAGCGGACCTGTTGTGATTGCGCTGTGGACAGAGTGCGTGGGTGCGTTGGACATGGCTGCTCCTTATCCCTCGTGCGCCGCACGGGGAGGCTGCGACGCGTAGGATGAGGCTACCCCCGAGGTTCATGCGGGTAAGTACCGGAGCCTGACCAAAAGCTTGCCCAATTCCTGACAAATTGAGCTCAAATACAACAATCAAGCAAAAGCGCAGGTAGAAGATAGGGAGAACAGGAGGTCAAAGGTCCTCATCTCCACAATTGACGCGATTTTCAAACGAATCTCCACAGTTAAAACAAGCATCACCACCCTTGTATCGAACAAGAAAACCGCGTTATACTAGCCAACACACAAGCGGGCATCGCCAAGTGGTAAGGCATCAGCTTCCCAAGCTGACACTCGCGGGTTCGAGTCCCGTTGCCCGCTCCAGTTAAGAGCACAAGCACGGCACCATCACGGTGCCGTGCTTTTTTCAATAAAGTGCTGGGATTCGAACCCGACAGGGTGCGAGCGTTAATCAAATGTCCAAGTGTGAATTCTCACACTATGCCGTTAACCAACTTACTACGATACGCGTTGCATTTTGTTTGTGTTGAGGCTATAGGCTTAACGGCGGTTAAAAGGTCACCTCACTAGGTGTTGGAGACAACCTTCTCGATGGCGATATCGACCTGCTCCTGTGCCAGCTTGGTAGCCTCGTTCTCAAGTTGGTCAGCCTTGGCCGAGGTGCTCACGCTCCTGTCCATAAGGTCGGCGATGGCAGATTCGACGTCCGCGCCAAGACGGGGAACGCGAATTTTTTTGATATCGATAGGGCTAAGTTGAGGCACCGAGGTTCCGTATGCGCAACGAACGACCGACGGCCTGCCAACGGTGGGACTGTTCAGAAAAGCAAGCAGGTAGCCAGTTCGAATCTTTGTAACGTCGGGATAGATTCTCAGCAGATGGTTGCTGCCAAACATTCCCTCATGATTCTCCGTGAGCAAAAGAGCTCGTCCTAGGATGCCGTACTTTTGACCAGAACATGCCATGACGAGAGTTCCCGGCTTTAGGATGTAACGCTCCCAGTTTTTAATGAGCTTGGCGTAAACAAATTTTGTCGGTTGAGTGTTAACGTCAAAGACCTCGGACACACCCACAAAGGGAACGTTGGAATCGCCATAAAACCGCTTGAAGCGAGGAAGCTCTTCGACGTCCTCTACAAGTTCAGCAAGTGGCGCATACTCCATTACGTCAACCAATGAGTCTACGGCGCTTATAGAGCCGGCATAACTGTCAGCATCAAGGCGCGATCTGTTGTCAATAACTTTGGATAAACTCACCACGCATGTTCCTGCAGGACTTTCTGCCTCACAAGCAATACCGACCTCCTTCTCCAACAGCTTAAACGCCCCGTCCCGCAGCTTCCAGGCCTCGCCGCGCAGGCGCACAGCCTCGGCAGCTTTGTCGCCGATGGCTTTGCGCGTGGCCGCATCGGGCATGATGACCGGAAACTCGTTGGCGTGGGCCACCTCGATGTGCTTGATCATGTGACCGTACTGAGACGCTCGTGCGATCTGCTTGAAGAAGTCCGTCTTCATATACGCGTAGAGCCAGCCGTACTCGTCTTGGTCCTTCGGCTCGATGCGCAACAGGTCGTCCGTGATGACCTTGTTCAGGTGATGCGGGTACACGGCGGTAACGTTGCCCACCACGCCCGAGCGCGAAAGCAGCAGCCAATCCTGATTGACGAATCTAGAATCAGCCTGGGGCACGAAAGGCGCGGCGAGCCACTTCCTCACTCGGGGAAAGTCCTCGAACACCTGGCCGGCGGTAAAGAAGGGTAGCCCTTTGCCTTCCGGCACGGTATACCCCGTCAGTCTGCTCGGCTGCCAAATGTCGGTAAGGTCACCGAGCCTCTTGTGGTTGTCGCACTGGTTGGCAAGGCGTACGAAGCCGTACCCGTCGCGCAGGTAGGTTGACGCCTCGAGCCTCACGTCGCCGCCCAGCACGGTGGAAAGTCGGACGCTCTTCACCAAAGGCGCGATCGTCATTGGTCTCGCCTCCATTCAAAGAAGGCGCCGGCGATCGCCATCGTCTCGTCGTCCACCACGCGCTCCTTCGAGGTGTGGCTGCTCTCCTCTTCGGAGCCCACGTTGCCCGTCACCGCGGTGGTCTGCTCCTGCACAATGGGGTAGCCGTCATCGTCGCGTACATAGGTGGTCTGACCACGCTTGTCGTGCCCTACGTGGTCACAGATGGCCATAAATATCTTGTAATCCTGGAAGGTACCGTCCTTGCAGTATGCCTCTTCCTCACTGTCCCAGCGTCTCAGCACAAGGACGGATGTCTGCACGCCCACGTTGGGTTGGAACGCATCCGGGTGCATGTCTACCGAACCCAGGATCTGCGCATGGCGCAAAATCCACTGGCGCACGTAGCCCAGACCCGGGTTGCCCAGGATGCCGTTGGGAATGACGAGCGCCGCCACACCCACGCCGGGCTCAAGCAGGCGGATACACCGCTCGATGAAGAGGATCTCGGGCGGCTGAGATGAGAAGAGCTTGGGTTCCATGCTCCACTCGGCATCTTCCTCGGACCACGACCAGGTGTGTCCAAGGTCGAAGGATTCCAGAATCGCCGGGTCTTCGATAGGAATCTTGGAGCCAAAAGGTGGGTTGGTCATAATCGCCGTAACGCCGTGCCCCGGCTGCAGCGCCTTATTTGCCGCAATGTCGGCGGCGTCCAGGCGCAGCGCCTTTTGCAGTTTGGGTTCAAAGCCCGAGAACGGCTCGAGCGAGTTGGCGTGGAACAGCTGTCCGGTGCCGTCGTTGTTCATAACCATATTCATCTTGGAGGCACGCACTAGGATGGGATCAAAGTCGATGCCCACGATATGCTTGGACAGGAACTCGCGCTTGCGCGCGATCAGAGCCTCTTGCTTGGCTGCTTTGCTGCGCCCGCTCACCTCGACGGAGTCTCTGATCTTCTCAAGCACGTAATTCATGGCCGTGACCAAAAAGCCGCAGGTGCCCATGGCGGGGTCGAGGATGACGTCGTTTTCGGACGGGTCGACCATCCGCACCATCATGTGGCACATGTTGCGCGGCGTGAAGAACTGGCCCTTGTCACCACGCAGGTTGGAGCCCACGATTGTCTCGTACGCGTGGCCCTTAACGTCCACGTCGCTCTCGAGCAGGGAATACATTTGCAGCTGCGCCACGATGTAGGCGAGCACATCGTCGGTTAATGCGATGCGCTCGTCGGCCTTGAAGATGGTCTCGTACGACTGCTTGACGTTTCCAAAGAGTGCCTCGATGCGCTTGCGGCACTTCTTCTTACCCGCGGCGCCCTGGCGCTCGGTTGGCGTGATGTAGAACGTTGGCGTCTCGGAGTCGCGCTCATCCTGGATTTTGCAGAAGATGATCTTGAGCAGTTCAAGGAATGCCTCGGCCTTTTGGATGCCTTGGTTTCCGGCGATGTAGTTGTGACAGCGGCGGAACGAGTACAGCAGCGAGTCACTGGCGGCGGGGCGCAACTGGTCGAAGCGCGGCGCGTCGTCGGGTACCTCGCCACCAGCATGTGGCAGATCGGGCACGGCCTCGGGGCCGCGCTTGCCGGCATCGTCCACCACGTAACGGAAGGTAAGCAACTCGTCGCCGTTGGTCCACATGCCATAGGTCGAGTTCATGCAGGCAGACGCATAGGAGTGCATTTGATCTACGCCGTCTTTTTTGCCTTTGGCCTTGGTCTTGGGGTCTTTGCACTCGACGATGATGTGGATGTTTTCCTGGGTGTGCGCTTTTCCCGGCTCCCAGATGGCGACGTCGACCGCTTTTCGGTTGCTGCCGAACTTGATCGACTCCTCGACCCCGATCTGCTCCTTCTTGTAACCGTACTCACGCACGAGGGACTTTAGGATTTCCTGGCGCACTCGCTCCTCGGGGGTGTCCCTGCGCTGCGTCACGCCGTCGATGAAGTCCAGTATAGTCTCCGGCTGGATGACCGAAGTCTTGCTCACTTGCGACATTACGATTCCGTCCTTCCAACCTTGGTGTTGGTATCAACGCGTGCGGGGCCGCCCGATGCGACGCCCATCTCGCGGCTAATCAAATCTTTAAGAAATCCCTGCTTGTTTTCCTGTGCGGAGAGGAATGACCAAATCTCCTCTTCGGCGGGATAGAACCGCAGACAGAACTGCTGGGTCTTGTCGTGCTTGTACTTACGATCGGCTCGCTTCTGAGCTTCTGACGGCATGGCACCTCCCAAGGACATAGCTTAGCCATAATAGGAATTAGTATAGGTCTACACCTATATGTAGACAAGCAAAATATCACGAATCAGCAGGTAAAGGATGATTTTTAATTAAAGAAATAGAAGCCAACAAATGTAAAAACGGCCTCTAAGACATTGGACGTTTTTACGGTTGAGGAAGGTGGAGCTTGAGAAATGATCCGCCATGAGCGCTCCCTGCCGCTCGTGCATGGAGTGGCAGGGAACTATTTTTGTTGTATGAGACTGCCGTCTCGCAAGGTTGCAATGCCCGATTGGATGTCGACTTCAGTTGGATCAACCATATGCGCTGTTGCCTGACGCTGCGCGATGCCAGACGACGGAGGATGCGTCCTATCACGACTGGTAGTCAGGCACATTCTGGGCTAGTTGCGAACTTGGCTTGGAATGTGCCTGTTTGGCAGAATCGAAATCGCGAGCCATATCACTCGACTATGTGCCACTCAGCTGCCGAAGTGCTTCCAGCGTTGGTGATGCGGCCAGCTTTCCGTAGGCTTTGGAGCAGATAGCTTACATGGTCGCCTTTTTGCTTTGCCGTAAGGTCTGCCGGCAAGGCATGATCCAGCCCTGCGATAATCTCCGCTCTTGAACATGGGCGCACGCGCAGGAGCTCCAAGATCAACTCCTTGAAGACGCTATTGTCTACGCCCTTGTTTCGCACATACTCGCTGTGGGCACCGGTGGCTGCTGCCACCTCGGCTGAGACCGTCAGTTTGGGGTAACGGCCCCTAACGAGGCCTTGTTCGTGAAGCAGACGTGACTGTTCCTTTGTGACGGGTAGTCCCTTCTGAACGAGGTCCAACAGCAGCACTGTCACCAAATCAAGATTTCGATTGCTTGCGAGAAGTCGAGAATAGTCCTCGTTGAGAACCGTACCGTACAGCGTTACGGCAACGCGCCCAATCTCAGATAGATCGTAGGTGGGCATTGGTAATAGGCGGTTGCGCTGAATATCGAAGACGTTGCGAATGCCTATGGCGTTGCGGTCCATCATGCCTGTTTTGTTCATAGCGCTTGAAAGCAGGGGGTTACGGTAGTAGGGCGGCTTGTAGCCGCTCGCGAGCGCGTTCTCTATCGTCTCGGGGATAAAGGCACCCTCGTTCTTGAATATAAGCTTGTCCTCATACTCAAGGACATTGATCTTTCCTGACATCCTGAAATCTTGATGCGCAATAGCGTTGTGGAGAAGTTCTCGAATGACTTCGGGACTGTAGCGATGCGCTTCGGTGGGAAATAGCGTCTCTTCGCGGTCGAAGAAGCGATACTTTTCGTTTCTTATCTTTCCCAGGATACGATCGACCTGCAGAATGAAGGGCGGCTCAAAGTGTTCATAGGCCATAGTGGAGCCGTCGCTCGCGTAGAGCGTCCAAGTGATGCGCGGCTCAATGCCACCCAGAAAGACACTCGATTCCGGTTTGCCCAGAAGAACGAGCGCCGCATTGCTCACGTGGCCGTGGATCACAAGCGCCATCTTGCTAAGGATAGATTCTTCGTCGAGGCTACGAACGGCAGGCTGGCTTTCTCCGAACTTTTCGACGAATTTGGAGCATGCAAAGCTAACTGCATCTGGATCAAGGTCACCGAAGTTTGCCTCGTAGGCAATCTGGCGCGACCAGTCGGGCCGGCTCTGCCCGTAAATGGCGTCGAGTTTGAACTTGGGCATCTCTACGAGGGACTCATTCTCTCGTGACCAAGGGATTCCGTGCCAAGTCGTTGGCGTTGCGAAGCTGCCAGCCGGTATCTGGAAAGCAATGACTCTTTTGTCATCAACCTCAAACTCGTAAATCTCTTCGAAAGTCATGCCGTTGTTGGTGTATTGGGCGATTTCGTGCTTTAGGCGTCGCAGGCCGACACTTGGCGATTGGGGTTCTTTACGGTAGGCGGTTCCCTTTATCTTGCGGTCGTTTGAAATGCCAAAGAAAAGCCATCCGCACTCTGCCTTGCGTAAATTGGCCTCGTTGCTGAGGGCGGAGAAATACCTGCCAATGTCCTCGAAGTCATAGTTCTGCTTTGCTGCCTTGTATTCGACGACCTCGGTCTCGACGTCTGCAATGATGCGCAGAAGTAGGGAGGGCATTTCGCTCGTTTTCCGTATCATGACACTCCATATAATGTAATTTTATCCGCAACTAATGTAATTATATCTCCTGTTACATTAGCCGCCCGTGCATAAGGCTGTAGGCCGACTGTAAGGTCATATATTTCAGTGCATATAATGTCTGTACTTTTAATTTACCTCGCAGATTAGCTGCCAGGGGAAACGGAAAATAATGTGTCTTCTTCTAATGTAATTTCGCATGTAGCTTCGCGGATAACGCGTGAAATTACATTAGTACACGGAACTATTGCCGCCTGCTGCGGTGACGCTGCTGTCCATCTTCGTTGCCCGCTCCAATTCCAAAATGTTAGGTTCATGCCTGCTGCCCATACTTGCACCTGCGCACGGTACAATGGTTGGGTTACGACCAACGTGCCAATAACCAAAAAGGAGCCGCTATGATCGATCGCTATACCCGCCCGGAGATGGGACACATCTTCTCCCTCGAGAACAAGTACGCCATTTGGCAGGAGATCGAGGTTCTGGCCTGCGAGGCCCAGGCGGAGCTCGGTAAGATCGGTATTTCCAAAGACGAGGCCCAGTGGATCCGCGATCATGCCAACTTTGAGAAGGCGAAGGTCGATGAGATCGAGGAAGTCACGCGCCACGACGTCATTGCCTTCCTGACCAACATGAAGGAATACATCGATGCCGATGTTCCCGAGGGCGACCCCAAGCCCAGCCGCTGGGTTCACTATGGCATGACCAGCTCCGATCTGGGCGACACGGCTCTGTGCTACCAGCTCACCCAGGCCTGCGACTTGATCATCGAGGACGTCAAGAAGCTCGGCGAGATTTGCAAGCGTCGCGCCTTTGAGGAGCGCAATACGCTCTGTGCCGGCCGCACTCATGGTATCCACGCCGAGCCGATGACCTTCGGCATGAAGTTTGGCTCTTGGGCCTGGGAGCTCAAGCGCGATCTGGATCGTCTTGAGGACGCCCGCAAGAATGTTGCCTTCGGCGCCATCTCGGGCGCTGTCGGCACCTACAGCTCCATCGAGCCGTTTGTCGAGGAGTATGTCTGCGAGCACCTGGGCCTGGTTCACGACCCGCTGTCCACGCAGGTTATTAGCCGCGACCATCACGCCTATCTCGCCGGTGTTCTTGCCACCACGGCGGCCACCTGCGAGCGCATCGCTACCGAGGTTCGCAATCTGCAGAAGACCGATACCCTCGAGGCCGAGGAGCCGTTCCGCAAGGGTCAAAAGGGCAGCTCCGCCATGCCGCACAAGCGCAACCCCATCACCATGGAGAAGGTCTGCGGCCTGTCGCGCGTCGTGAAGGCCAACGCGCAGGTTGCCTTCGACAACGTCGCCCTGTGGCACGAGCGTGACATTTCGCACTCCTCTGCCGAGCGCGTCGCCCAGGCCGATAGTTTCATCGCGCTCGACCACATGTTCCAGTGCCTCATCCGCGTTATCGACGGCCTGCAGTTGTATCCCGCTCGCATGATGGCCAACCTCAACAAGACACGCGGCCTCATTTTTTCCTCCAAGGTCCTGCTGGCCCTCGTCGACACGGGCATCACCCGCGAGGACGCGTACGCCATTGTGCAGGAGAACGCCATGGCAACCTGGCACGAGGTACAGGATTGCGTCTCCGGCCCCACCTTTAAGGAGCGTCTCGAGGCTGATCCGCGCTGCACCGTCAGCCAGGAGAAGCTCGACGAGATCTTTGATCCGTGGGACTTCCTCACCCGCATCGACACGGTCTTCGATCGTCTGGAGCAGCTGAGCTTCGAGTAGGGTTGACCTAATTCGACCGCCTGCGGATGCATTTCAACCATTGGCGCCTTGCCCGTTTTGGGCAAGGCGCTTTTTTCACTGCCGCATTGGCTCCCGGTAATAAAATGAACTTTACTGCTGTTTCGATGAAAGGAGGAGCGTGCCCAGACGTATCAAGCGAGTCGCCATTGTCTCGTTTACGCTCATGCTCCTTGTTGCTGCCTGTGTGGTCGCCCTGACGTATACCGTTCGAAGCAGTTCTTCCTCCTCGAATGAAGCCGACAAAGATCTCCCAGTACTCAAAATCGGCGTTACGGATAACGACCCCTATGTGTATATCGATACCACGGGCGATTACGTCGGTATCGATATCGACATCGCCCGCGAGGCCTGCAAGCGTGCGGGGCTCAAGCCACAGTTTGTCGATATTGACTGGAACGATCGCGACCGGCTGCTCAAAAACGGTGATATCGATTGCCTGTGGTGTGATTATTCTCCCTGCTATCGCGAGGATAAGTATTACTGGACCGAGCCGTATCTAACCGTGCCGGTCTCGGTTGCCGCCAAGAAAACGAGCGGCATCAAGTCCTTGGCGCATCTCGATGGAAGCAAGACCATCGCGGTGATTGCGGGCTCGGTGAGCGAACGCCGATTGCTCGCAGGGGATCTGGAAATCTCGCCGGACGTGCAAATCAAATCGTACGGTTCTGCCGAGCTCTGCAAAGCCGCCCTCGCCAAAGGGTATGTCGACTGTTGGATGGCGGACGTTCAGTCGCTTGATCGACTTGTCGCCCAGTATCCCGGCCTTTACCGCGTGTTCGCTGACAACGTTATGACGGTTGACCTTGGCGTCGCGTTTAAGGACGGCTATGAGGGGGAGTACGTCAAAAACCTCAATACCGTGCTGTTCGAGATGGATCGAGATGGCACGATTGAGCGCATTGTGGGCAAGTACAAGGCAGGGGCGACGACGGACGGGCAAGGAGCGGAATCATGACAAATGATGAGCGCCGCTTGCGCCGAAAGGCATTAGTCACCGCGGCTATCTGCGTTGTGGTCAGCGCTGTCCTGTTGGGTCTGCTGTATATGGTCGGCACGCATCGCTGTCTCGATAAAACGCTTGGGTTTGGTCAGGAAACCATGGTGTTTTTAAAAAACGCCTGCGAAAAATATGACCGATATGAACAGGGAAGAAAAACCGAAGCGACGCACAATTTGGATGCCGCGCTCGAGTCGTTTTCGACGTTCTTGCCGTCTGATCACGTTGAAGTCAACGATGACCTCGTCGAGGAGTACGTCCATACCGAGCACCTTTCGGGAATGTTGGTCATGGACGCCGACGGCCATATGGCCGCTCATTACGATATTGATGGTCGCGATCCGCTGATGCTGTGGCGAGAGGAGCTGGCCTGTTCGTCGGTCGCATCGATGTATCGAGGATCCAAGGTGTCCTACTCGACGGTCGTTGAGCGTCGCGATGTCGACTTTGCCGTGAGTGTTGTTCCGTACGGTGATGGCGTAGCGCTGGGGTATCGATCGCTTGCGCCCGAGCCCGCCGATGATTATTCGTATACGATCGCCGACGTGCTCGTGAACAACACATTCCATCAGAGCCCAACGGTGCTCGTGATGCGCGATATGCAGATCGTTTCCTCAAACGATTCGAATGTCGATCTAACCCTTGCCCGGCTTCTTGCCGATAGCGGAATTGATTGGAAAGACGAAGGCTTAACACGTATCGAATATCGGGGAAGTACCTGGTATGCCGTGCGTGCGGCGTATGAGGACTATCGCCTGTTTGCGCTTTATCCCAAATCTGAGGTCATGTCGGGCAGGATTTCATTTATCGCTGCCGGCGTGCTGGTGTGCTTGGCGTTTTGGGTTGTAGTGCTGTTGGCGCGCAACATTGCCGATCGTCGCAATTTGGCCGAAAAGGACAAGCAACTCGGCATCATCAATGCTATCAGTTCCATATATGAGTCGACCTTCCTGCTGCATCTCGATACGCTCGAGATCGAGGGAATTAACATGTCGCCATCGGTGGCAAAGATATTTTCCGAGCACGCCGAGGCATATGATTTTTTTGCAACGGTTTGCCGAGACATTGTGAGTCCCGAAAGTCGCGAGGCGGTCATGGAGCTCTTAGATATAAAGACGCTTCAGGATCGTATGGAGGGCATGCCGTACTTGGATGCCGAGGTACGAGACTGCCGAGGTACGTGGTATTCGCTGCAGGTTGTTCCACAGCGCCGCGATGAGCAGGGTCGACTGGAGTCGGTCGTCGTGGCGACGCATAACATCTCGATGACAAAGCGCGCCGAGGAGCTTTCTTTCCAGGATAAGCTGACGGGACTTCGCAATAGAAATTACCTTGAGTCCCTTGGCGACGACCTGGTGAACGATTCCCTGCCCGTGAGTGTGATCATGATGGACTGCAATTTCCTCAAGCGTACCAACGATCTCTACGGTCACGAAATGGGCGATGAGCTGCTACGGCGTACGGCGTCTGTATTGAGGCGAACGGCAGGCGAGAAGTTTGTGCCTATGCGCATTGGTGGCGACGAGTTCTTGCTGATTTGCCCTCGCACCGATCGCGAATCCGCATGTGAAGTAGTGCAAGATCTTCGCCTCAGCCTTGCTGCTGCGAGCGATGAGGTGCTGACAGTCAGTGCGTCGTTTGGCGTCGCGACGGCAGAGGCACCTGGTTATACACTGACCGAGATTTACCACATCGCTGACCACAACATGTATCAAGAGAAACGAAAAGTCCACGCTCGGGAAGCAGATTGCTAGTATTGCTGCCGCCGGTTTGCGCACTGGGGAATGTTGAATCGGTGCCCGCGATACTTTATCGGTTCGGACGGGGATAATAGACGTCTGAAATTGCTTTACGAGAGGGGAACGCAATGATTAGTTTTGATTACAAGCCTCAGGGCGTATGCGCTCGCAATATCCACCTTGACCTGTCCGATGACGGCAACAAGGTGGTGGGCGTTGAGTTTACTGGCGGCTGCAACGGCAATCTCAAGGCTATCTCTAAGCTGGTCGAGGGCGCTCCTGCCGATCGTGTAATCGAGGTTCTCGCTGGTAATACCTGCGGTATGAAAAAGACCTCCTGCGCCGATCAGCTCACGCGCGCTATCGAGGCCGCTCGCGCCGAGATCGCCTAATGGGTATCGCCGACCACGTCAAGAACGGAATATCGCGCCGCGGCTTTGTGCTCGGAGGGGCTGCCGCGGGCGCTGCCACGGTGCTTGCCGGATGCTCAAAGAAAACGGGTACCAGCGACGATGCTGCCGGCGAGCCACAAGTTATCAAAGACGACTCAAAGATTGTCTCGATTACGGATGAGTATGAGGCCGTCGATATCGATCTTGAGCCGGCGGCGTCGTGGACGCTGCCGCTGGGCACGCTGCTGTACTACTGCGATGGCGACTACGCCGCCGCGATGATGGCGCCTGCTTCTGCCCTGCATGCCAATACGCTTGGTGTGCTCAACCTGGGCGATGGCTCGCTTACCACATTAATCGAGGATCCTATCGAGGGCACGGGATATGCTTTTTACGATGTCCGTGCCGGCGATGGCGTGTTTGCGTGGGTTGAGATGAACTTTGCCAATTCATCGTGGAAGCTCTACGCTCAAAATCTGTCGGGCGCTTCGCTCTCTGGCGACGTGGCTGAGCTCGATCGAGGTGGCAAGGACTATGATCCGCCCCTGCTTACGGCGTTCGGGTCATCGGTCATCTGGTATAAAATGCCTTCGGCAGGCGGCAATAAAACGAGTAGTGATTCGTTTTGCTATCGTCGCTCGCTTGATGAATCCAAGGCCGAGGTAATTTGGAAATCGATGGGCCGCTTTGCATCGGCCCCGCGCGCGAGCGACGGCATTTTGACCATCTCGCCGCGTGTCCGCAACGACGAAGGCGTCTACTACGGCATAACGGCAATCGATCTGACCGATGGCAACAACACCAAACGTGCCCAGCTAGTCCTTCCCTCGTCAGTCTCGCCTTTCGAGGCCGTATATATGGGCGACACCTTCGTGTTCTCCATTGAGGCGACGTATAACGGTGTGGGTAGCCTGGGCAATATGGGCACCTATATCGGTAACGAGGGCGGGCCGTACCTCTTCCTTTCGCGTGAGCCGCTCGCGTGCGTTGCGGGAAGGAAAAATAAATACCTGGTTAAAGTCCAGGCGTCGCATTTTTTGATTGACACTTCGGCTAAGACCTACGGCTCGCTTCTGTCGCCCGACCGAGCCCTGGAGTATGGCGATTATCCAGCTACGGCGGGAAAATCGGACTCATTCCTTACGTACGCCACGGTGCGCAACAGCCAGGGTATACCAGAGACGGTCACCGCACGCCTATTCTCTCTTTAAGCTTAGAGGGGTTAAAAAGGCGCCAACAGGGGAATAAGCGCGTTGTAATTGTGAGTACCGCCCGCCGAGCTGCCGCGTCATAGTGGCATCCGGCGGGTTCAGGTGCGTTAAAATGGGCTTGTTCTTAGCTAATTGAGACAGGGGGGCCGTGTTATGGCTTCAGATGCAAAAAAGATTCTGCTGGTCGAGGATGAGAAGGCAATCCGTGACGCCGTCGCTGCCTATCTCGAGCGCGAAGGCTACTGGGTTGTGGGCGTCGGCGACGGCCAGTCCGCGATCGAGGAGTTCGAGAAGCATCAGTTTGACCTGGTCGTGCTCGACCTTATGCTCCCCAAGATCCCCGGCGAGCGCGTTTGCCGCACCATTCGCGATACCTCGGATGTCCCCATCATCATGCTGACGGCTAAGGGCGAGATCGAGGACCGTATTATCGGTCTTGAGCTCGGCGCCGACGACTATCTGATTAAGCCGTTCTCGCCGCGCGAGCTTGTCGCGCGCGTACGCGCCTTGTTCCGCCGTGCCCATCAGGCCGACGAGCCAGCCGTCGAGGTACTCGACTTCGGCGATCTGGTCATCGATATCTCGGGCCACAAGATTTTGGTCGAGGGCAAGGAAGTCGACCTGACGGCTTCCGAGTTTAAGCTGCTCACCACGCTTGCCCGTCACCCCGGTCGCGTCTACAACCGCATGGAGCTGGTCGAGAAGGTGCTCGGCTACGACTTTGAGGGCTATGAGCGCACCATCGATAGCCACGTGAAGAACCTTCGCGCCAAGCTGGGCGATGATCCCAAGAAGCCCAAGTGGCTCTACACCGTCCACGGTGTCGGCTATCGCTTCGAGGCTCCGGCCAAGACCGATAAGTCGGACGAGAAATAGGGAAATCACATATGACACCTGCGCGCTTTGAAATCGGACAAAAGCACAAGCAGGAGAGCGAGGCGGGTTCCAAGGCTAGTTGGAACACGCCTCGTTCCGATTCACGGCCAACGATGAGCTATCCCTCGCGCATGGCACTTGCTTTTGCTCTGACATCGCTCATGACGGTATTGGTGCTGGTGGGCGTGGTCTCTGTTGTGTGGGGCACGGTCTTTTCGGATTACACGCGCTCCAATATCGTCGAAATCGCAAATTCCGCTGCCGAAAAGCTTGCGACGTCGTATGAGGAAAACGGCAATTGGACTGCGGGCGAGCTACGTACGGTCGCGACATCGAGTTTGGTGTCCGACGATTTGGGTATGCAGGTCGTCAACAAGAAAGGCGTTGTCGTTTATGACGACTCATGGCCTTCGGCAAGCGCGACCGCCGATGTGCGCGAGAACGAATCGCCGTCGAGCAGCTCGAGCGGGAAAAAAGCATCGCATAGTCCGGTCTCGTCGGCTCCCACCGGCTCCGATAGCGTTGCAAACGTCGAAATCATAACGTCTTCCGGCGAGCATGTCGGACAAGTAAAGCTGTGGGCCATCGGCTCCGATGCCTTGCTCACCAAGGCAGATTCTGCGTTTAGGGAGAAGACCTTTAACGCCATGGCCCTTGCTGCGGTTGTTGCAGTTTGCATTTCGGTCGTTATCGGATCACTCGTGTCGCGCATGCTCACCAAGCCGATTCACCGTATTACCAGCACGGCCAAGCAAATTCGCGATGGCGATCTGTCTGCTCGTACGGGCTTGCGCGGCGATGACGAGATTGATCAGCTGGGTGAGACCTTCGATGAGATGGCCACTTCGCTCGAGAAGGATATGAAACACGAGAAACGTTTGACCTCGGACGTGGCTCACGAACTTCGTACTCCGCTTATGGCCATGCTCGCAACGGTCGAGGCCATGCAGGATGGCGTATATCCTACCGACGATGAGCACTTGGAGACTGTTGCTTCCGAGACGCGTCGCCTGGCTCGTCTGGTGCAGCAGATGCTCGACCTGTCGCGCATGGAAAACAGCACGGCTCCGCTCAACCTTGAGCCGGTGGACATGGTTCCTTTCGTGCGTTCCATCGTCAATGCCCAGGAGCGCCTGTTTGTCGACCGCGATCTGCGCTTGCGCTTTGCTGACGAGACCCAAGGTCACGACGATGTCGTCGAAGCCGATCCCGACATGATCACACAATGCGTCATCAATCTCATGAGCAACGCCATGCGCTACACCCCCGAGGGCGGTTGGGTCGTGGTGTCGGTGCTCAGTGACCGCAAACACGTCAGCATTGCCGTTTCTGATACCGGCATCGGTATTGCCAAGGATGACTTGTCGCGCATCTTCGGCCGTTTTTGGCGCGCCGATGCCAGCCGTGCCCGTGAGGCGGGCGGTCTGGGCGTGGGCCTCGCCGTGACTAAACAGATCGTCGAGCGCCATCACGGCTACATATCCGTGGAGTCGGAGCTTGGAAAGGGTACGACTTTTACGATTCATCTGCCTCGCGAGCACACGGCGGACGCGGCATCTACTACAATGGAGCACTAGCTTTTCGCTATTCGGTGAAGGAGGGGTTTCGTCCCTGCCGCTCCGAGTTTGCGAAAACGTGCGGGAAAGAACCCGCATTACTGTCGTATTTTGGTAAGGAGTGACTCACGTGACAACGATGGAGCGTCGTCCGGATTCCCGTGGCAAGGTTCGTGATATCTACGATGCCGGTGAAAACCTGCTGATGGTCGCCACCGACCGCATTTCTGCGTTCGACTTCATTCTTCCCGACGAGATTCCGTTTAAGGGAGAGGTGCTCAACCGCATCTCGGCATTCTGGTTCGATAAGTTTGCCGGCATCGTTCCCAACCACCTCGTTTCCATCGACCCGGCGGATTTCCCCGAGGAGTTTGCTGAGTATCGTGACTACCTCGCCGGCCGCGCCATGCTGGTTAAGAAGGCCCAGACGATTCCTATCGAGTGCATCGTCCGCGGCTATCTGACCGGTTCGGGCAAGAAGACCTACGACGAGAACGGCACCGTCTGCGGCATCCAGCTGCCTGAGGGCCTGACCGAGGCTTCCAAGCTTCCCGAGCCGCTGTTCACGCCGTCCACGAAGGCCGAGATCGGTGACCACGACGAGAACATCTCGTTCGAGCGTTGCTGCGAGATCGTGGGCGAGGACATCGCCACGCAGATTCGCGACCTTTCCCTCAAGATCTACAAGGCTGCCGCCGAGTATGCAGCGACCCGTGGCATCATCATTGCCGACACCAAGTTCGAGTTCGGTGTCATCGATGGCAAGGTTACGCTGATCGACGAGTGCCTCACGCCCGACTCCAGCCGTTTCTGGCCTGCCGCCAGCTACGAGGAGGGCAAGATTCAGCCCAGCTACGACAAGCAATTCGTCCGCAATTGGCTCAAAGCCAACTGGGATATGACGGGGGAGACCCCGCATCTGCCCGCCGAGGTCATCGATGGCACGTCCGAGCGCTATCGCGAGGCCTTCCAGATCATCACGGGCTCCCAGTTCACAAGCATGAAGGAGAACGCATAAGTGAGTACCCGTAGCGCCACGAACAAGCGCACGCAATCCCACGAGGTTACCGGGGTTGCGCGCAAGTCCGCTGCATCCGCCAAGCCCGCCCGTCAGGCAGCGAGCTCTGTCCGCGTCGTGCCGGCTTCGTCTAAGGCACGCCGCAAAGAGCTCGAGAAGGGCGAGAACCTCGAGGGCCTCTCTAAAGAGGAGAAGCGCGCCCGCAAGGCTAAGCAGCGCGCCAAGGAGGATCGCATCTACACGGTGTCGAATATCCTTCTCAAGCAGGATGAGGACTACACCAAGCGCCGCCGCATCTGGTGGGCCGTGCTCACTATCGGCATGGTGCTCGTCGTGGCCATTTGGGCTTCGCTGTACTTCGCTCCCGCTGGCATGGTGTCCAGCCCTGTCCAGATGGTCGGCATTGTTTTGTCCTACGTCGTCATTTTGGGTGACTTCATCTACGACTTCGTTCGTATTCGTCCCCTGCGCAACATGTACCGCACGCAGGCCGAGGGCATGTCCGAGAACAAGCTCAACGCCCTTATCGAGCGCTCGGCTGCCGAGGAGGACAAGAAGGACTCCAAGAAGAAGTAGCGTTTGCATGCATACTTATCGCTAAGATATAAGGCGCGTCGTTTTTGCGGCGCGCCTTTTTACTGTTCTATAGATAGATGGAGTGGCACATGATTCGAGCTGCCCTGACGGTCGAAGAGGCTCTGGAGGGCATGAAGGCCCTAGAGCCCAAGATTAAAAACTATGCGCGCCTGGTTGTCCGCAAGGGCGTAAACGTCAAGCCCGGTCAGGAGGTTGTCGTTCAGTCTCCGGTCGAGTGCGCGCCGTTTGCGCGCGTGGTGGTCGCGGAGGCCTATGCCTCCGGTGCCGGTCACGTGACGGTTATTTGGGCCGATGACGCCGTGACGAGGCTCACGTACGAGCATGTCGAGAAAAGCTATTTTGAGCAGACGCCCGAGTGGAAGCGCCTGCAGCTTGATTCACTGGCCCAGGATGGTGCCTGCTTTATCTTTATCGAGGGTGCGGACCCTGCCGCTCTTAAGGGCATCGATCCCGCTAAGCCTGCTGCAGCTTCTAAGGCAAGGAACACGCAGTGCAAGGTCTTCCGCCGCGGACTGGACTACAACATCAACCCGTGGTGCATCGCCGGCGCGCCGGTCGTTGCCTGGGCGCGCGAGGTGTTCCCGGGAGACGCCGATGAGGTTGCAATCTATAAGCTGTGGAATGCGATTCTGCATACCGCTCGCGCCGATGGCCAGGACCCGGAGAGCGACTGGGAACTCCATGACGCCGCATTCGAAAAGAACCTGCGTTTCCTGAACGACAATCGTTTCGACTACCTGCATTACACCTCGGCAAATGGAACCGATCTGACGATTGGCATGACGAAAGGTCACGAGTGGGCCGGCGGCAAGGGCAAGACGCCCGATGGGCACCCCTTCTTCCCCAACATTCCCACCGAGGAAGTCTTCACCTCGCCTGATCGTATGCGTGCCGACGGTATCGTGTATTCGGCTATGCCGCTCATTCACCACGGTAACAAGGTTGACGATTTTTGGATTAAGTTCGAGGCGGGCCGCGTAGTGGACTACGATGCCCGCGTGGGTAAGGCGACGCTTGCGAGCATTATTGACACCGATGAAGGTGCCGCTCATCTGGGTGAGGTCGCGCTTATCTCCAAGAACACGCCGATCCGTGAAAGTGGCGTTCTATTCTATGACACGCTCTATGATGAGAACGCTAGCTGCCATCTCGCGCTGGGTGTCGGTTTCCCCGAATGCATCGAGGGTGGGTATGACATGTCCAAGGAGGAGCTCCTGGAGCATGGCGTTAACGTCTCGAGCACGCACGTCGATTTTATGATCGGCACGGACGATATCGATATTACGGGCATTACGCCTGATGGACGTGAAGTTGTGATTTTCCAGAACGGCCAATGGAGTTGGGAATAGCCCCAGACCGTGGTACAATGCCACCCGCGGGCCGTTAGCTCAGCTGGCAGAGCAGGGGACTTTTAATCCCAAGGTCCAGGGTTCGAACCCCTGACGGCCCACCATAGAATAGAAAAGCGACTGGCGGATGCCGGCCGCTTTTTTGTTGCCGCGACATGGGTTCGAACCCGAAAGGGCGCGGAGCTGAGTAAACGCGTGAGCGTTTGCCAGCGCAGCGCGCAAGGCGCGAAGCGCCGCAGCGGCCGTCTGCAGAGCAGGCCGAACCTCTGACGGCCCACCCAAAGAAAGGAAAACGAAATGAAAACAGATAGATACGGAATTAGCGGCAGCACATTAAAGATAATAGCGGCCATTTCGATGGTTCTCGATCATGTAAGCAGGATCGTCCTGACCAATGGAATCATGACTCACGCATCGTACAATCAGATATCAGACGAACAGTGGGCGATTCTAAGCGAGGCTTCGGATGTGCTTCATGTTCTTGGCAGGATTGCATTTCCCTTATTTTGCTTTTTGATAGTTGAGGGATTTTTGCATACTCATGACATAAAGAGGTACCTGCGAAATATGCTTGTCTTCGCAATCATTGCGGAGCCCATATACGATTTCGTTCAAACCGGGCAACTATTTGACCTTCGGCAACAAAATGTTATGTGTGAGCTCCTGCTTTGCTTGGTCTTCTTGATAATTCTGGAAAAGATACAAAGCCTTTCAAAATGGAAGAGGTACATCGCAGAAACTGCTCTGATTGTTTTGACAGCACTGGCAGCTGAATACACTAAACTAGATGGCGGTGTGTATGGCATTCTGCTTGTGGCTGCATTCTATTTATTCCACGACAGCAAGGCCAAGATGTTCTTTGCTGCAGTATGCGCAGTGCTCCTTTCGTCATGCCATATAGTTGGCGGCGGATTTGAGTTTGCTACAGCTAATATATTTAATCCTGATGTTGCCGCCGCGGTCGTTTCGTTGCTGCTTATCAATCTTTATAATGGCAAGCGAGGGCTGAAGCTCAAATATTTCTTCTACATTTTCTATCCGGCTCATCTTGCTCTGCTTTATGGTGTCTCACTTATTGTTTTGAACTGTCTTTAAAAACTCTCAAACAAGTCTCTGAAAGCAGAACTAAATTGACCCTAAGACTGCTTGTGAATTTCCGGAAGACCTGTGAGATACGAGGATAGACAACGAGGGCTGTAGAAAGATGCTTCGAAAGCATGAATGGCAGCGAGAAAATGAGTTCGGAAGAACCCCTCTGGATGCTCCAGCATAGAATAGAAAGCGATCGGCTCCGGCTGGTCGCTTTTTTGTTACCGATGCACGGTTCGAACCCGAACTTCTATATATAGGAACGCTTGGCGAACAAAACCTGCCTTTTACCGACGGGAAACAAATAACCGATGCTTTTGGAGTAAAGTGGCGCTCCAGAGATGACCGATGCCTCAACATCTATAAACCAGCTGGTCACCGCCAATATCAGAAGCTGATGCTTCAGTTATAACCTCAGTGACGTGACTGAGGGACCTATTCATTTGTGAACAAAATATGGAGTGCGCGATTCCCGCCCCCGGCGCCCCTCCGGTCTGGCAATATATCTCCTTGCCGCGCG
>NZ_QSRL01000010.1:0-20981 GCF_003437035.1 Collinsella sp. TF08-11AT
ACGTCGGTGAGGTCGGTCAGGGCGTCCAGGCGCGGCGACGCGAGGCTCAAGTCCCTGCTGATCTTCTCGTGCAACAGCCTGGTGAGGTCCTCGGGGCGCTACGGCGAGTACTACCGGGCCTGCAGGGCGCGGGGCATGGGTCACGGGCGGGCGCTCAAGGCCGTCGCGAGGAAGCGGCTCAGGGCGATATACGCCGTGATGCGCGACCGGGTGCCCTACCGGGAGTAGCCCCGACGGTTGACAAAACTATAGGAACACCCAATGACTACCTTTCAAACCTGGCAGTTGGGGACGTTCCTTATGTGCTGGCACTTGGGGAAACTCCTTGCGCCAGCGGACGCGGTTTGCTTGCTGGTATTGCCAGATTGTTGGGCGTTCTCCAAGCCCTGTGGGCAAAAAATGCCAAATATGAGTACTGTTGCTGCTGTAGTGCCATATTGCTCTCACAAGATAATGGACATAAAAGTAAATATGTTCATTAATGCTAGTACACATAAGCCTGCTACAGAGCTGATTGAGCAATGTAGAGGTGCATACAAACTGCAAGAGCGGTGTTTTGGGTTGTTTTGGCTGCTACTAAAAAGGTAACAGTACTCATATTTGCCCTTTTTTGTCCACGGGGTCTGGATGGTGCCGTCAATCAGGTCTCAGGGAAGGCGTTTCGAGGCTCGAAGGACACAAAACGGGGGCGCAGGTTGTCCTGCGCCCCCGTTCTCGGGCGTTATTCGCTCCTTGCGGCCGAATTTATGCCGCTTCGTCGAACTGCGAGTTGTACAGGTCGGCGTAGAAGCCGCCTTGGGCGAGCAGCTCGTCGTGCGTGCCCTTCTCGACGATGTCGCCGTCGCGGATTACCAGAATCACGTCGGCGTTTCGGATCGTGGACAGGCGATGCGCGATAACAAAGCTGGTACGGCCCTGCATCAGCGCATCCATGGCGCGTTGAATAAGCTCCTCGGTACGGGTATCGACGTTGGAAGTCGCCTCGTCCAAAATCAGCGCCGGACGGTCGGCCAAAATGGCGCGGGCGATGGTCACGAGCTGCCGCTGGCCCTGTGAGAGGTTAGTACCCTCCTCGTTGATCATAAAGTCGTAACCGCCGGCGAGCGTATGGATAAAGTGGTCGCAGCGTGCGGCGCGTGCGGCGGCTTCTACCTCGGCATCGCTCGCATCGGGACGTCCGTAGCGGATGTTCTCGCGGATGGTGCCGTTAAACAGCCAGGTATCCTGCAGCACCATGGCAAACTCGCCGCGCAGCGCCGCGCGATCCCAGTCGCGCACGTCGACGCCCTCGACACGCAGCGAGCCGCCGTCCACGTCGTAGAAGCGCTGCAGCAGCTTGATGAGCGTGGTCTTGCCAGCGCCGGTGGGGCCGACGATGGCGATGGTCTGGCCGGGCTGCGCCTCGCAGCTAAAGTCGTGGATGATGGTCTTGTCGGGTGTGTAGCCAAATTTGACATGGTCAAATTCCACGTGACCGAGGCGCTTTTCGGGAATCTGCGCGTCGGCCTTCTGCTCCTCCTCGGGCGCGGCCAGGAACTCAAAGACGCGCTCGGTGGCAGCGGCCATCGACTGCATCGTGTTGCTTACGTTGCCCAGCTGCTGCACGGGTTGCGTAAAGTTGCGAACGTACTGAATGAAGCTCTGAATGTCGCCGGGCGTGGCATTGCCGGTCAGCGCGAGCTGCGCACCCACCACGACGACGCCCACATAGCCCATATTGCCTACCAGGCTCATGAGCGGCATCATCAGGCCCGACAGGAACTGCGAACGCCATCCACTGATAAAGAGGCGGTCGTTCTCCTTGTCGAACTCCTCGATCGAGGCCTCGGCGCGGTCGAACACCTGAATGACGTTCTGGCCGGCAAAGTCCTCCTCGATAATGCCGTTGACGGTGCCCAGGACCTGCTGCTGCTCGCGGAAGTACGGCTGCGAGAAGTGAATCATTACGGTCAGGATAATCGCGGCTGCCGGCAGCGTGAGCACGGTGACGCCGGTAAGCGGCAGACTGATCGAAAGCATCATGACAAGCACGCCGATAATCTGCGTCATCGACGTGATGAGCTGCGTCACGCTCTGGTTGAGCGACTGGCCCAGCGTGTCGACATCGTTGGTGATGCGGCTGAGCACGTCACCCTTGCTGTGGCCGTTGAAATAGCTCATCGGCACGACGGCGATCTTGGCGGCGATCTCCTTGCGCATGCGATAGCAGATCTTCTGCGTGATGCCGGTCATGAGCCAGCCCTGGATCAGACTGCAGGCAGAGCTCGCCAGGTACAGGCAGAGCAAAAAGCCCAGCGTCTTGGCGATCCAATCAAAGTCAACATTGCCGGTGCCGTTGACCTTGGCAACCAGGCCCTCGAACAGTTTGGTCGTAACCTGGCCGAGCACCTTGGGTCCCACAATGTTAAAGATGACCGAGCACACGGCAAAGGCGACGGCGGCAAACACGGCAACCTTGTGTTGACCGATATAGCCGAGCAGCTGCCTCATCGTGCCCTTAAAGTCCTTGGCCTTTTCGCCGCGGCCCATGCCGCCCATGCGGCCCATGGGACCGCGCTGGCGGGTGGGCTTGGGAATCTGAGTCTTGGTCTCGTCTGCCATTAGCGCTCGCCTCCTTCCATAACGGCTGTAATCTCTTCTTGGGTAAGCCCCAGCTCCTCGGCGGAAAGCTGCGACTGGGCAATCTCCAGGTACGCCGGGCAGTTGTGCAGCAGCTCCTCGTGCGTGCCGGTGCCCACCACGTGGCCGTCGTCGAGCACGATGATCTGGTCGGCGTGCATGATGGTCGCGATGCGCTGGGCCACGACCACGAGCGCGGCGTCGGTAACGTTTTTGGCGAGCTCGTCGCGCAGGCGAGCGTCGGTCTTGTAGTCGAGCGCGCTAAAGGAATCGTCGAACACCACGACCTCGGGCTTTTTGGCCAGGGCGCGGGCGATGGCCAGGCGCTGGCGCTGGCCGCCCGAGACATTGGAGCCGCCCTGACTGATGGGGGAGTCGTAGCCGCCCTCGCGCTCGGCGATAAAGTCCTCCGCCTGGGCGATGCGCGCGGCCTCGTGCATGTCCTCGTCGCTCACCATGTCGCCGGCAAACTTAAGGTTGCTCTCGACGGTGCCCGAGAACAGGCGTCCCTGCTGCGGGATGTAACCGATGCGGCGGCGAAGCTCGGAGAGGGTCATATCGCGCACGTCGATGCCGTCGAGCGAAATGCTGCCGCTCGTGACGTCGTACAGGCGCGGAATGAGCTGCACGAGCGTGGACTTGCCCGAGCCCGTGGAGCCAATGATGCCGAGCATCTGACCGGCATGCGTGGTGAAGTTCACGCCGCTAATGACGTCGGCGCGGGCATCGGGATACTGGAAGCTCACGTCACGGAAGGTGAGCTCACCGCGCGGCGCGTTGGCCGCAGGCACCTTGGGCGAGACGGGGTCGTTGATGCTCGTGGGGCAAGTGATGACCTCTTCCACGCGCTCGGCTGCGACTTCGGCGCGGGGTAGGATGACCGAAACCATGGTGAGGATCATAAACGCCATGACGATTTGCATGGTGTAGGAGATAAACGCCATCATGTTGCCGACCTGCATCACGCCGTCGGACACGCCCTGCGCGCCAAACCACACGATAAGCACGGTGATGCAGTTCATGACGAGCATCATGAGCGGCATCATAAAGCTCATGGCGCGGTTGGTGTAGAGCTGCGTGGTCATCAGGTCGAGCGAAGCCTTGTCAAAACGCTCGAGCTCATGTTCCTCGCGGTTGAACGAGCGGATGGGCATAAGGCCGTCGAGCAGCTCGCGGGCGGTAAGGTTCACGCGGTCCACAAAGCTCTGCATCTTTTTGAACTTGGGCATGGTGAGGCCCATAAGCACGCCGACGACGGCCGAGACCGCGATGATGGCAACGGCGATGGTCCACTCCAGGCCGGTATGGTTGGCCAGGACGCGCATGACGGCGACGATGCCCATGACGGGGGCCATCAGACACATGCGGATAAACAAGGTTGCTGCCATCTGAATCTGCTGAATGTCGTTGGTGCAGCGGGTGATGAGCGAGGCCTGGCTAAACTTGCCCACCTCGGCCGGCGAAAAGTGCATGACCTTGTTGAAGGCCTCGCGGCGTAGGTCACGCGCGATGGAGCAGGCGGTGCGCGACGCCACAGCGCCGGTCAGGATGGTGGCGACGAGCGATACCAGGCACAGGCCGAACATCGTGGTCGCCATGCGGCCCAGGTAGGCGTTCTGCACGTCGGCGGGGTCGATACCCTGCGCCTTGTACTCGTCTTGCACATAGCTCACGGCGCGTTGGGTCACGATGGAGCCCGACATGGAGCCCATTTTGTCCGCCATTTCATTGGCGCCCTCGACGAGCTTGCTTTGGTCTACCAGACCGCCCTCGACACCTAGGCGCAGGCTCTTCATGGTGACCTTGCCGCCGTCGGCATCAATCTGCTTTTGCATGTTCTGCGCCGCTGCGGCCTTCTGCTGCATCTCGGCGAGCTGCTCGGGCGTCATTGCCGCCATCTGCTCGGGGGTGGGCATGGCCTGGGCGGCGCTGTTGTCTTTCTCGTCGGACGTGCCCATCATGTCGCCCATGGAGCTGGCGTCGATACCCTGGTTAAGCGAAAGGACGACGGTCTCGGGCAGGCTCATGATATCG
Organism: Collinsella sp. TF08-11AT; assembly: GCF_003437035.1. GTDB lineage: Bacteria > Actinomycetota > Coriobacteriia > Coriobacteriales > Coriobacteriaceae > Collinsella. The sequence continues at coordinate 4,654 of NZ_QSRL01000010.1, forward strand.
GCGAGCTTGCTGCCGTCGGCGCGCTCATCCTCTGTTCCCTTGTACGTGCGAATGCCGTTTTTGTCTGCCTTGCCAAACGCAGCTTCTACCGTCTTGGCGTCCTTGGCGCTCATAAAGAGTTCGAGGTCGTCGAGCGATTCGGCGCGAATGGTGTCGGGCACGGGTGAGACGATGCCGCCTTGCTGCACACCCACGTCGACGATGTCGCTCATATAGGTAGGCAGTGCCAGGTCGGCGTTGCAGCTGATTACGATAAGTACGATAGCTGTGAACAGTGCCGGAATATGCTTTTTAAAGAGCTTGAGAATCCTCACTCGGCATCTCTCCTTTCTTGATTGCGGTCGATAATTTCGTTGGCACGTCTTAAAAGGCGCACCATCTCTTGGGTATCTGTTTCGCCGAACTGCTCGAGGAAGGCCGCGGTGCGGTCCTCGAATTCCCGACGCTTGATTTCGAGATCATGGAATCCCTTGTCGGTCACCGTGACGTGTACGCGACGACGGTCGGTCTTTGAGTGCTCACGCTCAACCCAACCCTTGGCTTCGAGAGCGCGTAGGATATTGGCGATGCGGGCGTTCGAGACCCAGGCGCGATCAGCGAGTTCGCTCGGCGTGAGCGAGCCGCCAGCGAGCATGAGAGCGCGCATGACAGCCATCTCGCCGCCGAGGGCTTTGTCCGCAAAGCGCGAAATGCGCTGATGCATGCTGCCAAACTCAGCTAAGAGCTGACGCCCAAGCTCATGGAAATCGGTATCTTCCACCGAAAACCCCTAACACTAGAAACTATTTTCGGTGGAAGATGATACCCCTGCACGCGCACCCTATACGGTAGATTTTTGGGACATGCCTAGAAAACTACCTTTAGGCGACCTCCGTACACCGTCGGTATCAGCGAAGTTAGGGAGTAGATCTCTAGGCATGTCCTAAAGCCTACTCAGAGGCACTTTACCCTGCTAAAGCTGGCATAACAGCTAGAGTGATGGACGTATAAAGGCAAGGGGAAATATCAAACAAATCGGTGAACGGTAGTTGTTCGCGCTCGCATTTCCTGCGGATTTGCTAAAAACACCCTAATGGTATAAAAAAAGAAACATATAACAGCCCTGATGAAGGGGGTGGCTATGCTATCCTTCTCAAACGGGTGAAATCTTGGGTTTTGGGTTGCAGTTCCAAGGTGGACAAACGTTTTTCCCTGTACCAACGTGTGGTGAAGAACGGAAGAAGCCGGTAGTGCAAGCCGATAATTCAAGAATTCAATAAGCAGCGGTGTGAGAGAGCGCCGCATTACACGTAACTAGGAGCGTGGTTACACAATGCAGGAGGCATGGGAAGGCTTCAAGGAAGGCATTTGGACGGGAGAGGTTGACGTCCGAGACTTCATCCAGAAGAACTACACCCCCTACGAGGGCGACGAGTCGTTCCTCGCCGGTCCGACCGAGCGTACCAAGGAGCTGTGGGGCGAGGTTCTCGACCTGCTGCTTAAGGAGCGCGAGCAGGGCGGTGTCCTCGATATGGACACCAAGACCGTCACGGGTATCGTGAGCCACCCCGCTGGCTACATCGATAACGCCCATCGCGACAAGGAGACCATCGTCGGTCTCCAGACCGACAAGCCGCTCAAGCGCGCGCTGCACGTCAACGGCGGTATCCGCATCGCTTGCCAGGCTGCCAGCCAGCACGGCTACAAGGTCGACGAGAACGTTGTCGAGCGCTACACCTTCGAGCGCAAGACTCACAACGCCGGCGTCTTCGATGTCTACACCCCCGAGATGCGTGCTTGCCGCTCGGCTCACATCATCACCGGTCTGCCCGATGGCTATGGCCGCGGCCGCATCATCGGCGACTACCGTCGTGTTGCCCTGTACGGCGTCGACTACCTGATCAAGGACAAGGAGGCCCAGAAGGCTTCCACCCCGACGGTCATGACCGCCGACAACATCCGCGATCGTGAGGAGCTGCAGGAGCAGATCCGCGCCCTCGGCGAGCTCAAGATGATGGCCGAGACCTATGGTTTCGACATTTCCAACCCTGCTACCAACACGCAGGAGGCCATCCAGTGGATGTACTTCGCCTACCTGGCTTCCGTCAAGGAGCAGAACGGCGCCGCTATGTCCATCGGCCGTACCTCTACGTTCATCGACATCTACGCTGAGCGCGACCTTGCCAACGGTACCTTCACCGAGGAGCAGATCCAGGAGTTCGTGGATCACTTCATCATGAAGCTCCGCATGGTCAAGTTTGCCCGTACCCCCGAGTACCAGGCCCTGTTTACCGGCGATCCGCAGTGGGTCACCGAGTCCATCGGCGGCATGGGTGTTGACGGCCGTACGCTCGTTACCAAGATGAGCTACCGCTACCTGCACACGCTCGAGAACATGGGCACCAGCCCCGAGCCCAACATGACCGTTCTGTGGTCGACCCGTCTGCCCGAGAACTTCAAGAAGTTCTGCGCCAAGACTTCTGTCGCCAGCTCCTCGATCCAGTACGAGAACGACGACCTCATGCGCGTGTACCACGGCGACGACTACGGTATCGCCTGCTGCGTGTCCTCCATGCGCATTGGCAAGGAGATGCAGTTCTTCGGCGCTCGCGCCAACCTGGCCAAGTGCCTGCTGTATGCACTCAACGGCGGTGTTGACGAGGTCTCCAAGAAGCAGGTCGGCCCCAAGTACCGCGCCGTCGAGGGCGATACGCTCGATTACGACGACGTTGTGGCCAAGTACAACGACATGATGAAGTGGCTCGCTGGCGTGTACGTCAACTCGCTGAACATCATTCACTACATGCACGACAAGTATTGCTACGAGCGCATCCAGATGGCTCTGCACGACAAGCACGTGCACCGCTGGTTTGCTACGGGCATCGCTGGTCTTTCCGTCGTGGCTGACTCCCTGTCCGCCATCAAGTACGCCAAGGTCCACCCCGTCCGTGACGAGAACGGCATCATCGTCGACTTTGAGACTGAGGGCGAGTTCCCCAAGTACGGCAACGATGACGACCGCGTCGACCAGATCGCTCACGACGTTGTGCACCAGTTCATGGAGTACATCCGCATGAACGACACCTACCGCAACTCCGTGCCCACGACCTCGGTTCTGACCATTACCTCCAACGTCGTGTACGGCAAGAAGACCGGCTCCACGCCTGACGGCCGCAAGGCTGGCCAGCCGTTCGCCCCGGGTGCTAACCCCATGCACAAGCGCGATAGCCACGGCGCCATCGCTTCGCTGTCTTCGGTTTCCAAGCTCCCGTTCCGCGATGCTCAGGACGGCATCTCCAACACCTTCTCCATCATCCCGGGTGCGCTCGGCAAGGAGGACCAGGTGTTCTTTGGCGATATCGACCTTGATCAGCTGGGCGAGTAACTATTGTTAGTGCTATACTAACAATAACGATTACTGATTAGCGCGCCGGTTTCGGCCGGCGCCTATCAATCGAAGGAGACACATTATGAAGGTTTCTGAAGTTTCCGAGACTCAGGCCGATAACCTGGTCCACATGCTCGACGCTTACGCCGAGAAGGGTGGCCACCACCTGAACATCAACGTCTTCAACCGTGAGACGCTGCTCGACGCTCAGGCTCACCCCGAGAAGTACCCGCAGCTGACCATCCGCGTTTCCGGCTATGCCGTGAACTTCCACACGCTCACCAAGGAGCAGCAGGACGAGGTCATTTCGCGTACCTTCCACAACAAGTTCTAAAGGGATTTAACTCCCGTAGGATCGCCGGGGCTGTTTGGGCTACCTCCCAAAACGTCCTCGGACATGCAAGAAGCCCTCGCTGCGCACTTCGTGCGGCGAGGGCTTCTTGCGTCCTGCGGAATATTTTGGGAGGTAGCCCAAACAGCCCCGGCGGGGTCCTGTGTAGTCACCCTTTAGGCGGAACTCTCCTAATTATTTGGATGAGTCGTTTACTTACTTGTACTGTTACCGTCTTCCCACTGTTGTTGGGGTATGCTTTGTTTGTATGTAAACGTATGACATGTTGATGAGGGGAGGGTGCTATGGCTCGCGAGGGCGCTCGTTCTAAGGATTCTGCCAAGCCTGGCATCAAGGAAGTTGCAGCGGTGGCGGGGGTTTCGCCTACTACGGTATCTCGCGTGCTTAATAATCGCGGCTACATTAGTCAGGAAACCCGCGATAAAGTCCATGCGGCGATGGAGCGCATCAATTACACGCCCAACGATATCGCCCGTGCCATGCTCAACGGTCGCCTGAACCTTATCGGCATGATCGTTCCCTTTGTGAGCAGCCCGTTCCATGCTCAGGTTGTGCAGGCGGTCGAGCGCACGTTGGCGGAAAACGGCTTTAAGATGTTGCTGTGCAACAGCGCCAATCGACCCGATCTTGAGCGTTCCTATATTGACATGCTCCGCCGCAATATGGTCGACGGCGTAATCGTCAACTCCCTCAATATCGGTGCCGAGGCATATGCCGAGATGGGCTTGAGCCTGGTTGGCATCGACTGCGATCTTGGCGAGGGCTCTGTCCAGATTGCAAGTGACAGCTATGGCATCGGCGAGCTCGCCACGCGCCGTCTGATTGATGACGGCTGCAGGCGTATCCTGTGCCTGCGCAGCAATAGTCGCATGCGCATGCCTGCCAATAAGCGTACCGATGCCTACCTCGATGTTGTTGAGCAGGCCGGTTTGCCCGCGCTTGTCCGTGAGGTCGAGTTCGTTAAGCCCGACGACGAAAAGGGCGCGGTCGTTGCGAAGATCCTCGATGAGAACCCCGATATTGACGGCATCTTTGCGGGAGACGATACGATGGCGGCCATCTGTCTCAACGTGATGAAGCAGCGCGGCTTGAGCGCTCCAGACGACATTAAGGTCGTGGGTGCGGATGGTGCCCACCGTACCATGACGTTTATGCCTGACTTAACAACCGTGCGTCAAGATATCGATCGCATAGGAAAGCTCGCGGCCCAATCCATCATCGCTCTTGTTAACGGTGAAAAGCCCGAATCGAATACCAAGCTTCCCGTCGAACTTATCGAGGGCAAAACCGCGTAATTCGCCCCGTGCCAAAAGAATCCCTCAAACGCCACCGATAACCGTTCGCCGGCATATGTCAACCGTTTGCCGACGACTGGAACTGCGAAAAGACGTATGGATATGAAAACGTTTGACATATGAAAACGATTGACATATCTTGCAGATGTACCGAGTTAGTATCTCGACGGAAAGGAAGTCTCGGATGCATAAGGTGTATTACCAGCCTGAGGGAATTTGGGTAGGCGACATCATGCCGTACGGCGAGGACGGCACGTTCTATCTCTATCATCAGCGTGACACGCGTAACCCCGAACCTTTCGGAGAGCCGTTTGGCTGGGCACTCGCGACGACCAAGGATTTCGTCAACTACAAGGACTTTGGCGAGAGCCTTGAGCGTGGCGGCGACGAGGAGGTCGACCAGTACGTTTATGCCGGCACGGTGTTTAAGGTGGGCGACAAGTACCATGCGCTCTACACTGGTTGTAATCGTGATAAGGTCCGCGCACGTTTGATGAAGCAGGTTCTTCTTCACGCAACGAGTGACGACGCCGTCAAGTGGGAGAAGAACATCGCCGAGACGCTGCTTCCGCCCCAGGAGGGTTACGATGACCGCAACTGGCGCGATCCCTTTGTGCTTTGGGATGAGGAGAACGAAGAGTACATGCTCATCCTCGGCACGCGTGTGGGCGAGGACAAGCGTCTGATGACCGGTCGTCTGGTCAAGTTCACCTCCAAGGACCTGGATACCTGGGAGTTCCAGGGCGACTGGTGGAATCCGGGCCTGTACACCATGTTTGAGATGCCTGATCTCTTTAAGATGGGCGACTGGTGGTATCTGGTGTTCTCTGAGTACAGTGATGGCAACAAGACCCGTTACCGCATGTCTCGCTCTATCAACGGTCCCTGGATTACTCCTGCGGACGATTCCTTCGATGGCCGCGCGTACTATGCCGCACGTACCGCATTTGATGGCGAGCGCCGCGTTCTCTTTGGTTGGGTTCCTACGCGTGACGAGGGCGGCGACCCCAGCTCTTACCTGTGGGGTGGCACCTTTATGCCCCTCGAGATCGTTCAGCGTGCCGACGGAACGCTTGGCACCAAACTCCCCGACAGCATGCTTGGCGCCTTTGGCGAGGCTAAGGCAGTCGAGGCCTTTGAGCTTTCCTGCGAGTCGGGCAAGGTCGAGCAGGTGCTCGCTGCGGACGCCGGCTCTACCTATATGCTTGACGCCGACATCGAGCTCGGTGGCGACGCCGCGGGCTTCTCGGTGAAGTTTGCCGAGGACGCCGAGTCCAGTCTTGCCTACGAGTTCCGCGCCAATCTGCGCGAGGGCAAGCTCGAGTTTACGGCAGCCCCCCAGTATCCGTGGTTCCAGGTCAACAACATGGGTCTCGACCGTCCGCTTTTCTTTACGGGCAACGGAACTCATCACGTGCGCCTGGTAGTCGACGACGACATCGCGACCATCTTTATCGATGATGTTGCACTCAATGCGCGTTTCTGCAACAAGCAGGGGCAGGGCGTCGCGCTGACGGTCACTGACGGTACGCTCAAGTGCGCTAACGCAACAATCGCGTCTCTGTAATGGCGACGAATCGTCTTATGATTTCGTAAGGGAATGGAGAGGAACATGGACTACAAAGTAGTGTCTCAGCAAGTCGTCGACAACGTCGGCGGTCTGGAGAACATCGAGGGCGCCACGCACTGTGTTACGCGTCTTCGTCTGGTGCTCAAGGACACGAGCAAGTACAACAAGGCCGAGCTCGAGAACATCGATGGCGTCAAGGGCGTTCTGTATAACAGCGGCCAGCTCATGATCATCTTTGGTACCGGTACCGTTAACAAGGTCTACGATGAGTTTATGGCTCTGACGGGTGTCAAGGAGATTAGCGCTTCCGAGGTCAAGGGAGCCGAGGCGGACAAGAAGGGCAAGATCTTCTCGGTTCTCAAGGTATTCTCCGACATCTTTATTCCCATCATCCCCGCCTTCGTCGGTGCTGCTATCATCATCGGCCTTAAGTCGCTGATCGTTGCCAACGGCCTCTTTGGCATGGAGGGCAGCCTTGCCGATCACAGCGAGTTCCTCAAGAACCTCGCAAGCTTCTTTGCCATTATTGCCACTACGTTTGCTTACCTGCCTGTCCTGGTGATGTACAGTGCGGTTAAGCGTTTTGGCGGCAACCCGATCCTGGGTATCCTCGTCGGCATTGTCATGGTTCACCCGAGCCTTATGAACCGCAACACGTTCGTTTTGGATCCGACGGGCGCTGAGTATTGGAACTTCGGTCCGCTTTCCATTCCCATGGTTGCTTTCCAGGGTGGCGTATTCCCCGCAATCCTGACTGCCTGGTTTATGGCCAAGGTCGAGAAGATTGCCCAGAAGTACATCCCCGAGGTCGTCTCGTTCGTCTTTGTCCCGACCGTCACCCTGATTCTTGCCAACGTTGCCCTGTTCACCGTGTTTGGCCCGCTCGGCAACCTGATCGGCGATGTTCTCGCTGGCGTGATCGACGTCCTGTACAACAGGATGGGTGTCTTTGGTGCCTTTGTCTTCGCCGCGTTCTTGCAGCCGCTCGTCGTTACCGGTACGCATCAGTTCATCCAGGGTATCGAGGCCAACCTCGTTGCAACCACCGGTTTCAATTACATCCAGGCCATCTGGTCGGTTTCCATCATCGCCCAGGGCGGCGGCGCCATCGGCATGTATCTCATTCACAAGAAGCATTCCAAAGAGCGCAACATCTGCATGTCGTCCTTTATCCCGACGCTGGTCGGAATCTCCGAGCCCGCCATCTTTGCTGCAAACATGCGCTACTCGATCATTCCGTTCATCTGCGCTTGCATCGGTGCAGGCTGCGGCGGTGCCTTCGTGAAGCTCTTTGAGGTGCGCGCTATCGGCCAGGGTCTGACCGGCGTACTTGGCCTGCTCATCGTCACGCCCGAGACCCTCGTGTGGTATGTGGCTGGCAATCTGATCGCTTTCTTCGTCCCGATCATCCTGATCTTTGCCTACAACAAGGCAAAGGGCGTTCCGACCACCGATGAAGAGGGTGCAGGCGCCGGCTTTGATGTCAGCTTCTAATCCAGATCCGTCAAGGTAATGTACGGGTTGACCTGTTGGAGAAGGGCGTTTGGCTCGCATGGGCCGGGCGTCCTTCTCCTCTACAAGAAGGACGATTGAATGTTCGATCAAAAACATAGGGTGACGCGCTCGGACTACGAGCTGTGGCGTGCCGGGCAGGATGAGACTGCGGCTCGCATCGCGGCTGACCCCGATAGACTTCTGTTCCATGCGGAGCCCGAGCTTGGCTGGCTCAATGATCCCAACGGTTTGGTGCAGGTTGGTGATACATACCACATCTATCACCAATACGATCCGTTTGATGCCGCGCACGGCGGACCGGTGCTGTGGAATCATCTGACGACGAAGGACTTTGTGACGTACGAGAACCGCGGTCCCGCGCTATTCCCCGATTCAGATCTAGACTCGAGCGGTGCGTATTCGGGGTCTGCATTTATGCACGACGGCAAGATTCACTACTTCTATACCGGTAACGTCAAGCATTTTGACCGCGATGATTATGACTATGTGCTGACAGGGCGCGACCAAAATCAGATTCACATGGTTACCGAGAACCCCGATAAATTGGGGGAGAAGCACATAGCTGTTGGTCCGGTCGATTACCCCGACGATATTAGTACGCACGTGCGCGACCCCAAGATCCTGGAGCACGACGGTATCTACTATATGGTTCTTGGTGCTCGTACGAAAGACGACCGCGGTTGCGTGCTCGTCTATACCTCGCACGATCTTGAGTGCTGGAAATATGCGACGCGTATCGAGCTCGGCGAGAAGTTCGGTTTTATGTGGGAGTGCCCCGATCTGTTTGAGCTTGATGGCGAGCTTATTCTCGTTTGCTGCCCGCAGGGCGTGCCCGCCGATGGTTGGCGTTACCAAAACCCGCATCAGTGCGTGTGGTTTCGTATTGAGGCCGATTGGGAGGCGCCTAGCTTTAAAATCGCCGGGCAGGGTATGCCCCCGATGGTCGATGCGGGTTTTGACTTCTATGCCCCTCAATCATTTGCAGATGCCGACGGTCGACGGATTATGATCGGTTGGGCCGGCTGCCCCGATGCAACGGCTCAAAACCCGACGGTGGAACGCGGATGGCAGTGCGCGCTTACCGTGCCGAGGGTGCTGAATATGCGCGACGGTAAGCTCTGTCAGTGGCCCGCGCGCGAGGTTGAGCAACTGCGCATGGAGCGTGTTTCGGTGACCGCCGGAGAGACCGTCGGCTCTCCTGGTCGACTGTTTGATGCCGTCGTGTCGTGCCGGGGGACGAAGTCCATTGAGCTGGAAGTTCGTGAGGGCGTTGTCGTGTGCTTTGCCAGCGGAATGCTCACACTTGATATGGGCGATGAGGGCTATGGACGCGATAAGAGGTCGGTTGAGCTCGACGAGCTTTACTGCCTGCGAGTCCTTTCGGATGCCACGATGCTCGAGGTATTTGTCAACGACGGCGAGGTTGCGCTTACGAGCCGCACCTATTCGTCTGCGGCGCCGGCGATGCAGTTGCGCGCCGAGGGCGACGCCTCGATGGAGTTTTACCGTCTGGCTCGCTAGCCGCATTGTGAGTGACCATGGCGTTTTGGATACACGGGCTTTCTTGGTGGCTACCGTTTATCGCATATAGCTACCGTTTGCGGAGTAAGTAACACTCATTACTAAACCGTGTAGAATCTCATGCAAGCACGGAGTATTTCAGGGAGACGCTGTCCTTTGTTGTGGCGAAGGGCGGCGTCTCTCTGGTGCTTGGGAGTCGTTGTTCAATTGGGCGACGGGCGTGCGCGCGTAATAAATAACCAATGTCGAGATGGGTCGTGATAAGAATGGGCAAGTACGTAATCGTGGTTGAGTCTGGTTCGGATGTGACACCGGAGCTCTGCGAACGCTATGGCATCGTGCGCGTGCCCATGCATGTCACGATTGGTGACGAGACCGTCGAGGACGGCTCGATCGATCCGCTCGAGATATATTCGCGTTGCAACGAGTTTGGCGTGATGCCCAAGACCAGTGGTTGCTCGCCGGCGGATTTTGCTCATGTGTACGACCGCATTCATGCCGAGCAGCCCGACGCGACCATTTTGCATCTTGCATATTCCGAAGCCACGACCTGCTCGCATCAGTCCTCAAAGATTGCGGCCCAGGGGCGCGACTACGTGTTCTCCATGGACACGCGCTTTGTCTCGGTGGGCCAGTCACTCGTTGTCGTCGAGACCGCCAAGTATATTGAGGCTCACCCCGATGCCACCGTCGACGAGATCTTTGCCTTCACGAACTCCGTCATGGACCGCGTGCTGTTGGGCTTTGTTTCTACCGACCTTGCCTTCCTTAAGGCAGGCGGTCGCTTGTCCAACGTCGCGTTCCTAGGCGCCCATCTGCTCAAGATTAAGCCCTGCATTGAGGTGACAGGCGGCAAGTTCGTGGCGACTAAAAAGTTCCGCGGCTCGATGCTCAAGTGCGCCCGCGCCTTTATTGATCACATGGTAGAGAAGGGCGATATCGACTACTCGCATATTGGCCTGGCGTATTCGGTAGGCCTTTCCGAGGAATTGCGCGACGACATGGAAGTCTATGCGCACGGCCTGGGCTTTAAGGACGTTACCTGGACTCAGGTCGGCGGCGTCATCTCGAGCCATTGCGGCCCGACCGCCTTCGGCGCGGTGCTCACACTCAAGGCGTAAAGGCCTGGCGTCTATCGATTTCTATTGCCACGGCGGCGGGCGGGTTGCGATAACCCTCCCGCCGCTCTTGCGTGGGGTCAAATAGAACAATCCAATTGACCGCTAAACCATTTCACCATCATGCGTATGGGCTAGAATGGCTCTGGCATTTTAATTGGTTGCACCCAAGGAGAGGCAAGGTAGCGCGAATGGCAGAAATGACGCTTGAGGGTGTGGACGCTCGTCCCGAGGACTCTGCGTTTGCCCTTGGCCGCGTGCATTCAATCGAGACGATGGGAACGGTCGACGGACCCGGCATCCGCTTTGTGGTGTTTGTCCAAGGCTGTCCCATGCGCTGCGCGTATTGCCACAATCCCGATACCTGGTCGGTCAACGGCGGCACGATGGTGACCGTCGAGCACCTCATGGATGAGTTCCAGAGTAACCACGAGTTCTATCGCAGCGGCGGAATTACGGTGTCCGGCGGCGAGCCGCTCCTACAGCCTGAGTTTTTGGCCGACCTGTTCCGTGCAATGCACAACAACCCCGATGGCCGCGTGCATACCTGCTTGGACAGCTGCGGCTATGCGTTCGATCCCAACCACCCCGAGAAGTTCGATGCCGTTCTCAACGAGACCGACATGGTTTTGCTCGACATCAAGCATGCCGATCCGGCTGAGCATAAAAAGCTGACCGGTTGCGATCCCGCACGCATCTTGGCGTTTGGCGATGAGCTTGCACGTCGCAAGATCAAGGTCGTTATCCGCCACGTGGTGGTGCCCGGCATTACCGACACGGTGGAGGAGTGCGAGGCGCTCGGTCGTCTGATCGCTCCATGGCACAACGTGGTGGGCCTGGAAATGCTGCCGTATCACACCATGGGTGTCGCCAAGTACGAGCAACTGGGCATTCCCTATAAGCTTGAGGGCGTGCCCCAGATGGATACCGCGCGCATGCCCGAGCTGCGCAACGCCGTCATGACGGGCATGAAAAAGCGCCGCGCCGAACTCAAAAACGCCATCGGCTAGCGAGCCATTTTCGCTCCCCAAAGGCACTCATTGGGGACAGACTTAAATGAGTACCCCTGGGCACCAAGTTGATTGCCAAAGAGCCCCGTCAAGTTGCGGTGGAATAGTTCTTGTTTTTCGGCTTATGCCGTCCAAACAGGAACTATTTCACCGCAACTGCGTTTTGGGTAGAGATGTGCAACAGAATTGGCAAAAATGCATAGAAACGCTTGTGGTTTCTTTAAAGACACCTTAAACGCCACTGAATATCTTTGGAAAGAAATGCCTGCTCGGTATCATGCTGCTCGTATATAAACGGTAGCAGTCAGGAGACCACGTGCGAAACATCGCATCGCGGGACGAGTATGTGCCGCAGCATGGCAGCAGATATAAGACGAAGGACACGTCTTCGCGTGGCCTTGCCGACACTCGCATCCGCGTGAGGAAGATTGCCGCCATTGGGATGCTAACGTCGGCGGTTATTATCCTCGGAATTACCGCCAAAACCTACGCGTCGGAGCGAATGGCACACTCAGATGCGTCAACGGTACAGACGCAAAACAAAAAGGTCTCTGAATCTAAAGTCACCGCAAGTCAAACCCTGTCGACAGCGAACCTCAAGACGGGGCTTTCGAAGGCGGACTTTAACGATATTCCCTCAGGCGATACCGTGCAGACCTTCTCGCTGGTTGATGACCAGATCCTCGCCCTGGAGGATGAGAACCTCGCCGCACTCCAGAATGCGCTTGACCAGGCGCAGGAGCTGGGCGATGTGGGCGTGGTGTTTTACGACCTGTCGAGCGGTAAGGGCGTGACGTATAACGCTGATGTCGAGGTGTACGGTGCGAGTAGCTACAAGGCACTCTATGCGTTGTACATTTGCGAATCTCTGGTCGAGACGGGCCAGGTTTCACTCGATGACTCCCTTGGCACCTATGGTGGCTACAACATGGGTTGGCAGACGGTACGCGACTTGATCGAGGCTGCGGTCGTTTATTCAGACAACGATTCGTTTATTGCGTTACGTGCGGCGTTTGACCGTGTCGGTTACGAGGATTGGATTGTCGGTCTTGGCATCGATTACGATACGGCACTGGATCCGATGAGTGATTTTCCGACCTACTGCCCGCGCACTTCTGCGAGGTTATGGCGTGAGATGAGCGAGTATCTGAGCATGGATACCGAGACTTCACAGTGGTTGTCGGGCCTTCTGACATCAACATCGCGCTCGTTTATTCGCGATGGCATTGCGGACGAGCAGGTTTTGGTGCGCAACAAGGCAGGCTGGATTAGCGAGGATGGTTACTATTCGACATGCGATGCAGGCCTCATCGACATCGATGGCCGTACCTATGTCATGAGCGTCATGACATCGATGCCATGGAGTGACCGTTCGAGCGAGGTTACGGCCGCGATTGCAAAGGCTCTGTTTGATACGCGAGCTGCACTGGCTTAGCGTGTTCGTTTGGCGAGGTCAAACAAAATGCTGGTACCATACCTTGGTTGAGAATTTCGTATAGGTTTGGGGAATGGTATGGCTACCATCGCGATTATCGGTGCGCTCGAAAAAGAGATCATGCAGATTAAGGAAGAGCTGAGCGACGTTTGCGAGGCACGGGAGGCGGGCTTGACCGTTGTGAGCGGTGAGCTCGACGACCTGACAGTTGTCGCCACAACGGCGGGCATGGGCACGGTGAACGCCGCGGCGGCAACGCAGCATCTCATCAGCAAATATGCCCCGCAGGCCGTTGTGTTTTCGGGCATTGCGGGCGGCCTAAATCCTAAGCTCCATATTAACGACGTGGTTATAGGCAAGTGCCTGCGCTATCTCGATACCGACACGGCGCTCATCGCCGAGTCGGCGCCGGGGCTCGAGGAGTTTGTCTCGACGCCGGCGTTGGCTGATGTTGCCGCCGCCGTGCTTGCCGAGCATGGGTTTGTGGACGTATCGCTGGATGTGGCGGCTGCGGAGAAGGACCCCAAGCAGTTCCTGTGTGGCACTATCGCCACGGGTGACCGCTTTGTTACGGGTGACGCCATGCGTAACGCTGCGATTGAGGCCACGCATGCCGATTGCGTCGAGATGGAGGGCGCGGCAATTGCGCACATCGCGGCCAAGAATGGTGTCGATTGCCTGGTGCTGCGCGCTATCAGCGATAATTGCGACGAGGCATATGACGCGTTTTGCGAGCGCGAGTTCGATCTGGATGAGTACGCTCGCACCGCGAGCGGCATCACGCTTGACATCGTTCGTCGTATCGCCGCCGCGCAATAGCACGCCCGTTTTGTAAAAACCTACGACCAAGGAGTGTCCATGGCCGATTCCATTAACTATCAGCTTGCCAAGTTCGTCGCCAGCTACGGCAAAGTTTCGCAGATCCCCGAGTCCACCTGTCCCGAGGTGAGCTTCGTTGGCCGCTCAAATGTGGGCAAGTCGTCGATTATGAACAAGCTCTTTGGCCGCAAGAACCTGGTCAAGGTTTCCAGCACGCCGGGCAAGACGAGCAACATCAACTTCTTCGAGGCCGACGACGTACACTTTGTGGACCTGCCGGGTTACGGTTTCGCCCGTCGCTCCAAGGCCGAGCGCGACCGCTGGGCCGAGCTTATCGGCGACTTCTTCGACTCCGAGCGCAGCTTTAACCTGGTTGTGTCGCTGGTGGACATTCGCCACGACCCCAGCAAGCTCGATCACGATATGATCGACTACCTGCAGGGCAACGAGTTCAACTTTATCGTCTGCCTCACCAAGGCCGACAAGCTCAGCCGTACCCAGCAGGCCCGTCAGGCAGCGGCCATCAAGAAGCAGCTCAACGTCCCGGCCGAGAACGTAATCATCACGAGCTCCCAGACCGGCACCGGCATCGACGAACTAAAAAAGCGCATCGCCGAGGCTTGCCTCTAGTAAGGCTGCAGCCCCTCAAAAGCTCTCATCTATATCACCCCAGTGATAGTTATTGGTAAACTATCACTGGGGTGATATTTTTAGGAGGTCGATATGGAGCTTTGGCACGGGTCGGAGGTTGTTGTCGAGCATCCATCGTTGGATAAATGCAGGCAATTCAATGACTATGGGCGCGGGTTTTATTGCACACCACATGAGGAAATGGCAATGGAATGGGCATGCCGGACCGAGTCTGATGGCATTGCCAATCGATATGAGCTTGATTTAGATGGCCTTTCGGTCTTGGATTTAGAGTCTGGGGAGTTCTCAATCCTCAATTGGCTTGCGATTTTGGCTGACAACCGGGAGTTTAATGTCTCGACGCCGCTGGCACGCGAAGGACTTCGGTATTTGCTGGACAACTGCCTGATTGATATTTCTCCCTATGACGTTATTCGAGGCTATCGCGCTGACGATTCCTACTTTTCGTTTGCAAGACAGTTCGTTAACGGCATGATTTCGCTCAGGCAATTGCAGCGCATTATGTTTTTGGGGGATTTGGGCATTCAATATGCGCTTATGAGTGAGCGCGCGTTCTCGGCGATCAGGTTTCGCGATTGGAAGCAGGCCTCGGGAGCTGAGTTTTATCCCAAACGATTTGAGCGAGAACAGAACGCTCGACGTAAGTACCTGGATACGGTAAACGGATTTGACACCGAGGGTGTCGACATTAGGGATTTGATGGCAGGGAGGGTTGATTTGAATGATCCAAGAGTTAACGGATTGTGGGCCGAGTAGGACATACCCCGTCTACTACCTCGAGGATGCAATGAACAACCTCGGCGACTGCTTTGACTATGCCGTTAACGATTATGGGGCAGAAGGATCGGAAGTTGCTGAACTCTTTTGCCTGAGCGGCGTAGCCCGCGAGTTCGAACGCGGCAACGCATGGGTAGTGTCGGGAAAATCGGGCGTTGAGCTGTTCGCGCTCATTGCCGAAAGGTCCGGCTATCAATCAAGGCCGATGCCAAATCGAACCTACCGATTCGAAAAGACACCGGAATATTGGACAGGCTGGATATTGGCATACCTTCAGTGGCGCCTAGGGGAGTCTTTCGAAGATTTGCTGCATGTCGTTCCATTCGATGTGCTACGCAGTCTGTACTACCCCTGGCACGAAGCCTCGGAGGAACGCGTGACTCGCCTCGTCTGCGATATGGCGAAAAAAGCGTCCAGGCAAACCAAACTTGCGTTAGCAAGAAAGAGGCTCAAGAAAACCCAACAAGATCTGGCATACGAATCGGGTGTGTCACTCCGCTCAATCCAAATGTACGAGCAGCGCCAGAGAAACATCAATGAAGCTTCGGTAACAAGCGTAAGAGCCATAGCAAAAGCCCTCCACTGCAACATCGAAGACCTCCTAGAACCAGTCTTCGAATACAAAGAAACCAGCGCAGCGTAAACCAAGCGCACAGGCGAAGCCTGTCACTAGTAAGTGTCCCTACCTAGCAAGAGCCCCTACCAATAAAAAGCAACTATCAGCCCGGCGCTTTTACAGAGTGTAGGTCCCTGTAGCCGCCGCCAGCGAAGTGAACGTAGGGGAGGCCAGGGGCTTTGCCCCCAAATCTTTCCGCAGGACGGCAGGACCCCCGCCGCACGAAGTGCGCAGCGGGGGTCCTGCCATGTCCGAGGACGATTTGGGGGCAAAGCCCCTGGC
>NZ_QSRL01000010.1:20991-89645 GCF_003437035.1 Collinsella sp. TF08-11AT
GGGGCAAAGCCCCTGGCCTCCCCGGCGAGTATACGGGACGGCGACTACAGGTATTCGATCTGGGCGCCTTCCGTGTCGCACGTCAGAATATGCGTATCACACTTGGGGAACTGCTCGCGCAGCTTGACCTGCAGGAACTTGGCTACGATGGTGTCATCGGTTACGGCCATGAGGGTTGAGCCCGAACCGCTGATCCAGATGGTCTTGGCACCGCCGTTCAGGCAGGTGTCGCGCACGGCGTTGTAATCGGGGATCAAGCGGCGACGATAGGGCTCCTGGATGCGGTCGTCATTGGCGGCGGCAATAAGGTCCAGGTCGCCGGTCTCCAGGCCGCGCGTCATGCCGGCGATGCGGCCCATTTGCCACACGGCGGTGGAGAGCGGAATCTCCTGCGGCACGACTTTGCGCGCCTCGCTCGTGTGCACCTCGTAGGGCGGAATCACGGTAATAAAACGCAAGCGATCGCTCACCTCATAGCGCAGGCACTGGGGAAGCGAATCGGTTGGCGTAAAGGAGCAGACGGCGCCGCCCAGGATAGCGGGGGCGACGTTATCGGGATGGCCTTCGACCTCGGTGGCGATGCGGACGAGCTCGGCGCGGTCGACGGTGTGGCCTGTCAGCGCGGCGGCAGCCATGATGCCAGCGACGACGCAGGTGGAGCTGGAACCCAGGCCGCGGGCGACGGGCACGTCGGTCTGAATGTCGATAGCGACGGGGAATGCCGGCTCGCCCCAGGCGGCCAGAGCATCGACAAAGCTCACATAGACCAGGTTATTCTCGTTTTGGAACTCCTCGGGGCAGCCCGTGATGGTGAGTTTGTCGGCGCGCTCGAAGGTGAAGTGCGAGTAGAGGCTGACGGCCATGCCGAGGGTGTCGTAGCCGATGCCTAGGTTGGCGCTTGTTGCTGGGACGGTGATTTTGATCATGTGAGTCCTCCTGGCGTGCCTGGCTGTTTAGTTCGCTGCTCGGGCAGTCCTGCGCAAGACGGAAAGCACATTAAGTGCTTTCCTTTGCGTGCGGAACTCGCGACGAACTAAACAACCAGGCACGCTGTGCGCGTTCGTCATCATCCCGGGGGCTATCTGATGGAAGAAGGCGCGCCGGCTTTCGCCGGCGCCTTATAAGGGGTTTTAGTTGGTAGTCATCTTTTTTGCTGCAGACTCTACGTAGTTGGCCATCTCATCGACGTCACAGACGTCTTCGAAGCGGACGGGTTTGGATTCGAGTTCGGCGAGCTGGGTCGGGGCGACCGTGTTGGTGGCCTGCTCGAGCACACGCATGGCCTCAAAGTCGTCCTCGGGAACGTCGAGGCCCAGGGCGTCGCAGCAGGCGCGCGGGAACTTGTAGGGGCTGGCGGTCGAAAGCAGCACGCGGACCTTGGCGCCCTCGGCGGGGGCGACCTGCTCAAAGACGTGATAGCCGCAAGCGGTGTGCGGGTCGATCACGTAGCCGTTGGCGTCCCAGCAGCTCTTGATGGCAGTGCGGACCTCGTCCTCGCTGGCCCAACCGCAGCCAAACACACTTTGGATCTTGGCCAGCAGCTCGGCGGGCACCTCGTAGCGGCCGGTCTGGGCAAGCTGCTCCATAAGGCCGGCAACGAGCTCGCAGTCGCCGTCGGACAGGAAGTAGAGCATACGCTCCAGGTTGGAGCTGATAAGGATGTCCATCGACGGCGAGATGGTCGTGAAGAACGGACGGTTGCGGTCGTAGACGCCGGTGGTCAGGAAGTCGGCCAGCACGTTGTTCTTGTCGCTCGCCACGACGAGCTTGGCGACGGGCAGACCCATGCGCTTGGCGTAGTAGCCGGCCAAGATATCGCCAAAGTTGCCGGTGGGCACACAGAACTCTACGGCGTCGCCAGCCTCGATAGCGGCGGCGCGCAGCAGCTGCGCATAGGCGGCAAAGTAGTAGACGACCTGCGGCACCAGGCGGCCGACGTTGATGGAGTTGGCGCTCGAAAGCACCGTGCCGGCGGCCTCCAGGCGCTCGGCCAGCTCCTTATCGGCAAAGATGCGTTTGACGGCGCTCTGGGCGTCGTCAAAGTTGCCGCGGATACCGCAGACGGCGACGTTGTCGCCCTCCTGTGTGGACATCTGCAGATTCTGGACGCGGCTGACCTTGCCCTCGGGATAAAAGACGGTAATGCCCGTGCCCGGAGCATCGGCAAAACCAGCGAGTGCGGCCTTGCCCGTGTCGCCTGACGTGGCGGTGACGATCATGATGCGCTCGGCGCCGCCTTCTTTGGCGGAGGTGCGGGCCATCAGGCGGGGGAGCATCTGCAGGGCGACGTCCTTAAAGGCGCTCGTGGGGCCGCCAAAGAGCTCCATCACATAGGTCTGAGGGGCGTCGGCGCCCGGTGCGGCATCGAGTTTGACGAGCGGCGTAACCTCTTCGCTCGCGAACGTGCCGCGGTATGCTTCGTCGACACACGCCGAAATTTCTTCGGCCGTGTAATCATTCAGTAACATTCCCAACACATCTTGAGCGATTTCAAAGTACGATTTATCTGCAAGCGAGCTGATATCGACCTGCTGGGTGCCGAGCTCGTCCGAGACAAACAAACCCCCGTCGGGAGCGATGCCAGTACGGATTGCCACCTTACTTGAGCACGATAAAGTGCGTCCTCGTGTACTATGATAAGTTCCCATATAACACTGCTCCTCGGATGCCTTGGTCCCAATCGGTGAAACCATGGTATCAGAGCGCGCAAAATAGGTTCGCAGAGGCTTTTTAGAAAGGTAACCTCCAGCCCATGATTAAGATTGCCAAGTTTGGCGGCTCGTCGGTCGCCGACGCCGAACACTTTAAGAAGATCAAGGCCATCGTCGATGCCGACCCTGCCCGCCGTTTTGTGGTGGTTTCTGCCTGCGGTCGCCGTTTTAAGGGCGACACCAAGGTGACCGACCTGCTTTACCTGGTTAACGCGCACGTTAAGTACCACGTGTCGTGCGAGGAACTGCTCGAGGACATTGGCCAGCGCTACTTTGATATCGCTGACGAGTTGGAGCTCACCTATCCCATCCGCGAAGAGTTTGCGGCCTTTGCCGAGCGTGCTCGCTCCGGTGGCTACTCCACTGAGGAGCTTGTGAGCCGCGGCGAGTACTTCACCGCTCGCCTGATGGCCGAGTACCTGGGCCTGCCGTTCCTGGACGCCGCGACGGTCGTTGCATTCCATCACGATGGTACGCTCAGCATGAACCGCACCTCCGAGCTGGTGCAGGAGTACGGTCAGCAGGGCGGCTTTGTTATGCCCGGTTTCTATGGCGCGACGCGTGAGGGTCAGATCAAGCTGCTCGATCGTGGCGGCGGCGATATTTCCGGCTCGATTCTGGCCAAGTGCCTGGGCGCCGATCTGTACGAAAACTGGACCGACGTTTCGGGCTTCTATTCTGCCGATCCGCGTATTGTGCCCGAGGCGCAGCCCATCGCCCGCGTTACCTACGAGGAGCTGCGTGAGCTTTCGTACATGGGCGCAAGCGTCCTGCACGAGGAGGCCGTGTTTCCTGTGCGTGAGGCGGGTATTCCGCTGGTCATCAAGAACACCAATGCGCCGCAGGACCCCGGCACCATCATTAGCGAGACGGCTGACGAGGGCGAGGCAGAGCCCATCATTACCGGCGTGACCGGCAAGCGCGGCTTTGTCGCCATCAATGTGGCCCGCGACCGCACCAAGCCCCGCGTCGGCTTTATGCGCCGCGCGCTTTCGGTGTTCGAGCGCTATGACGTTTCCGTTGAGCACATGCCCACCGGCGTCGATCGCTTTGGCGCCGTGGTGCAGGAGCAGGATGTGCACGATTCGCTGTACTCGCTTGTGGGCGACATTCAACAGGAAGTCGAGCCGCTCGAGATCGAGGTCGTTGAGGGTCTGGCACTTATTGCTACCGTCGGTCGTAACCTGCGCGGTCGTGCAGGTATCTCGGGCCATCTGTTTGGCATGCTCGGCCAGGCCGGCGTGAGCGTGCGCATGATTTCGCAGAGCTGTGACGAGATCAATATCATTATCGGTGTCGAGGAGAAGGACTTCGACCTGGCGATTCAGACCATTTACCGTGCCTTCTCCGACGAAAACGGCATTGTGAAGGTCTCCGATCTGGAGGCTCCTGCGCCGGTCGATCCCGCTCTGGCCGCGCTCAAAAAGTAGCGACTGTTCGGTAGATTTTTTGGGTTGTGTCTCAAAAATCTACGGCGGGGCGTTTCGTTTCGGTTTCGTTTCGGCGGGGCGGGTTTCGTGCCCGCCCCGTTCTTGTATACACTGGCAACAACAATCGGCCTGCTCGGCGTGCAGGCAAAAGCCATAACCTTTAAAGGGGGAAGCATGAAACAGTACACGGTTGCTATTTTGGGCGCGACGGGAGCCGTGGGTACCCAGATGCTCGAGTGCCTTAACGAGCAGGAGTTCCCGGTCGGCAAGCTCAAGCTGCTGGCAAGTGCACGCTCCGCGGGCAAGACCGTTGAGTTCCGCGGTGAGCAGGTTGTGATCGAAGAGGCTTGCCCCGAGGCCTTTGAGGGCTGTGACATTGTGCTTGGAGCCGCCGGCGACGACATCGCGAAGGAGCTACTGCCCGAGGCCGTCAAGCGCGGCGCCGTCGTGGTCGACAACAGCCATGCCTTCCGTATGGATCCCGAGGTACCGCTGGTCGTGCCCGAGATTAATGCCGACGACATCAAGTGGCATCATGGCCTTATCGCCAACCCCAACTGCGCGACCATCATCGGCTTGGTTCCTACGTGGCCGCTGCATCAGCTCGCTGGCGTGAAGCGCATGATCGTCTCGACGTATCAGGCGGCTTCGGGTGCCGGCGCTCCCGGTATGGCCGAGCTCGAGGCTCAGCTGGCCGCCCTGGGTCGTGGCGAGGAGATTCCCGAGCCGCGCGCGTTTGCCGCCCAGCTGGCGAGCAACCTGATTCCGCAGATTGGCGGCGTCAAGGAGGAGGGCTTTACCTCCGAGGAGATGAAGTTGCAAAACGAGGGCCGCAAGATCATGCACCTGCCCGATCTGCGCGTGAACTGCACCTGCGTGCGCGTGCCCGTGCTGCGTTCGCACTCCGAGAGCATTACGCTCGAGTTTGAGCGCGATATTACGGTCGAGGAGGTCCGTGCTGCGCTGGCTTCTGCCCCGGGCGTGAAGCTGGTCGACGACATGAGTGCCGAGGATGCGCACGACCGCTTCCCCATGCCGATGGACACCTCCGACCAGGACCTGATCTGGGTCGGTCGCGTGCGCCGCGACATCTCGAACCCCGAGGCTGCGCGCGGCATCACCTTCTGGTGCTGCGGCGACCAAATCCGTAAGGGCGCGGCAACCAACGCCGTCCAGATCGCTAAGCTGCTCTGCGAGTAGTGTGACCTGTCCGGCGGGGGCCGGGCTTGGTTTTCAGAACGTCCTCGACCATGTGTGGCGCCTTGTCCTGCTCCTTCGGAGCCGCGGACAAGGCGCCGCACTGGTCTGCGGAGTGTTCTGAAAACCAAGCCCGGCCCCCGCCTGCGGTGACGCTGCTGCGCGTGTTCCGCGATGGGGCCGTTGTTGGTTGGGGCCGCTGGGCTGATGTGGGGGCACGTGGTTGTTGCGGGCCCTGGTCCGGGCGGCGGCCTTGGCGCTTCGCGCCTGCCGCCTTGGATGACTTTGGGGTCGATTGGGGTTGTCTGCACAATTCGCGGTATTATGGTGCGGAGTTTTGAAAGGAGCCGTTGGTGGTCACGACGACGTTTGCTTCGCCTTTGGGCGAAATCCTGCTTGCCGCTGATGGCCGCGGTCTGACGGGGCTTTGGTTTGAGAGGCAGGAGCACTTTGGCTCTACACTGCTCAAAGAAGATGCGGAGCACGTTGAAGGTGCCGATGCGGTTTCTGGTACCGGTGGGATGTCTTCGGTGAGTCCGGCAAATGGTGCGGCTTCTTCGGTGCTTGAGCGTTCTTGGGCTTGGCTGAATGCCTATTTTGCGGGGCAGGAGCCTCGGTTTACGCCGCCGTTGCATATGATTGGTACGGCGTTTCAGCGCGAGGTTTGGTTTGAGCTGCTTTCAATTCCGCGTGGCGAGGTCGCTACGTATGGCGAGATCGCCCAGCGTGTTGCGGCTCGACATCGTGTGCCGGGAAATGAAGCGCCCGTTGTATCTCCTCGCGCGGTGGGGGCTGCGGTCGCTCGCAACCCTATTTCGATCATCGTGCCGTGTCATCGCGTGGTGGCAGCCGACGGATCGCTCAACGGATACGCCGGTGGACTGGATCGCAAAGAATGGCTGCTGCGGCTTGAGGGCGCGTACGAGGAGTAACGCTCGAGCACTTTGCATAGCCAAGATGCCGTGAAAGAACGGGACACGCTTTCCGAATGGAGGCTCAGACGGAAACCACGTCCCGGAATTCTGTTTTAAAGCGGGATGCGCTTTCCGAATGGCGTCCCGAGCGGAAACCGTGCCCCGGAATACAGCCTCAGAGTGGGACGCCGTTTCCGGTTGAGACCACCTGCCTGGACATCGATCTACGCCCGCTCCTGCAGGGCGTAGATGGACTTATCCATGTTGAACAGGTAAGCCACAACGCAGACAATAATGAACATCGGCAAGTTACCAAAGCCGAAGACTTCGCAGCCAATAAGGATGGGTGCGAGCAGCGTATTGGTGGCGCTGCCAAAGACGGCTGCGTAGCCCAGTGCGGCGCAGAGCTCGACGGGCATGCCGAGTTGAGCCTCGTTATGGCGACATCTGGGTAACAGAAAGGCCCGCGTTCCTCAGAGGCAAGATAGGCAATTCTGCTTCTGAGGTAGATCTCAATTCTGCCGACCGCACTGCCGACCGCATCAAACATTAACTGCCGGAGGGCTCGGTCAAATTCATACGTGTAGATGATGGTTTCGAATGTTGTGCCTTCGCGAAAGATGGTAATCCCGGACTTGCATTTGGTTTTGTAGGGAAACCAGTAGGCCGACAGTCTGTAGTGGTTGGCTTCGACCAAAGCTCGCTCGAGTTCGCTTTGATCAGAGCACTTAAGACCCTTGTTTTCTGTCAATAGTGCTATTTGTTCGTTGATGGATATCCGCGACTTCTGGTATTTCATTAAGCCTCTTGATAGAAAAAGAGCTGGAGTTGCGCATCGTTGAGAGGCTTTCCAGCTTTAGCAAAACAAACTTATAAGATGCGACGGGCCGCGTCAAGATAATTACCGGACGGCCTAGGAGGCGGCTGGTTGGCTGGCTTAAAACCTAGCGCGTGAAATGACGCCCCACGCTATTCAGCGCGCTTGATAGGATGACGAACCACAGTCTTAAGTTTCTCCGGTGCACATTTGCGTGGATCGGAGAGATAGATTTCGTGATGTAAACGGGTGTCTGAGAAGTCGGGGGCATAGCCCTGTTCGGTCGCGTATTCATGCATGGCGTCTACGGTTGTCGGCTCGCTGTCATAGGGTCCGGTATGCATGCACTGAACGCAGAGACCCTCATCAACTTTAAGCAGCTCAACAGCGGTAAAGTCTAGTTTCTTTTTGGCCGTGGCTTCAGCGACTGCCCAGTCAAAATCATCTCGGCTGACGAAATCGGGCAGGCGGATGCACGAGATAAAGTTGAAATCGTCCTTGCGTACATAATCGATGTCGCCGCTCGGGGAGTCTTGCCACCAGAAACCCTCGAGCGGCGGTACCACAAAGTCGAAATAGCCCTCGATGCTCCTTGGGCCTTTCTTCGACATCTTGACGGTATAGGCGATGCCGTAAAGTAGCGGCAGGGCGTTTTGATACTCGCCACCTTCGGTATTTGGGTCGCCCTTTCCGCGAACGGCAACGTAGTTCATAGGCGGGACAGTTACGATGCTCGGCTTGCTTGCAGGTTTGTAGAGCTCCTTGCATTCCTTCTTAAAGTCGAACGCCATGTTGGCCGCCTTTCTGCGTATTGGCCTGCTTAGATAGTTGAATCATATCATAGAAACGAACAGCTGCTCGAATTATTTGGCTGACAGATTGAGATGCGTGCGTTGTGCTTGGCGGTCGGCCTGACCCCGTCGATGATTTCTCGGCCTCCCCGGCGCCTCATCTATAGCTGCCGTTTCCCCCATATAAAACCTGCCAAAATAAACCTGTCCCTTTTTGGTAGGTGGGAAATGGGTAATACTAAAGAGTTATCCGACCAGATGGGAATTAATCGATGGCCTATATCGAATTCAAAGACGTCAT
The DNA here is from genome assembly GCF_003437035.1 of Collinsella sp. TF08-11AT. Taxonomy (GTDB): domain Bacteria; phylum Actinomycetota; class Coriobacteriia; order Coriobacteriales; family Coriobacteriaceae; genus Collinsella. Next base: position 29,153 of record NZ_QSRL01000010.1, read on the forward strand.
CAAAGCATACGGCGAAGGCGACGCCCGCATCCACGCGCTCGACGGCGCGAGTTTTACGGTCGAGCGCGGCGAGCTCGCCATCATTCTGGGTGCTTCGGGCGCCGGCAAGACCACGGCCCTCAACATTCTGGGCGGCATGGACACGGCGACCTCCGGCACTGTGACGGTGGACGGGCGCGACGTGAGCTCCGCGAACGAGGCGCAGCTCGTGGAATACCGCCGCGCCGACGTCGGCTTTGTCTTCCAGTTCTACAATTTGGTCCCCAACTTGACGGCGCTCGAAAACGTCGAGCTCGCGGCGCAAATCTGCCCCGATTCGCTCGATGCCGAACAGACGCTTCGCCAGGTCGGCCTGGGTGAGCGCCTCGCCAACTTTCCGGCGCAGCTTTCGGGCGGCGAGCAGCAGCGCGTGTCCATCGCCCGCGCACTGGCCAAGAATCCCAAGCTGCTTCTGTGCGACGAGCCCACGGGCGCGCTCGACTACAAAACCGGCAAGCAGATCTTGCAGCTGCTACAGGACACCTGTCGCAAGCAGGGCATTACGGTCATTATCATCACCCACAACTCCGCGCTGGCGCCCATGGCAGATCGCCTGATTCGCTTTAAGAGCGGGCGCGTGGAGAGCGAGACGGTCCAACAAAATCCCGTGCCGATCGAGACGATCGAGTGGTAGCGCCCATGGACCAGGACCGCCAAAACAGCCAGCGCCGCGACGCGCAGAACACGGAGCGCGAGCAGGATTTTACGACCTACCGCACCGCCCAAAGCTCAAACGATATGGTGCCGACGGTTTTTCGCCGTGGCATCTACCGTACAATCCGAGGCAGTCTTAAGCGCTTCTTGTCCATCGTGGTCATCACCGCGCTCGGTGTGAGCGTGATGTGCGGCCTTAAGGCGGGCTGCGAGGACCTGTGTGATTCGGTTGACGCTTACTTTGACCAGCAGAATGTCTATGACATTAACGTGCAGTCGACCTATGGTCTGACCGATGACGATCTTGCTGCGATCCAAGAGGTCGATGGCGTCGAGACGGCCGAGGGCATCTATACCGAGACCGCCTATACCGCCGTGGGTACGACGCGCGAGCGTGTCGTCGTACAGAGCCTCTCCAAAGAGAATATTGACCAACCGGTGCTAGTACGCGGCGAGCTGCCCGAGACTTCGGGCGAAGTGGCAGTGACCTCACGTTTTTTGAAGGCTTCGGGCAAAAAGCTCGGCGATACCGTGAGTTTTGCCGCCAATGACGCGAGCTCGTCCAACCAAAGTGCCAAGGATCAATTTGCCGATGGGGACTACACCATCACGGCCGAGGTTCTCGATCCTACCGACGTGAGCTCCGACTCGACCGTCAACGCCTTTCGTGCTGCTTCGACTGCGGACTACAAGTTCTACGTGAGCGAGGATGCCGCGACGTCGTCGTCCTACTCCGCGGTCCATGTGATCGTCCAGGGAGCTAAGAGCCTCAACTCCTATTCGGATGCCTACGCGGCAAAGATCAATGAGGTCAAGGGCAATATCGAGAAGATCCGCGAGGAGCGTGAGAAGGCGCGCGCTCAGGAGCTGACAGTCGACACGCCGGCAAGCTTGGATGCGGCCGAGCGCCAGGCGAATATGCTCTTTGGGATTGAGCAGGACAACATCAATCGCATGGCCCAGGGCAGCGAGGAACGCGTCCAGGCTCAGGCCGACCTGGATCAGCGCCGCGCCGCCGCCGACCAGCAGTTTGCCGATGCCCGCGCCGAGCTTTCCGATTTGGGTGAATGCACGTGGTACATCCAGGACCGCGACAATATCGCAAGCTACTCAAGCGTGGAGAGCGATAGCTCGTCAATTGAGGCTATTGCGACGGTGTTCCCGTTCATCTTCTTTATCGTCGCCGTGCTCATCAGCCTCACCACCGCCACGCGTATGGTCGAGGAGGAGCGCACGCTCATTGGCCTGTACAAGGCGCTCGGCTACTCGCGCGAGCGCATCCTGTCCAAATACGTGGACTATGCGCTGTGGGCGTGCCTGATTGGCGGCGTGCTCGGCAATATCATCGGCTTTGTGGGCCTGCCGCTGTTCCTGTTTACGGTGTTCGACGACATGTACTCGCTGCCCCAGATGCTGCTTTCGTACGACATCGTGTCCTCGATCGTCTCGGTGGCGCTGTTTGCCGTGGGCGTGGTGGGCGCCACAATTATCGCCTGCCGCCACGAGATGGCCGAGACCCCGGCCTCGCTCATGCGCCCCAAGGCCCCGCGCGCCGGCTCGCGCATCCTACTTGAGCGCATCGGCTTCATCTGGCGCCGCATGGGCTTTTTGAACAAGGTGGCTGCGCGCAACCTGTTCCGTTACAAAAAGCGTGCCTTTATGACCATCTTTGGCATCGCGGGTTGCACCGCGCTTGTGATCTGCGGTATGGGTATTCGCGATACGTCGGTGGCGCTTTCGCCCAAACAGTACGGGCATATCACGCGTTATGACTTGCTGGCGGTCGCCAACCCCGATGACTTTACGCAGACGTGCGCGGCGTTGGATGAGCGCAGCGCGGCCAATGATTCCAACGTGACCGTGACTTCGACGCTGCCGATTATGACCGACAACGTCACCTTTACGTTTGGCGGCAAGAGCGAGACCGTGCAGCTGATCGTGGTGCCCGATGACCGCACGAACGACCTGGACGACTATGTGCGCCTCGAGGACGAGTCCAAAGAGCCGCTGTCTTTGCGTGACGGAGACGTGTATCTGAGTAAGAGTTCACAGCTGGTGCTGGGGATTCAGCCGGGCGATACGGCATACGTCCAGGATTCGTCGCTCAATGTTGCCAAGGTCAAAGTCAGTGACATTTCGCTTAACTATCTTGGCAACACGCTTTACATGACGCAGGGCACCTATGAGCGCGCGTTCGGTCGAAGCGCACGCCTCAACGGCGTCTTTGTGCTGCTTAAGGGCTCGTCGGCCGACCAGATTGCGTTTAGCAAGAAGCTTAAGAGCGACGGTTGGCTCACCATCTCGAGCACGGCCGAACATTGGCAGAACTACGAGGCGAACTTTGCGATCATCAATTCGGTCGTGGTGCTCGTGACTTTTATGGCGGCATGCCTGTCGTTTGTGGTGGTGTTTACGCTGTCCAACACGAATATCTCCGAGCGCGAACGCGAGCTGGCGACCATCAAGGTGCTGGGCTTCCGCCGTGGCGAGGTGCACCATTACGTCAACAAGGAGACGTTGATCCTCACGGCAATTGGCGCCGCGCTGGGCGTGCCACTGGGCGGCTTGCTGGCCGAGAGTTTTACGTACATTTTGCAGATGCCGTCGCTGTACTTTGACGTCGAAGTCGAGCCGCTAAGCTACGTGCTCGCCGTGGTGCTTTCCTTTGGCTTTACGTTTATCGTCAACCTAGCCACCAATCGTACCCTCAACAAGATCGACATGGTCGGCGCCCTCAAGAGCGCCGAGTGACCTGCCAAAAAGGGACAGGTTTATTTTGGCAGGTTTTATCTGCGCAAACGCCGGACAACCATTAGGTGGCCCGGCGTTTGCCCCGTTTTGCTGGGGATGTCTGTCGTTCAGTGCTCTTACTGGCCAATCCAGTGTTGCGCATAGCTCTTAATGTCCTCGGTAAAACCGTCAAGGTCGTCAAGGGTGATCACGCTGTCGATAAGCAAATTGGCTATCTCGCGGTGCATTGTGCTGCGGCGAATGTCGTTTGCAATTACGCCTGAGGACAGCTTGTCTCTATTGAGGCGCTCTTCTAGTGCCCAAAATCTACTGGACGCTTCACTGTCGCCGTTCAGTATCTCAACATACTGGCCGATGAGCTTTTCCATATAACGTTCTTGCCATTGAGGAAGCATTTTCTTAAACAGCTTCCAGTCGCTTTCGGCTACGTCGCGCATATGTCCTCCGCTCGTTAAACGGGCTTTTCCATTTGCCTTTCATTCTATTTGGTTTTCGCTCACAGGCGTGGATGAAGGGCTTTCTCCAGCCTTCGAGATTGGGCTTGAATAGGTCGTATGCCGCAAAACGGGCCTATCTACTACGTTTGCTACCACACCCTCGACCATGACAAAGATTATGAAATTAAAACCGCAGGTAGAGGGCTTGCAAATATTCGGAAAAGGCGGGTATGGTCGGCCCTCTCGAGTTAAACGTAGTAAATAGGCCCTTTTCTTGGCGCGTGGTCAGCTCAATGCTAATCTCCGTGCCGGAACTGACCCAGTTGTTTGTAGGTTGCGGTGATATACGGACTGTTTGGCGCTTTGGAGCTTCAAAACAGTCCCTATCTCACCGCAACTTAGGAGAAGGGCGGGGGTGGTTGGGTGCTGGTGGGTCGGAGCGTGTTAGGCCTGTTGGCGGTGCTTCCATTGTTTGCGGCACCAGCGCATGAGCGCTTTGATGACGGGAATCGTGATGAGGATGATCCATGCAGGATGGGGCTGTCCCAAACAGAGCCACATGTAGAGGAACCAAGCGATGGCGGCTGCCGGGTAGATGACCTCGATCAGCTTAGATAAGTGGCGTTGGTCGATAAAGTCGCCAAGCGCGTAATAGACGGGAATCAGAAAGACGAGGAAGAGTCCCGTAGCCCATGTGCCGTAGACAATGCCGAGCACCAGATAGGCGAGAGTGACAAGTGCGGGGAAGGGGAATTTGTTCCATGCACGTCCGACCTTGGTGTGGAAATGCTTGCCATGATGGTCGAGCTTGTCGTGTGCTTCCTTCCAGCTGGAAAACGTCTCGCCGTCGATGGTGACGGTGCCGTCGTCATTGGTGCGTACGCTATGTCCATCGTCCTCAAGCGTATCGATATGCACGCCGTCCGGCCCCACATGCACCTCTTCGCCCTTGCGCTCGTTGGTCACATGGATGCCGCTCCAACCAACATGGACTTCCTCGCCTTTATTGGGATCAATGACGTGGATACCGCGCGCGAGGGAAATATCGACAAGTGGCTTATCGCTGCAATCAGCGTGCTCAGTAGAAGCCTCAGCCTCTTCAGCCTTATCTGAAGCTTTGGTGCCGGCGTTGCTGTTCTGTGCCTCATCATCAGCCTGTGAGTCATCAGCGCTAGCCACCGCCTCCCCATATAACAGCTCGTCCAACGACACGTCATACAGCGCGGCGAGCGCAATGAGGTTATCGGTATCGGGTGAGGACTCGCTGCGCTCCCATTTACTAACAGCCTGGCGGCTTACGCCCAGCTGGGCAGCAAGCGCCTCCTGAGAAAGCCCGGCAGCCTTGCGGCGGTCAACGAGCCGCTGTGCCATTGCAAGATCCATAGCAGTTCCTTTCATGTAGTGACCGTAATCGAATGAGCCGAGTATGCCGAGAACAACCGGTAGCGACCACCATTTCTAGTTAGAATCTGCTCCGACCCTACCGCAACTACCGGTAGCAACCCCTAACGACCAGCCATTTTAGGACAAATGCCAGTGCAAGTAGCAGCCAAGAGTCCCCACTCAGTAAGTTACGGTGGAATAGTTTCTAGATTCAGCCATTTGCGGGCTAAGCGGGAACTATTTCACCGCAACTTAATTTCAGACCAGGCACCCGCAGCAAGAAGACGAATAGCCCCGGCGAGTATGTAAACGCAGGGCCCTCCGACCCCGCCCGACGATTTCGATTGGCGACCTTTGACGGAGTCAAGGGAGGAGCCAAATCGAAATACGTCGGGCGGGGTCGGAGGGCCCGATGGGGTGGATTCCAGCCGAGGCTATTCGTCGCCGAAGCTGATGCCCAACGCCTTGGCCTCGCGCACCAGGTCGCTCTGGGGGTCGACATATTTGAGCTTGCCGGCGACCTCCTCGAGCGGCATGTGGCACATCTTGCCGTCACGCAGGGCAATCATGTAGCCAAACTCGCCGCGTAGGCACCCCAGTGCCGCCTCGACGCCGCACTGGGTCGCAAAGATGCGATCCTGGGCATCGGGCTGGCCGCCGCGCTGCGTGTGGCCGGGGATGGCGACGCGGGTCTCGCGACCGGTCTTGGCCTCAATCTCCTTGGCGATGTCGTAGACGATCGACGGGCTCGTGCGCTCGGCGAGCTTCTTCTTGTACTCCTTCTTGGACAGCGCCGCGTCCTCCTTGGAGATAGCGCCCTCGGCGACGGCCACGATGGTAAAGCGGCTGCCGGTTTCCATGCGATGTTCAATGGTCTTGATGACGTTATCCATGTCGTAGGGAATCTCGGGAATCAGGATGACATCCGCGCCGCCCGCGACGCCGGCGTACAGCGGGATCCAGCCAACCTTGTGGCCCATGATCTCGATGACGAACACGCGGCCGTGGCTCGAAGCGGTGGTGTGAATGTCGTCGATGCACTTGGTGGCGACGTCGATGGCGCTCGTAAAGCCAAACGTCAACTCGGTGCCCCAGGTGTCGTTATCGATGGTCTTGGGCAGGGCGATAACGTTGAGGCCCTCTTCGCGCAGGCGGTTGGCGGTCTTGGTGGAGCCGTTGCCGCCCAGCATAAACAGGCAGTCGAGCTGCAACTTGTGATAAGTGTGGACCATCGCGGGCACCTTCTCGACGCCGTCGGCCTCGGGAGTATCCAGGCGCTTGAACGGCGTACGGCTCGTGCCCAGGATGGTGCCGCCGCGGGTGAGGATGCCGCTAAAATCGGCGGGCGTCATGACGCGGAACCTGCTGTAGATAAGGCCCTGGTAGCCGTCCTCAAAACCGTAGATCTCGATAGGCTCTTCGCTATTGGTCATGAGCGTTTTGACAATGCCGCGCATGGTGGCGTTGAGCGCCTGGCAGTCGCCGCCACTAGTAAGAAGACCGATCCTGAGCATGATGAATCCTTCCGGGCAAGTTATAACATGCGCATAAGTTTACCCCCGCACACTGTTGATGCGGAGGTAAAACGTGTTAGCTCAAGCGTATAGAAATGTAAGCAACGTCAGGCGAGTGTAAGGTCGACGGGCCTGGCTCCTTACAGCGCGAAGGCGTCGACGTCGCCCCAATGGCGGCGCAGCGTGATGGCGGCAGCGGGCTCGGTGTTGTCAAAGACGACCGACCACTGCGTGTTGCTGGTGATGTCTTCCGGATTGGGCTCTTGCGCCGCAGCGCGTAGGGCCTTCCAAGCGACTGCCTCGTCTTGTGCGCCGGCACGGGCGTCGAGGACAGCGGCGATTGCGACGGCGCGCTCCTTGCCATGGCCTAGCTCGCCATTCTTTTGGTTGGGCAGCACTTCGTCGCCATAGCAGGCGTAGAAGTTCGTAACCTGGCGCACGGGCGTCGCCTTGAAAGCGCGGTCCGGATCGCGCGGATCCCACTCTACTACGCGCGCGTCACCGGCGGCGTCGTTGATAAAGAAGTGGTAGTCGCGTCCGGCCATGGCGTGCATGTCGTAGGCGGAAAGCAGGTCGACGGCCTCCTGCGTGGTAGCCGCGCGGTCGAGCACCAGGCGGATGGCGAGCGAAGTGTTGATGACGGGGCGTTGCGTGTCCTGGTCACAGGGCTTGGAATCCAGGGTGAGTACGGCAATGGACACGCCGCACTCGTTAACACCGTCGAGCTGGGCAAACGGGCCCATGAGTGCGGCGGCGCGTCCAGCGACGGAGTCGAGCGGAGTGTTATCGCCCAGGTTGTTAAGGGCGGCAAACCCGATGGAGGCATAACCGCCGCGTGGGTGATTGCGCACCAGCAGCGCCGAGGTGTCGTCCTTAAAGTCGTAATTGCGACCGGTGCGCACGCGGCCTTCGGCATCTACGGCGACAAAAGCGCTGCAGGCAAACTGGGGCGCCTGGACATGTACCGGCACACCGGGCAGCACCTGCGCCACCACGGCATCGATGTAGGCCTGGTCGTCGCGCACGCCAGCGGCGATGATGCGATCAAGATCGTAGTCGTAGGCGATGTCGATTGCGTACAGGTCATAGCCATCCTCGTAGCCGGTCAAGCGTTTGAGCGACGCGGCGGACTTGATTTGCTTGTGATAAACGATACCGGTGGCAGCGGCAAGGCCGACGGCGACTCCCGCGGCACCGCAGGCGATGGCAATGTTACGTGGCTTCATGACGACTCCTCTCGTCCTGTTAGCGCAATTGTCGCAAAAGGAGTGCGGGCATGATGACTCAACTTGGTGAGCGGCGCGGAATTAAGCACGGAATGAAGAGTGCGGCGCTGGCGTGGCGGGGTATGCTGGAGGGGACCATCAACCCAGCGAAAGGGGAGAGCATGACGGATCAGGAAACGCCCGAGCGTGCGCATGTGACGGCCGACGATATCGAGGCTGCCAACGACCTTATCGACTTTATCGAGGCATGCCCCAGCATGTTCCATACGGCGGCGACCATTATGGCCGAACTCGACGAGGCGGGCTTTACCTACCTGCCCGAGAACGCGGCGTGGGACATCGAGCCGGGCGGGCGTTATTACACGCAGCGCAATACCTCGAGCGTTGTTGCCTTTAAAGTGGGCGAGGACCTGGCCGCGACGTGGGGCGAGGACGGCGTTGCCGGCGACTACCATTTTCAGCTCACAGCGTCGCACAGCGATTCTCCGACGTTTAAGGTCAAGGCCGTGCCCGAGCTCGACGGCGCGGGCGAGACGCTGCGCCTGAACACCGAGGCCTACGGCGGCATGATCGACTACACCTGGTTCGACCGTCCGCTGGCACTCGCGGGCCGCGTGCTGGTGCGCGAGGGCGACCGCATTGAGAGCCGTTTGCTCGCTACCGAGCGCGAAGTCGCCATCATCCCGAGCCTTGCCATCCACATGAACCGCGGCGTTAACGAAGCCTTTGCTCCCAACCGAGCCGTCGACCTTTGCCCGCTTATCAGCGCCGGTGATCTTAAGCAGGGCGACTTTGATGCTCTGATCGCCGACGAGCTGGACGTTGAGCCCGAGCAGATTCTGGGCCGCGATCTGTTCCTGGTCAATCGTCAGGATGCGCGCATTTGGGGCTGGGCTGACGAGTTTATCTCGACGCCCAAGCTCGACGACCTGGCCTGCGCCTACACCTCGCTGCAGGCATTTTTGGGTGCCGAGAACGCGCACGATGTCTCGGTCTTCTGCTGCTTCGATAACGAGGAGGTTGGCTCCGAGACCAAGCAGGGCGCCATGTCGACGTTCTTGGCCGATGCATTGCGTCGCATTAACGGCTCGCTGGGCTTTGACGACGAGTCGTACCATCGCGCACTTGCCGCCTCGATGCTCGTGAGCTGCGACAATGCACATGCTGTGCACCCCAACCACGCCGAGAAGTGCGACGCTCGCAATCAGGTTGTGCTCAACGGCGGCATCGTCATCAAGGAAGCCGCCAACCAGCACTACTGCACCGATGCCTTTAGCCGCGCGGTGTTCCAGGCCATCTGCGATGACGCTGACGTGCCCACGCAGGCCTTCGCCAACAAGAGCGACATGGCCGGCGGCTCCACGCTCGGCAATCTGTCCAATATGCAGGCGAGCATGCATGCCGTGGACGTGGGCCTGCCGCAGCTGGCCATGCACTCGAGCTACGAGACCGGCGGCGTGCGCGACGTGATGTACGCCATCCGCGCCCTCACGGCCTTCTACGAGCGCAACCTAACCATCAACGGCGCCGAAAGCGTGGAGCTCTAATACCTGCCAAAAAGGGACAGGTTTATTTTGGCAGGTTTTATCTGGGCGAATGCAAAGGGTGAAACCGAACTAGATCTGTGATACGTGGCCGCCGAGGTGCAGTGTGCCTCGGCGGCTTTTTGTGTACAGAGCACGGCTAATGCTTATAAATGCTATACATGCTTTACGTATCTACCATAGAGTTTTATGATAGTTTTGAAGTATTAAGGAGGGGTCATGACCACAACAGCCGCTCAGATCAACGTGCGTCTCGATGCCGATCTTAAAAGGAGTGGGGACGCCGCTCTCTCCAGGGCCGGTATGACGCCGAGCCAAGCGGTGCGAGCGCTCTGGCAACTTGCGGCATCTCTGGCTGATCGGCCCGGCGCGCTCCAGGACATTCTTTCGCCCGGTCGTGCCCGGGCGGTACAGCGCGAGCGAGAGAAAGCCGCCAAGCACAAGCTCGAACTCATCGACCAGGGTTCGCAACTGTTCGCTGCTGTTTGCCGCGAGTCGGGAATTGACTTGGCTAAAGTGCAGCCCTCGGGTAATGAAGAGCTCAAACGGAACGCTTATGCGGATCGCTATGGCGAGGAGATGAGCTGGCTCTATGAGTGAGAATCCAAAGCGCATCTTGGTTGACACCAACGTGTGGCTTGATTATTTCATCCCCTTACGACGTGGTCGTTCGGCCACGATTGAGTTTTTGCGTGATGCGTGTACGGCTCAGGCTGAGCTGATATATGCGGCGACATCGTCCAAAGACCTGTTCTATTTGATTTCGAGCGAACATAAGGCGTGGTATCGGCGAGAGCACGGTTTGCTGTCTCAAGATGCCGCTTCGGCGGCGACATCACTTGCATGGGATTGTCTTGATGTGTTGTCGCAACTTGCTACGCCCGTGTCCTGCGACCTGAGCGACATATGGATGGCGAGTAAGCAGCGTAAGCTCCATAGCGATTACGAAGACGATTTAATCATCGCGGCAGCGATGCGCGCAAAGGCAGATCTCCTGGTCACCAACGATGCCAAACTCTGTTCACACGCACCCGTCGCAGCAATGAGCGTCGACAACGCAAGAAACTATCTAACAACGCTTAAATAGCGCTAGACCTCACCAGTCGAACAAGAGTCAGCCAGACCCGGCAGGTAGATTACGCACCAGTCAGACCCCGCAGGTAGAACAAAAGTCAGCGAGAGCCCGCCGTTTGAGCCAAGGTGCCGTGAAATGAAAAGGCGCTGACCTTCTGGTCGCGCCTTTGAAATTGAACGGCAGATTGGCCAAACGGCGGGCTCGCAGCGTCGACCGGTCCGCCGTTCGGTAGAACGGCGGAACCTAAGGGCGCAGCGTCGAGGGGTTCCGGCGTTTGGCAAAACGCCGGAACAATCAGTGTTCGATCCAGCAGCGCAGGGTCTCGCCGGCTTGCAGGTGACGCAGGTTCTCCGCGGCGATGTCGACCACGTTATTGAGCGTGGCGGCTAGGTGGAACCAGCCGGAGATGTGCGGCGTGATGAGCATGTTGGGCGCATCCCACAGGGGGCTTGTCGCAGGCAGCGGCTCGGGGTCGGTGACGTCGACCGCGGCACCGGCGAGATGTCCCGACTCCAGGGCGGCAACCAAGTCGTCGGCAACCACAAGATCGCCGCGGCCGCCGTTGGCAAAGAAGGCGCCCGGCTTCATCGCGGCGAAGAACTCGGCGTTCGCCAGACCGCGGGTCTCGGGCGTGCTGGGCATAAAGGATGCGACGACGTCTGCCTCGGCCAGGCGCTCAGACAGGGCATCCATGCCGTCCATGTCCTCAAACACAATGGGGTAGACGAGCGGATGGCGCTTGATGCCGCGGACGTGTGCACCCATGCTGCGGCAGAGCGTGGCAAAGTGGCCGCCGATATCGCCCGCGCCCAGCACCAGCACGTTGGCGTTTTTGAGCGAGGTGACCGGCCCCAAATCCTCCCAGCGATGCTTGCGCTGCAAGTCGTGATAGCCGGGCAGGCGCTTCATCAAAGACAGCACCATGGCAAACATGTGCTCGCTCACGGCCTGACCGTAGGCGCCGATTGAACAAGACAGCTTGGCTTCAGCCGGCACGGTGCCGGCGGCAAGGTAGTCGTCATAGCCTGCGGTCTGCAATTGCAACAGCTGGAGATGCTCGCATGCCGTGAGCATGTCAGGGTCAATGTTGCCCAGGATCACGTCGGCATCGGCGACCTGCTCACGTGTGGCGGCGTCGGCGCTCGTGTAGGTAAAGTCCTCGCCCGGAGCGCTCGACTCGAGGATCGCGCGGTGACGATCGTTGACGGGCAACAAAACCAGGATGTTCACAAGCAGTCCTCTCCGCTCAACCTGCCAAAAAGGGACAGGTTTATTTGGGCAGGTTTTATCTGGCAAAACGCTATAAAAAAGCCGGGCTTCGCGATGGTTAACATATCCATCGCGAAGCCCGGCGTCCGCACGGCTACCAGCTCAGCAGCTCGTAACCGTCCTCGGTCACCACGAGCTGTACCTCGCACTGAGCCGAATCGCTGCCGTCCTTGGTGCGCACGCACCAGCCGTCGCCCTCGCTAATCTTGATGTCGGGCGCTCCGGCGTTGACCATGGGCTCGATGGTAAAGACCATACCCGGGGCCATGATGGTGTCCACATCGGGCGCCTCGGTGGTAAAGCCTACAAACGGGTCCTCGTGGAACTCCTTGCCAATGCCGTGTCCGCCGTACTCGCGCACCACGCTAAAACCGGCGTCCTCGACCGTCTTTTGCACGGCCTCGGCCATAACGGAGAGCGGCAGCCACGGCTTGACGGCAGCCAGACCCGCCTCCACGCTGGCGCGGGTGACGTCGACCAGGCGCTGGCGCTCGGCAGAGACCTCGCCGATGCAGAACATGCGGCTCGAGTCGCTAAAGTAGCCGTCCAAGATCGTGGAGCAGTCGACGTTGATGATGTCGCCCTCGTGCAGCACGTCCGCATCGCAGGGGATGCCGTGGCAGACCACGTCGTTGATCGAGGTGCATACGCTCTTGGGGTAGCCCTCGTAGTTGAGGTCGGCCGGCGTGCCACCGTGCTCGACGGTATAGTCGTAGATCATCTGGTCGATCTGGTTGGTGGTCATGCCCGCGGCGATGTGTTCGCCTACGTAGTCGAGCACGCCCACGTTGATGGCGGCGGAGCGCTTGATGCCCTCGATGTCGGCGGGCGTCTTGTAGAGCGTGCGGGGCAGAACCTCCCAGCCCTCTTCCCACAAGCGCTCGAGGCGCTCATCAAAGGCGCTATGGCATTTCTTGTATTTCTTGCCGCTGCCGCACCAGCAAGCGTCGTTGCGGCCAGGCACGGGTCCGTTGTCAAACATGGCTAACTTCCTTTCATTCGCAGCTAGTATAGCCCACCCACGCGTCCATAAAAGTTGCGGTGATATAGTTCCGATTTAAGCGGTTTAACAGCACAAATAGGAACTATATCACCGCAACTGATGGAGCGGGATGGCGGGCACTAGCTGCTGCGTGGTTTTGCTAGTAGCTCACCTGGCAGGGGATGCCGAGGGCTTGGACGCGCGCGGCAATGGCATCGAGGACGTCGGGTGCTGCCTTGGCAAGGCCAGCGATCGGTGTCTCGCGCGCCACCGTGTAGATGGTCGCCTCCTGCGGACGAATGCGTTCGAGCGCCGCGAGCCAAGGGCCAACGTACTCCTCGCCGGTGTTATCGAGAGACCTGCCCCGGTACTCACCGCTCAAAAACATCGTCTGGATAATGACGTGACCGCTAAAGCTCGCAAACGTTTCGATCTGGTGCTCTACATCGTAGGGGCCAACGGGCTGGTCGAGCAGCTGGATAAATGCCGGGTCGACCGTATCGAGCTTGAGGATGTTGTCGTCGACCATCATGAGCGCATCGTGCACCTCGGGGCGGTCGGCGCGCGTGCCGTTGGAAAGCACGGCAATCTTGGTGTTTGGTGCCAGCTGGTCGCGAAGCGCGACAGCGCCGGCGATGGCCTGCGGAAACTCCGGTGCGGCGGTGGGCTCGCCGTTGCCGGCAAACGTGATCACATCGGGCAGCTCACCCTCGACTGCCATCTCGCACAATTTGGTCTCGAGTGCGTCGAGTACCACGGCAGCTGTGTTATACGGCTTGTGGCAGGGGCGCTCGGCGTTGAGGCCGTTCTCGCAATAGATGCAGTCGAACGTGCAGATCTTGCCGCTCGCCGGCATCATGTTGACACCGAGCGAAAGGCCCAGGCGACGGCTGCGGACGGGCCCAAAGATGGGGCTGGCATTTAAAAACGTAGACATAGGCATATGCTCCTTGGGACAGTTGAGCTTAAGCATAGCATCGGCCTTCATGTGGGTCGCGGGTTTGGGTGCTGTTGTTTAGGCAGAAACCGTGCAGTCGGGTGAGTTTTCGAAACCCTGTCATGAAAGGGTGAGAGTCGGGTACAGTAAGCGCATTCATGTACGCACAAAATGACGCTATCTGGCCAAGCTACACCCCGGCACGGCCTGGTGGCGTTGACGATGGGACCACAGTATGGATTTTACGGTCGAGAATGCGGGCACTACGATCGCCTGCCGCGAGTATGCCGGCCCGGATGTATCGTCCGATACACCCGCCTTGGTGTGTGTGCACGGTGCGTGCGTCGACGGTGTCTTTTTTGACGGCATCGCCCGCGAGCTCGCCTACGACTATCGCGTCATTGCCTACGACCGCCGCGGTTGCGGCGAGAGCGGCGACGCTGCGGACGGACGCTACGACCTCGCCGCTCAGGTCGCCGACCTGCAGGCCGTTATCGAGCATATTGGCGCTCCGGCAAACGTGCTCGCGCACAGTGCCGGTACGTTGGTGACCCTGGAGCTTCTCCGTGCAAACCCCGTCATAATTTCGCGTGCGATTCTGCATGAACCCGCCGTGACAAACGAGGGTGCCGGCCTGGGCGCGGCTCCGGTTTTGCTCGAGATGATTGCTGCGGGAAAGGTCTCCAGGGCATTACGGGCCTTCCTGGGCGCCATCGGCGATTCGGACCCCGAGGCCCCCAAGATAACCGAGGCGGAAGCCAAGCATGCCCTGCGCAACGGCCGCAGTTTCATGGCAAACGAATACGGGATTACTATGACCTGCGTTCCCGATTGGGATAGCGCTCGTGCGTCGAAAACGGTGGCCGCTGTGCTCCTGGGCGAGCTCTCGATTGGTACGCCCCGCGAGGCGGGCACGAGGATGGCGGCTGAGCTTTTGGACTGTCCGCTCGTGACGGTTCCCGGGGCGCACAACGGCCTGCGCGATCGCCCGGCAGCGGCTGCCCGGGCTGTTCGTGGCATTCTGGGGTTCTAGCACCCGCAATAGCCAAAGCAGGCTTCTTCCGCAAACGTCTCGGCCGTGTTAACAAATGTGCTCAAAACCTCACGTTTGCGGCTTCAATCGCGCCGTCTGCCAACTCATAAAAATGTAACAGTATTCACGTGCTTACCTGCATCGGCAAGGTGTTACCCTTGTAGCATTTGGAACCCACCGCTACCATGCGAAACTATCGAAAGGGCCCCATATGCTCAATAATCACGAGGTCACTCTAACCGACGAGGAGGCTGCCGCCGAGGTCGCCCGCGTCGCGAAGACCTACCCCGTGGTGCGTTTGCTGTCGGCCGATCAGATTAAGAGCGAGCCTAACTGCTTGCTCGCCGGCGATCGCTGCCCTTGTCTGCGTCAGTCGAGTCTTGAGGCCTTGGCAGATTCGGGTGAGGTGTCGGAGCAGCTGCTCAATGATGGTATTGAGTACCGCGCCCGTTTGCGCCCTCTAAAGGTCGAGGGCGAGCCTCACGTCCTGCTGATGGTGCGTCCGATTGATGAGCAAGAGGCTGCAGAAGAGGACCTTGTCTACACCGACGTGCTGACGAGCGTGCACAATCGTCGATATTACGAGGTAAAGCTCCGTAGCGCGCGCATGAAGGCCGGCGTTGCGGTGATCGACCTTGATGATTTTAGGGTCTTCAACGATACGTGTGGCCGTCATGCCGGCGACCTTGCGCTCGGTGCTGTGGCGACAGCCATACGCAGTGGAATTCGTTCGACTGACGAGCTTGTGCGCTATGGCTGCGACAAGTTTGTGGTCGTCATGCCCAATATTCCCTCCGATGACTTTACCCGTCGTCTGCATCAGGTATCCGATGCCGTTCGTTCCACGATTATTCCGGGCCATGAGTACGTGAGTTTGACGGCATGTGTTGGTGGCGTTCGCATTCATGGCGAGACGGTCGATGAGGGCGTTGGCCGCGCTGTCCAGTTACTGAGCCGTGCTAAGGCAAAAGCCGGTACGGTCGTGACCGATGCCGATTCCATCGAGGCCTTCCAAAGCGAAAAGCCTTTGGTGCTTATTGTTGATGACTCCGAGATGAACCGAGCCATTCTCAACGAGATGCTCAAGGACGAGTATTGCATCCTCGAGGCCGATAACGGTCGTACGGCGCTCGACATGGTCGACCGCCATGGCGATGAGTTGTCGCTTGTGCTGCTGGACATTGTGATGTCGGGCATAAGCGGCTTTGGGGTGCTGGCCGATCTGTCGCGCCGATCGGGTATCAACAATCTGCCTGTCATCATGATCTCGAGCGAAGATTCCGACGATGTGGTTCTGCGCGCGTACGAGCTGGGCGCCTCGGACTATATCAGCCGCCCGTTTGACTCCCGTGTCGTGCGCCGCCGTGTAAGCAACACCATCCGCCTATACGCCAAACAGCGCCGACTGACGAGCCTGCTGTCCCAGCAGTACAACGAGCGCGTCAAGAACAGTCGTATGCTCATCGACATCATGGCTGGCGTCATGGAGCTTCGCAATGGCGAGAGCGGCAGGCACGTTACGAATATCGAAAAGCTGACCGAGCTGCTGCTTGACTGTCTGGTCCAGCGTAGCGGCACCATCTCCCTCGACAATGAGGAACGCTCCACGATTGCCTTGGCTTCGGCGCTGCACGATATCGGCAAGATGTCGATTGACGATGCGATTCTCAACAAACCCGGGCGTCTTACGCCCGAGGAGTTCGAGATTATGAAGACGCATACCACGATCGGCGCCGACATGTTGCTTGAGTTGGGCCGCCATCACGTTGGCAATGCGCTTATGGAATATGCGTACCAGATTGCGCGTTGGCATCACGAGCGCTGGGACGGCAGGGGTTATCCCGATGGCCTTAAGGGCGACGATATCCCCATCGCCGCGCAGGTGGTCTCGGTGGCCGATGTGTATGATGCGCTGACGAGCGTGCGCGTGTACAAGGACGCTATCCCGCACAAGGAGGCGATCCAGATGATTCTGGACGGTGAGTGCGGCACCTTTAACCCGCTGTTGCTCGACTGCCTGCTCGAGGTGCAAGATCGTATTGCTGAGACATTGGCACGCCCCGCCGATGTCGTCGCGTTTCCCACGATTTAGTTTGACCAAAGGAGTTTTAATCCATGATTTCCATGCGTGAGGCGTATGAGAAGATCGGCGCTAATTATGACGACGCGTGCGCTCGGCTGATGGGCGAGGAAATGCTTGCCCGCTTTGCCCTCAAGTTTTTGGATGACGAGAGCATGGACAAGCTGGAGGCTGCCATGGCGGCAGGAGACGCCGAGAGTGCGTTTATGGCAGCGCATACGCTCAAAGGCGTGAGCCAGAATCTGGGATTCGATAATCTGTACGAGCCGGCGGTCGTGGTGACCGAGGCGCTGCGCGGCGCCGATGCCGTTGACGGCGCTCGCGAGGGAATGCATGCGCTGCAGCAGCAATATGCGGCAACGATGTCGGCCCTGCGCGAGGCGGCCGAATAAGAGCTTGCGAGCCTTGGGCTGCGTGCCAGCCGCGTATAGGCAAAAGGGCGCCCCGCCGGACCATGTGGCCGGCGGGGCGCCCTTATCTGTTGTGCGGTTCGCGAGCTAGCGGGCCTGCTTTACCTTGGCCGCCGCCTCGACAAACGACTTCCACAGGTTAAAGTCGGTTTCGAGCGTCTTCCAGGTGTACTCGGGATGCCATTGCACGCCCAGGCAGAAAGGCTGGCCTTCGACTTCGATGCACTCGGGAACGCCGTCGGTTGCCTTGGCGACCAAGCGCGTGCTCTTACCCAGACGGTCGACGCAGCAGTGATGTGCCGAGTTGGTCTGGATCAGCCTGTGCCCGCCAAGCGCGCGCTCCAACAGCGAGCCCGGCACGACCTCGACGGGATGCACGGGGTCGTTGAGCACGTGGGTATGGCGCCACTGCGTGCGGCCCTCGCGAGCGCCCAGGCTCGGCACGTCCATGCACAGGGTGCCGCCAGTGGCGACATTGAGCAACTGCGTGCCGCGGCAGGTGGTAAAGAGCGGCTTTTTGGCGCGGAGTACCTCGCCGACCAGCTTAAACTCAAAGCTATCGCGGATCTCGCAGCAGAGGGTGGGGTCGTAGGGTCGATCATCGCCCCAACGTTTGGGGTTGACATCGGGGCCGCCGGGAATGGCGATGCCGTCGGCGATATCGACGTAATGACGGATGACCTCAATGTCCTCGGTGATGGACATCTGCAGCGGCAGGCCGCCGGCGGCAAGGATGGCATCGACAAAGACACTTGCGATTTCCTCGTTGGGGGAGAGCGTTTCGCTTAAAAACGGCTTCGCCTCTTCCCAGCGCGGCGCCACCAGGATGAGCGGACGGTCGGCGGGGTCGACGTTGACGTGCGGGGTGTATGACGATGAAGTGCGAGTTCCGATCATAGGTGTTGCTTTCGAGTTTGGATGGTCATGGCGAGCGGATATGGCAATTGGGCTAGTGGCCCTTGATGGAGTTGAGGAAGTCTTGGGCGCGCTTGGTCTGGGGATGGTCGAAGAACTCGTCGGGCGTGCCGGTTTCCACGATCTGGCCGTCGGCCATAAACACGACGCGGTCGGCAACGCGGCGGGCGAAGTTCATCTCGTGCGTAATGACGATCATCGTCATGCCCTGCTGGGCCAGGCGGACCATGACCTCGAGCACCTCGTTGATCATCTCGGGGTCAAGGGCACTCGTGGGCTCGTCGAAGAGCATGGCCTTGGGCTGCATGGCGAGCGAGCGGGCAATGGCCACGCGCTGCTGCTGGCCGCCCGAGAGCTGAGCGGGCACCTTGTCGGCCTGTTCGGCAACGCCCACGCGGCTCAGCAGGTCCATGGCGCGCTCACGAGCTTCCTCCTTGGACACGCCCAGCACGTCGACCGGCCCCAGCATGACGTTCTGCAGCACCGTCATATGCGCGAACAGGTTGAACTGCTGAAACACCATGCCCAGCTCGGCGCGCATGCGGGCAAGATCCTTGCCTTCCTGCGGCAGAGGCTCGCCCTCGATGAGGATCTCGCCCGAGTCGATGGTTTCCAGGCGGTTGATGGTTCGGCACATGGTCGACTTGCCCGAGCCCGAGGGGCCGATCACGACGACGACTTCGCCGCGGTCGACCGAGAGATTGATGTCGTTGAGGACGTGCAGATCGCCATAGTGCTTATCGACGTGCTTGAGCTCGATCAGCGGCTGATTACCGGTAGAAGAAGTGCTCTGTGCCATGGTGCTCGGCTCCTTATGACTCGAAATGGTAAATCGTTAGCGAATGATGGTCGCGCCGGTCTTGCGCGAAACGTAGACAGCGGCCTTGTTGATTGCGACGTTGATGAGGATATAGATGACCGCGATCACTAGGTAGACCGACACGAGGGCGTCGTAGTTGGTAATGAGCACGCGGGCGTTTTGCATAAGGTCGGGGTAGCTCACCACGTAGGCGACGGTGGTGTCTTTGACGACGACCACAAGCTGCGAAATCAACGACGGAATGATAAACCGAATGGCCTGCGGCAGCACGATTTTAAAGGTGATTTTAGCCTTGGAGAGACCGAGCGCCTGGGCGGCCTCGACCTGGCCGCGCGGCACGGCATTGACGCCGGCACGGAAGATCTCGGCCAGTACGCCGGCCGCAGCGAGCGCGACGGGAAGCGTGAGCATCCAAAACGACGGCAGTGCGATCTTGTACTGGGGCAGCACCAAAAAGAAGAAGTAGATGAACAGAAGGCTCGGCACGCCACGGAAGAAATCGGTGAGCACGCGGCAGACCAGCTGCAGCGGCTTAATGTCGCTGGTGCGGCCGAGCATAAGGGCTAAGCCCAGTACCAGCGCAATGACGCCGGCGGTGAGTGCGACTTTAACGGTGCCCTCAAAACCGGCAAGCAGGAACTTCCAGGTGGTGAGGTGCGTAAAGAAGTACCAGTAATGGACCGAAAGCTGGCCGGTCACGTAAAAGCGCTGCAGTACCAGAGCGATGAGCGCGGCCACGGCAACAAGTGAGATGGCGGTGCCGACGCGAATCTTGGCGCGCATCTTGGGGCCGGGAGCCTCGTAGAGCGCATCGCGCATGGTAAGTGCAGGGGAGGAATGTTTACTCATCGGAGGATCCTCACCTTCTTATCGATGTAGTTGCCAATGTGGCTCACCACAAAGGCCGTGCCCAGGTAGCCAAGCGCCGAGATAAAGAACGCGGCGACGCCGCCGAGCGAGCGCGTGTTGATGTAGCTCACCACGCCGGTGAGCTCCTGCGGTTTAAGCGGTACCTGACTGCCGAGCGCGGTGGTGAGCATGACGGCGATAAAGAGGTTGGTCATGGGCAGCACGCTCGAGCGCAGCGCCTGCGGAATCACGATCTTGGCGAGGATACGGTTGAAGCTCATGCCGAGCGAACGGGCGGCTTCTACCTGACCGACGCCGACGGTGTTGATGCCGCTCATAAAGTTCTCGGAGCCAAAGGCCGAGCCCAGCAACACCGTGGCGACGATGACGCAGGTGCGGTAGGGCAGGACGACCTTGAGCGGGGGCAGCGCATAGACGACGATAATGAGCAGCGCGATGCCGGGGATGTTACGGAAGACCTGGACATACAGGTCGCCAAAGACGCGCAGCGGCTTGAGCGGCGACACGCGCATCACGGTGACGGCGACGGCCAGCACCATGGCGATGGCAAACGACTCAAGCGTCATGCCCCAGGTTGCTAGCAGCGCGTCGATATAGTTCTGGCCATAGAGCGACCAGAGCTCGGAGAGACTCATGCGGACCTCCCGCCGGTAAGGAAAGGGGCTCCCGTGTGTACGGAAGCCCCGACAACTCAGTGAGGAAACAGTTTAGCGCAATAAAGCGCATCGTGCGTTTCCGTATGGTTTCGTAGCGGCCGTTACTAGGCTCGCTGCCTAGGCGCCGATCTCGGGCAGCTCGGGAACATTGGTGTCGCCCGTACGGTCGCCAATGCAGATCTGCCACAGCTCGGTCCAGGTGCCGTCATCCTCGATCTTCTTAAGGAAGTCGTTGACAAAGGCGACACCGTCGGAATCGAGTGGCAGGCCAATGCCATAGGGCTCCTTGCTGCCGAAGGGCTTGCCGGCAATCTTGTACTTACCGGGCTCGCGGACCAGGGCGCTCTGCTGCATGTTGTTGTCGATGACGTAGGCGTCAACGCGGCCCTGCTGAAGTGCCTGGCGGGCCTCCTCGTCGGTCTTGAACTCCTGTTGGCTGGCCTTGGGGGCGAACTCCTCCAGGATGGCGGGGCCGTTGGAGCCGGACTGGACGGCGACGTTCTTGTCGGCCAGGTCGTCGACGCTCTTGATGTCGTCGTTGTCGGCGAGCACCAGGATGGCCTGCTGGGTGTAGTAGTAGGGACCGGCGAAGGAGACGAGCTTCTTGCGCTCGTCAGTGATGGTGTAGGTGGCAAAGACAGCGTCGACCTGGCCGTTCTGCAGGACGGACTCGCGCGTGTCCGAGGTCACCTGGGTGATCTCGACCTTGTTCTCGCCCAGAATGTAGTTGGACAGGAGCTGTGCGATACCGGCGTCGAAGCCGCGGGTCTGACCGTCCTTCTCGTTGAGGAGGGAGAAGAGCGTGGAGGTCTGGACGCCACCGATCGTAAAGACGCCGGCAGCCTTGACGGCCGTAGCCCAGGTGCTGGCGGCGATGGCGTCATCATCGGCCTTGGGGCCGTCGTTGACGAGCTTGTCGAATGCCTTGGCGTCGAGCGTGGCGGAAACCTCGGTATCCTCGGAGCTCTTGGAGGAACCGGCGGAACCCTTGTCGGCCTCGGCACTGGTGTCGGAGCAGCCGGCAAGACCAAGGCCGGCGACGGTTGCGAAGGTGGCGGCAACGAAGCCGCGGCGGTCGAGAACGACCTGCTGGGAGAGGTTCTTGCTCATGGTAGAACACCTTTCTCAATAAAATCCCTAGCGGTTGAGTAGAGTTATACCCTATCGCGCTCAAATGGGTCAACACGAAATAACTCAGAAACATACTTACCTTATGGGTAATTCTTCCTACCAAAAAGGGACAGGCACCTTTGTGGTGGTTCTTGCAGATGTGGTGGCCTGTCTCGCTGCTTTGTCTCAATCTGTAACATCTGCAGCCATTTTTGCCGAGTAACTGTTACAGATTGAGATTTTCTCTTCAGGGGAATTCGAATGTCTCGATCTGTAACAGTTAGACGGACAAAAGCTCCCTTTCTGTTACAGATCGAGACAAAGGTCAGGGGCAAAGATGGTTTGTCTAGATCTGTAACAGTTAGACGGGAATTCGGGCCCTAGATGTTACAGATTGAGATAATCGCGCCGCGAAAATAAAAACCTCCGCAGGGGTGCTTCCCTTGCGGAGGTTTTTTACTCGTTAAGTAGCCTAACGGCTTCGGCGGCCATGTTCTCGGCCGTCATGCCGTTCTGAGCGAGCAACTCGTTGGGGTCGTAGCGGTCGGGGAAGCCCTTGGCGATGCCAAAGGTGCGCGTGCGCACGGGCGTGCAGGCCAAGTAGCACGCGACGCGCTCGCCCCAGCCGCCGTCCAAGATGCCGTCTTCGAGGGTGACGACAACGCGATGCTTGGCGGCAAGGCTGTCGAGGAACTCGCGGTCGAGCTCGGTTGCATAGCGCGGGTTGACGAGCGTGGCCTCGATGCCGTACTCGGCAGTCAGACGGTTTGCCACGCGCTCGCCCAGCTCAAAGAAATCGCCAAGCGCGAGCACGGCCACGTCGCGACCCTGGCACACCACGTTGTAACGAACGGCGCCGTAATCGGCGTCCTCGGCAGGCGCAAGATCGGGGCGGCTTACCAAGCCAATGCCCGGCACGCGAATCGCCACGGGATGCTCGCGGTGGTCGAGCGACCAGCTCAGCATGGATAGGTATTCCTCCATGCAGGAAGGCGCCAGGTAACGCATATTGGGGAGAGCGCCCAGCATAGAAATATCAAAGAACGAAAGATGCGTCTCGGATGTGGTGCCAAAGATCGATGCGCCAAACACCAGGATGGTTGCGGGGACATCGTTGAGGCACAGGTCGTGCCACAGCTCGTCGTAGGCGCGCTGCAAAAACGTGCCGTACACACCAAAGACTGGCTTGGCACCCGAGCGCGCAAGCGCGGTGGCAAAGGTCACGGCGTGCTCCTCGGCAATGCCCACATCGACGAACTGTTTGCCGGCGGCGGCGCGAAGCTCGGGTGTAAAGCCCATGATGTAGGGCGTGGCGGCCGTGATGCCCACGACCTGCGGATCGTGCTCGATGGCGGCGCTGAGCGCCTCGCCCGTAATGTCGGCATAGGTGCGCGGCGCAGGCTCGCTCGGATGGCCCGGGCAGAGCTTGCGCCCAGTCGCCATGTCAAACGGACCCACATGATGCCAGCGCTCGGGGTCGCTCTGGGCTGGCTCAAAGCCCTTGCCCTTTGCGGTGGAGACGTGCAGCACGATGGGATGATCGATATCGCGCAGCTCCTGCAGCGTGTCGACCAGGGCCAACACATCGTTGCCGGTGTCCAGATAGCAGTAGTCGAGCCCCATCGCGCGGAAAACGTTGCGCTCACAGGTGCCGTTGCTGGCGCGTAGCTCGGCCAGATTGCGATACAGGCCACCGTGGTTTTCGGCGATGGACTGGTCGTTATCGTTGACGATGATGATCAGGTTGCTGTCGAGCTCGGCGGCATTGTTAAAGCCCTCAAACGCCAGACCGCCCGAAAGCGAACCGTCGCCAATGATGGTGATGACGTTGTACGCATCGCCCGCCAGGTCACGAGCGTGCGCCAAGCCGCAGCCCAGGCTCACCGACGTGGAGGTGTGGCCCATGGCGAACAGGTCGTGCTCGGACTCGTCAGGATTGGCAAAACCAGAGGCCTCGCCGTAGCGTGCCGGGTCGATATAAGTGTACGCGCGCCCAGTCAGCGCCTTGTGGGCGTAGGTCTGGTGCGAAACATCAAAGACAATCTTGTCGATGGGGGAGTTAAACACGCGATGGAGCGCAACCGTAAGCTCAACGACGCCCAGGTTGGGGGCAACGTGCCCGCCGACGGCGGCGGAGCTTTCGAGGATGGCGTGGCGGATCTCGCCGCAGAGCAGCGGAAGCTCGGCGCGATCGAGAGCCTTGACGTCCTCGGGCGTTGTCGTTTGCGTAAGCAGCATCGTTGTGGGTTACTCCATGCGAATCGTGCGCCGGCACTCCCTCGGCCGGCACAATTGCACAAGACAGTCTCGCACATTTTGGCGTTTGATATGTGACGGCGGCGCGGTAATTCGCCAACTGGTGGGGCAAAACGTTTTGTCCGATGCCATACTGGTAAATTCGATGATGATTTTATTCATTGCGCGCAGGCCGCGGCTTGCCGCCGAGCGCCGCCGGAAGGAGGCCGCATGTCCGATACCGTTCGTGCCGAGAAAATCGTGCGCGAGGTCGACGATGCCGCCCGTCAGCTTGCCCAGGCGGGCCGCTTGGACCTGATGCATGAGTTTATCCAACATGGCGATGTGACGGTCTATACGCATGTGACCTCGGTAGCGCGGGCAAGTCTGTCCTTTGCCGAGCGCCTGGGCCGCGTCGGTATCTCCGTCGACCGCTTATCGCTGCTGCGCGGGGCCCTGCTGCACGATTACTTTCTCTATGACTGGCACGATCCCGACCCAAGCCATCGACTGCATGGCTTTCGTCACCCGTTTTTTGCCTTGGCGCGTGCGGAGGAAGATTTTGAGCTGACGCCGCGCGAGCGGAATATTATCGTACGGCATATGTTTCCGCTGGTACCGGTGCCGCCGACGTGTCGTGAGGCATGGATTGTGTGCCTGGCGGATAAATGGTGCGCACTGCGCGAGACGATTGCCGGCCGTCTGCCGCGCAAAGGCGGCGCGAACGATTTGAACGAGGGCCCGAGTGACGGCTCGAGCAAAGAATCGAACGAAAAGAGGAGTGGGTAGACGGTGGGAACCGCGATCGACATGGCATTTGACGGCGCGACGCTTGCCGCCTGTCCGCTCTCGGCGCTGGTACTCTCGTTTGCCTTCTACGGTTTTTGCGGCTGGGTATGGGAGTCGACAGTCTGCGCCATGCTCAACCACGGACGCTTTGCCAACAGCGGCTTTTTGCTAGGGCCGTGTTGTCCCATCTACGGTGCGGGCGGCATTGCGTGCTGGTTGCTGCTGCGTGGAATCCCAGACGCCTCGAGCCAGTTTGTCGCTGCCGCGCTCGTATGCAGCGTGATCGAATATAGCGTGGGCGTGCTGTTGGAAAAAACGACGGGTGCCCGGTTTTGGGATTACTCGCATCTGCCGTTTAACCTGCACGGACGCATCTGCCTGTACTGGGCCTGCGCGTTTGGCTTGGGTGCGTTGTGTATTTGCCGTTTAGTGGAGCCGGCATTGCTGGGGCTGCTTGGCCATCTGCCGGTGCTAATCGTGCGCTTGGCCGCCTTTATCGTCGCGGTCGCGATGATGGTCGATGCGGTGTGCTCGTTGGCGAGCTGGCGGCGTCTGTCCGATCAGCTTGAGCGTGTGCGTGCCGACCTTGCCGACCGCATCAATGAGTCGCTTGCCGACGCCTCCGACTCTATGCTCGAACGTATTCCCGATTCGGCGATTGACTCGGTGGCGCAGACGCATATCCGCGGTCGCGCCGTTAACGCTTGGCTGGCCGAGCTGGGCGACGCGGCGCTCGATGCCCTGCGCGAGAAGACTTCGATGCCGACGTTTATCTCGGATGGTGCTCGCGGCCTGGCGCTCGCTGCCCGCCGCGTGGCCGATGCCGCGCCGAGTATGCCGCGTCCGTCGCTCGGTCGTCGCCTTGCCGGCAAGCGCATGAGCCGCCCGGTACCGAGCGTGTCACTCAGCCGCCGCGACCTACGCTTCTTTAACGCCTTCCCGCGTCTGCGCATCAATCGTTACGAGGGTGTCATTCGAGCTACCGACCTCCGCGACCGAGCCCGCGAGCTGTTCCGGCGCTAGCCAGAGCGGAGCCAAGCGCGCCCTTCTCGTTCGCACGTTTCCCGTTCGTTTCGCGTCCGTTGCCGCGCCGTTTCCAAGATTGCGGTGCCGTTTCCATTCGACAACGCAGCGTTTAACAACGCCGTATCTGGTCTACACCAGTTGCCCCTCGGCCGCATCATGAGCGCCGACAACGTTCATGCGACCAAGGGGGAGCGAATGTACGATACGGGATCGACAACGTTTATGCTCATCTGCACCATGCTCGTGTTTTTAATGACACCGGGTCTGGCGTTTTTCTATGGCGGCCTGTCCAGGCGCAAAAATGTCATCAACACCATGCTTATGTGCTTTGGCGCCATTGGCCTGGTTGGTGTGCTGTGGATTGTTGCCGGCTGGTCGCTGGCCTACGGTGGCGACGGTTCTAGCCCGTTTATTGGCGGCTTTGACCAGTTGCTGTGCCTGCCGGTGCTCAACCAGGTGCTGCAGGCGGCCGAGGGCAATGCTGCGGATGGTGCCGTCTACCCTCAGATCATCAACATCGCCTTCCAGATGGCGTTTGCCATGATCACCGCCGCTATCGTTACGGGCAGTCTGGCAGGCCGCGTTAAGTTTGGTGCCATGACGGCCTTCCTGGGCATTTGGCTGCTCGTGGTCTATGCGCCGCTCGCCCACATGGTTTGGGGCGGCGATGGTTCCTTTATCGGCGACATCATCGGCGCGCTCGACTTTGCCGGCGGCGACGTGGTACACATTTCGTCCGGTCTCACGGGCCTGATTCTCTGCTTAATGCTCGGCCGTCGTCGCGGCTTTGGCATGGTGAGCTACCGTCCGCATAACGTGCCGTTTGTGGCGCTGGGCGCCGGTCTACTTTGGTTTGGTTGGTTTGGCTTTAACGGCGGCAGCGAGTTTAAGGCCGACGCCGTGGCGGCACTCGCCATCCTCAACACCGTGACGGCCAGCGCGGCGGGCATGGTCTCGTGGCTTGTCGTCGAGCGCGTGCACACCGGTCGTCCCACGCTGGTGGGTGCTAGCACCGGTTTGGTTGCGGGCCTTGTGGTGGTTACGCCGGGTGCGGGCTTTGTCGAGCCGTGGGCGGCGCTGGTCATGGGCCTGATCGTATCGCCCGTCTGCTATCTGGCCATCAGCCATCTTAAGACCAAGTTCGGCTACGACGATGCGCTCGACGCGTTCGGTTGCCACGGTATCGGCGGCATCTTGGGCGGTGTGCTCACGGGCCTGTTCTGCGTGCCGGAGCTCTCGTGGACCGGTAAGGGCGGCCTGTTCTACACGGGCGACGTGTCGCTGCTTGTCTCGCAGGTTCTGGGCATTGTGGTGACGGTCGTTATTGTGCTGATGCTCGACTTGGTGATCGCCGCGGTGGTCAAGGCGCTGTTCCACGGTAGCCTGCGCGTGGACGAGGCCGACGAGGCACTGGGCCTGGATGCGAGTCAGCACGGCGAGAGCGCGTACCCCTCGTTCTCCGGACTCGATTAGCAGCGCGGCTTTCCCAAGCACCCGACCTTGCCCCTCAAACCGTCGCTTGCGTACCGAAGTACGCGGCGCTCCTCTTTCGGGGCAATCTCGGGCACTTGGAAAACCCGCGTTATTGAATGGCAATTCATTTCTTTACTAAAGAGAGGAATTCACTATGAAGAAGATCACGGCGATCGTCCGTCAGGAAAAACTTGAGGTTCTCAAAGACGCGCTGTTTGCTGCCGATGTTCGCGGCATGACCATCAACCAGGTGCAGGGCTGCGGCGCGCAGCATGGCTGGAAGGAATACGTGCGCGGCAACGAGTTGCTTGTCAACACGATCCCTAAGGTGCAGTTCACCCTCATCTGCGCCGATGAACATGTCGACGGAATTGTCGACATCATCTGCAATGCCGCCCGCACCGGCGCCGTCGGCGACGGCAAGATCTGGGTCGAGCCGGTCGAGGAAGTCATCCGCATTCGCACCGGCGAACATGGCCCCGCCGCGGTGTAGAATCGACCGTCTGCCATCCGCAACGTTAAAATGCTGCAATGAGGCACAAGGCTTGCGTTGCGGATGGGCGGATTATGGGTCGCAATAAATATCCCGAGGAGACGGTCGCGAAGATTCTCGACGCGGCACTGGAGCTATTCTGCGCACAGGGTTATGAGGGGACGAGTATTCAAGATATCGTTGACCGTCTCGACGGCATGACCAAGGGCGCTGTCTATCATCACTTCAAGAGCAAAGAAGAGATTTTCAACGCCGCGTTTGATCGGGCGATGACTCCGATTGTTGAGCACCGCCGCTCGATGCTTGGCGTCGGTAATATGACCGGAGCCCAAAAGCTCAAGCGACTGTACGCTCCCGAGTCCGTTATTCCACAAATTGAGCTATGGGCACGTATGCGTCCTGCAGCAGATCCGGTAAAAAGCTCGCGCCTACTGGCGATGCAGTACCAGGGCTCATTTGACGAGTCGGCCGATGGCTGTCTCTTGCCAGTGATCGAGGAGGGCATCGCCGACGGCTCCATTGCGTGCGAATGCCCGCGCGAAGCGGCGGAGGCCGTATCGTTGTTGGCGAATCTTTGGCTGCTGCCATTGTTCCGTCCGCTCGAGCCCAAGGAGCGAATGCTCGCTCGCGCACAATGTTTGGCGCAGATGGCTGCCGCGGTGGGGCTCGATTTGGGTAATGAAGTGCTTCAGACAACGGCGCAGATTTGGGGCGTATGGGACCGCGCCGGGTGGTAATATAGATACCAACGGTATGTAATTGATTTGTGAGGGTAGCCACGGCTGCCCTTTTCAAGTCATTAAATACATACTAGTGGTATGTATAGGGGGTGGGCTTATGGCTGGGCTGAGAGACGTCGGTGTCTCGTTGAAATCAAAAACAGTGCGGTCAATCAGGCTCGCGGAACTTCTGGTTGCGCAGCTGTGCACGTATTCGATGCTGTCGGCGCTGTGCTTTGCGTATCCACTTTACTTGTTCGATCGCAGTGGATCGTCAACGTTATATGGCGTCGTCGCGGCGATAGCGTTCATACCCGGCGTACTTGCAACTCCGGTTGGCGGAATCTTGGCGGATAGGGGAAGACATCGCGAGGTCCTCGTGTCCCTCGGCATTGCTCTGATGACTGCATCACTGCTGTCTATCCCCATGAAGCACTCATTGCCTCTTGCGGTCGTCGTAGTAGCGATACTTTGTGTTCAATATGGTTCTCAATCGCTGCTGAAGCCAATGCTCCAAATTGAGACGGTGCGCATGGCGGGTGAAGAGAAGGTTGAGCGGGCCACTGCATTGGTTTCGCAGATGACCATGGTGAGCAATATCTTGGGCCCTGTGGTCGGGACGGCAGTCTATGGGTACTTTGGCATCGATGCTCTTTGCACAACCGCGTCGGTGGCGTTTGCGATTTCAGCTCTCTTGTTTGGGGGCGCGCTCAAGCAAAATGCCTCATTTGAAACGATGGGAGACGGCGCGACTCGTACGACATGCCGAAACGATTTTCGGGAGTCGATTCGGTATCTGTTGCAAAATGCATTATTGGTCGCTGTGATTTTGCTTGCGGCAGTTTTGAACCTTGCGTTGGTTGGGCTAATGATTGGCGCTCCCATTATTGTTACAAAGCATCTCGGCATGCAATCGTCCTGCGTTGGGATAGTTGAGGTGGCTATGGGCTTGGGTGGTCTTGCCGGCAGTGGCTTGGTCGGCATTTGGCCGCATCGTTTTTCTTTCAATGGCATATGTCGATATGTTGCGATGATCTGTTTTGGAGTCGCACCGATCATTGTCACGCTACTGTTCGGCGCAGATGCATGCATGCTCACCGTGTTTGTGGTTGGTTCGGCATGGGTCATGGTGTGGGCGAGCATTGCGTCGGTTGAAATTATCGCGTTTGTTCAGCGGGCAGCGCCGACTGAGCTCTGCGGAAAAGTGCTTTCGGTCGTTTACATGGTCCTTTCCTGCGCAATACCTATCGGCCAATTGACGTACGGGGTTGCATATGATCGATGGACACCGGCGATTGTATTCGCAGCCATGTTGGCGGTGCTGACGTTGACGACGGCTCTGTTTTATCGGCTGAAAAATCGATTGCGGCGATTGTCTTAACGCGCTGGGGCACCGTGAATTTGTGAAGGCGGTGGTACGCCGCGCCGGGACGGCATTGTTTGGACATGCCTCTCCTTCGTCTACAATATCGGGCAGACGAAGGAGAGGCATGTCCATGATCAAGATGTTCGCGAGTGACTTAGACGGAACGCTGCTGAACGCCCTGCATGAGGCGGATGGGACCATCCGCCGTGCCATTCGCGAGCTGACCGAGGCTGGCCTGCATGTGGTTCCCGCGACCGGGCGCTCGACGTTGCCAATCGGCGAGCATGGCTTTACGGGCCTGGCGCTTGACGCCTGCTGCTCCAACGGGTCCATCGTGCGCGACAGCCACGGCGAGGTGCTCAAGACTTGGACCATCGATCCGCAGGTCACTGAGGAACTGCTCAAGGCGTTCCCGGACATTTGCTTTGATTGTTCCACGCCCGATGGCATGTTCTCGAGCGGATCGTTCGAGATGCATCAGGCGGGCTTTAAAAAGGACAGCCCTATCAAGCGCATCGTGATGCGCGGCATGCGTGCGCGTGGCGGGTACCACGAGGAACAGTACTTCGACCAGTCGATCGGTGACATCCTGCGCCACGATGTGTGCAAGATCAACTGTCGCGTGACCTCGCCCGAGCTGGAGCGCGACCTTAAGGCGTATCTGGCCGAGCGCTCGGACCGCGTGGTCAACGCGCCGTTCGATCCGGTGATGTTCGAGATCACGGACGCGGCATGCAACAAGGGCGAGAGCGTGGCCTGGCTGGCGGGCTACTACGGTATTGCCGAGGACGAGGTCGCGGTCTACGGCGACGGCGGCAACGATATCGCCATGCTCAAACGCTTCCGCCACAGCTACGCGACCAAAAACGCTAGCGATGCAGCTAAGGCCGCCGCGAGCGTGACCATCGGCAGCTGCATGGTCCATGCCGTCCCCAAACACATGCTCGCCACCATGCGCAAGCAAAACTCCCGCACCGTCATCGAATAATGTGACAAAGGGACTGCCCCCTCGTCACATCCAAAATATTGCCTTTACGTGTTGATGCACACGGTGTGCAATAATACTCGCACTGTGCAATAGCGCACAGGCTGAGTAACAAGGAGGACGCTTGTCCCAGCTCGAGAAATGTGATCGCCGGTCCCTTCGCTCGCAGCGTGCCCTTCGCCAGGCACTTGCTAGCGAGCTTGCCGAAAGCGGCGACCTTTCGCGCATTAATGTCGCGTCGCTCACCGAGCGCGCTGGCCTTACGCGTCGCACGTTCTATTCGCACTACCGCGATATTCCCGACTTTATCAATCAAATCGAGGATGGCTTGCTGGCCGAGATCCGTGAGCGCATTGAGCTCATCACCGCAGCTCAGCTGCCTGATCTCTATCACAACATCGATGAGCTCGAGCCGGCGCCCGGTTCGGTTGAGCTGCTGCGTTATCTTGCGGCCAACCGCGACTTAATCGGTGCGCTGCTGGGTCCGGGCGGCGACCAGGCCTTCATTAAAAGGATTATCGACACCGCGCGTGAGGCTGTGGTGCCGCGTGCGCAGACGGGTATTTTGGGCCTGGCGCTGGGTACGTTCTTTGACTACTACGTCACCTACGTCGTGAGTGCCGAGGTCGGCATGATTCAGCGCTGGTTTGAGCGTGGGCTCACCGAATCGCCCGAGGCCATGGCGCGCATTATGACGGTGCTCGCTTTTGTGCGTCCCGGCGACCTGTATGGCCAACCCATTGATATCAACGTGCCGGAATACGGCATGAAGCTATTGAACTTGCAGCTCGAGGACGCGGCCGACACCGCCGCAACCGTCGAGTCCAACAACTAAGAGGAGAGACAGATGAGCAAACTCGTCGAGGGCATCAAGGATCGTATGGTTGCTGCCGCACGCGAGGCCGCGCCCGCCGTGGTGAACGCCGCGCAGAAGGCCGCGACCGCGGCAGCCGAGAAAGTTGTCGAGGCTGTTGCCGATGCCAAGAACGCGGCAGGGGAGACGTCCATCGCTAGCGAGCCCGCCACCGCCGCTGAGCCCGTAGCCGCCGCCCACGCCCCCGAAGGCGCGATCTTCAACCCCGAGGCCGCCCGCGGCAACCTGCACCTGGGCATCGACGTAGGCTCCACCACCGTTAAGCTCGCCGTGCTCAACGACGACAACCAGATCGTCTACGCCAAGTACCAGCGTCACCACACCGACGTCCGTGCCTGCGCCCGCGACCTGTTCGAGGGCGCTGCGACCGTGCTGCCGACGGCCCAGATGACCTGCGCCATTACCGGCTCGGGCGGCCTGCTGCTGTCCCAGTGGCTCGACCTGGAGTTTGTCCAGGAGGTCATCGCCAGCAAGCGTGCCGTCGAGACCCTCATCCCGGCCACCGATGTCGCCATCGAGCTGGGCGGCGAGGACGCCAAGATCATCTACTTCGACAACGGCATTGAGCAGCGCATGAACGGCACCTGCGCCGGCGGTACGGGCGCGTTCATCGACCAGATGGCAACCCTGCTGCACACCGACGCGAGCGGCCTCAACGAGCTCGCGGCCAACGCGACCACCATCTATCCCATCGCCAGTCGCTGCGGCGTATTTGCCAAGACCGACGTGCAACCGCTGCTCAACGAGGGTGCCCGTCCCGAGGATGTGGCCGCCTCCATCTTCCAGGCCGTCGTGACCCAGACCATCTCGGGTCTGGCGTGCGGTCGCCCCATCCGCGGCAACGTCGCCTTCCTTGGCGGCCCGCTGCAGTACCTCTCCGAGCTGCGCCACCGCTTCTACCTCACGCTCAACCTGGACGAGGAGCACCGCATTGTGCCCCAAAACGCCCACCTGTTTGTGGCAAGCGGCGCCGCCATGGCGCACGAGTCCAACAAGCTCAGCACGTTCCCGCAGCTCATTGAGGCCATCGATGCCCTGGGTGACACACAGGGTGCCGAGGTCGAGCGCCTGGACCCGCTCTTTGCCACCGACGAGGACTTTGCCGAGTTCAAGACCCGCCACGACACCGAGGTCGTCCCCAAGGGCAAGCTCGACGGCTACACCGGCCGTGTGTTCATCGGCATCGACGCCGGTTCCACCACCATGAAGGCCGCGCTCGTGGGCGAGGACGGCCAGCTGCTGCACACCTGGTACGGCAACAACAACGGCGACATCCTGGGCACGGCCAAGGTCATCATGGCCGATTTCTACAACCACATCCCTGCGGGCTGCACCATCGGCCACGTGACCACCACGGGCTACGGCGAGGCGCTGCTCATCGAGGCCCTCAAGGCCGATTCCGGCGAGATCGAGACCGTCGCGCACCTGCGCGGCGCCAAGGCTTTCCTGCCCGGCGTCGAGTTCATCCTGGACATCGGCGGCCAGGACATGAAGTGTCTGCGCGTCAAGGACGGCGTCATCGAGCACATCATGCTCAACGAGGCCTGCTCGTCGGGCTGCGGCAGCTTTATCGAGAGTTTCGCCGTGTCTATGAACATGGACGTGCGCGCGTTTGCCGATGCCGCCATTCATGCCAAGGCCCCCGTCGACCTGGGCAGCCGCTGCACGGTCTTTATGAACTCGCGCGTCAAGCAGGCGCAAAAGGAAGGCGCCACGGTGGGCGACATCGCGGCCGGCCTGTCTTATTCCGTCATCAAGAATGCCCTGTTCAAGGTCATTAAGCTGCGCGACCCCAAGGAGATCGGCAGTCAGGTGATCGTCCAAGGCGGCACCTTTATGTCCGACGCCACGCTGCGTGCGTTTGAGCAGCTCACCGGTGTTCACGCCGTGCGCCCCGACATCGCCGGCTGTATGGGCGCCTACGGTGCGGCCCTGCTCGCCCGCGATCGCGCCGGCGCCGACGGCATCTCGACCATCCTTTCGGCCGAGGACATCGCGCACCTCACCGTGACGCAAAAGCACGTCCGCTGCGGCCGTTGCTCCAACAACTGCCAGCTTACCGTCAACGATTTTGGCGGCGGCAGGCGCTTTATCACCGGCAATCGCTGCGAGAAGGGTGCCGGCCACAAAAAGCAAAAGACCGAGGCCCCCAACCTCTTCAAAAAGAAAAACGAGCTGCTGTTTAACCGCGAGGTGCTGAGCCCCGACGAGGCCCCGCGCGGCACCGTCGGCATTCCCCGCGCCCTCAACATGTATGAGAACTACCCCTTCTGGCACGCGTTCTTTACTCGTCTGGGCTTTAGCGTGCAGCTGTCCGACCAGTCGAGCAAAAAGACCTATCAGGCGGGCATCGAGTCCATGCCGTCCGAGAGCGTGTGCTATCCGGCCAAGATGAGCCACGGCCACGTGATGAACCTTATCGACCGTGACGTCGACTTTATCTGGATGCCGTGCGTGCGCTGGGAGCGTAAAGAGGACCCGACGGCCGGTAACTGCTACAACTGCCCCATCGTCATGAGCTATCCCACGGCGTTGGCACTCAACATCGACGAGATCCGCGAGCAGAACATCGAGTTCCTGTACCCGTTTGTGCCCTATCATGACAAGACCGAGCTCAAGCGCCGTCTGTACCAGGTGCTCGCCGTCGACCGTGTGGCCGATGCGCAAGCCGGTCGCGGTCGCGTGCGTGGGCCCAAGATCACGCGCTCCGAGGTCGATGCCGCTGTCAACGCTGCCTTTGAGGCCGATGCGCGTTTCCACGAGGACATCCAGACCATGGGCGAGGAGGCTCTTAAGTGGGTCGAGGACCACGGCGGTCACGGCATCGTGCTCGCCGGTCGTCCCTACCATAACGACCCCGAGATCAACCACGCCCTGCCCGAGCTTATCTCGAGCTTTGGCTTTGCGGTCTTTACCGAGGATTCGCTCGCGCATCTGGTAAAGCCCGAGCGTCCGATTCGCGTCGTCGACCAGTGGATGTACCACAGTCGCCTGTACGCCGTGGCCCGTTTTGTGACGATGCGCAACGACCTGGACCTGATCCAGCTCAATTCCTTCGGCTGCGGCCTCGATGCCCTGACCACCGATCAGGTACAGGAAATCCTGGAGGCCAGCGGCAAGATCTATACCGTGCTTAAGATCGACGAGGTGTCCAACCTGGGCGCCGCGCGCATTCGCATCCGCTCGCTCATGGCGGCACTCAAGGACCAGGAGGCCGAGCGCTTGGCCGAGGCCACGGCTGCGGGCGAGGTCTTTGAGCAGGGCGACGCTGCGCCGGTGGCGCCCTCCACGGATGCCCCCGCGTTCGCGAGCCGCAAGTACGCGTTCGAGGCACAGCGTGAGAGCGCCTCGACCGCATGGCCCAAGGTGCCCTTTACCGAGCAGATGCGCGACGAGGGCTATACCATCCTGTGCCCGCAGATGGCGCCGATCCACTTTGACCTGGTCAAAGAGGTGTTCCGCGGTGCCGGCTACAACTTGGAGCTGCTGCCCTCGACCGACCACGATGCCGTCGAGGCTGGCCTGCGCTATGTGAACAATGACATTTGCTACCCGTCGATTCTGGTGACGGGCCAGATTATGGAGGCCATCGAGAGCGGTCGGTACGACCTGTCCAAGACCGCCGTGGTCATCAGCCAGACCGGCGGCGGCTGCCGTGCCACCAACTACATCGCGCTCATCCGCAAGGCCCTGCGCGAGAGCGGCCACCCCGAGATCCCCGTGATCTCGCTTTCGGCCGTGGCGCTGGGCGAGGACAACCCCGGCTTTAAGCTGACGCCGGCGCTGCTTAAGCAGGCAGTCTACGCGGTGCTCTTTGGTGACGTGATGATGCAGATGCTCTACCGCTGCCGCCCGTACGAGGCCACGCCCGGTGCCGCCAACGCGCTCTACGAGGAGTACATGGCGCGTGCCCGCAAGCTGGCGCCCAAGTTTAACCGCCACAACTACACCAAGCTGTGCCGCGAGGCCATCCGCGCGTTCGACACCATGCCGCTCGTGGGCGAGGGCACCAAGCCGCGCGTGGGCGTGGTCGGTGAGATCTTGGTCAAGTTCCATCCCACGGCTAACAACCACGTGGTCGATGTCATTGAGCGCGAGGGCTGCGAGGCCGTGGTGCCGGGCCTGCTCGACTTCTTCCTCTACTCCATGAGCAACGCCGAGCTGCAGAAAGACGAGCTGGGAAGCTCTGCTACTACACGCGCGGGCATGCAAGCGCTCATCAAGCTTGTGGACTGGATGCGCACGCCGGTGGAGGAGATGCTCGAGAAGTCCCGCCGCTTCGAGGCGCCCGAGCGCATCGGCACCATGGCCGACAAGGCCCGTACGGTACTTTCGGTGTGCAACAACATGGGCGAGGGCTGGCTGCTCACGGCCGAGATGCTCGACCTGATCGACCATGGTGCGCCCAACATCATCTGCACGCAGCCCTTTGCGTGCCTGCCCAACCACGTGGTGGGCAAGGCCGTGATCAAGGAGCTGCGCCGCCAGCATCCTGAGAGCAACATTGTCGCGGTGGACTACGACCCCGGTGCGTCCGAGGTCAACCAGCTCAACCGCATTAAGCTCATGATCAGCGTGGCCAAGGAAAACATGCGCGCCGGCAAGGGCTTTAAGCTCGAGAAGGTGGCGCCGCTCGCGATGGACGAGGTCACCGGTCAGATGCGTGCCCATGACGGCTGCGTGAGCTGCGGGCCGGCCAGCGAGGAGGCCGTCACATCGGTCGCCAAGCGTCTGGGACGCGGCATTAAGAAGTAGCTTGCCCGCTATGGGCTAGATATGAGACAAACGGGTGGCAGCCGTGCCGGCTACCACCCGTTTTTGCTGGACATATGTTGCGTAAACGCCCCAACTATCACCCTTTGCGAACTTAGATTTCGGAAGTATGCGGCAAAATCTGAATAGGCCGAGCACACCGGATATGTCAAAGCTGTGTACCTGCGGTTTTATTGGCGAAAATCAGGACGTGCTCAAGAGTTTCGGAATTTGCCGCATACTTCCGAAAACGACGTCTCGGTGGCACCAAAAACTGCCCTCGGAACCCTGAGATAATGAACATATGTAGCCGTTTGCCGCGAAATACCGCCCGTTTATAGAACCCACCCCCAACGCGCGTCATCCTTACGGTTGAATAAATACACATCAATGGAATTACGTAAGAGAGGACCGTCCCATGAGCTACAAGACCGTTTGTGTTGCCGGCGGCGGCGTGTTGGGAAGCCAGATTGCCTTTCAGGCTGCCTACTGCGGCTTTGATGTAACGATTTGGCTGCGCAACGAGGGCAGCATCGGCCGCACCCAGCCCAAGATCGATCACGTGCGCAAGGAGTACATCGCGGCAATCGAGGGCATGGAGGACGGTACGGGCGAGTGGTGCGCCGGTATCGCCGATGGCACCCAGCCCTTCGACAAGGAAGCGGCGCTCGCCGCCGTCGAGCGTGCCTACTCCACACTCAAGCTGGAGCTCGATCTTGCCAAGGCCGTGGCCGACGCCGACCTGGTCATCGAGTCTATGGCCGAGGACACCCAGGCAAAGATCGACTTCTACAAGAAGCTCGCCCCGGTTCTGCCGCAAAAGACCGTCATCGTGACCAACTCATCCACGCTGCTGCCGAGCACCTTTGCCAAGTACACCGGCCGTCCCGAGAAGTACCTGTCGCTGCACTTTGCCAACTCTATCTGGAAGAACAACATGACCGAGGTCATGGCACAGGACCAAACCGACAAGCGCTACTTCGACGAGCTCGTCGACTTTGCCAACGACATCCGCATGCTTGCCCTGCCCGTCAACAAGGAAAAGAACGGCTACCTGCTCAATTCCATGTTGGTGCCGTGGCTGCTTTCGGGCCTTGACCTGTATGTCTCGGGTGTGAGTGACCCCAAGAGCGTCGACCTCGCGTGGACGCGCGGCACCGGCGCTCCCAAGGGGCCGTTCCGCGTGTTCGACACCGTGGGCATCCAGACGGCGTACAACATCGTCATGCAGTACCAAAAGGTCCCGGGCTTGGTGAGCCCGCTGCTCAAAAAGATGATGATGCCCTACAACTTTAAGGCCATGGCCTCCGTCCTCAAGAAAATGCTCGACGAAGGTAAGCTGGGCGAAAGCTCGGGCGAGGGCTTCTTTACGTACTAAAAATGATCTCTTGGGGGTGGAAGCGTTGGGGATCTACGGTAGTATGCGACAAGATCTGAATAGGTCGAGCAAGAGCTGTAGTGCGCGTTGACGTTTGGCCAATGGAGCGCAAAAACGCACCGTTCGCCGATACGCCTCTCGCGAGTGGTTGCCATATGGTTTGATGTTGGAAACATATGATTGCCGGCAGGCCGTAGGTGGCGTTTGCGCTGATATCGGAGGTTCCAAGTATGTTTCGTGCTCCGCTAAACAAGTACCGGGCTGGCTAACATGAGCCGCCGTTTTGTCTCGATAACCCTTGCGGTGGTTTGCCTGGCTGTGCTCCTGGGCGTTGCAGGGCAGTTTGCTATAAATCGAGAAACATCCTATATGCAGGAATGCGTTTCCGAAGGCTTTGCCATTGATGGTTACTATCGGGATGACAAAACAAGTCTGGAAACTCTGGCCTTTCTTGAGGAGGATAACCATCGGTGGCAACTGGTCGGCAAGGGCGGCAACTGCGTTGATGGACAGTTCGAGCGTATGGACGACCCCAACATTCTGGTGTTAAAGAATGAAAACGGCGAAGAATTCGGTACGGTCCACGTGGCGTATATTTCGCGCCGACGCGATCAGGGCTTGCTCTACCTATTTAGAGATACCAGGGTGACCCGTTTTTATCTGGTGAGTACCGGTCCGGCGTTTACAGTGGAGTCTGGCGATGTCGATGCGGACAGCTGATTCACGGCAATAAATCAGCGAGCGGAGCGCGGCCATGGACCGCGTCCCGCTATTTGCTCGTGGCCCGCGTCACGTCTGCGCCATGTCGTGACTCGCGGCTGCGCGCATCCATCCCACGTCGCGTATTACTGCACATCAAACTCCACGCGATCGAGCTCGGGCACATTGAGGTCGATGAGCTTGCGGGCTACACGGCGGTCGTGTGCCCCAAGCGCCTCGCTTGTCGTCACATGGGCGACAACCTCGCGCTCGACGATACCCTCCTCCTCGCCTTCGGTGGCCGAGGTCTCGACGGCAACGGTGTAATCCTTAAAGCCCGGCAGCACCGCGGCAAGCTCGCGCGTGGTTTCGGTGACGCCATAGCCGTCCTGCACGCCGGCCTGCGCCGAGCCAATGGATCCCGCGGTCATAACGATGCAGGGGATGGCAAAGATCACCGTGCCCACGATGATGCGGCGGCGCACCTTGTGTGACAGCTCATCGACCTCGGCATTTTCCTCGGCGGTCACAATGCCGTCGCCGTTGAGGTCGCGCTTGAGCGGCACGCGCAAAAGAAGCAGCACGGCTTCGGCAGCCAGTGCGATAAAGACCACGTTGATGCCAAACTCGTAGAGGGCCGAGAGAAACAGCGACCCGCTTGCGATGGCGATGCCATAGCCCGCCGCGCACAGGGGCGGCATGAGCGCGGTCGCCACGGCCACGCCGGCGATGAGCGTGGCGGGTTCCTGGTCGCGCGAGTTGCCCAGTCCGCCCGCAAAGCCGCCCGCGAGCGCGACGGCAAGGTCCCACACAGTCGGTGTCGAGTTGTCGATGATGGCGGCCGTGGTGGTGCCAAGGGGCGAGAGCTTAAAGTACAGCGTGGACGTGATTAGACAAAAGACCATCTGCAGCGCGAGGCCGGCAATTGCCTCGACGGCAATCTCGCGGTCGAGCGTGGCGATGCCGTATGCCATGGCAAGGACCGAGCCCATGAGCGGACAGATGAGCATGGCGCCCACGATGGCAATGTCCGAGTCGATATCGAGGCCGATGCTCGCGATCAACATGGCAATGATCAGGATGCATAAGTGCGAGCCAGTCAGGCGCGCCCCGTTTACAAAGCGCTTGCGAATCACGTGATAGGGCGCGCGTCCCTCGCGTATGTTGAACGCCTGCTTAAGGAAACGGGTGGCATTCTCCATGGCCTCGCTGTGTGCAGGGCGTATACCGTGACGACGATGATGACGCTCGCGCAGCCGCTTGATCTGTTGTTTGTCGAGTTCCATGCTTACCTCGTTTAGCTTCTGAGCCGCTTCTTGCGTCTGTCGTCTTTACTCTACACCGCGTTAGGCGAGGTGTCAGACAAGGTTTGTTGACCTGGAAGTCAGGACAATCGACATGGCTAAAACGCCGTGAGGATCATAAGAGTCAAATAGACAAAAAAGCGCGGGGCCGGTTTGATTCCGACCCCGCGCTCTGCGCTGGTGCGTTGTTGTTCGGCCTACCCCAGCAGGCTCAGACCAACAGAGACAAACGCCAGGATAACGCCGACGATGGACTCGCCGCCGAGCAGGCCGCTGGCGACGACCAGGCCCTGCTCCTGGAAGGCGGCATCCTTGGAGGCCTTCTCCTCGTCCGAAAGACCGGCAGCGGCGTCGCGGCGTGCGGCCCACTTGTCGTAGGCGAGCTTGACGCAGGAGCCCAAGAAAGCCGTGAGCGACATATAGAACGGTAGGTACACGCCCAGGCCGATCATCATGGCCGGAATGCCGAGCCAGTACATGACGATGCCGGCGATAAAGCCGCCTGCGAACCACGGCACGCTCGGGATGCCCGAGACCATGGTGGCGACCACACTTGCCTGCGCGGCCACAAAGCTCTTGTCGGGGCCGAAAGCATCCGGACCATAGGCGGTGACGAGCGCGACCATGACGGCAGCGGCGACCAGGGCGCCCACGATGCCGCCGATGGCCTGGCCGATCCACTGCGCACGCGGGTCGGTGCCCAGCACGGCGCCGGCCTTAAAGTCGTTCATGACGTCGCCCGCAAGGCCGCATGCCACGGCCACGATGCCGGCGATAAAGAACAGCTTGACCTGGGCGATCTGTGCGAAGGCAGCCACGATGAGCATGACGATGAGGCCGAAGATCTCCATGGGGTCGATGCCCGTCTGGCCGCAGCTCTGCGCGCTCATGATAGTGGTGACAAAGGTGAACAGCGTGACGATGACGGCCGGGACGGGGCCAAGGTCGAGCGCGATGGCGACGATCACGGCTATGGCGGCAGTACCCAGGCCGATGATGCCGGCGTCGAGCTTAAGCGAGCCCGAGATGAGCGACTGCTCGTCGGTGTCGCTGGAGCTGTCGGCGGCGAGGCCGCGGGCGATGCCGGCGACCTGCGGCAGGATGTCCTTGAGGACGACGGCGACGCCAAAGCCCATCATGAGGCCCATGCCGAGCGATTTGACGATGCCCTGCGCAGTCACAACGTCGAATAGACCCGCAGCGGTGCCGCCCACGATGATGCCAAAGTTACCTAGCAGCGCGCCGGCAAACCAGAAGGCAACCGGGGCGAAGCCAACCAAAAAGCCGATGGAGAGCAGCATGGGCGAGTTATAGATGGCAAAGGTCACGCCGGGGATATTGAGCGTGCACAGCATGCTGGGCACCACGCCCAGAGCGTCGCGAAGCACGCTGTAGATGCCTGCGATGGCCATGGAGCCAAAGAGCTGCTTGCCGGTCTTGCCGCCGGCCTCGGTGGCGCGCAGTGTCTGAGCTGCGGCATTGCCGGTGGGAAACTCCAGCGCGGCGTCCACGATGAAGTGGCGGTGGATGAGCGCCGTTGCCAGCAGGCCCAAGATGGTGCCGGCGAGTGCCACGATAAACATGTCGAGCCAGCTGATCTGGTCGGCATAGCCCAGCATCCAGGCGCCCGGGATGGTAAACGCCAGGCCGCCGGCGACCATGGCGCCCGCGGACATGATGGTGTGGGTGACGTTGGCCTCGTTGAGGCTGGCGTTGCCCATGAGCTTCAGGAAGAACAGCGAGATGACGGCAGCGAAAATAATCGGCCAGGGGAGTGCACCCATCTTGAGGGCCGTGTAGGCCGAGCTTGCCGTGATGATCACGCAGCCAAGGACGCCGATGACGACGCCGCGCAGCGTGAGTTGCCCGCGCATCGAAGCGCGGTTCGAGGGATTGCTCATATAAAACTCCTTTGCGTATATCCGCTTCCCCCGGGAGCGCCGTTACGGATACGGCGCGGGAAGTCGGGTTACCAAGGGCCGCCGCGTGAGCTCGCAAACGACCGCGCACCAGTATAGCGGCACGGCAGCTAATTTGGGACTGGGCTTTTTTAGCTATCCCAAGCGAAGCCGAAGGATGATTATTCTGGGACGGGGATTTAAAAATCATCAGGTACGCAATGATTTTTAAATCCCCGTCCCAGAATAATCATCGGGATATACTGCTGGGCAGACGAAAGGAGCGCCGACGATGCTTAATGGGTGCGCATATATATTGACGGTCGACGTGGGCAACACGTTCATTCGCTTTGGCCTGTTTGCAGAGGATTCGGCCGCGGCGCAGGAATGTCCGCTTGCGACATGCGAGATCACGACGCCGTCGAGCATTACGGCCGACGAAGCGCGCATGCGACTTGTGCAGGTCATGGGCGCGCTCGCCGCCGATGCAGGTGTGCCCGGGGTGCTTGCACCCGCCGCGGCCGTGCTGAGCTGTGTAGTCCCGGCGCTCGAGCGCCCGTGGAAGGCGGCACTTTCCCGCACCTGCACGGGGCGCGTGCTCACCGTGGGGCCGGGACTTAAGACCGGCATACCCGTGCACTACGACGATCCGGCCGAGATCGGCCCCGACCGCATCGCCGATGCCGTGGCGGCCCGCGCCGTCTACGGCTCGCCGTGCATCGTGATTGACCTGGGCACGACGACCAATATCGAGGTCATCGACGTGCACGGTACCTTTGTGGGCGGCGTTATCGCGCCAGGCCTGGCCCTCGGCGCCCGTTCGCTTTCGGCGGCAGCAGCGCGCCTACCCCAGGTTGAGCCCTCGGCGCCAACGCACGTCATCGGACGCAACACGCGTGAGGCCATGCGCTCGGGTGTGGTTTTGGGCGAGGTAGCCCGCATCGACGGAATGCTCGACATGGTGCTTGCCGAGATGCGCGCGACCAAGGCCGCGGGGGAGGGCGATGTGCCCATCGTCATTACCGGCGACGATGCCGAGGCACTTGCGGCGCTGGTCGGCCATAGCCTGACGGTAGACGACGCGCTGACGTTGCGGGGTCTCGCCGAGCTCTACCGCATCAACCAAAAGCCCCGCCGCGCGTAGGGCGAGGGGCTGGTGGGATAAGCGCCCCTACCTTTCACCTGCTACAATGGGCCAAACTATTGCGATTGCGGAGGTGTCTGCCATGTCGGACGATCTTCATCAAACCGCGTCGGGCAAGCGCCGCGACGTTATTAGCTGGGACGAGTTCTTTATGAGCGTGGCCATCGCCGCGCAGCGCCGCAGCAAGGACCCCAACACGCAGGTGGGAGCGTGCATCGCCAGCACCAACCACCGCATCCTTTCGGTGGGTTACAACGGCACGCCCTCGGCGCTCAACGACGACTTTTTCCCGTGGGGTACGAGCGATGACCCGCTGCAGGACAAGCACAACTACGTGGTCCATGCCGAGGCCAACGCCGTGCTCAACTACCGTGGCTCGCTCAAGGACCTCGAGGGTTCCACGGTTTACGTCACGCTGTTCCCGTGCCATGACTGCGCCAAGA
The DNA here is from genome assembly GCF_003437035.1 of Collinsella sp. TF08-11AT. GTDB lineage: Bacteria > Actinomycetota > Coriobacteriia > Coriobacteriales > Coriobacteriaceae > Collinsella. The sequence goes on from NZ_QSRL01000010.1 coordinate 72,436, forward strand.
TCCTGGCGCAGGTGGGCGTGGGCGAGGTCGTCTACCTGGACAATAAGTATGCCGACACCGATGACGGCCGTATCAGCCGCCGCATTCTCGACTCCTGCGGCATCAGCTACCGCCAGGTCATCGTCGATGTCCAGATTGGTACCGGGGGACAGGCTCGGCAGTAGCGCGTGCCAACGCCAGCTGGCGGCAAAACAGCCAAAAGAGCCCCGTCCCAAATTGACTGCTCGTGAAAGTCGTGTCCGCACGCATGGCTGGCGCCTAAGCGGGTACATGGCTGTAGTAACATAGCCCCTGTCCGCGGGCGTGCCCGCGTTATTGTGAGAAAGGAGCCCCTGTGGCTGTTAACGAAGAGCTGCTTAAGAAGGTTCTTGAAGAGATTCGCCCCAACCTGCAGGCCGATGGCGGCGATATGGAGTATGTGGGCGTCGACGACGAGGGTGTTGTCAAGCTGGAGCTGCAGGGCGCCTGCGCCGGCTGCCCCATGAGCTCGCTAACCCTTTCCATGGGTATCGAGCGCATCCTGAAGGAGCATGTGCCCGGCGTTACCCGCGTTGAGCAGGTCAATGCTTCCGGCGAGGCCGAGGACCTGTACGACGAGTACGCGCCGTTCTAAGACGCGAAAGCTGCGGACGGTACGCTCCGCATAGACGTTACGTCCAAATGTGCGGCTGCGAGCGTAAGGCCCGCGGCCGCATTTGTATGTAGGGAGCAGGGGATCGATATGCTCAACGACCTCTACCATATGCTTGATCCCGTCGCGATCTCGGCGGGCCCCATCACTATCTACTGGTACGGCCTGGCCTACGTGGTCGGCGCCCTGCTCACGGCGGTCGTTATGTACCGCACGCAGCGTCGTTGGGGCTTTAGCATTACGATCGATGACCTGACGAGCGTCGTGGTCGGCGCGGTCTTTGGCCTCATCATCGGCGCGCGCCTGTTTTACGTCGTCTTTTACGGCGATGGCTACTATTGGACCCACCCGCTCGAGATCTTTGCCACCAACGAGGGCGGCATGAGCTTCCACGGCGGCCTGGTGGGCGGCATCTTGGGCGGTATCATCGTGTGCCGCATGTATAAGCTTGACGCCTGGACCATCGCCGACCTTGCCGTGATCGGCGCGCCGCTGGCCTTGTGTCTGGGCCGTTGTGCCAACTTTGTCAACGGTGAGCTGTGGGGCAAGCCGACCGATCTGCCCTGGGGTGTGGTCTTTGGCGGGACTGCGGGCGATATGCCGCGTCACCCCTCCCAACTCTACGAGGCATTTCTTGAGGGCATTGTGCTCTTCTGCATCCTGCAGGTGCTCAGCCGCAAAAAGCCGCTGCTGCCCCAGGGCACGTTTATGGGCGTGTTTGTGATGGGTTACGGCATCGTCCGCTTCCTCGTCGAGTTCGTGCGCGTGCCCGATGCCCAGCTGGGTTATCTGCTTGGTGGCGTCATCACCATGGGTCAGCTGCTGAGCCTGCCGCTCGTAATCGCGGGCCTGGCGCTCATCATCTTTGCTCGTCGCCGCAACCAGCCCCAGCGCGTCTACCTGGACGCCTAACCACCACAAAGGGGACAGGCACCTTTGTGGTGGTTCGCTGGGCAACGATGACAGAACCGTAACGTTTCCCCAGATAAAACCTGCCAAAATAAACCTGTCCCTTTTTGGCAGGTTTCTAGAAAGGCTTTTTGGACTGTGAAGGATTCCGACCTCTCCACAACGGCTGCGCGCGACGCCGCCCGCATCGTCTGGTTTAAGCGCTACCCCGCCAAGCAGACGCTCATCGCATTTTTGCTCGCGCTGTTGGCGACCACGGCGTTTTCCATCGATCCCGCCCCGGTGTCGAGCAGCGCAGTCTTGGCGATTGACCCCAAAGCCTCGGGCATGCTGTACGTGTGCTACGAGGTACTCCTCTCGTTTGCCGGCCATACCGACGCGGTCATGCTGCTTGCGCTTGCCTGCCTGCTCACCTTGCCGTTTCGCTACGTGTTCTTTGGCCGTGGCGACACCTGGCGTCCATCGATCATTCTGCCGTCGCTGTTCTTCGCCATCTGCATGGTGTTCGGTCGCAGCTACGATCTCACCGACTCGGCCGAGATTGTCCTTGGCGACAAAGCTCGCATCATCTGCGCCTGGATTGGCGGCGCGGGCTGGATGCTCCTGGCGATCGTTGCCTTCTACCTTGCCTTTGAGTGTCTAGATTGGCTGAGCTCTCGGCGCATTCCGTTTTCGGAGGCGCACTTTGGCCGCGTATGGCGTGTGGCTCACGCCGTGCTCTCGGTCCATCCCTTTGCCGGGCCCTTCCTGGTGCTTATGGTCGCCTGGGCGCCCACGCTCATCGCTTCGCTGCCCGGCCTTTTTATGGGGGACACCGGCGCGCAGATTCGCCAGTGGTTCAACTATCCCAACGGCACGAGCGATTACCTGCGCCTACTCAACCCCAACGTGCTGCTCAACGGACATCACCCCGTGGTGCACACGGCCATTATCGGCTCGTGCGTTCAGCTGGGGCTTTCGCTGTTCAACAGCGCTAACGCGGGCCTCATCATCTATACCTGCGCTCAATTTGTCATCACGGCTGCCTGCATGGCCTATTCCATTTCGTCGCTGCGCAAACTGGGCGTGAGCCTGCCGGTCCGCGGTGCGATCTTGCTGTTCTTTGCGTTTATGCCCATGTTCTCCAACTACGCGGCCCTGCTCACCAAAGACGTGCTCTTTGCCGACGCGTTCTTGGTGCTGCTGGTACAGACCGTCAAGCTCGTGGCATGTGGCTTGCCCCGTCGTGATGCCAATGTCGAGCGAGCGGGCGAGAAAGCCCCCGTGCTCTTTGCGCGCCACGACTGGCTGCTGCTCGCTCTGGGCGCCATGGGTTCCACGTTCCTGCGCAACGGCGGCCTGGTGTTTCCCCTGGCGGCATGCGTAATCGCGGCGGCGTTTTGCGTATGGGACGTGCATGTGGCTCGTCGTGCAGCCAAGCAGGCTGGCGCTGCGCCTTCGGGCGCCATCTCGCGTTTCCGCTGGGTGGGAGTTCTTGCGGTGCTTGCACTCTGTCTTGCCTCTAATATGTACTTCACCAAGGTGTTTATGCCGGCGCACGACATTACGCCCGGCTCCAAGCGCGAAATCCTCTCGATTCCGTTTCAGCAGACCGCTCGTTTCGTCCAAAAGCACGACGGCCTCAACTCGGGCGTCAACCCCACGGTTAAGGAGGACGGCACCATCGTGGAGGCTCCTTGCGACGGCTTGGTGACCGACGAAGAGCGTGCCGTGATCGACCGTGTGCTCAAGTACGAGAATCTGGGCCGCCGCTACAACCCCGACAAGTCGGATGCCGTCAAAAATTGCTTTAACGAATACGCCTCGCAGGAGGACATCGATGCCTATTTTGAGGTATGGGCTCAGATGTTTAAGAAGGATCCCGAGTGCTATATTTCGGCGCTTATCAATAACTACTATGGTTATTTTTATCCGAGCGCGCGCGATGCCTGGGTCTACAGCACGGCGCGCAGTGCCGAGATTATGGCGCGCCCCGATAATCTCAAGTACTTCGACTTCCATCCGGTCGATAGCAAGGTTGTGCGCTGGTGCGACCACCTGATCAACCTGTATCGCGTGGCAGTACAACGCATCCCGTTTATCTCGCTCACCATGAGCTCGGCCACCTATGTGTGGATCATGATCGCCGTGGTGGTCTACCTGCTGCGTCGTCATTCATGGCGTGCGCTGACAATCTGGGTGCCGCTGTTGGGCGTGCTCGCTGTGTGCCTGATTGGCCCGTGCAACGGATCGACCTACATGCGCTACCTGTACCCGGTCATTGCCTGCATGCCCTTCGCCATCGGCGCCACCGTTACCCGCAGCGACTTCCTCTGGTCCTAACTTGGTGCATTGGGGTCAGGTTACTTTGCACCAAAGGGTGGCATCATCACGACGCCTTCATTTTTTTGTTTATCTCACAGGCCAGTAGGTATATCATTTATAGCGTTTGTTTATATTGCCCGAGCATCTGCGCTGGGCTTTAGGTCGAAACCGATAGGAGACACGTATGTCCGGACACTCTAAGTGGGCCACAACCAAGCATCGTAAGGGCGCGCAGGACGCCAAGCGTTCCGCCCTCTTCTCCAAGCTCAGCCGCAACATCACTGTTGCTGCCCGTCTCGGCGGTGACCCGCTGCCCGAGAACAACGCCAGCCTCGCCGCTGCCGTTGCCAAGGCCAAGGCTCAGTCCATGCCTAAGGACAAGATCAAGTCCGCTATCGACAAGGCTTTTGGTTCGGGTGCTGACGCCGCCGTCTACGAGAACATCGTGTACGAGGGCTACGGTCCCGCCGGTGTCGCCGTCTACGTCGACTGCCTGACCGACAACCGCAACCGTACCGCCGCTGATGTCCGTTCCGCCTTCTCCCACGCTGGTGGCAACCTGGGCACCTCCGGCTCCGTCGCCTTTCAGTTTGAGCGCAAGGGCCAGATCGTCGTCGCCAAGGAGATCCTGGATGAGAACGCCAAGAAGGAGACCATGATCGCCAACGGTGCTGCCGGTGACGAGGATGAGTTCATGATGGCTATCGCCGAGGCCGGTGGCGAGGACTACGAGGATGCCGGCGAGGAGTGGATCGTCTGGACTGCTGCCAACGAGGTCATGGCTGTCTCCAAGGCGCTCGAGGAGCAGGGTGTCCAGGTCAAGGGCTCCGAGACCACCATGGTCCCGACCACCCCGACCGAGGTTTCCGGCGCCGACGCCAAGAAGGTCCAGCGCCTCATCGACCGTCTTGAGGAGCTCGACGACGTCCAGGACGTCTACAGCACCATGGACATGACCGACGAGGTCATCGCTGCCCTCGAGGAGGAGTAGCGCCAGCACGGATTGAGCCGTGCATATCTGGGCATAATGAAGCGAGCATGCAAGACTCGTGGAATAGATGAGCCGGATCCGCGTGCGTAGAGCACCGGACCCAGCTCTTTTATAATGATGCGAACCGTTTTGCATTTCGAGAGCCGAGATTTGAAGGGAGCGCCGCGTGCGCGTACTCAAACGAGCCCTAGCGATCGTGTATCTTGCCGCCACCATCGTGGCGCTGGGTACGCTTGTCTGCCAGTTTTGGGGGCCGTATACGTATCGCTTTATGCTGCTGATGCGCGACCCCATGCCGCGCATCGTCGTGACGGCGTGCGCCGGCGTCGTGGCGATCGGCGTACTGCTGAGCTTTTTCCGCCTGATGTTCGCCCGTCGCGAGCCGTCCTGCGTGCATCCGGCGGGGGAGCGCAATATCGAGGTTACCCTTGCGGCGCTTTCTTCGTGCGCCAGGGTTGCTGCCGGGCGCGACGACCGCGTGATGGTCGAGCATGTCGAGGCTCGCGTCCAAGGCCCCGACGATTCGCACGTCCGTTTTAAGGTCGAGGCTATCGCGCTTGACGATAAGGACGTGGCATCTCTGGCTACCGCGATGCAGAAGCGCATCGAAGAAGCCTGCGATACCATGCTCGGCGCGCCGGGTACGACCGCGCGCGTCCGTTTTTTGCCGTCCAAGACTACCGTCCAGACCGTGGAGGTTTCCGGTGAGTGATACCAATCAAGATAAGACCGCTCGTACGCCGCGCCTGACGATTGACCAGAGCGCCACGTCGGCGAGCGAACCTGTTGATTCCAAAGCAGAGGCAACCGAGTTACAAGACGCGGCAGCCGCGGATTTTGACGAGGCTATGGGTCTCATCAAGGGTACGGGCGCTGCCGTCTGGAGCTATGCTGTGCGTCATCCCAACACCACGCTCGGCGCCGTCGCCGGCTTTATCCTCGCCGTGTTGGTGCTCACGTTGGGCCTGTGGGACACGCTCGTCATTGCATTCTTCGTGCTGATCGGCGCTGTGATCGGCCAAATTCGCGACGGCGAGAACGGGATCGTCAACTTCTTCGGCCGTCTGTTTAGCGGCCGCTAATATGTATTCGACTGTCGCATCCGCGGCAGGCATAAGGAGGAACCATGGCTTTTAATACGAAGGTCGATGTAGCCGATACCGAGCTCGAGGAGAACGAGGCGGTCGTCGCCGAAGCTGAGGATGTGACGCTCGAGGATGAGGCTCTCGTCGAGGCCGAGTCCGATACGGATGAGGACGACGAGGAAGCGGATGAGTCCGAGGACTCGCTGACCTACAACGGCGTGATCGAGAAGATCGTTGCCATGGCCACCCGCGAGGTTCCGCACGTTCTGGGCATGAAGGGTAACCTCATGCACTTTGTGCAGGAGCAGTTTGGTGCCGAGAATCTGACCAAGGGCGTGACGGTCGAGGTCACCGACGATAATCGCGTGGTCGTCAACATCTCCGTCATCATCGAGTACGGCGCCTATGCGCCCGCGATCTTCGACGATGTTAAGGCACGTGTCACCGAGCGCCTTGCCGCGATGACTGGCCTTGAGGTGGCGGGCGTCAACCTGCGCATCGAGGATGTCATCACCCCCGAGGAGTACGAGCACCGCACCAGCCAGCACGAATAACCTTCCAAAAAGGGACAGGTTTGTTTTGGCAGGTTTTATCTGCGTAAACGTCAAACGGCCGGTCGCGCATGCACATGCGCGGCCGGCCGTTCTTTGTATGCCCCCGATGCGGGCATACCGCTCGTCTAACTAAGGGTTGCAATCTTCGCGTTCCGCGTTACCCTAATGGGCGCATTGTTTCCAAATTGTTAACGAGGGGTTGCCGTAATGGCCGACGAACACGAGACCGAAAGCAAGGCATGGGCGATTGAGGCCGCTGCGGCAGAGGCGGCGTCGCGTGCCGCCGAGGAGGTACATCGTCCTCCGGTGGTGCCGATGGAGCGCGTTGTCGATCGCGATGTTATTGAGCAAGGCGAGCGCGCCGGCCGCAAGCGCAGCCAGGAGCCAGGCTTTCCGCGCTTTTTTGCCGAGCTCAATTTGGGCCTGATCCTCACGGCGTTCGCCATCGTGGCCTTTAAAACCCCCAATCACTTTGCCTTCGGCGGCACCTCGGGCGTGTCGGTCATTCTTTCTACGCTGTTCCCGACTCTGCCCGTCGGCGTCTTTATGTGGATTATCAACGCGATCCTGGTCATCCTGGGTTTTATCTTTTTGGAGCGCAAGGCAATCCTTTGGAGTGTCTTTGCCTCGTTTGCGCTTTCGGCCTACGTCTCGCTGTTTGAGCTCTTCATTCCGACGGATGTTTCGATGACGGGCGATATGTGGCTCGACCTGTGTTTTGCCGTCATCTTGCCGGCGCTGGGCAGTGCCATTGTCTTTGACATTGGCGCCTCGACGGGCGGCACGGACATTCTTGCCATGATCCTCAAGCGTCGCACGACGCTTGAGATCGGCCGTGCCCTGTTGCTGGTCGATATCGGCATCGTAACCATCGCGGCTTTCCTGTATGGCCCGCGCGTTGGCCTGTACTGCGTGCTTGGCCTGTTTGCCAAGACGCTCGTGGTCGATAAGGCTATCGAGAGCATTCACCTGCGCAAAGTCTGCACGGTCATTTGTTCCGAGCCCCTTAAGGTCGAGGAGTTTATCGTCAAGCATCTCAACCGTACGGCGACTATCAGCCGCGGCTACGGTGCTTTCTCGGGCAAGTGCGTGACGGTGATCATGAGCGTGCTGAGTCGTCGCGAGGCCGTGCAGCTGCGTCGCTACGCGCGCGAGATCGATCCGGGTGCCTTTATCACGATCGTCGACAGCTCCGAGATCGTCGGCAAGGGTTTCCGCGGAACGAACTAACGCGGTCGAGCTTATCAAACAATCGAATAGCGCCCTGCGCATTGCAAATGCGTCATGTTGGAGCATTTGTCCCCACATTGGGTGATAATGATGCTAAAGACATCGTTTGCGATCCAGATGATTCGCTCATGATACGAAGGGATGATTTCGATGTTCTGTTCGCAGTGTGGTGCCCCCATGGGCGACAACGACAAGTTCTGTGGCGCGTGCGGTGCTCCTAATGCCGGTGCCGCAGCCTCTGCCCCTCAGGGTCAGCCCCAGCAGTTTGTTCCGCAACCGCCCGTGGCGAATGCGTCCAAGGGCTGTGTGGCTCAGGCGTTTGAGGATATGACCAAGACTCCGGGCGTGCTGCAGCGCGTGTGTCAGATTGCCTTTTTGCCGGCGCTGATTTGTGTTGTGTCGGTACTCGTGCTGTTTATTCCCGTTGTCGGCGGTATTGCAGCTGCCATCGGCTTTTTGGCAGCTTGCATCGCGAGCGTGTGTGGTTCCGGCTTTGGTATTGAGTGGGGTCGTGATCTGTCGCTCAAGGTCGATGACGGTATGGACCGTCCACTCATGCGTTCCACGTCGTTTGGTCTCGGAGTCTTTTCGAGCGTTATTTCGGTCGTGCTCGAGGTTATCGCTGCCATTCCCGTTATCGGTGTAGTGCTTTCGCTGGCGGAGAGCGTGGTAATTGGCGCCGCGGGCTCGTATTCGTATTACGGCTCTTATGCGCTCGAGGCTGCGCTGTTTGGCTCGCTTGGCCTGCTTGTCCTGGCTATGATTGCCACGGCGGTCCTGAGGGTCTTCTTTAAGATGTTCGCCGACATCGCCGTGATGCACTTTGCGGTGACCGGTCGTGTGGAGAGCGCGTTTTCGCTCGACAAGGTCTGGGCGGCGTTTAAGCACAACAAGACCAAGCTGTTTTGTGCTTCGTTCCTTCCCGAGTTTTTGACGGGCCTGGTCGCCAACGTTGTCACATGGATCTTGACGTTCGTCTTTGGCACCATTGCCTCTGTCGGTATGTATAGCTACTACTACCGTCCTTCGGCTATTGAGGCGCTTGTTACCGGCGGTGGCATCACGCTCGTATTGTTCTTGGTGCTGACGGCGTTTGTCACGGTATTCCTCACGGTCTTTGGCAAGATGCTCAAGCACCGTGCCGTTGGCTATTGGGTTGCGCGCTACGCAAGCGAGTGGGCCGACGAGGACAAGGACGACGTCCTGACTTTTGTGCTGCCGTTTGAGAAGAAGTCTGCTCCGGCTGGTTTTAGCGCCGACGCAGCGCCCGTATCCGATTCCGCTGCGGCGCCGGCGCCTGCGCCCGAGCCCGAGCCCGCGCCCGTGCCTGAGCCTGAGCCTGAGCCCGAGCCCGCGCCCATGCCGGAACCGGAGCCCGAGCCTGCACCTGAGCCCGAGCCTGCGCCAAGCTCCGACGAGGACCCGCAGGACGAGTAACCCTGCCACCTGCCATTTGGGGACGGGGTAGAAACGGTAGAAATAGCGCTTGACAAATAAGCGGGGGCGGACGTGCCGAAGCGTCCGCCCCCGCTTTGATATCGCGATGTGGCTATGACTGCGAGACGGTCGCGAATCGGCTACTCGTCGTGCTTCTCCTCGCGGCGCGCGGCGGCGCGTGCATCGTGGATGCCCTTGATCGCGGCGTGGCGAGCCGTGCGGGCATCGTGGATGGCGTCACGAGCCTCGGCGGTCGTCGCCTTGGCAGAGCGCAACTTGGCGGCCAGATCGGGGTTGGTTTCGGCGACCGCGGTGATCGCGGGGCCGTCGAGCTCCTCTTGCGTGGGCTCGGCCAAAAAGTCGATGGCATACTGGGCGGCCACCATGGAGCCCTTGGCCAGCACCGACTCGTCAATCTTGTAGAAGCAAGAATGTTGGGCGTACGTGGCGCCAATCTGGGGGTTGCGCGTGCCAACAAAGGCGAGCACGCCCGGTACGCGGCGCAGATACTCCGAGAAGTCCTCGCCCGAAAGTGTGCCGCGATAATGGCCTTGGCCGGTGGGGCCCAGGCATTTGATTACTGCCTGGCGGCAGCGCTCGCTCGAGGCGGCATCGTTTTCGACCTTATAATTGGCGATGGTGTAGTCGGTGAGCTCTGCCTCGGCGCCCAAGGCGGCCGCGGTATGCTCCACGATGCGGCGCATGAGCTCCGGCATTTCCTCGTGGGTCGAATCTCCGTAGGTGCGCACCGTGCCGGCGAGGTAGGCCGTGCCGGCGATAACGTTGCGCGCGGTGCCGCCGTGCAGCTCGCCGACGGTAATGACGGCCGGCTCGTAGGGGCTGATCTCGCGCGAAACGATGGTCTGCAGGGCATTGACGATCTCGGCGGCCACCATAACGGCGTCGTGGCCGCGCTGGGGCATGGCACCGTGGCATGAGGTGCCGCGAACATCGATGCGGAACCAGTCGGTATTGGCCATGCGCGGTCCGGGCTCGCAGCTCACGGTGCCGGCGTCGACCTCACTCCAGATGTGCGCGGCGTAGGCGCCATCGACGCCGTCGAGCACGCCCGTGCCGATCATGAGTTTGGCGCCCTGGCCGTTTTCCTCACTGGGCTGGAAGACGATGCGGACTTCGCCGTGGATGTCGTCGGTCATATGGCGCAGGATCTGCAGCGTGCCGAGCATCATGGCGATGTGGCAGTCGTGGCCGCAGGCGTGCATGCAGCCCTCGTTGACGCTGGCGAAATCCTCGCTGGTCTGCTCGGTGACGGGCAGGGCGTCGATATCCGCACGCAGCAGGATACGGCGGCGCGGCGTGCCGTCCTCGTGGTAGGCATCCGACGCGGTGCCGCGAAGCGTTGCCACCAAGCCGGTCTTGAGCGGACGCTCGTAGGGGATATTCATGGCGTCGAGCTGGTTGGCGATGTCGGAGGTCGTGCGCTCCTCGGCAAGGCTCAGCTCCGGGTGCTTATGGAAGTGTCGGCGCTGCTTGATGATGTAGGGCTCAAACTCGGCGGCGATATCTTGGATGGCTGCGGTGACGTCGTCAGCCGCTCGCACCTCGGTCGCCGCCATAATCTGCTGTGCCTTGGTCTTCGTCATGGTCGATTTGCTCCTTGCTGGTTTTTGCAAAATCGTACAGGCTCATTCCAGTATGCCACCTGCCACTTGGCCTGGCAAAGCTGCCGTTTGCCGCTTGGAGTTTTGTTGCAAGGGCGGGGGAGTACACTCGGGGGTGTTGAATTTCCTGCCAGAGATGGGGATGCCCATGCAACATATCGATCGGATTATCCGCTCCAAGAACGTTTTTACCGCCCAAGACGGTATCGATACCGCCCGCGAGCTGGCGATTGCCATTGCGGGCGATCGCATCGTCGCAGTCGGTGCGCCCGATGACGTGATTGACGCCGCACCTGCTGCCACGCCGGTGGTCGATTACGGCGAGCAGTTTGTCTGCCCCGGTTTCCACGATGCGCACCTGCATTTCTTCCATACCTCGGTTGGCTCCTCACCGTATATGCTCATGGATATGGGCACGTCCGAGGCGGCGCTGGTGCAGGACGCGCTCAAGTTTTCCCAGGACCTGCCCGACGACGCCTGGGTCGTGACGCAGGGCTGGCGCGATTACCGCTGGGATCCGCCCGAGCACCCTACCAAGGCCTCCCTCGATGCGGCATTTCCTGATCGTCCCTGCGTTATGTACTCGGGCGACGGGCACACGCTGTGGCTCAACAGCCGCGCACTCGAGGCGCTCGGCGTTACGCGCGACAGCGAGCCTCCGGCGGGTGGCAGTTACGACAAAGATGCAAATGGGGAGCTTACGGGTATCGCTCACGAGGCTGCGGCCATGCAGCTGCTGCCGCGCTGTCTTGAGTGGCTGGGCGAGGACCGCATCGCGAGCTCGTATGCCGACCAGATGAAGCGTATGGCCGAGCAAGGCATCACCTCAATCTGCGATATGTCGCTCATGCCCATGCCGGGCTGTGACTTTATTCGCGACGATGTTTACGACAAGCTGCAGGCCTCCGGCAAGCTGGGAATCCGCGCCCATTTGTTTCCCACGCTGTTGGATGACCAATCGCGCTTGGAAGAGCTCCAGACCCGCTACGCGAACAATGCGCTGCTCTCGGCGCCAGGCTTTAAACAGTTCTTCGACGGCGTGTCGAGCGAGCATACTGCATACCTCACTGAGCCCTATACCAACTCGCGCTTCCCGGGCGACCAGGGCCGTCTGACGGTTCCTGTCGAGCGCATGCGCAAGTTGGTTCTGGCGGCAGCCGAGCGCGGCCACACCGTGCGCATCCACGTTATCGGCGACGGCGCCATCCATGCCGCACTCGATATCTTTGAGGAGGCGGCAGAGCTCTACGGTTTGCCCCCGCACGGCCATAATACGCTTGAGCATTTGGAGAATCTGCTGCCCGAGGACATCGATCGTCTGCGCAAGCTCAACGTCATTGCCTCGAGCCAGCCTTGCCACATCACGCTCGACCCGGGTGGCCCGGAGCGCGACCTGGGCCTGGAACGCAGCCGCATCATGTGGCCGTTCGCAACTTATCAGCAGCGCGGTATCCGTCAAGCTTTCGGTACCGACAGCCCCATCACGGCCGTTACCAGCATGAACGTGCTCTACACGGCTATCACGCGCCAAGATCCCCGCAGCCACTGGCCCGAGGGCGGCTGGCTCCCCAGCGAGCGCATCGACGCGGCTACAGCTCTGCGCAACTACACCCTGGGCAGCGCCTACGCGGCAGGCGACGAGCGAAACCTCGGCAGCCTGGAACCCGGCAAATACGCCGACCTGGTAGTCCTGGACCAAAACCCGCTCACCATCGACCCCCAAGAGCTCCAAGCCACCAAAGTCCAAGCCACCTACCTAGCCGGCAACCTGGTCTACGAGCGCTAATATTCATGTCGTACCGTTAAACGCGGCTCGTGCAGCCTATTTTGGGATGGCGCTCGAGCCGCGTTTGTTTGCAAATGGGGGGTTCGTTAGGAGCGTCCCCGCCCTGCTTGATTTGGGCGCGGGGCGGAGGCGCCGCCGCCCCGCGCCCAATTTGGACAGCAGCAATGCTATCTCTAGGTGTTTTGCATACTTTCCATTACGAATTGCATAAAAAGGCTGGGATGTTCTTCCGGATCCTGATGTACCCCCGTCCGCGCCGTGCAAAAAACGGAGTATTCAGCACCGCGAGCTCTGCCTGTGCCGCTGCGGCTGAGTAACGTTGCAGAGATTGACGTCATTTTGTGCTCCGGTGCGGCGTGAGGCATGCCTTTCTGTCCTGACGGGGTTTGCCTGCCGACCAAAATCGCCGGCCGAAGGCGTCCTTGGGACCAATATGGTGTGTCCGGCACGTATGCAGCCGTCCTAGTCTGCTGAATACTCCCAAAAATGCACGGTGCTCCCCAGGGGACCCGTGCGCGCAGCGAAAACCATGCACATGTCGCTATCCGCATCGCCATTTTGCTGCACTGACTTTTCTGAATGCCGGGCCCGAATTAGTTAACCTGCCTCCCGTGTGGCTCCGGAGGGGCGGGGCATAAGGTTTATCGCGAGTTCCGCACGAGCCGAAGGCCACTTAATGTGGCCTTCGTGCGAGCAGGACTGCCCGAGCAGGAAACCTTATGCCCCGCCCCTCCGGAGCCACACGGGAGGCATCGCTAAGTTATCCCCCGGCATTCAGAAAATCTAAGTGCCAAAAAATAAGATTTTTTGACTCCGTGTTGTATAACCCGCCATTCGTGGGTACCATTCAACGCGTACGCAAACAAAAAGGGTTAATTCGCGCGGCATAACCGCGCGGCCCAAAAAGGAGGAAACAAGCATGTCGTCTTTGAAGCCGCTTGCAGATCGTGTTCTGGTCAAGCCCGACGAGGCCGAGCAGAAGACCGCTTCTGGTCTGTATATCGCCAGCAACGCCCAGGAGAAGCCGCAGCGCGGCACCATCGTTGCCGTTGGCGCCGGCAAGGTCAACGACAAGGGTGAGCGCATCCCCATGGACGTCAAGGTCGGTGACGTTGTCATCTACGGTAAGTTCGGTGGCAACGAGGTCAAGGTCGACGGCGAGAAGTATCTGCTGATGCGCGCCGACGACATCTACGCTGTTGTCGAGGCCTAGTCTCGTCAGAATCTCTGATTCGTCTTTGAACGCGCCCGCCGCATAGGACTCGGAAGCGGCGACGCGAGTCACGTTTCTTTTGGAGGATTACCTACCATGGCAAAGAACATTACGTTCAACACCGATGCCCGCGCTAAGCTCGCCAAGGGTGTCAACACTCTGGCCGACGCCGTTACCGTCACCATGGGCCCCAAGGGCCGCTACGTTGCGCTGCAGCGCACGTTCGGTGCTCCGACCATCACCAACGACGGCGTTTCTGTCGCCAAGGAGATCGAGCTCGAGGACAACATCGAGAACATGGGCGCTCAGCTGGTGAAGGAGGTCGCCACCAAGACCAACGACACCGTGGGTGACGGCACCACCACCGCAACCCTGCTCGCTCAAGCCATCGTCAACGACGGTCTGCGCAACGTCGCCGCTGGCGCCAACCCGCTGGCCATCCGTCGCGGCATCGACAAGGCCGTCAACGCCGCCGTCGCCGAGATGAAGAAGCAGGCCAAGCCGGTCGAGACCAAGGAGCAGATTGCTTCCGTCGGTACCATCTCCGCCGGTGACCCCGAGGTCGGCGAGAAGATCGCCGAGGCCATGGAGGTCGTGGGCAAGGACGGCGTCATCACCGTCGAGGATTCCCAGACGTTCGACATCACCATCGACACCGTCGAGGGCATGCAGTTCGACAAGGGCTATGTCTCCGCTTACTTCGTCACGGATAACGACCGCATGGAGGCCGTGATGAAGGATCCGTACATCCTCATCACCGACCAGAAGATCTCCAGCGTTCAGGACATCATGCCTGTTCTCGAGGCTGTCCAGCGCGCTGGCCGTGGCCTGCTCATCATCGCTGAGGACATCGACGGCGAGGCTCTGCCTACCCTGGTTCTCAACAAGATTCGTGGCGCCCTCAACGTCTGCGCCGTCAAGGCTCCGGGCTACGGCGATCGCCGCAAGCGCATCCTCGAGGACATCGCCGTCCTCACCGGCGGCCAGGCTGCCCTGGACGAGCTGGGCGTGAAGGTCGCTGACATCACCGCCGATATGCTCGGTACCGCTAAGTCCGTCACCATCTCCAAGGACAACACCGTCGTCGTCGGCGGCGCTGGCTCCAAGGAGGCCATCGACGCTCGTATCGCTCAGATCAAGGGTGAGATGGAGAACACCACCTCTGACTTCGACCGTGAGAAGCTCCAGGAGCGCCTGGCCAAGCTCTCCGGTGGCGTTGCCGTCATCAAGGTCGGCGCTGCTACCGAGTCCGAGCTCAAGGAGATCAAGCATCGCGTCGAGGACGCCCTGCAGGCAACCCGCGCTGCTGTCGAGGAGGGCATTGTCGCCGGCGGCGGCGTCGCCTTCATGGATGCTGCTCCTGCACTCGACGCTGTCGAGATCGACGACCCCGAGGAGAAGATCGGCGTCGACATCGTCAAGAAGGCTCTGACCGCTCCGGTCGCTACCATTGCCAAGAACGCTGGCTTTGAGGGCGCTGTCGTGGTCGACAAGGTTGCCGAGCTGCCCGCCGGCCAGGGTCTCAACTCTGCCAATGGTGAGTGGGGCGACATGATTGAGATGGGCGTCCTCGACCCCGTCAAGGTCAGCCGCGTCACCCTGCAGAACGCTGCTTCTGTCGCAAGCCTGATTCTCATCACCGAGGCTACCGTCTCCGATGTGCCCAAAAACACTCAGCTTGAGGACGCTATCGCTGCTGCCACCGCTGGTCAGCAGGGCGGCGGTATGTACTAAGGCCGACAAGGTCTAGAACTCCCACCGGGGATCCGGGGGCGTGACGGGGCTTCTCTCCGGAACGTCCTCGGACATGCAAAGAGGCTCCGCTTCGCGCTTCGCGCTGCGGAGCCTCTTTGCGTCCTGACGCTCCTATTTGGCAAGGTGTTTTTTAGAATCCATTTTGCGCTCGGCCTCGAAGGCCCGCCTGTCCCAATCGAGCGGAAGTCCGGCCTCGACCCATGCCTCGTAGGCCCTCCTTATGGGCTTGAGCTCCCTTTGGCCCCTCTCCAGCATCGAGATGTACTTCTCGCTGGTTCCCAATATCGACGCCGCCCTCACCTGGCTGACCTTCGCCGCGCGCCTGGCCGCCACGAGCTCCGAGGCGTCCTCGGGCCTCCTGATCTCGTGCGGGTGCATCAGCGCCCGGTACGCCTCCCTGGCCACGTAGCGCTTGAGGCACCTCATGACCTCCCTGTCGCTCTTTCCCCGCCCCCTGGCCCTCTCGGCGTACTCGGCGGTCTCGGGGTCGCGCATGACCCTCTGCCTCGCGATCTCGTGCAGCGCGCTGTTCGCCTGCCGGTCGCCGCCCCTGTTGAGCCTGTGCCTCACGGTCTTGCCGCTCGAGGCGGGGATGGGGCAGGCCCCGCATATCGCCGCGAACGACGCCTCGGAGCGCAGCCTGCCCGGGTTGTCCCCGGCCGCGACCGCGAGCTTGGCCGCGCTCACGGGCCCGCACCCGTACATCGCCAGCAGCGCGGGGCAGTTCTCCTCCAGGGACGCCTCGATCGCGCGCTCCATGTCGAGCGCCGCGTCGCGCGCCGCCTCCCACAGGTCCGCCAGCGCGCCGAGCGCGGCGCCCAGCGCGCCCTCGGCGCGCACGGAGGGGAGCTCCTCCATCAGCCTCGGCCCTCCCATGCCGCGGAACCTCGACCTGAGCCCCTCCGGCGCGGTGGTGAGCAGCGACCTCGCGGTGTTTATCGCCGAGGTCCGCGCCTTCACCGCCCCGGAGCGCGCCGCGAGCATGCAGCGCACCCCGTCGACCCACCCGTCCTGGCTCTTGGGGGTCCCGAGCTTCGAGCCGGACATCGCCGCGCGGGCGGCCCTCTCCGCGTCCGCCTCGTCGCACTTTCCCTGCCCCGGGCGCCTCCTCTGCATCCTCGCCGGGGAGAGCGCCTCGCGCACGGGCATCCCCAGCGACGCGAGGTGCCTGGTGAGGCCCGCCCCGTAGGACGACGTCCCCTCCATCGCGACGCAGGCCGGCTCCCCGGCCGCCGCGATCGCCCCGGCGAGCGTCTCGTAGCCCGCCGCGTCGGCGGGGAACTGGCGGGACAGGACCTTGCGGCCCCTCCAGTCGAGGACGCACAGCCAGTGCGAGTCGGCGTGGGTGTCGACCCCGCAGAAGACCGGCCCGCGGGCGCCGGGTGTCGATTCGGTTCTCATGTCTCGCTCCGTTCTTTCCGTGCTCGCCTGGACCGGGCAGACGTCACACTGACGGGGCGCGATAGAATGCGGTTGTTCGGGTCCGCGGTATCGCTCCATGCTCCTATTAGGTCATGCGGCGGTCTCGGCTCGCCGCGGCCCGCGCGGGACATGTCAGGAAACGAGGGCAGCCCTGTGGGCGCCAGCGGAATGTGGGGTCACCGCGCGGTCCGCATCTGATGGTGTCGACGTCAATGGTATACGGGTGCATCATCGACGTCTTCAATACAGAAAATATCAGTGCGGAATGTTC
>NZ_QSRL01000011.1 GCF_003437035.1 Collinsella sp. TF08-11AT
GAGGGGCCGGAATCCCCCGGCCCGCGATGGAGGGAGGCCGAAATGTCCAGACCCAAGCCGTCCGGAAGGTCGTACGGGAGGCTCACGAGGCACGAGAGGAACACGGTCGAGAGGATGCTCGACCGCAACCGCAGCGCCCGCGAGATCGCCGCGGAGCTCGGCAGGTCGCCCTCGACCGTGACCAGGGAGGTGGCGGCGCACCGCTACGTCACCGCGCCGCGCTCGCGCTACGGCGAGCCCGCGCCCGCGGACCTGTCGGGGGCCTGCCCCAGGCTCTCGGCGTGGCCGAGGTGCTGCAACGGCTGCTCGCACAGGAGGGGCTACGGCTGCTCGAGGAGGCCCAGGGTGTTCTACAGCGCCAGGAGGGCGCAGGAGGCGGCCGACGCCGAGCTGTCGGCGAGCAGGTCCGGGATCGACGAGTCCGAGGAGGGCGCCGCCGCCAAGCTCGCGGCCATCAGGGACGGGCTCGCGCGCGGGCTCTCCCCGCAGCAGATAGCGGCGGCGACCCCCGGGCTCAGCGCCTCCACCGTCTACAGGTGGGTGGACGCCGGATACGACGGCATGACGAACATGGAGCTCAGGCGCAAGGTCGGCTACAGGCCGAGGTCGCGCCGGGCCCCGGGGAGGGCGACGTCCCACTCGGCGCGCAGGTCGCACGCGTCGTTCCTCGCGCTCGGCGAGGACGCCTGCGCCGCGGCCTGGGAGATGGACACCGTCGAGGGCTCCAGGGGCGACTCCGCCAGGCTCCTCACGCTCCTGCACCGCCCGAGCCGCTTCCAGCTGGCCCTGCCGCTGCCGGACGGCACGTGCGCCTCGGTCCTGGCGGCGCTCTCCTCCCTGCGCGGGGTCCTCGGCGAGGACGGCGCGAGGCGCGCCTTCGGCGCCGTGCTCACCGACAACGGCAGCGAGTTCGCCGACGAGGGCGCCATCGCGGCGCTGCTCGGCGAGCGGGACGGCGAGACCAGGCTCTTCTACTGCGACCCCCGGCAGAGCCAGCAGAAGGGCGCGTGCGAGAAGAACCACGTGGAGATCAGGAAGCTGCTGCCCAAGGGCGCCGGGGCCAGGTTCGACCGGCTGGAGGCGGCGGACTGCGCGCTGCTCATGTCGCAGGTGAACTCCGAGCCGAGGGGGGCGCTCGGGTTCCTGACGCCGGCGCGCGTGCTGCGGATGGCCCTCGGGGAGGACGCCTCCGCCCTCATGGACGCGTTCGGGATAGAGGAGCTGGCGCCCGGCGAGCTCGACCTCACGCCCGGCTGCATCGACAGGGCCAGGGCCGCGAGGGGCGAGGGGCCGCTGGCGGGATAGGCGGCGGGCCGGGACATGGGCCGGAGGGCCCGTTGCGCTGAGTCCGGAACGGCTGCGCGGCGGGCTGGCGGAGCATGCGGCGGCGGCATGGGGGCACCGGCCTCCACAGCCTCTCCACCTGCGGAAACGAGGCGACGGCCAGGCGCCGGGGGCTATTTCCGCGTTGCGCTAGCTGCGGAAACGCGGGGTCCGTTCAGGCTGTTGCGTTGAGATTGAAAATCAACCATTTTTTGGCACTAACATTGAATATTAGCCCTGTTGACCGCGGGTGTTCTTTTTGCTAACACGCCATGAGGACACGTGCGCGCGTCCCAACATCCCAAAACCACAGCCTGTTCGCTTTACAACATGCAAACATGCGTTCGATAATAGGAGGCATGGAATATCGACAGACAGATGGCAAAACTCGGCGCGTGCACAAGCAGTATGTGGACGTCGTGGCTCGCATCCTCGCGGGCGGACAGGTCGTGCCGGTCACCGTCTGCTGGGTCGACGGTCGTTGCTTTACGATTGACGAGATTGTCTCGACCACTGGGTTTGGCCTGACGGTTCACGGCATTCGTACGGCAACCTATAAGGTGCGTTTTGGCGGGCACGCGACCGAGTTGTATCTGGAGGACCAGACGCGCGAGCGGGCGGACGGCTCGCAGGCACACGTGATGCGTTGGTGGGTGTGGGCGTTCGACCGAACACTCGAGAGCGAGCGCCGCAGGTAAGAACGCGTGGCGTTCGGGTACAATGGCAGGAAACTTGTCAGCTACGGCGCCGTCGCGGTGCTTTTTGAAAGGACGAAATTATGAACGATATCCAGGGCTATCAGAATGGCCCCATCGAGACCGGCGCAAGCCGTGCCAAGGAGATGTCGCCGCGCGCGTACAACCTTGTCATGTCTGCTCTGATCTTTTTGGGCTTTTGCGCCATGGGCGCCGGTGTTTACTTTACGAGCACCATGTCGTTTGCGCGCATGATGATGAGCGGCGCCGCTTTGCCGCTGGTCTTTGGCTCATTTATTTTGACCATCGTCGGCATGGTCATGATGTCGGCTGCTGCCAGCAAACAGTCCGTGGGCCTGTCACTCGTGGGCTACGTGATCTTTGCGAGCACCTTTGGCCTGACCGCGTCGTTTGGCCTTGCCAACTACGACCTGCCCACCATCAACACCGCCTTTATCGCCACCGCCGCCATCACCTTTGTCTTTGGCGCCTTGGGCGTGACGTTCCCCAAGTTTTTCCAGCGCGTATATGGCATCGGTTTTGGCATTCTGCTCGCCACTATTCTGGTCGAGATCGTGCTGATGTTCATGGGCGTCTCGCAGACCATCACCGACCTGATCGTGATCGTGGTGTTCGCCGGCTTTATTGGCTACGATACCTATGTTGCCACGACGGTGCCGCCCACGCTGCCCAATGCGGTGCTCATGGCGTCCAACCTGTTCGTGGACATTATCAACGTGTTCCTGCGCATCCTGAACATCCTCGGTCGTCGCGACTAGCGCGGGGATTGCAGCGTTTCTTGTCGGACGCGGTAAAACGATGTGAAAGGCGGTCCTGCGGGGCCGTCTTTTTTGTGCACGGCGGGGTATCATGGATGGGAAAAAGCCGACAGCGGCAGCGACAGGAAAGGTGGCCACGTATGGCAGACGTCGACAACAGGAACCGTAACCGCAGGCCCAACCGCGCGGGACAGCCCAATCCCAAGCGTGAGGCGCGTGCCAAGGCCGCCGAGCGCCATGTGGCGACTGTGTCCGAAGCGTGCGCCAAGGATATCGAGCGTTCGCTTGCCGGTGTTCGCGAGTTTGACGGCATGCCCGCCGGCTTTGTCGCGGCGATGAAGGCCAAGGTTCAGACTGCTGTGGCCCCCGAAGAGCAGGTCGCCGAGGACGTCGAGGACGCGGAGACTGCCGAGGTCGAGGCAGCGCCCGAGACCGAGGCAGCGCCCGAGCCCGTCGAGGAGCCTGCCGAGGAAATCGCCGAAGCTGAGTCCGCGCCTGCTGAGGAGCCCGCTCCGGTTCTGCCCGAGGTCACTGTGCTCGATGCCTCCGCCACGCAGACAATCCTCGATAACGGTCGCGGCTATGCGCAGTTCTGCGACATGGCCGTGCTCGCCTTTGCCTCGTTTACCAATCCGGGCGGTGGATATATTCAGGGTTATCTGGGCCAGGAGGCCACGCTGTGCGCCGATTCGTATCTGTACAACGTTCTCGATAGGCAGCGTAAGTGGTACGGTGAGAACCGTCGCCGCAACATCAACTGTGAGCTGTACCGCAACCGTGCGCTGGTGGTGCCCGCGGTGCGCTTCGAGCGCAAGCATGTGCACGCCTATGCCGACGTGATCGTGGCCGCCGCGCCCAACGTCAAGCGTGCCCGCCAGGAGTATCGCGTGAGCGACGATGCTCTGCTGGATGCCCTGCGCGACCGCATCCGCTTTGTGCTCGCCATCTGCGACGAGTTGGGTCGCGAGAAGCTCGTGCTGGGCGCATGGGGCTGCGACAACAACGGCTTTGATGCCGAGGCCGTGGCCGAGCTCTTCCGCAAGGAGCTCGCATCGGGCGACTTCAAGGTCAAGCAGGTCTTCTTTGCCGTGCCCTCTACGCGCTGGGACGAGGACTTCGCCAAATTCGAGCACGTGCTGGCAAACTTCCCCGAGCGAAACGAGGAGTCCTATGCTCAGGTTGCCGCCCGCGCCGCAGCCGCCCGTGCCGCCGAGCAGGCTCAGGCCGCTGCCGAGGACGATGAGGATGACGACGACTGGCGCAAGTACCTGTAAACGGTGCACGTGATGCGACATGCCGAGCCGACGGGGGCTGCTCCCGTCGGCTTTTTATTGAGTGGGGAGCTTACGATGAAAAACGTTCTGTGCTTTGGTGACAGCAACACCTATGGCTATGATCCGGCTGGTATGCGCGATGGCATTTCGGTGCGCTATGCGCAGGATGTGCGCTGGTGTGGCGTGGCCCAACGTGATTTAGGCGAGGGCTGGCATGTAATTGAAGAAGGCCTCAACGGCCGCACGACGGTACGCGACGATATGTGCCATCTGGACACCAATCTTAACGGCATCCGCGCGCTGCCGATGCTGCTCGAGGCTCATAAGCCGCTGGATGCGATCGTTATTATGCTGGGAACTAACGATTGCAAGACGGTCTTTGGTGTGACGGCCTCCGATATTGCCCGTGGCACCATGGCGCTGATTCGCGCGGTGCGTGCATTTCCCTGGACCAATGCCGCACCCTGCCCGCGTATTCTGCTGATGGCACCTATCAAGATCAAGCCCCAAATCGCCGATGTATATATGACCGATTTTGACGAGCGTTCCGTCGAGGCCTCGGAGCATTTTGCTGAATACTATGCGCACGTAGCTGAGCAGTTTGGCTGCGACTTTTTGAATGCCGCCGAGTTTGCCGAGCCGGGCGATATCGACTATCTGCATATGATGCCCGAAAGCCACGAGAGCTTGGGACATGCCGTGGCAGCCAAGCTCCAAGAGATGCTCGGTGAGTAGCGCGACCCCAAGCCACCGCAAAGGGGACAGGCACCTTTGTGGTGGTTTTGCCCGGGTAAACGAACGGATTGGCTGCCATATGGGCATGGACGAGCTCATCGACCTCTTTGCCGAGGGCGATGAGCTCGTCTCCAATACCGCTTTTGAGGATTTGGATCTTGCCTACGACGTGGCGAACGGCGCGACCTTCGATGGCGTTGTGTTCCGATCTTGCGAGTTCGATAGCGTTGACTGGAGCGGCTCGACGTTTCGCGACGTGGTGTTTCGCGGTTGCCGCTTTATCCGCTGCAACATGGAAGGCTGCTGGCTCAGCCGCTGTGACTTCGTTGACTGCTCGGCACCGGGACTCAACTTGCTCAAGGCGCGCCTGTCGAGCGTGTCGTTTGGATCGTGCGATTTGAGCTATGCGAACCTTTCGGAGGGACGCATTGGCCCTATGACAGCATGCGATACACGTCTGAGAGAGGCTGCGTTTCAGGGTGCCAAGCTGGTTCAGATACGCCTGGATGGCTGTGACCTGACGCGTGTTGATGTGTTCAAGACGTCGCTTTCCGGCGTTGATGTGTCGCGCTGTACATTTGCAGCGCCCGTTGTTTCGGGCGATTACCATGAGTTGCGTGGCTTGACGGTCAATGCCGAGCAGGCGCTGGCACTCTCGGGTTTGTTGGGAATTCAACTCGCCGACGAATAGGCGCTCTGGTCCTTTGCTCGACCGCTATCTAAAATCAAACCGTCGCAACATTTAATGATTTTTTGCGTTTGCACGATTTTCATCGAATGTTGCGACGGTTTTTGGTGCAAGGTAGCCTGTCCCTTTTTGGCAGGTTACTGGCTATTTAGTACTGCCACATGTGGTTGACAGGGCCGGAGCCTTTGCCCATGTTCAGGCCGGCGGCCAGAGCGCCGGTTAGGTAGGCCTTGCCGCCGTTGACGGCGTCGGCAAGATCCATGCCCTGGGCCAGCGCGCAGGCGATGGCGGACGAAAGCGTGCAGCCGGTGCCGTGTGTGTTGTCGGTCTCGATGCGCTTGTGGCGGAACCACGTGGTGAGCGGATCGCCCAGATGGTTGCCCTCGTCATCGAGTGGTGCGGGTTCGGCCAATACATCGTTAGCCTCGTTGACAAGATGCCCACCCTTAACGAGGGATGCGCAACCAAAGCGGCGGGTGAGGAGCATGGCAGCATTTTGCTGTGTGCGCTCGGAGTCGACCTCGTAGTCAAGCAGGGCCATGGCCTCGGGAATATTGGGCGTGATGACGGTTGCTAGTGGGAACAGGCGGCGGGTGAGCGCCTCGGCGGCATCTTCGGCAATCAGCCGTGCGCCCGAGGTGGCTACCATGACGGGGTCGACGACCACGTTTGTCGCGTTCCAGGCGCTCAGGCGGTCGGCGATAACCTCGATAATCTCGGCAGAGGAAACCATGCCGATCTTGACGGCGCTGGGGCGGATATCGTCAAATACGGCGTCGATCTGCGCAGCGACGATATCAGGGGAGATATTCTGCACGGCGGTGACACCGAGCGTGTTTTGTGCGGTGATGGCGGTGATGGCCGTCTCGGCATACAGGCGGTGCGCCGTGATGGTCTTGATGTCGGCCTGAATGCCGGCGCCGCCGCTGGAATCGGATCCTGCGATGGACAGGACGGCAGGTACCTTACTGCGATCCATGTTTGCTCCCTTGTTCGGTCGGAATCAAATGGGTCTTTAAGCCAGCATTATAAAGATGCCCGGGCCGACTCTATGTCGAACCCGGGCGGGCGATGCAATCTTTACGCAAATGTAAGCAAATGTTCACACGTCAACAATTGACGAACACCATGTTACCGATTGTGGCTCCGATGACGAGTTAGTCCTCCATGCCGAGGTCGATCGTCGTGCCTTCGAACACCTTGTTAACGGTGCGGACGGCGCACATCTTGCCGCACATGGTGCAGGTGCCCTCGGTGGCGGCGGGGGATTCCTCGTAGCGCTTCTTACCGGTGACCGGATCGAGAGCACACTTCCACATGGCATCCCAGTCGAGCTTGCGACGTGCCTGGCCCATCTTGTCATCCATGTCGCGGGCGTGCGGCACCTTCTTGGCGATATCGGCGGCGTGCGCGGCAATCTTGGTGGCCATGAGGCCATCGAGCACGTCCTGGGCGTTGGGCAGGCACAAGTGCTCGGCCGGCGTCACGTAGCACAGGAAGTCGGCGCCGGAGCTGGCGGAGATGGCGCCGCCGATGGCAGCGGTGATGTGGTCGTAACCCACGCCGATATCGGTCACCAGCGGCCCGAGCACATAGAACGGGGCGTTGTGGCACAGACGCTTCTGCAGTTTCATGTTGGCGGCGATCTCGTCGAGCGCCATGTGGCCCGGGCCCTCGACCATGACCTGGACGCCGGCGGCCCAGGCGCGCTTGCACAGCTTGCCCAGCTCGATCATCTCGGCGGTCTCGGTGGCGTCGTTGGAGTCGTAGAGACAGCCCGGGCGGCAGGAGTCGCCGAGCGAGATCGTCACATCGTACTCGTGGCAGATCTCGAGCACCTCGTCGTAAAACTCGTAGAAGGGGTTCTCGTTGCCGGTGACCTCCATCCAGCCAAACAGCAGCGAGCCGCCGCGGCTGACGATGTTCATCAGGCGGCCGGTCTCCTTAAAGGTCTTGATGACCGATTTGTTGATGCCGCAGTGGATGGTCATAAAGTCCACGCCGTCCTCGGCGTGTGCGCGCACGACCTCGAGCAGGTCGTCCTTGGTAAGCTTGACCAGCGGCTTTTCCATGTAGCCGATGGCGTCGTACATGGGCACCGTGCCCACCATGAGCGGCGTCTCGTCGATGAGCTGCTGGCGGAACTGGCGCGTCTTGCCCGAGTTGGAGAGGTCCATGATGGCGTCGGCGCCGTAGTCCTCGGCGATCTTGACCTTCTTCCACTCCTCGGCGGCATCGGCCTTGTCGCCCGAGATGCCCAGGTTGACGTTGACCTTGGTGGCCAGGCCCTCGCCGACACCAAAGGCGCGCATGCCCTTTTTGATATGCACGATGTTGGCGGGAATGGCGATGCGGCCGTCGGCCACGCGCTCGCGGATGTACTCGGGGTCGCGATGCTCGCGCTCGGCGACCTCCTTCATCTGCGGTGTGATCTGCCCGGCGCGGGCGAAGTCGATTTGTGTGACGAGCTTGGGCTCGGTCTGTGTGCTCATTGGCACGGCTCCCTTCGTTGGCATTACCCATATCAGGTTTGCGGGTCAGGGCGGGCGCGCCCAATCTCAGCCTGTCGTCTTGTCCTGCAAGCTCCCCGTTATGTCATGGGCTCAAGTATAGCCTGAATGGGTACGATTGGGCCAACGAGCGTGCCTGTGGGGAGGCGAACATGGAAGACAAGCATCTATATCGAGAGACGCAATGGGATGTATCGGCCGAGGAAAGCCGTGCGCACCATGGCCTTGTCGCGATTGGTTTTGCGGTGCTTGCCGTGCTGGTGATTGCCTTTTTTATCTGGACGTTTGGCGGTCACGGCGGCGCTGCATGGGAGTTCGAGGCCGACGATGCCCTGCCGATCATGACAGTGAAGGTTACGGGCGGCAATACCGTTGCCGCGCCGGGCGACTATTGGTATTCGCGCGATGGATTTGTCCAGCTTCAGCTGAGCGGTGGGTCTATTCCTGGTGAGGAAATCGAACGCGTGACGTATGATGCGGCGCTCAAAACGCTGACGGTGAAGCTCAAAGATCAAGGAGATGTGCCCACGACTATGGATATCGCCCTGACGGAATGGCGTCTGGAGCCTCCGACGGGTGTTGCGGTGTCCGAGGTTGAGCACGTCAAGATTGTCTATCAGGACGGTTCGACAAACGGGATTGCAAAGGCCGATGGCTTGGCGGAGTAACGGAGTGTTTGGAAACGGCGGGCCTATTGTGCCTGCGCGTTCATGAAAACCAGGGTGTTTTTGTCTGAAAGCTCGGGGATGTGACGATAGCCGATGTTGAATGCGGTGAGCCCGCTTACATCCTCGAGCTTGTTTTCTGCCATCCAGCGCACCATGGAGCCGCGCGCCTTTTTGCTGGCGGTCGATCGCTGAACGGGCTTATCGTTGCGGACGTCTTCGCCAAAAAGGCAGGTGATAACCGTTGTATCCTGTGCAGCATGGGGCAGGACGGCTTTGGCGTATTCCACGCTGGCAAGGTTGACGATCGTAGCGTTGGAGCCCGCCGGAGCGATGACCCGTGCGAGTTTGTCGCCCCAAAACGCGTAGAGGTCTCGGGCATCGTCGACGGCAAGCTTCGCCCCCATTTCGAGCCGATAGGGCGACACGCCGTGGAAGGGGCGTGCGCATCCGTAAAGGCCCGAGAGGATCCACAGATGGTCTTGCAGCCATGCGAGCTGCGCGGAATCCATCACCTCGGGCGCCATGCTCTCGTATTGAATGCCGTGATAGGACATGACGGCAGGGGAGAGGTGGCGGGCGAGTGCGGGATTGTCGAGATCGCCGTTATTCAGGATGGGCCGGAACTCACGCAGGGTGTTGAGGCAAGGTCCCAGCAGTTTGTCACTCACGTTCCACAGCGCCTGCAGGCCGCCGCTGCCTTCATTCCGCTCGATATCTAGCAATGCGCGGTGGAGGCGAGCCGTCTCGTGCGCAGAGGGTGGAATGCCCTGGACTTCAAAAGCATCTTGGGCCGCGCGCATTTGCTTGGCGGGCGAAATGATGACCTGCAGCATGGACTCTCCTCTGCCAAAAAGGAAGTTGCGGTGGAATACGGTCTGTCTTGGCCGTTTGTGGGCCAGTTTAGTCCGTATTTCACCGCAACTGACGAAGGGTTGGTTAGGCGCGCTCGATGAAGGCCTTGTAGCCGCGGTAGGCCTCGTAGATATCGGCCTTGTTGGCGACCTCCCACAGGGCGTGCATGGACAGGACGGCAACGCCGGAGTCGATGACGTTCATGCCGTACTTGGCCATGATGTAGGCGATGGTGCCGCCGCCGCCCGCGTTGACGCGGCCGAGCTCGCAGGTCTGGAAGTCCACGCCTGCCTCGTCCATGATGTCGCGGATGAGGGCCACATACTCGGCGTCGGCGTCGTTGGAGCCGCCCTTGCCGCGGCTGCCCGTGTACTTGTTAAAGCACAGGCCGCGACCCATGAAGGCTGCGTTCTTGGTCTCGAACTTGCCAGCATAGCCCGGGTCGAAGCCGGCAGACACGTCAGAGGAGAGCATGCGGCTGCGGGCGAGCGCGCGGCGCAGGGCCAGCGGGCTATCCTCGCCGGCGAGCGTCATGATCTCGGCGACGGTGTTCTCGAAGAAGCGGCTCGTCATGCCGGTGGCGCCCACGGAGCCGATCTCCTCCTTGTCGACAATGAGCGTGATGCTCGTGCGCTCGACATTGGCCACATTGATCTGGGCGAGCATGGAGGGGTAGGCACAGACGCGGTCGTCGTGGCCATAGCCCAGAATCATGGAGCGGTCGAGGCCCATGTCGCGGGCCGGGCCGGCGGGCACGACCTCGATCTCGGCGGAGAGGAAGTCCTCCTCCTCGACGGCGTACTGCTCCTTGAGGATGTCCAGGAACATCTGCTTGACGGGCTCCTTGGGGGCGTCCTTGTCGTCCTCGTCAAACTTGACGGGGCGGCCGCCCACGATCACGTCGAGGATCTCGGCGTCGACGGCGTCCTTGGCGGGCTTGGCCATCTGCTCGCTCGAGAGGTGGATCAGCAGGTCGGAGATGGTAAAGACCGGGTCGTCGGCCTTGTCACCGATGTTGATGTCGACGGTGGTGCCGTCCTTTTTGCAGATGACGCCTACGAGTGCGAGCGGGGAAGCGACCCAGTGGTAGCTCTTGACGCCGCCATAGTAGTGCGTGTCGAGATAAGCCATGTCGCCGGCCTCGAAGGCGGGGTTCTGCTTGAGGTCCAGGCGCGGCGAGTCCACGTGGGCGCCCAGGATGTTAAAGCCCTGCTCGAGCGGGGCGGTTCCCAGGTTGACGAGCATCAGGTCCTTGCCGTGGTTGGCGGCGAACACCTTGTCGCCGGCCTTGAGCTCGCGGCCCTCGGCGATCACAGTCTCCAGGTCGACGTAGCCCGCCTCCTCGGCCATCTTGATGCCGGTCTTGACGCACAAGCGCTCGGTCTTGTTCTCGCTCAAAAACTGCTTATAGCCGCGGCAAAGCTCCTCGAGCTCCTCGATTTGCTGTGGCGTGTACTTTTTCCATGCGCAGGGACGCTCCATGACGCAGGCTCCTTTCGGATCGATCGTGCTGGTTGATGTACCGTGAGCCATCGTATCACGCGCGGGCCCGCGGCGGCGGGGAAGCTTGATGTGCTGTGGCTGTGGGGCGGGGAGCGTGTAAACTGGTGTGAGCAAGCCGTGCCCAGCCCAAAGCGAGGTATTCAATATGTCTGACAAGCGCCGTACCTTTGCCGTCATCGACGGCAACTCGCTCATGCACCGCGCCTTCCACGCCGTGCCGCCCACCATGAACGCGCCGGACGGTCGTCCCACCAACGCGATCTTTGGCTTTTTGAATATGTTCCTCAAGATGATTGACGCCTTTAATCCCGACGGCGTTGTCGTGGCGTTTGACAAGGGCAAGCCGCGCGTGCGCATGGAGATGCTGCCGCAGTACAAGGCTCAGCGCCCGCCCATGGACCCCGATCTGCACGCACAGTTTCCCATGATTAAGGAGCTGCTCGCCGCACTCAACGTGCCGATTTTGCAGTCCGAGGGCTGGGAAGGCGATGACATCTTGGGCACTATGGCGCGCCTGGGCGAGCAGGCCGGCTGTGATATGTTGCTGGTGACCGGTGATCGCGATATGTATCAGCTCGTGACCGAGCACGTTAACGTGGTCTCGACCCGCAAGGGCCTGTCCGACGTGGCGATCATGACGCCCGAGAGCGTGGACGATCTGTATCACGGCATCACGCCGGCGCTCGTGCCCGATTTTTATGGTCTGAAGGGCGACACGTCCGACAACATCCCCGGCGTGCCGGGCATCGGCCCCAAAAAGGCGAGCGCGCTCATTGCGCAGTACGGTAGCCTGGACGAGGTCATCGCACACGCCGACGAGGTCAAGGGCAAGATGGGAGAAAACCTGCGCGCGCACATCGATGATGCGCTGCTGAGCCGCAAGGTCGCAACCATCCGCACCGATGCACCCGTTGAGCTCGATTTTGAGGCGACGTCCTTCCCGGCGTTTTCCGCCGATGAGGTTTCCGCGGCACTGGGCACGCTCGGCATCACCGCCATGCAGAACCGTTTCTTGGCGCTGATCGGCGGCGAGGGTGGCGCTGCTGCCACTGTCAGCACGTTTGAGATGCCCGCCGTTTTGCGCGCAGCCGCCGGCGATACTGACGCGCTTGGTGCCGTTGCAGATGAGGTCTCCCGCGCGATTGATGTCGGCGAGTGGGTCGCCGCCGTGGTGGACGATGACAAGGAAGAGGGCGCGCTCTTTGGGCTGACGCGCACGCTGTGGTTGGCGACGTCCAAGGGCCTGTTTGCGCTCGAGGAGGGCGACAGCGGTGCGGCGGCTGAGGTTGAGGGCTTCAACTTCGCCCACGGCGTGATTGCCGGCGTGCTCGCGCGTCTGTTTATGGAAGGCCGTGTGGCGAGCCCGGATACGAAGGCGCTGCTGCATGAGCTTTCGCCCGTCGACTCTTCTGAGCCCGAGCTCATGGACCCGCTGTCCGCTGATTCCACGCGTATCTTCGATACCGTGGTCGCTGCCTATCTGCTGGATTCCGATCGCTCCGAGTTCGATGAGGCGTATCTGGCCGATACCTATCTGCAGATGGCGCTGCCTGCGGCGCGCGGCGCAGAGGGTGCCGGCGAGGACGCTCCTGCGCCTGCCGCCCGTACTGCGGCCTTGACGCTGGCGCTCGTGGCACCGTTGCGCGAGTGCATGGCCCGTGAGAATGCCGCCAACGTGTTCGATGGCATCGAGATGCCGCTCGTGCCGGTGCTTGCCAAGATGGAGCGCGCGGGCATGCTCGTGGACCCCGACCGCCTGCACAGTCTGTCCGAGGGCCTGGCGACCCAGATTTCCGAGGTTGAGCGCAGCATTCGCGACCTGGCTGGCGACGAGACCTTTAACATCGGCAGCCCCATGCAGCTCTCGCACGTGCTGTTTGATGTTATGGGGCTTCCGACCAAGGGCCTCAAAAAGACCAAGCGCGGCTACTATTCGACCAACGCCAAGGTGTTGAGCGACCTTGCCCGCGACCACGAGATCGTGCGCCTGATTTTGGACTGGCGCGAGAAGTCCAAGATTAAGTCGACCTATCTGGACACGCTGGGCCCGCTGCGCCGTGGTGACGGTCGCGTGCACACCACGTACAACCAGACCATTACCGCAACGGGACGTCTGTCCTCGAGCGACCCGAACCTGCAGAACATTCCGACGCGCTCTGAGCTGGGTCGTACCGTCAAGACGGCGTTCTCGGCGGGCGAGGGCAGCGTCTTTTTGGCGGTGGACTACTCGCAGATCGAGCTGCGCCTGCTCGCGCATCTTTCGGGTGACGAGCACCTGGTGCGCGCCTTCAACGAGGGCGAGGACTTCCATGCCGAGACGGCCGCGCGCGTATTTGGCGTGCCGGTGTCCGAGGTGACACCCGACCTGCGCAGCCGCGCCAAGGCCGTGAACTTTGGCATTGTGTACGGCCAGCAGGCCTATGGCCTGTCGCAGTCGCTGCACATCTCGATGGCCGAGGCGCGCGACATGATCGATCGCTACTACGAGGCCTACCCGGGCGTGCGCAAGTTCCTCGACAACGTGGTGGCACGTGCCAAGCAGACGGGCTATGCCGAGACCATGTATGGCCGCAGACGCCATATTCCCGAGCTCAAGGCCAAAAACCCGCAACTCCGCGGCTTTGGCGAGCGCACGGCCATGAACCACCCCATGCAGGGCACTGCGGCCGACATCATCAAGATCGCGATGGCCCGCGTGAGCCGCCGTCTGGAAGAAGAGGGCTTTGCCGCCCACATGATTCTGCAGGTACACGACGAACTGGACTTTGAGTGCCCCGTCAACGAAGTCGAGCGCCTCACCGCCATGGTCCGCGACGTCATGGAACACGTAGTAGACCTCCGCGTCCCGTTGATCGCCGAAGCCTCAACCGGAGTAACCTGGGCCGACGCGAAATAGGAAAGCACTCCGTAAGGCAAGCTCGCCCAGGCGCAAGCCCCCACATACTTAAGATTTGGGACAAACACTACTGATTAATTTGTCCCACAGTAAACCAAAACAGAGGGGAGCCCCTTCCAACAAGGGGCTCCCCTCTGCTCAAATCATTTCAGCTAAGTATCTAGACACTCAAGACGCCATCTTGGCGGCAGGTAAGTAAACCTAGGGCCTGGCCGGGCGTCGCGGGTTAACTTTTCGTAGATTCCGCACGCAAAGAAAGCCACTTAATGTGGCTTTCGTCTTGCGCAGGACCTGACCGAGCGAAAAGTTAACCCGCGACGCCCGGCCAGGCCCGACGAGCCACGTTAACGAGCCGCCAAGATGGCGTCGATGAGCGTCAGTACGCCCCCGTCGTTGTTGCTCGGAATACGCCACTTGGCATGCGCGTTCATGTGCTCCTCGGCATTGTCCACGATAAAGCTGTGTCCGACGCGCTCCAGCATGGGGATGTCGTTGTAGGTATCGCCCACGGCGGCGGCATCGGCGATATCAATGCCCAACTGCTCGCACAGATGCGCGACGCCGGCGCCCTTGTCGACACCCAGGTTCATAAAGTCGATCCACTCGCGGCCGGCATTGGTGACATAGAGCTGATCCGAGAACGCGGGGTTATAGGTCTCGCGGAACGCGGGCTCGGCATCGTAGGCAGGGAAAAAGATCGAGATCTTATTGGACTCGATATCAATGCCCTCAAAGGTGTCGACGTAGTTGATCGTGTTGTAGTAGACGCTGATCTCGTCGTGGAATTGATGGTCGCGGGCGAGCACATAGAACTCGTCGTAGCAGCACAGGACGGGAACGGCGCGCGGGTCCTCCGAGGCACGAGCGAGCACCTGCTGATACAGCGCCACATCGATGTTGCTCTTATAGATATAGCTGCCGCGATAGATGACGCAGGCTCCGTTGTCGGGACAAAAAGCAAGGCGGTTCTTGATGCCCTCGAACATCTCCTCGAGCTTGGGAGCGGGACGTCCGCTGGCGGGGCAGAATACGATGCCGGCGTCGGCGAGCTTGTCCAGACGCTCATCAAGACCCTGCGGCAACACGCGCTCGTCGGTGAGCAGCGTCTTGTCCATGTCGACGGCGATGAGTTTAATGTTGCCGATGTTGGCGTCTGATTCATAAGTCTGCATAAATGCGCCTTTCCGTTTCCAGATTGTTTCGGGCGTAATGACCCTCTGCTATGTAATCGAGCGTATTTTCGCAGGAATGGTGCGTACTTGCACTGCAATTCACAAACTAATGAAAAAACTTTTCAGAAATTTGAATTTGTCGCTTGTACAGCAGGCACTTTAGCGTAATATAGCGACCATCGAAAACGGAGACGGCAAAAGCACCGCTTACCGAGGAAAAGGTACCGTTTGCGATATTAGAATTGCGCCCGGCGATAGGTGAAAGGAGAGGCAGATGCAGTTCGTAAAGATCATCACTACTGCAGACAATGCCATCCGACGCCAGCGCGCAATTTCCCGACGACGATAACAATCGTCTCTGTCCGTATGGGGCGAATTGCCTCAACAGAGTCATTTTGAGGTCGTTGGGTTTTAGCACGACATTGCTGCATGTTTCTAGGGCATGTTGTGCTGCTTTTTGCTATTTAACCTGATATTGCACGGTTTTTGACCTCGAAATGACTTGCAACTGACCGATGTTCTAACTAGCTACCAAGGGCGAAAGGAAACAGCCATGAGCAAGGAAAAAGTCGTTCTCGCATATTCCGGTGGTCTTGATACATCCGTATGTGTCAAGTGGCTCCAGGACGAGAAGAATCTCGATGTTGTTTGTGTCTGCGGCAACGTGGGCCAGGAGGAGACCGGTCTGGACGCCAAGAAGCAGAAGGCCCTCGACCTGGGCGTTCTGGATTGCCAGGTGCTCGATCTGCGCGACGAGTTCTCCGATGAGTTCCTGACTAAGGCTATCGCCGCAAACTCTATGTACGAGAACAAGTATCCGCTGCTCTCCGCCCTGTCCCGCCCGTTGCTCGCCAAGAAGCTTGTCGAGGTCGCTCACGAGTTTGGCGCGACCTACGTCGCTCACGGCTGCACCGGCAAGGGTAACGACCAGGTTCGTTTTGAGGCTGCCGTCAAGGCCCTCGACCCCGAGCTTAAGGTTATCGCCCCGGTTCGCGAGTGGGATCTGAAGTGCCGTCCCGACGAGGTCGCCTATGCTCACGCCCACAACGTGCCGGTTCCCGAGGGTGCCAATGACAACCCCTATTCCATCGACGATAACCTGTGGGGTCGTGCCATTGAGTGCGGCCACCTGGAGGATCCCTGGAACGAGCCGCTCGATGACGCCTGGGTTATGACCAAGAATCCCGAGGACACGCCCGACACCCCGACGTATACCGAGATTGAGTTTGAGGCGGGCAAGCCCGTCGCCGTCGACGGCAAGAAGATGAAGCTCTCCGAGATCGTCATCGCCCTCAACAAGATTTCGGGCGACAACGGCTTTGGTCGCCTGGACCTGGTCGAGGATCGTCTGGTGGGCCTCAAGAGCCGCGAGTGCTACGAGGTTCCCGGCGCCCTGACGCTCATCACTGCCCACAAGGCGCTTGAGGATATCTGCGTTGAGGGCGACCTGCTCAAGACCAAGATTAAGCTCGAGCAGGATTGGGCCACCGCCGTGTACAATGGCCAGTGGTACAGCCCGCTCAAAAACGCGCTCGACGCCTTTATGGCCGACACCCAGAAGTTCGTGACCGGTACCGTCCGTCTGAAGTTCTTTAAGGGCAACTGTCATGTCGTCGGCCGCAAGAGCCCCTTCAGCCTCTACGACTACGGTCTGGCTACCTACGACCGCGACACCACGTTTGACGAGAAGGCCAGCGCCGGCTTTATCGAGATCGATACGCTGTCGCTCAAGACGTGGGCAAAGGTCCAGGGTCCCAGCTCCGCTGCCGCTCAGGCCTAGCGCCTCCTTTCCTTGGTATCCGCGCGGCCCATCCGCGTGATACATAACGGGCGCACGGGGTCCCTACCTTTCGTTATGCTTGCTGACACTTCTTAACATCGGTGGCCCCTACGTTCCGCCCGCATATATGATGCCGCGTCTGCGGCTGAGTCCGAGCCCCGCCGGGGTTGTCCGGCGGGGCTCCTTCTATCAATTTGGCGGCTCTGGGCCTATATATGAGGAGTATCCATTATGTCCAACGCTATCGCGCATGCCTTACTTGCCCTCGCGCCCGAGTTCGATGCTGCAAAGGTCGAGGACGTTCCTGTGAGCCTGAAGGCCTGGATCGATGGTTCGCAAGGCAACATCCGGAGGGAGAAGTTGGGCACCAAGTGCCTCGTGCGTCACTTCTTTGCATATTAGCTACATGGCCCCGTGCACGGTGGGGAATGTGTAAAACTAGCGGTTGAAAAATCGCTTTAGCGACATGGCTCATTGCTTTGGGCGCTTGTTTTGGTATTTGGAGAAAGGGGACGGTTCCATGGCTCTTTGGGGCGGTCGTTTTGAGGCGGGAGTGGCCGAGGTTACGCAGGAGTTTGGCGCGTCGCTGCCGGTCGACAAACATCTCTATAAGCAGGATATTGCCGGTTCTAAGGCGCATGCCAAGATGCTGGCGGCCCAGGGCATCATCAGTGCCGAGGATGAGCAGGCGATTTCCGAGGGCCTGACCGGAATCGAACAGGATATCGATGCCGGCAACTTCACCTTCGATATCAACGACGAGGACATCCATATGTCCATCGAGAGCGAGCTGACGCGTCGCATCGGCGAGGCCGGCAAGCGCTTGCATACCGGGCGTTCGCGCAACGACCAGGTGGCGACCGATACGCGCCTGGGCGTCAAGGCGTTGGCCAAGGAGCTCATGGAGGCCAACCTGCAGTTGCGCCACGTGCTGGTGGATGCGGCCAAGAAGTACGACAAGGTGATTCTGCCGGGTTACACGCACATGCAGCATGCTCAGCCCGTGCTGCTGTCACATCATCTGCTGGCGTATTCCTGGATGTTCGCGCGCGACTTTACACGTCTGAAGGCCGCCTTTGATGCCGCCGACAACTGCCCGCTGGGTGCTGCTGCGCTTGCCGGTACGAGCTATCCGCTCGATCGCCAGATGACGGCTGCCGAGCTTGGCTTTGCGGGTGTGATTCCTAACTCACTCGATGCTGTTTCCGACCGTGATTTCCTGCTCGATCTGCATTACGCCGGCTCCGTCATGGCCATGCACCTGTCGCGTCTTTCCGAGGAGATCGTGCTGTGGTCGAGCTCTGAATTTGGCTTTATCACGCTGTCCGATTCGTACTCCACCGGCTCGTCCATCATGCCTCAGAAGAAAAACCCCGACTTTGCCGAGCTTATTCGCGGCAAGAGCGGTCGCGTGTACGGCAACCTGGTCCAGCTGCTGGTGACCATGAAGGGTCTGCCGTTGGCCTATAACAAGGACCTGCAGGAGGACAAGGAGGGCGCGCTCGATACCGCCCGCACGCTCATGCAGTGCCTGTCGGTTATGGCCGGTATGATTTCGACTTGGACCGTCAACGAGGGCGCCATGGCACGCGAGTGCGGCGTGGGTCACCTTGCCGCCACCGACGTTGCCGACTACCTGGCTAAGCGTGGTCTGCCGTTCCGCGAGGCGCACGCCGTGGTGGGGCATTTGGTCCTGATGTGTGAGAAGCGTGGCTGCAATCTTGAGGACCTGCCGTTTGAGGTGTTCCAGGAAGCAAGCCCGCTCTTTGAGCGCGATATTACCGAGGCGCTTGACATCCCGTCGATTGTCGCCGCGCGCACGACCGAGGGCGGCACCGCTCCCGCCGCCGTTGCCGTGCAGTTGGGGCGCGCCGAAGCGCAGCTTGCGGCCGATGAGGGTGTGTTTGGCTCGTTGACTAAGGTCGTCGAGATGGGCCACGGAGCTAATTAGCTTATTGGATGCGTCTGTCTGGTGCGTTCACCATATCTTGCCTTTACGGGTGCCCGCTACGGTAGGCGCCCGTTTTGTTATAGAGAAGGAAAGAGCTTGTCGAGAACTTTTGTAGGACATTTGCGCAGGTTGTGAAGGGGGTGCGTTCACGGGCGGCAATCGACCGTCCGTTCTGTTCGGTGCAGTTGGAAGTGGGGCGGATGGTACTCTAGTCGGGCTTCGGAACAGAAGTGACACATATGGAGCGCTTCAATAAATAATAACGCTTCAATAAACGGCTTTTTGTTTAACTGCAGCTAGAACTCTGTTACGATGCAGTCCAGGCGGGTGCCGGAATGGGACTTGGGCACGCGCGAACCTACTTGAAAGGCTACCTTATGGCTATCGAGAAGACCTTCATCATGATTAAGCCCGACGCCGTGCGCGATCGCAAGATCGGCGAGATCGTTGCTCGTATCGAGCGCAGCGGCCTTGTTATCGAGCGCATGGAGATGACCACGCTTGAGCGCGCCACCGTCGAGGAGCACTATGCTCATCTGGCCGATAAGCCCTTCTTTGGCGGTCTGTGTGACTTTATGACGAGCGGTCCGGTCGTCAAGATGGTCGTTTCCGGTCTCTCCGCTGTCTCCAAGATGCGCACCCTTATGGGCGCCACCAACCCGCTTGATGCCGCTCCCGGCACCATTCGCGGCGACTTTGCCGTCGATGTCAACGCCAACGTGATCCATGGCTCCGACTGCCTGGAGAACGCCGAGATCGAGATCAAGCGCTTTTTTGGCTAAACCAGCTTTGACTCCTTAAAGCTGTTAGCGTGTGGCTTGAGCGCCGCGGAACTCCATCCGCGGCGCCCTTTTTATTCCAGTAGATTTTGGTAAACGCCCACAAATCTACTAAAGAGCCCCCGTCCGGATGTTTCTTCCGGGCGGGGGCTGGCGTTAGCGTATGGCTTTGTGAATCTTTAGGCTTCGTCGACGATCTTAAGGCCGCGCGTCTGGTCGATCTCGTTGAGGAGATTGACGCGACGCTCGTGACGACCGCCCTCAAACTCGGCGTCGAGCCACTCGTCGACAATCATCTTGGCGAGCTCGGAGCCCACGACGCGGGCGCCAAAGGCGAGCACGTTGGTATTGTTGTGCATGCGCGAGAGCTTGGCGCTGAAGGGCTCGGAGCACACGACGGCGCGAACGCCCTCCACCTTGTTGGCAGCCAGGCTGATGCCGACGCCGGTGCCGCAGATCAGGATGCCCAGGTCGACGTCGCCGTTGGCAACGGCCTTACCCACCTTGTAGCCGGCGATGGGGTAATCAAAGCTCTCGGAGGTGTCGGTTCCAAAGTTCACGACCTCACAGCCGCGCTCCTTCAGGTGCTCGGAAATGATGTTCTTGAGCTCGACGGCGGCGTGGTCGTTACCGATACCAATCTTCATGAGTGGTTCCTCTCTGGTCCGTGCGGCGGAATTGCTAAAGGTTTTACCGCGTTCGACTGCATGATAGCGCGACTTTTGTGTAAACGCTCGGGCGTTTTTTGGTCAAACGCTTTAGCATGCAACAAGACCGGCTTTTCATGAATGAATGCCGTCGGATTGCGCTTGAACGCCGTCCGTCGGAACTATGGTTGCGGTTTTTGATGCATTGTTATCAAATAAAAGAGCTAACTATTATCGAGAGTCCAGTCCGTTATGTAAGCAGGAGATACCTATGCCTACCGATTCCATCCGCGATGCCGCTTTTTGCGATGTCTTGAACCGCGAGCTTGTCTGTGCGCTCGGCTGCACCGAGCCTATTGCCGTTGCCTATGCAGCGGCGCTGGCGAGCCAGACACTCGGTTGCGAGCCCGATCATATGGACGTTGCCTGCTCGGGCAACATCATCAAGAACGTTAAGAGCGTGACCGTGCCCAATTCGGGCGGTATGCACGGTATTGAAGCAGCGGCCGTACTGGGTGCCGTGGGCGGTGACGCCAAGAGCGCGCTCGAGGTGCTCGAGTGCGTTAACGACGAAGATCGTGCTCGCGTGGCCGAGCTCCTCGTCGATGCCGGTTACTGCGATGTGTCGCTTGTCGAGGGTGTGCCCAACCTCTACATCAAGGTGACTGCCACAGCCGGGGGCCATACCGCGGTCGTCGAGATTACCGACCACCACACCAATGTCACGTGCCATACGCTCGACGGTATTCCGGTGTGCGGCAAGTCGGCGGGGGAGTGCGCCGCCTGCGCCGAGCGCGTCGTGGCCGAGCGCGCGGCAGATAACGCCGACACGCCCATGTCGATCGAGTCCATCATCGACTTTATCGAGGGCGGCGACATCGAGAGCGTCCGCGCGGCCGTTGAGCGCCAGATTGAGCTGAACGGTGCGATCAGTGCCGAGGGCCTCGCGCACGCTTGGGGCGCCGAGGTGGGCCGTACGTTGCTGGGTGCTCGTGCCGATGACGTCGCCTGCCGTGCCCGTGCCCGTGCGGCCGCCGGGTCCGACGCCCGCATGAACGGTTGCGCGCTGCCGGTCGCCATTGTGTGCGGCTCTGGCAATCAGGGCATTACCTGCGCATTGCCCGTCATGGAGTATGCCGAGTACCTGCGCTGCGACCACGATCGCCTGGTGCGCGCCGTAATTCTGTCCGATCTTATCGCCGTGCATATCAAAAGTTATATTGGTGCGCTCTCGGCGTTTTGCGGTGCTATTTGCGCCGCATGCGGTGCCGGTGCCGCGATTACCTGGCTGTGTGGTGGCACGCGCGAGCAGATTGGCGCGACGGTCTCGAACACGCTCGGCAACGTTGGCGGCATCGTGTGCGATGGCGCCAAGGCAAGCTGCGCCGCCAAGATTTCCGCTGCCGTTGATGCGGCGATTCTGGGTCACGATATGGCCATGCAGGGTCGCGGCTTCCGCGCCGGTGAGGGCCTCATCCAGGATACCGTCGAGCAGACAATCGCCAGCATGGGCTACGTGGGCCGTGTGGGCATGAAGGACACCGACGTCGAGATCCTCAACATCATGATCGGCAAGACTCGAGTTTGTTAGTTACGCCTGAGGTTCCGCCGTTCTGCCGAACGGCGGACCGGCCGACGCTGCAAACGTCCCTAAGCGGCAATCTGCCTTTCAATCGTCGGGCATGGCCAGAAGGCCTATGCCCTCCTCTTTCAAGGCACATTGCTCGCTTAGGGACGTTTTCGCTGACTTATGCTCAACCTGTAATGTGACAAAGGTAGTCATTGGGGACGTTCTTAAATGACTAGCCGTTGGGGACGTTCTTGTTTGACTAGTTTTTTAGAACGTCCCCAACGGCTAACCCTTACGAGAGTTCGTCGGCTACTTGGTGTTCGTAGAAGGCTTCTACTACGGCGTTAAAGTCGCGGGCGAAGCCTTCCATGGTTCCGCGCCAGGTGACTCGGTTGGGCTTGCCCTGGCCTACATAGGCAGTCTGAATGCCGCAGGCGGGGCTAGGGAAGTCGCGTTTGGGATCGTTGCCCACCATAAGGACCTCGTGCGGTTCGAGCCCCATCACCTGAAGCTGCTCTAGATAGTAGGTGGCATCAGGCTTGCAGCGGGTGGCGTTTCCCATGTGCGTGACGAGCTCAAAGGGGGCGTCGGCCAGGTCGCCCCAACCCATGCGGCACTCGATGACCCCCTGCGGAAAGCTGGGGTTGGTAAAGAGCGCGCAGCGCAGCCCTGCGTCCTGTACGGCCTGGAGCGCGGCGTGTGCGCCCGGCATGGCATGGGCGTTGATGAGTTCGTCATTCTTGTACGGCAGGACTTCGCGATCGTAGTAGGTAAACGCCTCGTAGATGAGTGGGTCCGAGAGGCAAATGCCGCACCGGCGCTCAACCTCTTCCTGGTAAAACTCAAGATTGGTGCGATTGTCCGTACTGTTGCGACGATTGGCGTTGAGGTCGACCAGGATGGTGCCGAGGCGTGCCATCGTGCCCCCGCGGCTGCGACGTCCGATATCCGCGAGCATCGATGAGACATCCTTAAAATAGCGAAGGATGAACGCATTGAGGTTAATGCTAAGAAGCGTCTCGTCCATATCGAAAACGACTGCTTTGAGCACGCGGGCACCTTTCTCGAAAAATCGTTCCAGAATCGTATGTCTGGGATACTTTACCCCAAAGCAGTATGCTTCACTGCTTATCGTCAACTTGTGGAGACAGTCGTTCACAAGATTGCGAAAAAGTCTCCATACGAGTAAAAAATCGCAGTTCACGCTTGAAATCGAAGTGATTTCCCCGTAATCTATACGGACGTGATTGCATAAGCGTCACATCAGTATCTGTCGGCTCCCGAGTGTTCCTAAACGTTGTGTGCTTGTCGCACCCTTCTGTAGGTCCTAGCAATCGGGGCCCCGTAGTTCGAAAGGGGTCCACCTTTGAGTGAGATTCAGAACTCGTCCATTTTCTCTCTTGACGATGTCAACGAGGAGGAGATGAACAACCTCATCGACGGTACGATTACCGACTTTGATGAGGGCGATCTCGTTAACGGCACTGTCGTTAAGATCGAGCATGACGAGGTGCTCGTTGACATCGGATTTAAGTCCGAGGGCGTTATCCCGGTCCGCGAGCTGTCCATCCGCAAGGACGCTAACCCTGCAGACATCGTTGCACTTGGTGATCCCATCGAGGCCCTCGTTCTCCAGAAGGAGGACAAGGACGGTCGTCTGGTCCTGTCCAAGAAGCGTGCCGAGTACGAGCGTGCTTGGAACCGCATCGAGGAGAAGTTCAACTCCGGCGAGAACGTCGAGGGCGAGGTTATCGAGGTTGTCAAGGGCGGCCTGATCCTTGACATCGGCCTGCGTGGCTTCCTGCCCGCTTCCCTCGTCGACCTCCGTCGCGTCAAGGACCTCACCTCCTACATGGGCACCCGCATCGAGGCCCGCGTCATCGAGATGGACCGCAACCGCAACAACGTTGTCCTCTCCCGTCGCGTCGTGCTCGAGGAGTCCCGTAAGGCCGAGCGCTCCGAGATCCTGTCCAAGCTCAAGTCTGGCATGCGTCTCCAGGGCACCGTTTCCTCCATCGTCGACTTCGGCGCCTTCGTCGACCTCGGCGGTATCGACGGCCTCATCCACATCTCCGAGCTCTCCTGGAACCACGTCAACCATCCTTCCGAGGTTGTCAAGGTCGGCCAGGAGGTCGAGGTCGAGGTTCTCGACGTCGATCTCAACCGCGAGCGCATCTCCCTGGGTCTCAAGCAGACCACCGAGGATCCGTGGCGCGCACTGGTCAAGAAGTACCCCGTCGGCGCTATCGTCGAGGGCACTGTGACCAAGCTTGTCCCGTTCGGCGCTTTCGTCGATCTGGGCGAGGGCATCGAGGGCCTGGTGCACATCTCCGAGATGGCCAACAAGCACGTCGATCAGCCTTCTCAGGTCACCCATGTGGGCGACAAGGTTCAGGTCAAGGTCATGGAAATCGACCTCGACCGTCGTCGTATCTCCCTGTCCATGAAGTCTGCTGCTGAGACTCTGGGCGTCGAGATCGAGGTTACTCCGCTGCCTTCCGAGAAGAAGGACGAGGAGACCGATGCCGAGTAAATCGGTTTGACGATCACTTGTTTTAAGGGATCCGTCCGCAATGGACGGGTCCCTTTTTGCATTTGCTGCTGAGGTGCGTGATGCTGCCCGTGCGCAATGCTGCCCGGGTTGTCTGTTTGCTATTGGGTTGTCGGTGCATGAAAAATGCCGACATCCCGCCTCGGGGAGGAGGCGGGAACACACTGAGTAGACGGAGGGGTGCGGAGCGCGGTCGCGTCTCGACTGACGACGTTGCCCATCGACAGGACCATTGTAACGCATGGCGGTTCTTGGTTTATCGTGTCGAGCGTTTGCGTTGTGCCATTGCCTGCGGTAACGGTGTGTTACACTCTTGCACTGCTGAGTGGGCCAGACGGTCGCGCGATGTGCTGCTTGCAGTACGCGTGAGGAAAGTCCGGGCTCCAGAGGGCGGGATGCCGGCTAACGGCCGGGCGGAGTGATCCGACGGAAAGCGCCGCAGAAAAGAAGACTCCCACCTGCGCCGCAAGGCGTAAAGGGAAAAGCTGAAACGGTGGTGTAAGAGACCACCAGCGTCGTGGCAACACGGCGGCTTGGCAAGCCCCATCCGGAGCAAGCGCGAATAGGAACGCTATGGGCCGGCCCGGTCCGCGTTCGGGTAGCGTGCGTGGAGCTGCACGGTAACGTGCAGACAAGATAAATGACCGTTCACGACAGAACCCGGCTTATCGGCCCACTCGGCACTTTGTTGACGCTGCGAACCCGTCAGCGCGGCAATCTGCCTTTCAAACCTTCGGGCATGACCATAAGGTC
Source organism: Collinsella sp. TF08-11AT (assembly GCF_003437035.1). Lineage (GTDB taxonomy): Bacteria > Actinomycetota > Coriobacteriia > Coriobacteriales > Coriobacteriaceae > Collinsella. The sequence continues at coordinate 25,127 of NZ_QSRL01000011.1, forward strand.
AATGCCCTCGGCTTTCAAGGCACCTTGCTCGCGCTGACGGGTTCTCGCTTTCGTTGACGGAATCATCGGCGTTGCCATTCTTTTTACTAGGGTTATCGTATTATTGAGGCTGTTTGTTGCTGCGCTTTATTTTGTTGAGGGGCTTTGTTGGACAGCTATTTTACTCTGCAATCGAATATTGAGGTTTCGGGCGAGTTTGTGGACCGCAAGAGCCGGTTTATTGCCCAGCTGGTCCATATTGAGTCCGAGGACGAGGCGAATGCCTTTATCGAGATGGTTCGCAAGCGTCATTATGACGCTCGACACAATGTTCCCGCGTGGATTTTGGTCGATGGACGCGAGCGCCAGAGCGATGATGGTGAACCGAGCCGCACGAGTGGTATGCCGACGCTCGAGGTGCTGCGCGGTGCGGGGCTCAAAAATGTTTGCTGCGTAGTAACGCGCTATTTTGGTGGCACGCTGTTGGGGCCTGGTGGTTTGGTGCGCGCCTATACCGCGGCGACGCAGGCGGCGGTGGCCGCGGCTCAGGAGGCCGGGCAGATCGTCGAGATGACGAGCGTCGTGCCGGTTGATGTGCATGTGGCCTATCCACAGTATGAGCAGGTGCTTCGCTTGGCGCAGGATTCGGGTGCCAAGGTTTCGGATACCGATTACGCGGATGCTGTGACACTTCACTTGGTGTTTAAAGCGGGGGAGCAAGAGCCGTTTTGCGCTAAGATGCGCGAGCTTATGGCGGGGCGCGAGGAGATTGAGGTCAGCGCTCCCGAGTTTGCTGAGTTCTAACGACGACGGCCGGCGTGCATTTGGATGAATCCCAAGCGCGCCGGCTGTCGTTTTATGTCGCTGCCGTTTACTCGGCGAGCTGCTTTAGTACATCGCAGGCGATTTCGACGGCATCGTCGATGCAACCGGGACAGCTGCGGAGCGGACCCTTGTCCGATCCGATGCCCTTGAGCGTGCCGCAGACGGTCGTCGTGTTCTTCTCGCCAAAGCGCTTGGCAATCTCGCGCGACAGTTTGTAGGTCTGGCCCTTGGTCTTGGGGTTTTCCATGCCATCGCTCATTACAAAGCCCATGATGGCCACGGCGCCCGAGATGGCACCGCAAGTTTCGGTCATGCCGCCCATGCCGGCGCCAAAGCCCTCGGTGAGGGTAAAGGCGACCTGGGGGTCGAGCCCGACGGCGGGCGCGAGCGTGCAGGCGACGGCCTGCGCGCAGTTAAAGCCGCGGGCGTGGTATTCGGCAGCCTGAGCCTGGCAGGTGGCAGTGTTGAGCTGAGTGGTATCAATCTGCTTCATCGGTGTCTCCTTGATTGCGGTGTACCCGCCTATGGTACCCTTGCTGGCGCATTCGCTTATCGAGACCGCAGTGCATATCTCATTGTTTTTCGCCATCGAACACTTTCTTAAGATTTGGGACAAATAAACCTGATTAATTTGTCCCATAACCTATCGGCGGGATGGGTTGAGAGGGGTGCGGGGTAGCGGTATCGTGAACCGAATAAAAACAAAACCCAAGTAAGGGAGTTGGATATGAGCGAGCAGACCATCGGAACTACATGTGTTCAGGGCGGCTATCATCCGGGCGATGCGGAGCCGCGCCAGGTGCCCATCTACCAGTCCACCACGTGGAAGTACGACACGTCCGAGCACATGGGCAAGCTGTTTGACCTGGAGGAGTCGGGCTACTTCTACAGCCGCCTGCAGAACCCCACGTGCGATCTGGTCGCTGCCAAGATCTGCGAGATGGAGGGTGGTACCGCGGCGATGCTCACGAGCTCGGGCATGGCTGCGAACTTCCTCGCGATCTTTAACGTTGCCGGTGCCGGCGATCACGTGGTCGCAAGCTCTGCCATCTACGGCGGTACCTACAACCTGCTCGCCCACACCATGGGTCGTATGGGCGTCACCTGCACCTTTGTTGCCCCCGACTGCACCGATGAGGAGCTCGAGGCCGCCTTTAAGCCCAACACCAAGCTCGTCTTTGGCGAGACGATCGCCAACCCTGCCCTTGCCGTGCTCGATATCGAGCGTTTTGCCAAGGCCGCGCATGACCACGGCGTGCCGCTGATGGTCGACAACACCTTCCCGACGCCTGTGATGTGCCGTCCCTTTGAGTGGGGCGCCGACATCGTCACGCACTCCACCACCAAGTACATGGATGGCCATGCAGCCTACCTGGGTGGCGTGATTGTCGACCACGGCCAGTTTGACTGGATGGCCCATGCGGACAAGTTCCCGGGTCTCACCACGCCCGACGAGAGCTACCACGGCGTGACGTATGCCGAGAAGTTCGGTCGCGAGGGTGCCTTCATTACCAAGGCCACCGCGCAACTCATGCGCGATCTTGGCCCCATGCAGAACCCGCAGGCGGCGTTCTTCTTGAACAGCTCACTCGAGAGCCTGCATGTGCGTATGCCGCGTCATTGTGAGAACGGCCTGGTCGTTGCCAAGTTCCTGCAGAGTCATCCCAAGGTGCGCTTCGTGAGCTATCCGGGCCTGGAGGGCGATAAGTACTATGACCTGGCTCAGAAGTACATGCCCAACGGCACATGCGGCGTCGTGAGCTTTGGCTTTAACGGTGGTCGCGCGGCGGCCGAGACCTTTATGAAGAGCCTCAAGCTCGCCCAGATCGCCACGCATGTGGCCGACGCCCGCACTTGCTGCCTGCATCCCGCTAACGCCACGCACCGCCAGATGAACGATGAGGAGCTCATCGCCTGTGGCATTTCCGCCGACATGGTACGCCTGTCGTGCGGCCTCGAGGACACGGCCGATCTGATTGCCGACCTTGAGCAGGCGCTCGAGCAGTGCTAGGCTAGCTCCGTACAAGGTGCCGATGCTGGCAGAAAGCTTCGGTGACTTTTCGTTCCGATTCCGTAGGCGGGACCCCAATCGCGACTGTTTGCAGGCGATCGGGGTCCCGTTTTTTGCATTGCGCCACTCGAAAGGATGGATATGGAGAAAACCGCAGAGCAGCTGCGCCGCGAGCACATTGCCCTAGAGGGCGACACCCATGGCAAGAACAAATGGGCGATTCTGTTTACCGTGCTCATCATGACGTTTATGTCGTGTCTGGATTCGACCGTCGTGACCGTGGCGTTGCCCGTGATGCAAAAGGAGCTGGGCGTGGGCCTCGACCGCATTCAGCTGGTGAGCTCGGTGTACCTGCTTGCGACGTGCGTGGCTATGCTGCCGTTTGGCCGCCTGGGTGACGTGCGCGGCAAGGTGGGCGTGTTCCAGCTGGGCGTCATCGTCTTTACGGTCGGCTCGCTGCTTTGTGGTCTTTCGGCCTCGCTCGAGGTTCTTATTCTGGCACGCATTGTGCAGGGCGTCGGTTGCGCGGCGGCCATGGCAAACAACATGGGCATCATCACCGAGTCGTTTCCAGCGCGCGAGCGCGGCCGTGCCATGGGCATCCTTGCGACCTTCGTGGCCCTCGGCATGATGTGTGGTCCCGTGCTTGGCGGCATGCTGGTGGCGAGCTTTCCCTGGGAGAGCATCTTCCTCATCAACCTGCCCATTGGCGTTATCTCGTTTATCGTGGGGCTCTACACGTTGCCGCATGTTAAGCCGGAGGCCGGCGAGCGCCCCATGTCCCTGATCGAGGCCGCTCGTCGCTGCTTTGCAAATTCGGCCTTCACCATCAACCTTGCTTGCATGCTCATCGTGTTCGTTGGTATTGGCGCATCTGAGTTTATCCTGCCGTTTTATTTTCAGGACGCCCACGGCTTTGGTTCCGACATTTCCGGACTGCTCTTTTTGGCGCTTCCGATGGTGAATGCTTTTATCGGCCCGCTTTCGGGCACGATTTCCGATCGTATTGGTTGCGAGGGCCCCACGGCCGTTGGCCTGGGCGTGTACGTGTGCGGGCTCTTTGCAGTGAGCACGCTCGACGAGCACTCTTCCATCCCTGTGATCGTGTGCTGTGTCGCGTTTATGTCGTGCGGAACGTCGATTTTTCAGAGCCCCAATAACTCGCTGTACATGGGCTCGGCTCCGCGCGAAGCGCTCGGTTTTGCGGGCAGCTTGGGCAGTTTGGCGCGCTACGCTGGCATGGCACTCGGCATTACGGTGGCGTCGAATATCCTGTATGGGCAGATGAGCGTGGCGATGGGCGAGGCCGTGACCAGTTTTGTTGCAGGCCGTCCGGATGTGTTCCTGTTTGGTTTTCGTTCGGTGTTCTATGTGTTGATGGCCGTGGCAGCCGTGGGCTTTGTCCTCTCGATGGTTCGTTTGGTGAGGATGCGCGCCCGCCATTAGCGTGTTGGGAGGCTGCCTGCCACGTATTCGCGCCGTCTCAAAAAAACTGGTTTGTGGTGCGATGCGGCTTGTGGGACGGGCGGGGGTCGGTCCGTGGTAGACTATCGAACAACGTTTATTAATCGCGCGGTATCGTTGCCGCGAGAAGGGGTTGCGCCATGCAGGAGCTTGAGGATCGTATTCGCCATGACGGCATCGTAAAGGCCGGTAACGTCCTTAAGGTTGATGCCTTCCTCAACCACCAATGCGACGTTGAGCTGTTCGACCACATGGGCGCCGAGTGGGCCCGTCTGTTCAAGGATGTCGAGATCAACAAGATCCTGACGATTGAGGCTTCGGGCATTGGTATGGCTTGCATCGCGGCTCAGCATTTTGGCGGCGTGCCGGTGGTCTTTGCCAAGAAGGCACAGTCCATCAACCTCGACGGCGAGCAGTACGCCACGACCATCTACTCCTTTACCAAGCAGAAGGAGTACCCGGTCATCGTTGGCAAGCGTTTCCTGTCCGAGGGCGACAAGGTCCTGATCATCGACGACTTCTTGGCCAACGGCTGCGCGCTCGAGGGTCTTATCAAGATCTGCGAGGCTGCGGGTGCCGAGGTGTCCGGTATTGGCATTGCGGTGGAGAAGGGCTTCCAGGGCGGCGGCGATAAGCTCCGCGAGCGCGGCTTCCGCGTCGAGAGCCTGGCCCGTATCGCCGATATGGACTGCGAGACCGGCGAGATCACCTTCGCCTAAGCGCGCAACACAAGCGATTGGTATGCGATGTGACAAAGGGACTGTCCCTTTGTCACATTTTTTTGTATGAGGGGAGGTGCTGATATGGACGAGAACAAGATGGGATGGCGCGAGTATGCGCGCTATGCCGAGATGTCGGCCGAGGAGTTGGCGCGCGATTGCGAGGTGCAGGTGTTTCGCGCGACGGGTCCGGGCGGGCAGGGCGTGAACACGACGGACTCGGCGGTGCGTATGAAGCATGGGCCCACGGGGATTGTCGTGACGGCGCGTGAGAGCCGTAGTCAGTTTCAGAATCGCGCGAGCTGTCTGCGTAAGCTGCGCGCTGAGCTGGAGCGTCGCGGGCGTCCACCGCGCCGACGCGTAAAGACTAAGGTGCCTTTGCGCTCTCGCCAGTGCAGGCTCAATGACAAGCACTTCAACGCGATTAAAAAGGCCAACCGTCGCAAGCCGGGGAGCGACGAGTAGCCGATTGTTTCGCTGGTCTTGCTAGCGGGTGGGGTGCCAGACCTGGAGGGCGCCGGCGAGGATGTCGACCTCGATGCGCGAGGCGACAACGGGCTCGCCGTCGGCCTGGATGGGGTAGTCGGGCTCCTCAAAGGTGAGCTCGGCATGGCGGCAGCGGCGCATGCGAATCGGTGGCAACTTGGTATGGTGGCCGTCCTTGGCCGAAAGGAACATTGGCAGGGCAACCGCGCGAGGGACGGGACCGCAGGCGTAGCAGACGTCGAGTATGCCATCGCAGGGATCGGCATCGGGGCAGATGCGATAGCCCGAGCCATACGTGGGGCCCAGCTGAACCGCCATGATGATCGCCCTTACGCGCTCGGCGGGCGCGCCGTCAAAGCTGGCTGTCATGGGGTAGTTGCGATAGCGTAGTCCAAACTGCTCAAGTCCCGAGAGGGTGTAGAGCGGCGCGCCCGTCAAGCCGGTCTTTTTGCGCAGCTCGGTGGTGTCAAGGCCGATGGCGGCATCGATGCCGACCGAAAGCGTCTGGTCGTAGTACTCAACGGTAGCATCGCCGCTGCCGCTCGCAGGGTTCCACGAGCGAATGCGCCCGATGTCCTGACGCTGCAGCTCGCAGGTGAGCAGCGCGCCAAAATCCTTGCCGGAGAAATCGTCGATACCGAGCGTCTGGGCAAAATCGTTGCCGGAGCCCACGGGCAGGACGGCAAGAGCGGGGCGGGCGTCCTGCTCTTGCGTCATAAGCCCGTTGACGACCTCGTGAATCACGCCGTCGCCGCCAAGGGCGATAACGGTGCGATAGCCCTGAGCCTGCGCGGCCAGCTCCTTGGCGTGTCCCATACGCTCGGTCAGCACCAGGTCAAACTGGGATGCGCGTGCAGTCATGTCCAAAAAGCGTTGCAGGCGCTCGGCAACTTCGCGTGCCGCGCCCGACTGGGCGGCTGGGTTGGCGATGATGAGCGTGCGACCAAAATCAGTTGCGTGCATGGGGCGACTCCCGGCGTGTGACATGACAGTGCGGTCGCGCTCAGGTCGAATTACCCCCGATTGTGGCTGCACGGCGATTATTACATCTACTCTATCAGGTCGTTGTGGCGCTCGATAGCATCCGCTACCGTACCTCCCTCATCCACAATAAGCGAGCGGCGCTTGGGTGAGATGATGCGCTGGGCGGGGTACACGCCGCGGTGTCCGCCGGTTAGGTAGCTTATAAAGGCCACGATGACAAAGAACCCGGCGGCCGTGCCGTGGAACAGGTCGATGGCCATCATGCAGGTGGTGATGGGCACGTTGAGGCCGGCGCAGAACACGCCGAGCATGCCGAGAGCCGCCAGAAAACTGGGGTCAAGCCCGGTAAGGCAACCGATCCAGCCACCGAGTGCCGCACCGATGCCAAACAGGGGCGTGACCTCGCCGCCTTGGAAGCCCGCGCCCAGGGTAAGCGCTGTGACGACCAACTTGATGGCTGCGTCCGCCAGGGTGGTGTTGCCTGCAAATCCGGCGCCGGAAAGCCACGTGGAAAGGCCGGCGTAGTCCCAGGCGTCAAGGAGGGCATAGGCGGCCAAAACCACGAGTGCGCCCACGAGTGCGCGAGTAAGGTAATTGGTGATAAAGCGACCGTAAAGGCTTTTGACGGTTCGAACCGACCAGGCAAAGAGGCGTGCCGTCAGACCGAAGATAATTGCGCTGATAACAACGATGACAACCGTCCGTGGTGTCATGTTGGGAACGCTGGCGATGACATTCGCCTCGTACTCGGTTCCCAAGGCAAGTGACGTAAAGTAGCCGGTAAACGAGGCGACCAGGCAGTAGATGCCCGCGGTGTAGTCGATTTTGCCGATAAAGCACATCTCCATGCCAAAGAAAGCTCCAGCAAGGGGCGAGCCGAATACGGCGCCAAAGGCCGACGAGATGCCGGCGAGCATGAGGTCGTGGTGGTCATGTTTTTTGAGGTGGGCGAGGTTCGAGATGTTGCTGGCGATGGTGCCGCCAATCTGCACCGCGGCCCCCTCGCGACCGGCAGATCCGCCCGTTAGGTGCGTGAGCGTGGAGCAGACGAAGGTGAGAACGGCCATACGCATATGGATGAGGCGTGTGCCCAGAGCGGAGTCGATGACCAGGTTGTTACCGCGTTTGGCGGCAAGGCCGTGGTTTTTGTACACCCATGCGGTGGCAACGCCCACAACGGGAAGCAAGGCGTAGACCCATGCATGGTGCTCGCGATAGTCGGTTGCGATATTCAGCGAGGTCAAAAACGCCCAGGCGGCAACGCCCATGGCGAGCGAGACGATGACGACGAGTGTGAGCAACTTGGCGCTCGCGAGTAGGTTGCGGGCGTTGCGGCGCGTGTCGGCGGCCAAGAGATGCTCGGAGCGGGTGAGCTGATGCCTGCCGGCCATGATGACGTCGTTCAGGGAGAAAAAGCCGCCGTCGTCGAGCGACTGAGAATGATCCTGCGCTTCGTTTGCGCTTTCGGGTTTGTCGGTAAAAGTCATACGTTCCTCTTTTGGGTTGCAACACGAGCATTATAAAACGCGGTAAACGCGACGAGCCGGTGGGTTGGTTTTGGTTTTGTTTCGCGGCTTGCGGCCGACAGGTGTATTTGCGGGTACAGGCCAAGTCGCGGTCGCGCGTCGAGGGATTATACTGAGAGAAACATAAAGAATCGGCGCTTTTGTTGCGCGCCGCAGCATGCTAGAGGTGTATATGGCTGAGAAACTCATTCCGTTGGAGGACGCGCAGGCGATCGTCTTGTCGCACGTGAATCGCACCGAAGTTGTCGAGATTCCCGTGTGGCAGGCCGTCGGTCTTCCCTTGGCCGAGGACGCGGTGGCCGATATCGACATCTCGCCGTTTGCCAACAGCGCTATGGACGGATATGCCGTGCGCTCGTCGGACTTGGCGCAGGCATCTGGCGAGGCGCCGGTGACGCTCGACGTTATCGGACACGAGGCCGCGGGCCATGTGTTTGAGGGCGCAATCGGCGCGGGTGAGACGGTTCGCATCATGACGGGCGCGCCGGTACCCGAAGGTGCCGATGCCGTGGTGAAATACGAGATCGTCGACGTGCTCGACGGTGACGGCAACGAGGGCTCGCGTGTGAGGTTCTCGGCGCCTGCCAAGGTAGGGGAGAACGTTCGCTCTGCCGCCGAGGAGGCCCATGCCGGCGACGTTGTGATGCACGCCGGCGAGGTCGTGGCTCCGGCGGGCGCGGGTCTGCTGGCAAGCGCCGGATACGCGAGCGTGAAGGCGCACGCTGCCCCGCGTGTGGGCATCATCTCGCTGGGCACGGAACTGGTTGCACCGAGCAACGTGCCGGCGCGCGGGCAGATTCGCGACTCCAACTCGTCGGCGTTGATGGCCGAAGCGCTCGATGCAGGAGCCGAGCCCGTGTTCTACGGCATTGCGCCCGATGATGAGCAGACGATTGCCGAGCTGGTGCATCGCGCCGTGCTGGAGTGCGATTTTGTCATTACGAGCGGTGGCGCCTCGGCAGGCGACTACGACTACGTGACGGCGCTCGTCCGGCGCGAGGGCGAGGTGCTGTTCGATCGCATCTCGATGCGTCCGGGCAAGGCCATCACGTTTGGCTTGCTCGGGGGTAAGCCCTACCTGGGACTTTCAGGCAATCCGGCCTCGGCGTATGTAGGCTTTGAGATGCTTGCGCGTCCGGCGATCCGCAAGATGCGCGGCTTTTCCGAGGGTGCGCGTCCAGTGCAGCAGGCGACGCTCACGCACGGCGTGAAAAAGCGACAGCATCGCCGCTTCTTCGATCGCGCCACGGTTTTGCGCGACCCCGAGACCGGTGAGCTGTTGGTGACCGAGGCCAAGACGCAGAATTCGGCGTTGCTCGGCACGATGCAGCGGGCCAACTGCCTACTGCGTATTGAAGAAGGGCCGTGCGACCTCAAGGCGGGCGACGTCGTGGACGTTGTTCGCGTCGACCTGCCAGAGGGCGCCGTGTTGTAGGAGGAATGCTGTGGAGCTGAAGATATCGATCGTGACGTGCTCGGATACGCGCGATCTAGCCCAGGACGAGGCTGGAGCCGCACTCGAGGAACTTATCGAGGCGCAGGGCTGGACGGTCGCCTCGCATGTGGTCGTGCGCGACGACGTCAGCGAGATCGGTGATGCCATTGTGGAAGCCGCCGATGAGCGCCACGCCAATGTCGTGCTCACCTGCGGCGGCACGGGGCTTTCGATGCGCGATGTGACGCCCGAGGCGACGCGTGCCGTCTGCGAGCGCGATGTGCCGGGTATTGCAGAGGCAATCCGTGCGTACTCCATGACCAAGACGCGCCGCGCCATGCTCTCGCGCGCCGTGTGCATGCAACGTGGGTATACGCTTGTCATCAACTTTCCGGGATCCACGAAAGCGGCCCGCGAAAGCTGGGAGGCCGTGAGCGATCAGCTGGAGCATGCGGCCCAAATGACGGCGGGCGGCGGGCACGCCAAATAAGCGCACTACCTGCGGCGGAGTAACCCTACGGGCTGCTCCGCCTTTTTTATGCAGCGACGGTGCGGGCCGTCTCGCGGTTATTGGTAAAAGAAAATTATCGGGCGAGAGCTATTCATCAGAAACATTATTCGCGTGAAAGTATAATCTAGTAACAGAACAAAGCTCGCGGCGGGGCGCCCGGGTGTAGTCTTCGAAAGGGTTGAACATGTTCGATATGGTTTCTCGCCGCGGATTCGTCTCGCTTTCTGCTGTCGCCGCTGCTGGCCTTGGCCTTGCCGGCTGCTCCGGCAATAATGCACCTGAGTCGACTGGCTCCGATGCCGGTTCCGCCAAGACTTCGTCCAAGAAGGCTGTCGAGCTTCAGGTCTTCGCTGCTAACTCTCTCGAGAAGGCTCTGCCCGAGGTCCAGGAGCTCTACACCGAGCAGACCGGCACCACGTTTGCCGACACGCAGTTCAAAGCGTCCGGCGACCTTGTCGAGCAGATGCGCGCCGGTGCCGCCGTCGACGTGCTCATCACGGCCTCCAAGGGCACCATGGACGACGCCGAGGCCGCCGAGCTCGTCGATGCCAACACGCGTGAGGACATGTTCGTCAACGACCTCGTGATTATTCGCGCCGAGGGCTCCGGCACCAAGGTCGAGGCCATCGCCGACGTCGCGAACCTGGACGGCAAGATCGCCATTGGCGACGCCAAGACCGTCCCCGCCGGCAAGTACGCCAACCAGGCCTTAGCTTCTGTGGGTCTCTACACCGGCACCGAGGGCGACGACGGCGAGTATGCACCCGAGCTTGCCGACAAGGTGGCCCTGGCCGACAAGGTCGGCACCGCTGCGTCTTACGTCTCTACGGGCGACTGCGTGGCTGGTTTTGTCTACAGCTCCGATATCTTCCGCTATGACGGCATCGAGGAGGCCTTCGTGTGCCCCGAGGATTCGCACAAGCCCATCGTGTACCCGGGCGCCGTTGCCGAGAGCTCCGAGCACGCCGACGAGGCCAAGGCGTTCATCGACTTCTGCCTGACCAACAAGAAGGCTCAGAAGATTTGGGCTAAGTACGGCTTTGAGCTTTCCGAGTAGTGCGGCTTGGCGCGATAATTCCATCGTTTCGTGTTTCACTCCGTCCTTGTATTCGCTTGGAGCTTTTCGTGCTTAATAGATTCCGCATGCTTGTCGCCTGTGCTTTGACCTTCGCGCTTTGCTGGGTGCCGGGATTTGCGTTTGCTGGGGTCGCTGAGGACGGGGCCCAGGTTGCTGCGACCGCTCATGGGCTTTCCTATGGGATCGAGGGTTTTGAGCGGTTGGCCAAGGGGACCGCTCGTGCTATGGAGGGCCAGCCTGAGGGCTACCGGTTTCCCGTTGACGAGGACGTGGACCTTGTAGTGGCGCCTGCTGCCGATCGCGTTGTGGTGTGGATATCGCCCAAGGCGGCCGAGAAGTATGGATTGGATCCGCAGGATAACGAGTGCGTATCGGGTCTCAAGGCCCTCGTCTGTGAGCTCGACAGCGCAAACTCCATGGGAGGTGCGCAGCTGGGGGACGTTGATCTTCCTTGGTATGTTACGGCGGAAACAACGTTTGATGCCGGCGGGTATACCTATGGCTTTGATGTGCGTGGTGCGGATGGGGACCGCTATGTGGTGATTGCATCGGCCTCGGGTGATGCTAAGGGCGGCGCGCGTTGGCTTGATAGCGCTCAAATGGTAGAAGCATCGTCTGTCGTATTGCGGGATGAGCAGGGGCCCTTGACCTCTCTGGCCTCCTTTTTAGGCGGCATCGACTACCGCCCGTTTTGGGTATCTATCAAAACGAGCGGCCTTGCCCTGGTGATTGCCTTTGCACTGGGCCTGTTTGCCGCGTGGAAGACTATGGGTACCTCGAGTCGCATCAAGGGCCTGCTCGATTCGGTCTTTACGATTCCTATGGTGCTGCCGCCCACGGTCTGCGGCTTTCTGCTCCTCATGCTGTTTGGCCGCTCGACCGGGGTGGGCCAGTGGCTCATCGCGCACGGCATCTCGATCGTCTTTACCTGGCCCGCGGCGGTCATTTCGGCTGTCGTTGTGTCGTTTCCGCTGGTCTACCGCACGGCGCTCGGAGCCTTCGAGAGCCTCGACACGCAGATGCTCGACGCCGCGCGAACCTTGGGGTGGTCCGAACGTCGCATCTTTGCCAAGCTTATGATGCCGCTTGGCTGGCCCTCGATTGCCGCCGGCACGGTGCTCGCCTTTGCCCGCGCGATGGGCGAGTTTGGTTGCACGCTGTTCTTTGCAGGCAACTATGCCGGCATTACGCAGACTATTCCCATCGCCATCTACTTTGAGTGGATGGGCGGCAACACGTCGGTGGCGCTCTTTTGGGTCGTCGTCGTGATCGTGTTTAGTTTTTTGGTCATCCTGTTCATTAACATGTACACCTCGCATTCGCAAAAGTATCGCGAGCGGGGCCTTTCCCGTGTGGAGCGCAAGCAGGCCAAAGAGCTCACCGGACAGGGCGATTCGCTCGACCCAGTCGGCGGCGATGCACTGCGTATCGATCGCGAGGCGCTGGCCGAGCTCATGCGCGATGACGCCGTCTCGAAGGGAGGGCGATAGGCCATGTCGCTTGTTCTGGATATCAAAAAGCGCTATCCGGGGTTCACCCTTGACATCCAACTCGAAGCCGGCGAGGAGCGCGTTGGCTTGCTCGGCGCCTCCGGATGCGGCAAGAGCTGCACCTTGCGCTGCATTGCCGGTGTGGAGACACCCGACGAGGGCAAGATCGTCGTCAACGGCGTAACCTTCTTTGACTCGGACGCGGGCATCAATCTGTCGCCTCAGGAGCGCAAGTGTGCCCTGCTGTTCCAAAACTATCAGCTGTTTCCCAATATGACGGTAGCCGATAACGTATGCGCCGGCGTTAAGGATGCGGGCGACGCCGCCGCGAGCAAAAAGCTCGCCGAGCGTTATCTGGGCATTTTCGGTCTGGCCGATTTTGCCGACCGCTACCCCGCGCGCCTCTCGGGCGGTCAGCAGCAACGCGTGGCACTTGCGCGCATGGTGGCGGCGCATCCGGGCATCTTTATGTTCGATGAGCCCATGAGCGCGCTCGATTCCTATCTTAAGAGCGCCCTTGAGCAGAACATGCTCGATCTGTTCGACGTATGCAACCGCACCGTGCTCTACGTGAGCCACGATATTGACGAGGCATGCCGCCTGTGCGAGCGCATTTGCGTGATGCATAACGGGCATATCGAGGAGATCGGCTCCGCCGAGGACGTGGTCCGCCGGCCGCAAACCTTGGCCGCGCTGCACCTGACGGGCTGCAAGAATACGAGCCGCGCGCGCAAGATCGGGCTTCAGGAAGTTGAAGCCCTGGACTGGGGCATGACCTTCAACGTGGGCCGTGAGGTTCCCGATAACGTGGCGTACCTGGGTATTCGTGCGAGCTACTTCCATGTGGACAACCGTGCTGAGCGGGGTCGCAACAGCTACGACCTGCATGTGGCCCGCGTGAGCGATTCACGTTTTGAGCGCCTGGTGCTGCTGGACGTGCCGCGCGCCGACGCGCAGACGCGCCTGCAGTGGAAGGTCAACAAAGTGCGCATGCCTGTCGACGAGCTGCCGCAAGCAGGCGAGACGCTGCGCATGCATTTTGATGCCAGCAGGATCCATTTGGTTTGTCGATAGCGCCGGGTAATGCCGTCGGGGAATATAAGCCTCGGCGGCTTTGTTTTTGCCGTTCGCCGAATGAGGAATGACAAACTCTTATTAATCAAGATAATTATTTATTAAACGACGGCACACGACGCTGCCGTACGAATGTCAACGGTGTTCGCATGGTCGATGACCGTTGGTATAGTTGACCTCAACTTGTAAAGGAGGGTGCGCACATGCCGCAGACGACATACATTCGCCGCGTTGCCGCGCGTGCCCTATATATGGCTCGGAGCCGCATATGAGCAGGTATGTTCACGGCTCCGGGAGAGACGACGCACAACTAAATAATCGACCGCAAAGCAGGTTCCCTAAAATTCCGGGTTTGAGCACGGTCGGGCAATCGCCGTCCGTCGTGCATCGATACCGCTGTTATCCGTTTTTGGTTCGAGAGGGGAACCGTCATGGCTGAAGCAATCGAAGAGGTCAAGTTGCCCAGCACGTTTGAGGAGTTCAACGAGCAGCGCAAGGCCGCGTTTATTCGCGTTAAGGATTACAAGCAGGCGGGTAATCGCCTGGTCGGCTTTTTGTGCAGCTATACGCCGCTCGAGATTATCGATGCCGCGGGGGCTGCGAGCGTGGCTCTGTGCGGTACGTCCGATGAGGTGATTCCCGAGGCCGAGAAGGTGCTGCCGGCAAACCTGTGCCCGCTCATCAAGTCTACGTATGGTTTTGCCTATTCGCAAAAGTGTCCGTTTACGTACTTTAGCGACATGATCATCGGCGAGACCACCTGCGACGGCAAGAAGAAGATGTACGAGCTACTCAACGAGCTCAAGCGCACGCACATTCTGCATCTTCCGCAGGGTCGCGATCGTGCCTACGAGCGTGAAGGCTGGTACGAGGAGTGCCGCCTGCTCAAGGAGGAGCTCGAGGGCTTCTACGGCATCACGATTACCGACGATGACCTGCGCGCTGCCGTCCGTCGTCGCAACCGCTTGCGTGCGGCCCAGCTCGAGATGTTTGCACTGCAGGCTAACCAGCCGGCGGCCATGAGCGGCGTCGACCTGATGAGCACCATGTTTGCCGGTACGTTCAGCTTTGATATCGAGGCCTATACGCAGCAGCTGGAGCAAAAGGTTGCCAAGCTGCGCGAGGCCTACGACGCGGGCGAGCGCCCGGTTGCGGCGGATGCCAAGCGCATTCTGATCACTGGCTGCCCGGTGGGCGGCGTGATCAACAAGATCGGCCGTACTATCGAGTCCAACGGCGGTGTGGTCGTGTGCATGGACGACTGCTCGGGCGAGCGCACGGCGGCCATGCTGATCGACCCGGAGGCTCCCGATATCCTGCGCGCCATCGCCGACCGCTACCTGGACATCAACTGCTCGGTCATGACGCCCAACGACGGTCGTATGGAAAACACGCTGGCCATGTGCGAGAAGTATCATGTCGATGGCGTGGTAGAGAGCGTGCTACAGGCCTGCCACACCTTTAACGTGGAGAGTGCGCGCATGCAGGAGGCTGTCGAGGGTGCGGGTATTCCGTATATGAAGATCGAGACCGACTACAGCAACGGCGACATGGGCCAGATAGAGACGCGCATCGCCGCCTTTATCGAAACCCTCTGACGTCTGAGGCACCCGACCTTCCGGCTCCAACCCTCCTCGCGTACCTTGAGTACGCTTCGTCGGGCTTGTCGCTCGGAATCTCGGGCACCTCAGACGCCAGAGGGCCGTTGTTGCAGCAGTGTCTGATCGTTTGATTTTCTTGCTGATTAGGAGAGAGCCATGATAGGGATCGGGATCGATATCGGGTCTACGGCGGCTAAGGCTGCTGTGGTCGATGGGGAGGGTTCGGTGGCGTGGACGTGCGTGCAGCCAACCGGGTTCTCCTCGGTCGATGCTTCCGAGCGGCTGCGCGAGGCACTGGCAGCGGTCGGCTATGACGTGACAGCCGACGACGTGCGCGTGATCGCGACTGGCTACGGTCGCATCGCGGTGCCCTATGCGCACAAGGTTGTGACCGAGATCACCTGCCACGGCACCGGTGCCGTGCGTCTGTTTGGCGACCATGGCACCGTGATCGATGTGGGCGGTCAGGACACCAAGGTCATCCAGCTTAAAGGCGGCCGCGTGGCTAAATTTGCCATGAACGATAAATGCGCTGCCGGTACGGGGCGCTTTTTGGAGATCATGGCCGACCGCCTAGGTATTTCTCAACAGCAGATGGCCGACCTGGCGCGTTCCGGCGAGCCCACCAAGATCAGCAGCATGTGCACGGTGTTTGCCGAAAGCGAGGTCATCAGCCTGATCGGTCGCGGTGAGCCGCGCGAGAACATTGCGCGTGGCGTGATCGACAGCGTGGTCTCGCGCGTGGCGACCATGGCCGGGCAGGCCGCGGGCGCCCCGTACTACCTGACCGGTGGCCTGTGCGAGAACGCCTTCGTGGTGGAGCGGTTGGGCGAGCTACTGGGGTCGCCGGTGACCACCTCGCCCCAGGCCCGCTTTGCCGGTGCCATCGGCGCGGCGATTCGCGCACAGGCGCTCGATTAATGCATCGGCCGTGGGCCTGCATTCATGCGTATACTGGGAGGAAATGATTGACCGATGAGAGGGGGTATCGATGCCTGACGATCAGATGAAGCTCACGTCTATGACTGCCGCGAGCGGTTGAGCCGCTAAGTTGGCTCCTGGAGCCCTCGCCCAGGTCCTGGGCGACTTACCCAATGTGCATAACGACAACCTGCTCGTGGGGTTCGATACCTCCGACGATGCGAGTGTCTTCCGTGTTGGCGATAATTTGGGCCTCGTGCAGTCCATCGACTTCTTCCCGCCGATGGTCGACGACCCGTTCCTGTTTGGCCAGATCGCCGCGGCAAACTCGCTGTCGGACATATACGCCATGGGCGGACGACCGAGCCATGCTATGAACCTGCTGTGCATTCCCAATTGCCTGGGTGTTGAGGTTGCCGGGCAGATTTTGGCGGGTGGCGCCGACAAGTGCGTCGAGGCTGGCTGCACCATCGCGGGCGGCCACACCATCAACGACGACGAGCCCAAGTACGGCCTGTCCGTGAGCGGCTTTGTCTCGCTCGACCGCATGCTCGCCAACAGCGGCGCGCGCGTGGGCGATGTCCTACTGCTGACCAAGGCGATCGGCTCGGGCATTATCACCACGGCCATTAAGGGCGAGCTCATCGAGCAGGACGAGGCCAGCCGGATGTTTGATTCTATGCGCACCCTCAACGAGGCCCCGATCCGTTTGGCCGAGGGGCTCGAACTTCACGGCTGCACCGACATTACGGGCTTTGGCCTGATTGGGCATGCGTGCGAGATGGCCGAGGGCTCGGGCGTGCAGATTGAGCTTGCGTCGGGGGCGGTGCCTCTCTTTGACCAGGTGCTCGACATGGCGCGTCTGGGCATTATCCCCGCTGGCTCCTACCGCAACCAGGACTTCTTTGGCCCGCGCGTGGCGGCCGACGATGACCTGGAGCCGGGCATGCTGGATGCGCTGTACGATCCGCAGACCTCGGGCGGCCTGCTCATCGCAGCGCCTGCTGCCGATGTGGATGAGCTTGCGCGTCGCCTGCATGCCGAGGGGCGCATCGCGGCCGTTGTCGGGCGCGTGTGCGAGGCGGAGCCGGGCGGTCCTGCCGTCCGCGTTGTTCGCTAGCCCGCACGTTTATGTAACTGTTTGCCGTTCTCTAGAACGGCTCTTTCGAAAGGAATTTGCTATGTCTACCAAGATTGAAGTCAATGCCATGGGCGATGCCTGCCCGCTGCCCGTCGTCAAGACGCTCAAAGCTCTGAAGCAGCTCGATGGCGAGGGCGCCGTCGTGACCTCGGTCGACAACGAGACCGCCGTCAAGAACATCTCCAAGATGGCGCAGGAGAAGGGCTGCACGGCCTCGGTCGAGAAGGTTTCTGACGCCGAGTGGCACGTGACCGTGGCGACCTCTGGCGCCATTGCCATGGCCGATCCCGAGCAGGATGGCGCTGCCTTCTGTGATGCCAGCGCCGGCAAGGGCAGGCTCGTCATTTCCGTCTACACCGACTGCATGGGCCGTGGCGACGACGAGCTGGGCCACAAGCTCATGAAAGCGTTTATCTTTGCCGTGACGCAGCAGGAGGAGCTGCCCGCGACCATGCTGTTCTACAACGGCGGCGCCAAGCTCACCGTTGAGGGCTCGCCGGTGCTCGACGACCTGAAGGGCCTGGCCGAGCAGGGTGTCGAGATTCTCACCTGTGGTACCTGCCTCGACCACTATGGCATTAAAGACCAGCTTGCGGTGGGCGAGGTCACCAACATGTACGTGATCGTGGAGAAGATGGAGCAGGCCGTGCGCGTCGTGCGCCCGTAGCGTATTGGTTGGAGTTGCCATGAGGGAGAAGCGCCCGGCGCTTGTCATCACGTTTCCCACCACGGCGGCCGCCATGGGCTGCGAGTCCCTGTGCATCGAGCGCGGCCTTCCCGGGCGAACGATTCCCGTGCCCGGGGAGGTCGCTGCCGGCTGTGGTCTGGCGTGGAAGGCGTTGCCTGCCGATGAGGAGCTGCTGCGCGGCGAACTCGCCGCGGCGGGCGTTCCTACCGAGGGCTATACCGTGATTGATATGTGGGAGGTCGTGCGATGATCTACCTGGATAACGCGGCGACGACCATGCACAAGCCTCAGACGGTCATCGATGCCGTGACGCAGGCGATGTGCTCGCTCGGCAATGCCGGGCGCGGTGCCACGTCGGGTGCCCTCGATGCCGCTCGTACGATTCACGCTTGCCGTACCAAGCTCGCGCGCCTTTTGGGCTGCCCGAGGGCGGACCATGTGTGCTTTACGCCCAACTCCACGGCTGCGCTCAACACCGCCATCAATGGCGTGGTGCGTCCCGGTGACCGCGTGGTCACGACGGTGCTTGAGCACAACTCGGTGCTGCGTCCGCTCAATCGCTTGGCGACGGAGCAGGGTGTGACGGTTGAGCATGCGGGCTGCGACGCGAACGGCGCGCTCGACTACGACGAGCTCGAGCGGTTGGTCACGCCCGGTACGCGTGCCGTGGTGGTGACGCACGCTTCCAATGTGACCGGCAACGCGGTCGACGTTTCGCGTGTGTCTGCCATCGCCCATGCGGTCGGCGCGTTGGTGATCGTCGATGCCTCTCAGTCTGCCGGTACGGCGCATATCGATATGCAAGCCATGGGGTTCGACGTCGTGTGCTTTACCGGCCACAAGGGGCTCATGGGACCCCAAGGCACCGGCGGGCTGGCCGTGGCGGAGGGCATTGACGTGGCGCCGTGGGCCATGGGCGGCACGGGCATGCACAGTTTCGATGCGCTGCAGCCGCTTGAGTGGCCCACGCGCCTTGAGGCGGGCACGCTCAACGGCCACGGCATCGCGGGCCTTTCTGCCGGCCTCGACTTTATCGAGGCCCAGGGTGGGGTCGAGGCGATTGCTGCCCACGAGCGTGCGCTCGCCGATCGCTTCCTTGCCGGTGTGTGCGAGATTCCGGGGATTAAGCTCTACGGTGCCTTTGACCAGCCGGCGCACTCTGCGATCGTGTCGCTCAACGTGGGTGATATCGACTCTGCCGAGATCTCGGACGCGCTCATGCAAGGGTGGGGGATTGCGACGCGCCCCGGTGCCCATTGCGCTCCGCTCATGCACCGTGCGTTGGGGACCGAGCGCCAGGGTGTCGTCCGCTTCTCGTTTGGGTATTTCAACACGGATAAGGAAGTCGACATCGCGATTGACGCTTTGCGCGATTTAGCCTGCTAAAGCGTATATACTTGCGGGACGGGTGTTTTTGCCCGTCCCGTTTTTGTTTCGACCCGAAAGGTGTGCCTATGGCCTCATCCGCCCCGCGTGGTTTGCGCTCCGACCATGTCGTTACCGTCGGCATTGCGTTGTTCTCGATGCTCTTTGGCGCCGGTAACCTTATTATTCCGCCGCTGCTGGCGCTGCAGGCGGGTTCTGCCACGCCGATCGCCATGCTCGGCTTTCTCATTGCCGCCATCGGCCTGCCCGTCATGGGCTTTATCGCCGTGGCACTTGCCGGAACGGCGCGCGAGCTTGCCGGCCGCGTGCATCCCAAGTTCGGCGAGTTCTTTGTCGCGGCGGTGTATCTGGCTATCGGCCCGTGCCTTGCCATTCCGCGCACGAGCTCCACGGCCTTCGAGATGCTGGTGCCGCTGCTGCCCGAGGGCGTCTCGCTCGGCACGGCGCGCCTGGTGTTTGCCGTCGGCTTCTTTGTCGTCGCGTTTGCGCTCACGCTGCGCCCGGGCGTCATCACACGCGTGCTCGGCCGCATTACGGGCCCCGCGCTCATTGCGCTCATCGTGCTGGTCGTTGGTGCTGCCGTGATCTCGCCGCTGGGTCCCGCTGCCGCGCCGCAGGCCCCCTACGATGCAGGCGCTGCCGTGCAGGGCTTTCTGACTGGCTATCAGACCATGGACCTGCTCGCGTCGCTCGCCTTTGGCATCATCATCGCCGAGACCATCCACGAGTTGGGTGTTACCGATGACAAGCGCGTGGCCTTCGAGATTTCGCGTTCCGGTGTGATCGCCGGCGTACTCATGGCCATCATCTACTGCGGCTTGGGCCTTGCCGGTATGCAGCTCGGCACCGTGATGCCCGACGCTACCAACGGCGCCGCCATCCTCGCCCGTTCGGCCTCCATGCATTTTGGTCTTGCCGGCACGGTCGTGGTCTTCGCCATCTTCTTCCTCGCCTGCATGAACGTGTGCATCGGCCTCATCAGCTGCTGCTCGCGTTACTTTTGCGAGACGTATGTGGTCGAAGGGGGAGCGGAGGCCTCTGAGGAGGCCATGCGCCGCCCCTTTGCGGTTCTCGCCTTTGTGTTCGCAGCGTTTTCGTGCGTGCTCTCCAACGTGGGCCTCGACGTGATTCTTATGTTCTCGGTGCCCATGCTCAATGCCTTGTATCCCGTTGCCATTGTGCTGGTGCTTATGGGCCTGGTGCACGGTTTTTGCGACGCGCATCCGCAGGTATGGGTCTGGGTCGGCGGCGTCGTCGCGGTGCAGAGCGTGATCACCTCGGTCCGCGACGCGTTCTTTGCTGGCGCGTGGCTACCGTTCGATGCGCTGCCGTTGGCGGACATTGGAGCCGCGTGGGCGCCGGTCGCCGTGGTGGCGTTTGTGATAGGCCTGCTCCACAGCCGGTTTGTCGCACATTCGAGGAGCTAGAATATCGCCGCTTGCACAGGCGGGGAGTCTCCCCTATAATTTCCTACGCTTTGGGACACGCAAGGTTTATGCCTTAGCTGCTCAACACCTTCGGGACGTGGCGCAGTTTGGTAGCGCGCCTGCTTTGGGAGCAGGATGTCGCAGGTTCAAATCCTGTCGTCCCGACCATATCTTGCGGGCGTAGTTCAATGGTAGAACCCCAGCCTTCCAAGCTGATGACGCGGGTTCGATTCCCGTCGCCCGCTCCATAAGAATTGTTTTAACGGCTTTGGTTTCCTTTGGGGATCAGAGCTGTTTTCGTTTACGCGCCGGGCGACGGGAATCGAGCCCGCCAGGGTGCGGAGCTGAGAAAATGCGTGAGCATTTTCCAGCGCAGCACGCAAGGGCCGAAGGCCCGCAGCGAAACAAGGATTTGCGAAGCAAATCCTTGGACTTCCCGTCGCCCGCTCCAAGCTATATAATCGCAGGCCAATATGCTAATTTGGCTCGCGTTTATTTTTATACCGTCCGACCTCGCGGGGCAAATGAACCAGGAGCGTTTGTCCCAAATCGTAAGAAAGTAGTGATTGCCATGGCGCAGAGCAAGGCAGAATACCCCACCTCCGATTGCCTGGCGCCCGCCGCGATCGAGGCGAAGACCGAGGCCGCAGGCGTTACCAAGGCCAACCTGCCGGTCTCGAAGGCCTTTTTGCTCGCCATGTTCGCCGGCGCGTTCATCGCCTTTGGCGGCCTGTTCTTCACGGTCTTTCTGAGCGATGCGTCCCTTGGCTGGGGCGCTCAGCGCTTTGTGGGTGGCCTTGCTTTTTGCCTGGGGCTGGTGCTCGTGCTTATTTGCGGCGCGGAGCTGTTTACCGGCAACTCGCTTATGGTCTGCGCGCTTAAGAGCAACAAGATCACGCTCGTCCAGATGCTCAAGGCTTGGGCTATTGTGTGGATCGGCAATTTTGCCGGCGCCCTGTTCGTTGTCTTTTTGATTTACATGGCAGCTATTTACAAGCTCAACGGCGAGGCCGTCGCCAACGCCATGGTGAGCGTCGCCGCCGGTAAGGTTACGATCGACGCCGTTACCATCTTCTTCCGCGGCATTCTGTGCAACATCTTTGTCTGCCTGGCCGTATGGATCGGCACTGCCGGCAAGACCGTGGTCGATAAGGTCGTGGGCATTTTGCTGCCCATTGCCGCCTTTGTGGCCTGCGGTTTTGAGCACTGCGTTGCCAACATGTACTTTTTGCCCATGGGCATTTTGATGCACTCCTGCGGCTATGGAGCCGATATCGCCGGCGCCGATGCCCTCAACGCCGCCGGGCTGGCGCTCAACCTTTCCGTTGCCACGCTGGGCAATATCGTGGGCGGCGCCCTGATCGTGGCACTGGGCTACTGGTTTATCTACGCCAACAAAGAGGCCTAACGGCCCCAAGCCATAACCGACCAAAAAGGGACAGGTTTATTTTGGCAGGTTTTAGACGAGGCGCTTCGACGTCTTGTCACGAGCTGCCATAATGGACCTGTCCCTTTTGCGTGCGCGCCGGTATTTATTTGCCCGATGACGATCGCGGGGGACCAGCTTTTTATTGAACATGTCGAAAGGCTTTTCATGAGCGACTGCGAATCCATGTCTGCCGAGGTGCGCGGCCGCCTGCGTTCCATTCCCGCCGTTCACGAGCTGCTTGCCGAGTGGCCGGTCATGAAGGCTGCTGGCGATGCAGGCGACACGATGGTACGCGAGGCGATTGACGCCGAGCTCGATGCCGAGCGCGCGGCGATTCGCTCCGGCGCCCCTGCAAGGAACAAGCGCGAGCTCGCCTTGGCAATTGAGCAGCGGACCCATCGCCTGTCGCTGCCGACCCTGCGCCCTGCCGTCAACGCGACGGGCGTTGTGATTCACACCAATCTGGGCCGCGCTCCGCTCGCTCCCGCGGCGGTGCAGGCGGTGACCGATGTCGCCCGAGGCTACAGCACGCTTGAGTATGACGTCTCAACCTGCGCTCGCGGGGGCCGAAAAGAGCATGCCGCGCGTCTGCTGCGCACGCTCACGGGGGCGCAGGACGCCTTAGTTGTCAACAACAATGCCGCCGCGGTGCTGTTGGTGCTTGCCGCGCATGCCTTCGGCAAAGAGGTCATCGTGAGCCGCGGCGAGCTTGTCGAGGTGGGAGGCAGTTTCCGTATCCCCGACATCATGGCGGCTTCGGGTACCAAGCTTGTCGAGGTGGGCTCCACCAACCGCACGCATCTGGACGATTATCGAAGCGCCATTACGCCCAACACGGCGATGATCCTCAAAGTCCATCCTTCCAACTACCGTATCGAGGGCTTCCACGAGGAGGTTTCCGTGGCGGAGCTTTCTGCGCTGGCGCATGAGCACGGGCTGTTGCTGTACGAGGATCAGGGCTCGGGCGCTTTGCTTGCAGACGGGGTGCTCGCCGATGCGGGGGAGAAGCCCACGTCCGCCTCGCTTTGCGCCGGCGTTGACGTCGTCTCGTGCTCGGGCGACAAACTGCTCGGTGCTTCGCAGGCGGGCATCATCCTTGGCAACGCCCAGGCAATTGCCGCCTGCGCCTCTCATCCGCTTATGCGCGCGCTTCGCCCCGGTAAGCTCACGCTCGCGGCGCTCGAGGCCACCCTGCATCTGTATGTGACCGGTCCCGATGCGGCGCATCGGGAGATCCCGGTACTCAACATGCTTTCCGGCGCGCCGGCTCCGCTCGAGCGCCAGGCCAAGCGCCTGCACGACCGCATGCTGCGCAAGCTTCGCGACTCTCAGTTCGAGGAGGCGGTGGAGCTGCAGGTTGTCGAGGGCGCCTCTGCTCCCGGCGGCGGATCGCTGCCGACCGTCGAGCTCCCAACATTTTGCGTTGCCGTCTGCCCCGTCGATGGGCGCCTATCTGCCGATGGCCTAAAGCGCGCTTTGGTTCAGGAGCCCGATACGCCGGTTGTGACGCGCGTGCGACACGACCAGGTACTGTTTGACGTTCGCACGCTTTTGCGCGACACCGACCTTGACCTGTGTGCGTCTGCGTTGGTGGATGCCGTGCGGGCGGGTTTGCGTTGATGACCGCGCTTGAGCTTGTCGAGTGTCCCGTTGTCGTTGGAACAGCAGGACACGTCGACCACGGAAAGTCGGCCCTTATCGAGGCACTGACCGGCAAAAATCCCGACCGTCTGGAGGTCGAACGGCGCCGAGGCATGACCACTGAGCTCGGCTTTGGCGAGCTCGAGCTTCCCAGCGGCAAGCTTGTCGGCCTGGTCGACGTGCCCGGGCATGCGCACTACCTGCGCGCGATGGTACAGGGTGCCACCGGCGTGGGCGTTGCGTTGCTGGTGGTTTCTGCCGTTGAGGGCGTGATGCCGCAGACGCGAGAGCACGTGTACGTGTTGGAGCTGTTGGGCGTGAGGCACCTCGTGGTGGCACTCACGATGCGCGATCTGGCCGATGACGAGACGGCGGAGCTCGCCGAGCTCGACGTGATGGACTTCCTCGGCGATACCGTCTTTGCCGATGCGCCCGTGGTGCCTGTTTCCTCGCGCACGGGCGTGGGCATCGAGGACGTTCGCCTTGCCCTCGATGCAGCCATCGACTCTTTCCTGGCCGATGCCGGATCCCGCCCGGTGCGCCCCGGTCTGGCCCCGCGCCTGCCCATCGACCGCTGCTTCACCATCAAGGGATCCGGGACGGTCGTCACGGGCACGCTTCACGATGCCCCCGTAGCGGTGGGCGACGAGCTCGTCTCATGTCCCGCGGGCGTGCGCTGCCGCGTGCGCGCGATTCAGGTGCATGGTGATACTCCTCGGGCGTTGCCCGGGCAGCGCGCGGCGCTCAACATCGTGGGCGACGGTGCGGGCGACCTTCCGCGTGGCGAGGTCCTCTGCGGGTCTGGTGCTGAGGGCTCGACGCTCAGGCTCATCGCCCGCTTCACGTATCTGGTGCGCGAGGGCACCAAGCCCGCGCCCTTCGAGTCCGGTACGCGCGTTCATGTGATGGCGGGTACGGCGGAGGTCCTTGGCCGTATCATGCTCATGGAGGGTGAGGGACCCATTGAGGCTGGCGAGACCCGTATCGTGCAGGTCCGTCTGGAGGAGCGCCTTCCCGTGCGATCGGGCGACGGCCTCATTGTGCTCGCGTTCTCGCCGGTGGTGCTTATCGGCGGCGGTCGTGTTCTTCTTTCGCGGTGCCGCCGCTCGCGCGTCCTCTCCGCGGGCGAGTGCGCGCTGCTCGGGGCCCTGGATGCCGACGACCGCGCCGCCGCCGTTGCCGCATGGTTGGGGCTGCAGCGCCTGCCTGTGCCTGCCGCGGCCGCAGCCCGTGCTCTCGATCTTTCGCATGCCGAGGCGGCTGCGCTCCTGCACGGGGCGGTTTCCTCGGGTGACGCCGTGGCGCTTCATGCCGAGCGCTCGACCGAGGAGCTCTATGCCGCCCCCGCTGTGCTCGATGCCGCCCTCGCCACGCTCTCCGTCACGTTGGCCGCCATGCACGGGGCCGCGCCCAAGCAGACGGGTTTCACGCCGGGCGAGGTCGCGCATGCCGCCTGGCCGACAGCGGGCGAAGACATCGCGTCCGCGCTCGTTCTCGAGGGCTGTGCGCGCGGCGTGTGCACCGTCGACGGTGCCGAGGTGTTCGACCCGCACTCTGCCGCTGCGGCGATACGTGTGGTGCGCGAGGCGAGCCAGCGCATCGTGGCCGCCCTCGACGAGGCGGGTCTCGGTGCGGCGACGCTGCCCGAGGTGGGTGAGCGTCTGCAGCTCGATCGCGACACCATGACGCGTGCCCTGCGCGAGCTTTCGCTCAACCGCGCGATCGTTAAGATCGAACGCGACGTTGCCTTGTCTGCCGCCTCCGAGGCCCATGCACGTGAGGTCGTCGCCGCGGCTATCGAGGCTGCTGGCGGCGTTGCCACGACGAGTGTGCTGCGCGAGGCCTTAGGCGTGTCGCGCAAACGAGCCATTAGCATCTTGGAGCACCTGGATGCGGTGCGTTTTACGACGCTCAACAAGGAGGCCGGCGGTCTCAGATCCCTGCGCTAGGGCTCCGAATCGCCGCTCGCCACAAAACCGGCCTATCTACTACGTTTAAGTGACTACCCTCGACCATTTCAAAAACCGCAAAAACAAAACCGCAGGTAGATGACTTGCCGATGTTACGAAAAAGTGGGTATGGTTTACCCTTGCTGGTTAAACGTAGTAGATGGGCCGTTTTCGTGGCGCGACACTGCGCGTTTGGTAAAATACCGCCACGTTTGGGAACGGATGGGCTCCGGTGGGCCCCGCGGTCCTCAAAACCGTTGTGAGGCGTGCAAAACGTCTTGGATGTGTTCGATTCACATACGTTCCCGCCAACGCATCCTGCCAACCACCACAAAGGTGCCTGTCCTCTTTGTGGTGGTATGGACCATGTGGACGAAACAGCTTCGAAACACGCGATTTGCACGTCAGGCACTCAAAAACGCCTCTACCTGCATCGTAATCAAAACGAAACATCTGCTCGTCTGCTTATGCGAAACTTTCCCGCAACAGTGCGATATTATCCATACTCGATAAAGCTCGGGGCGCATGGGGCGCCTCGAACGACACTTTTCTTTTCCATCAATTGGAGGAAGCATGAGCTACACGCAGAAAGTTCTCGACGAGCTCAAGGCCCGCTATCCCGAGCAGCCTGAGTTCATCCAGGCCGCGACCGAGATCCTCGGCACCATCCAGCCGGCGCTCGACGCCCATCCCGAGTACGAGGAGGCCGCCCTGCTTGAGCGCCTCGTCGAGCCCGAGCGCATCGTCATGTTCCGTGTTCCCTGGGTCGACGACCAGGGCAAGGTCCAGGTCAACCGCGGCTATCGTGTCGAGTTCAACTCTGCCATTGGACCCTACAAGGGCGGCCTGCGCTTTAACCCGACGGTCACCCTGGGTATGCTCAAGTTCCTGGGCCTGGAGCAGATCCTCAAGAACAGCCTGACCACCCTTCCCATGGGCGGCGGCAAGGGCGGCTCCGACTTTGACCCCAAGGGCAAGTCCAACAACGAGATCATGCACTTCTGCCAGTCCTTCATGACCGAGCTCTATCGTCACATCGGCCCCAACACCGACGTTCCCGCCGGCGACCTGGGCGTTGGCGGCCGCGAGGTTGCCTACCTGTTCGGTCAGTATAAGCGCCTGACCAACGAGTGGACTGGCGTCCTCACCGGCAAGGGCCTCTCCTTTGGCGGCTCGCTCGCCCGTACCGAGGCCACCGGCTACGGTCTGGTCTACTTTGTGGACGAGTACCTCAAGAGCCGCGGCGACTCCTTCGAGGGCAAGAACGTCGTCGTTCACGGCTCCGGCAACGTCGCCATCTACGCCGTCCAGAAGGTCTCCCAGCTCGGCGGCAAGGTGCTCGCCTGCTCCGATACTCACGGCTGGGTCGAGGATCCCGACGGCATCGACTACACCGTGCTCGAGCATGTCTACAACAAGAAGCGCTCCGGCCACGACAAGGGCGTCACGCTCGCTATGTACGTCGACGAGAAGCCTAATGCCACGTGGCACGAGGGCGACGGCCGCGGCGTGTGGCAGCTTCCCTGCGACATCGCGCTGCCCTGCGCTCGCGAGAACACGCTGCTGCTCGAGGATGCCCAGGCACTCGTCGCCAACGGCTGCAAGGTGGTCGGCGAGGGCGCGAACATGCCCACGACCATCGAGGCCACGACCCACTTCCAGGAGAACGGTGTCGCCTTTATGCCCGGCAAGGCTGCCAACGCCGGCGGCGTGCTCGTGTCCGGCCTGGAGATGAGCCAGAACGCCGAGCACCTGTCCTGGACCTTCGAGGAGGTCGACGGCAAGCTCGAGCAGCTCATGCGCGGCATGTTCCACAACGTGGACGACACCGCCAAGGAGTACGGCGAGGAGGGCAACTTCGTCATGGGCGCCAACATCGCCGGCTTCCTGAAGGTTGCCGACGCCATGCTCGCCCAGGGCGTCTGCTAAATTTTCGCTCGACATAGCATCGCAGAAGGCTCCCAGTCATCTTGGCTGGGAGCCTTTTTTGATCCGCATGCGACGGAGGAAAACGGTTCATTTTGTCCCGACATGAGCTGTGCCCCCTCGTTTGGTACACTTAAAGGTACTGGACAAGTGAAGAGATGGGGGAGAACGTGCTCAAGTTCGGTACCTACGTCCGTGTTGGAAACGCGGCCGAAGCCTATGAGCTCCTGCAGAAGAACCGCAACAACAAGATTGTGGGCGGCGGCATCTGGATGCGTCTGGGTTCGCGTCGTGTGGCGACGGCGATTGACCTTTCGGCCTGCGGACTCGATCAGATCGAGGAGACCGAGACCGAGTTTCGCATCGGTGCCATGTGCACCCTGCGCCAGCTCGAGCGCCATGCCGGGCTCAACGCGCTTGTCAACAATGTCTTCGAGTTCGCCGTTCACGATATCGTGGGCGTGCAACTGCGCAATACCGCCACGGTGGGCGGCAGCATCTACGGCCGCTTTGGCTTCTCGGACGTTCTCTCGGCGTTCCTCGCGCTCGATTCCTATGTTGAGCTGACGGGTGCCGGCCGCGTGTCGCTCGCGGAGTTCGTGCGGATGGGCTACGTGCGCGACGTTATCGAGCATGTCGTAGTCGTCAAGCACGATTACCGTGCGAGCTACGAGGCCGTGCGCAAGGCCGCGACCGATTTCCCCTCGCTGAACGTCACCGCCGCATGGTGGGACGGCTCCTGGCACGTCACCGTGGGCGCCCGCCCGTTGCGCGCGACCCTGCTGCAGGGCGAGGCATGTGGCCTTTCCAGCGAGCAGCCTTCCGAGGACGAGCTTCGCGCCCTTGCTGCATCCGTGCGTGCCCTGAGCTACGGAACCAACCTGTGGGGCTCGGCCGACTACCGCCGTCGCATCTCGGCCCCGCTCGCCGTCCAGGCCGTGCGCCGCGCCGCCGGCATCGAGCTTTCGGCCGCGCTTGCGCACGAGCTCGAGGGCGTGCAGATTCCCAAGTTCGCCACGGACGAGTATTCCTGCCGCCGCGTGCCCGGCGTCGATTCTAGCGAGGTGCGCTAATGGCTGCCAAACTCATCGATCTTTCCTTTACGCTCAACGGCCGCAAGGTCAAGGTTCAGATTGCCCCCGACACCATGCTCTTTTCGCTTTTGCGTGAGCAGGGTTGCGCGTCGGTGCGCTGTGCTTGCGAAACCACCAACTGCGGTCTGTGTACGGTGTGGCTCGACGGCGACCCGGTGCTGAGCTGCTCGGTTCCCGCCGCCCGTGTTGAGGGCCACACCATCACCACGCTTGAGGGCCTCAAGGCCGAGTCCGAGGCGCTTGCCCGCGCGATGGCTGCCGAAGGCGCCGAGCAGTGCGGTTTTTGCGCCCCCGGCCTTATCATGAACGTGCTGGCGCTTGCCCGCGCCGCCAAGGAGGACCCGAGCCTTGTCGCCACGCGCGAGGAGCTGTCGCGCCAGCTCGCCGGCAATCTTTGCCGCTGCAGCGGCTACGAGAGCCAGCTGCGCGCCATCGTGCGCTTTCTCAACGAGTCCGGCGTGCAGGTGGGCTTTGAGATGCCCGAGCTGCCGGTCAACGACACCAGCTGCGACGGCGTCTCCTACAAGCAGATCACCCACAAGCAGCCCAAGAAGGACTCGAAGGCCCTGCTCGAGGGCCGTCCGGTCTACACGGGCGACCTGGTGCCCGCCGGCGCCCTGATCGTCAAGCTCAAGCGCAGCCCGTATGCCCGCGCCAAGATCCGCTCCATCGACACGTCGCGCGCCCTGAAGGTGCCCGGCGTGGTTGGCGTCTACACCTACGAGGACGTGCCCAAGCGCCGCTTTACCATCGCCGGCCAGAGCTATCCGCAGCCGAGTCCCTACGACCGCCTGATTCTCGAGAACCTCGTCCGTTACCAAAACGAGGAGGTGGCGATCGTCGCCGCCGAGACCGAGGAGGCCGCCGACAAGGCACTTAAGCTCATCAAGGTCGACTACGAGGTGCTCGAGCCGCTGCTCGACTTTACCCAGGCGCTCGATAACGACATCGTGGTCCACCCCGAGGGCGACGTGACCTTTATGTTCCCGCAGGGCGGCGACGTCCCACGCAACCTGGTGTGCAGCGGCACGAGCGACTTTGGCGATCTTGACGAGGCCTTCGCCCAGAGCGACATCGTCTTTGAGCGCACCTATACCAGCCAGGCCACGCAGACCGCGCCCATGGAGACCTTCCGCGCCTTCGCGACGACCGACGCGTTCGGCCGCATCTCGGTGACCACCTCTACGCAGGTGCCCTTCCACGTGCGCCGCATGGTCGCGCAGTCGCTCGACATTCCGCAGTCGCAGGTGCAGGTCATTAAGCCGCGCATCGGCGGCGGCTTTGGCTCCAAGCAGACGGGCTGCTGCGAGATTTTCGTTGCGTTCGTGACCCAGCAGACCGGCCGTTCGAGCTACTGCTGCTACACCCGCGAGGAGACCATCACCGCGGGCAACTCGCGCCACCAGATGCAGATGACTGTTAAGCTGGGTGCCATGAACGACGGCACCATCACGGCCATCGATCTGCATACGCTGTCCAACGCCGGTGCGTACGGCGAGCACGCTACCACGACGATCGGCCTGTCGGGCCACAAGAGCCTACCCATCTACAACCACGTGAAGGCGAGCCGCTTTAGCTGGGACGCCGTCTACACCAATACCAACCGCGGCGGCGCGTATCGCGGCTACGGTGCCACCCAGGGCCAGTTTGCCGTGGAGAGCGCCGTCAACGAGCTCGCCGACATGCTGCACATGGACCCCGCCGACCTGCGCCTTAAGAACATCGTGCGCGAGGGCGAGATCATGCCGCAGTACTACAACGAGAAGCTCAACGCCTGCGCGCTCGACCGCTGCCTGCTGCGCGCGATGGACATGATCGGTTGGCGCGACAAGCCGCTGGCCGTCGACCTGGGCGACCGTGTGCGTGCTCTGGGCTGTGCGCTCACCATGCAGGGCTCTGGCATTTCCAACGTGGATATCGCCGGTATCGACATGCGCCTGGAAGAGGACGGCTTCATTACCATCGGCACCGGCGCCACCGATAACGGCATGGGTGTCGACACCATCCTGGCGCAGATTGCCGCCGAGGAGCTGGGCGTGGAGAGCTCGCTTATCGTGGTGCGCGGTGTGGACACCGACGTGTCGCCGTTCGACGCCGGCTCGTACGCGAGCTCGGGCACGTACGTGACGGGCCTTGCCGCCAAGAACGCCGCGACCGAGCTGCGCGAGAAGATTTGCGTCAAGGCCGCCCAGATGTGGGACGTGGACGCCGCCGACGTGGTCTTTGATGGCCAGTACGTGCGTCTGTCCGACGAGCGTGCCGCTCGTGAGCGCGGCCGCTACCTCACGCTGCGCGACTTTGCCAACCTGTGCGTCAAGAACATCGCGGGCGGCGACGCGCTCACCTCGCACGCCTCTGCCTGCCTGCCCGTTTCGCCCCCGCCGTTTATGGCCGGCATTGCCGAGGTCGAGGTCGACAAGGCCACCGGCAAGGTGACCGTGGTGGACTACGCGGCGGCTGTGGATTGCGGCACCGTGATCAACGAGGCACTCGCGCGCGTCCAGGCCGAGGGCGGCATTGCCCAGGGTATCGGCCACGCGCTCTACGAGATTGTTGAGCACGACGATCGCGGCCGCCTGCGCACCGGCAACTTTATGAGCTACAAGCTGCCCACGCGCCTGGACATCGGCAGCATTCGCGTGGCCTTTGAGCCGAGCTACGAGCCGACGGGTCCGTTTGGCGCCAAGTCGATCGGCGAGGTCGTCATCAACACGCCGCTCGCCGCCGTGGCTTCGGCCGTCGCACACGCCACCGGCCATCAGGTTCGCTCGCTGCCGATCACGCCCGAGAAGGCCCTGCTGGGGGAGTAGCGGGTCGGCGAACAAGTCGTAATTGGCGGGGCGGGGCAACTCGACCCGCCTTTTGCACTCGTGGTGAGGTCGTGAGCCTGTAAAACGTGTGCGTGCGCTTGTCGCTCGTATCTGCTATCATTCCTAGTCTGTGCGCTCATGCGGGCGTGGCGGAATTGGTAGACGCGCCAGATTTAGGTTCTGGTGGGATTCCCGTGAAGGTTCGAGTCCTTTCGCCCGCACCAACGCATCTGCGTCGGCCCTGGCCGTCGCGACTCTTTGTTGCATAAAGGTACCAGCACCTCAGATAAGCTGGGCAGTATGAGGAGGAACGTGTTGAACATCACCGCTTCTGACGTCAAGGACGCCAAGCTCACCGCTACGGTCACCATCCCGGCCGCCGACGTCGACGCCGCGATCAAGAAGGCTTACAAGGACACCGCCAAGAAGTACCGCTTCCCGGGCTTCCGCGCCGGTAAGGCTCCCCGTCCGGTTATCGACTCTGCTCTTGGCGCCGAGGCTACCCTCGCTCAGGCCACCAACGACCTGATCGCCGCCAACGAGCCCGCCGTCCTCAACGAGCTGGACATCGTCCCCACCAAGAACGGTGACTACAAGGACCTCGACCTCGCTAAGGATCACGAGGACTACACCTACACCGTCGAGTTCTCCCTGCGTCCCGCCGCTGAGCTCTCCTCCTTCGACGCTGTCGAGATCGAGATGCCCCCTGCGGAGGTCACCGAGTCCGAGATCAACAACCAGGTCGAGATGCTCCTCAACTACCGTGCCGCCTTCGAGGACGTTGAGGGTCGCGCCGTCGAGGCCGAGGACTACGTCACCGTCGACCTCAAGGCCGTCGAGAACGCCGACAACTTTGCCGCCGAGGGCCGTATGCTCATCGCCGGTAGCGACAGCAACCCCGCCGAGTTCAACGAGGCTCTGATCGGCGCCAACGTTGACGACGTCAAGTCCGTCACCTGGACCGACGAGGCCGAGGAGGGCGAGGAGGCCGAGACCCACACCGTCGAGGTCACCGTCAAGGGCATCAAGGTCCGCAACACCCCCGAGCTCACCGACGAGCTCGTCAAGTCTGACTTTGGCTTCGACAGCATCGACGCTATGCGCGACGCCATCAAGATCGAGATCGAGCAGGACAAGGCTTCCCGCCTTCCGGCCGAGAAGGAGAACCGTTGCGTCTCCGCTCTCGCCGAGCGCCTGCAGCTCGACGAGATGGACGCCGACTACGAGCAGTCCGTCTTTGAGGAGCTTGGCCAGAACTTCCTGTCCAACCTCGCTGCCCGCGGCATGACGCTGGACACCTGGCTGCCCGCTTCCGGCCTGACCATGGAGCAGTTCATCGGCGACCTGCACAAGCAGGCCAACGACGTTGCCCGTGAGTCCCTGGCGCTCGACGCCCTCGCCCGTGAGCTCAAGATTGAGGTCACCGAGGACGACATCAACGCCGAGTTCGAGAAGGCTGGCGTCAAGGACGTCGAGGCTTCCAAGGCCGAGTTCATCGCCGATGGCCGCATGCCTGCCGTCCGCGAGTCCATCCGTCGCTCCAAGGCCGTCGATCACCTGGTCGAGAACGCCAAGGTGACTGAGGTCGACGAGACCGCCAAGGACGCCGAGTAATTCTCGCCACCTTGCACGCGAGCGCATGTATGTGCCCGTGATGGGGTAAAGTTCTACACCGGTTATCCGGTTGCTTCGTACGGTGCCAGCCAATGCATAGCATGCGGGCACCGTACGTTTATCTAGAACCAATTTGGTCCGCAAGAGAAATGGAGATGCGTATGATCGCTAAGTTCGATTCCGCCCTCGTGCCATACGTTATCGAGCAGACGCCGCGCGGCGAGCGCAGCTACGATATCTATTCGCGCCTGCTCAACGACCGCATCATCTTCTTGGGCGAGGAGATCAACTCCGTCAGCGCCAACCTGGTCGTTGCCCAGCTGCTGCATCTTGAGAGCCAGGATGCCGAGAAGGATATCTCGCTCTACATCAATTCGCCCGGTGGCGAGGTTTACTCTGGCCTGGCGATTCTTGACACCATGAACTTCATCAAGCCGCAGGTCTCCACCATCTGCGTCGGTATGGCCGCGTCTATGGCTGCCGTGCTGCTTTCGGCCGGCGCCAAGGGCAAGCGCTTCTGCCTGCCGCACTCCAAGGTCATGATTCACCAGCCCAGCGGCGGTGCCCAGGGTCAGCAGACCGAGATCGAGATTGTGGCTGAGGAGATCAAGAAGACCCGCCGCGAGCTCAACCAGATCCTGTCCGATGCCTCGGGCCAGCCGATCGAGAAGGTCCAGGCCGACACCGAGCGCGACAACTACCTGACCGCTGCCGAGGCCCTCGACTACGGCCTGATCGACCGTATCGTCACCTCGCGCGATCTTGCCGCGAAGGACGCCTAGGATGGCAGGAAACATGCAGGACAACTTTGACGAGAATGGCAACCCCATCCGCTGCTCCTTCTGCGGAAAAGAGCAGGGGCAGGTTCGCCGCCTTGTAAAGGGTCCGACCAACATCTTTATCTGCGACGAGTGCGTTGCCGCCTGCTCCGAGATCCTGGAGGAGTCGCTGGCTTCGGACTTTATGGACGCTGCCCGCAACGGCAAGCTGCCGGGCTTCCTCAACGACCACGGCCAGGCTGCATCCCAGCCCGCCGCGGACCCCGAGACCGAGGGTTTTGAGCTCGAGGACGATCGCCAGGTCATCACGCACGTGCCGACGCCGCACGAGATCTATGACGAGCTTTCGGCCTATGTTATGGGTCAGGAGGACGCCAAGCGCGCCATGTCGGTGGCCGTGTACAACCACTATCGCCGCGTGATTGAGGGCGGCGCTGCGGTGTCTGCCTTTGATGACGACATGGGCTCGCAGTTCGATGACGATATGGACGAGGTAGAGCTCGCCAAGTCCAACATCCTGCTGCTCGGTCCCACCGGTACCGGTAAGACCCTGCTGGCCCAGACGCTCGCGCGCATTCTTGAGGTGCCGTTTGCTATCGCCGATGCCACCGCGCTCACCGAGGCCGGCTATGTGGGCGAGGACGTGGAGAACATCCTACTCAAGCTCATTAATGCTGCCGATGGCGACATTGAGCGCGCACAGGTTGGCATCATCTACGTTGACGAGATCGACAAGATTGCCCGCAAGGCTGAGAACCTCTCCATTACCCGCGATGTCTCGGGCGAGGGTGTTCAGCAGGCGCTGCTTAAGATTCTTGAGGGCACGGTGGCAAGCGTTCCGCCCACCGGCGGCCGCAAGCATCCCCAGCAGGAACTGCTCCAGATCGACACGACCAACATCCTGTTCATCTGCGGCGGTGCCTTTGTGGGCCTGGACAAGATCATCGCCGACCGCGTGGGCAACAAGGGCGTGGGCTTCAACTCCGAGATCGCCGGCCCCACCTCGGTCGACGAGAACGACCTGCTGCGTCAGGTGCTCCCGCAGGACCTCAACGCCTTTGGCATGATCCCAGAGTTCGTGGGCCGTACGCCCGTCGTGACCCAGACGCAGGCGCTCGACGAGGACGACCTGGTGTCGATCCTGACCGAGCCCAAGAACGCCGTGGTGCGCCAGTACCGTAAGATGTTCCAGCTCGAGGACGTTGAGCTTGAGTTTGAGGACGCGGCCCTGCACGAGATCGCCCGCATGGCGCTCGCCCGCAAGACCGGCGCCCGTGGCCTGCGCTCCATTTGCGAGGACGTGCTGCAGCAGACGATGTTCGATCTGCCCAGCGAGGAGGGTGTAGTCAAGGTCATCGTGACCGAAGCCTCCGTAAAGGGCGAAGAGCAGCCCCAGCGCATCTATGGGTAAATAGCGCCCGTTTAGGTCCCGCGGCAACCACTGCGGGACCTGCCATTTAGGGACAGGTTTATTTTGGTCGGTTTTATATGGGCAAACGTTATTCTGCCTGATAAAACCTGCCAAAATAAACCTGTCCCTTTTTGGTAGGTATGCCTGTGCTATTCTGTGAGATTGTTTAGCTAGTACCTTCAGACTGAAGTAATCGATACCTAAGGGGAGGAATGTAGGCCCGATTTTCGTAGATTCCGCACGAGCCGAAGACCACTTAATGTGGTCTTCGAGCGAGCCCAGGACCTGACCGAGCGAAAATCGGGCCTACATTCCTCCCCGGCGGGACAGGGAGAGATATATGGAAGAAATGCCCAAGAACTACGATCCGTCGACCAACGAGCCGGCGATCCTGCAGAAGTGGCTCGACGGCGGCTACTACAAGCGCCGCGAGGGCGTGGGCGACTGCACCGTCACCATTCCGCCTCCCAACGTGACCGGCAAGCTCCACATGGGCCACGCCACCGACGACTCCATCCAGGACGCCATCATCCGCATGGCCCGCATGCGTGGCAAGTCCACGCGCTGGGTGCTCGGTACCGACCACGCCGGTATCGCCACGCAGACCAAGGTCGACAAGAAGCTCAAGAGCGAGGGCATCAGCCGCCTGGAGATTGGCCGCGACAAGTTTGTCGACGCCTGCTGGGACTGGACCCACGAGTACGGCGGCATCATCGTCGAGCAGATCAAGCGTATGGGCTGCTCCGTCGACTTCGACAACGAGCGCTTCACCATGGACGAGGACTATGCCCAGGCCGTGCGCAAGGTCTTTTGCGACTGGTACCACGACGGCCTGATCTATCGTGGCAAGCGCATCGTCAACTGGTGCCCCAACTGCACCACCGCTATCTCGGACGACGAGGCCGAGTACAAGGACGAGAAGGGCCACCTGTGGCACCTGCGCTACCCGCTGACTGAGCCGGTCAACGGCCAGGACTACATCGTCGTCGCCACCACGCGCCCTGAGACCATGCTTGGTGACACGGGCGTCGCCGTCTCCCCGAAGGATCCCGAGAAGGCCGCCTTCGTGGGCAAGACCGTTAAGCTCCCCATCGTCGACCGTGAGATTCCTATCTTTGAGGATTGGCATGTCGACGCCAACTTTGGCTCCGGCTTCGTCAAGGTCACCCCTGCCCACGACCCCAACGACTACGCCATGGGTCAGGCTCACGACCTGCCGCAGATCAACATCTTCGACGAGCACGCGGTGGTCGTCGAGGGCTACGGCGAGTTTACCGGCATGAACCGCGATGAGTGCCGCGAGGCTGTCGTCAAGTGGTTCGACGAGCACGGTCTGCTCGACCACGTCGAAGAGCTCGACCACTCCGTCATGCACTGCTACCGTTGCGACTCCGCCCTGGAGCCGTGGCTGTCCGAGCAGTGGTTTGTGGCCGTCGACAAGCTCAAGGGGCCGGCGC
This sequence comes from Collinsella sp. TF08-11AT, assembly GCF_003437035.1. Classification (GTDB taxonomy): domain Bacteria; phylum Actinomycetota; class Coriobacteriia; order Coriobacteriales; family Coriobacteriaceae; genus Collinsella. The sequence continues at coordinate 61,983 of NZ_QSRL01000011.1, forward strand.
TCGACGCCGTCAACTCCGGCAAGGTCACCTTCCACCCCGCGCGCTGGACGCAGACCTACACCACCTGGATGGAGAACCTTAAGGACTGGTGCATCAGCCGTCAGCTGTGGTGGGGCCACCGCATCCCCGTGTTCTACTGCGAGGACTGTGGCTGGGAGGACGCCCTTACCGAGGACACCGACGTGTGCCCCAAGTGCGGCGGCCATCACGTGCATCAGGACGAGAACGTGCTGGACACCTGGTTCAGCTCGCAGCTGTGGACCTTCGCCACGCAGGGCTGGCCGCAAAAGCCGGAGCTGCTCGAGGGCCATCACCCCACGACGGCGCTCGTCACCGCGCGCGACATCATCGCGCTGTGGGTCGCCCGCATGGTCATGAGCTCGCTGTATTTCTTGGACGAGGTGCCGTTTAAGGACGTCGTCATCTACCCGACGATCCTGGCCAAGGACGGCAGCCGCATGTCCAAGTCCAAGGGCAACGGCGTTGACCCCATGGACCTCATTGGCATGTACGGCGCCGACGCCATGCGCTTCAACTTGCTCACGCTGTGCACCAACAACCAGGACGTCAAGTTCGACGCGAACATCGACAAGAAGACCAAGAAGCTTATCGACAGCCCGCGTACCGACCAGGCCAAGAGCTTTGTGACCAAGATCTGGAACGCCAGCCGCTTCCTGCTCATGAACATGGAGGGCTACACGCCCGGCGAACCCGTCGTGGAGACGCCGGCTGACGCCTGGATGTTCAGCCGCCTTGCCAATGCCGTGAAGATGGTCACCGAGGGCATCGAGAACTACACCTTTGGCGACATGGCGCGCGGCGTGCAGCAGTTCTTCTGGAACGAGGTCTGCGACTGGTACGTCGAGGTCACCAAGGCCCGTCTGAAGGGCGAGGGCCGTCTGCAGGCTCAGCGCAACCTGATCTTTGTGCTCGACACCTCGATTCGCCTGATGCACCCGCTTATGCCGTTTGTCACCGAGGAGATCTGGGACAACATGCCGGCCAGCGTGCTTGACTTGGATGCCGAGGGCAACGTTGACCGCGCCGAGGCGCTCATGATCGCCAAGTGGCCCGAGCCCGCCGACTACGCCAAGTACGTCGACGAGCCCGCCGAGCGCGCGTTTGAGCTGTGCCGTGCCGTCGTGTCTGCCGCCCGTGCCACCCGTTCGCGTTATCGCTTAAGCCCCAAGGCCGAGCTCGACGTTGTCGTGCGCGCCGGCGCCGAGGATATCGAGAAGCTCGAGAGCCTGCGCTCCACGATTGAGCCGCTGGCGAACACCGCTTCGCTGGTTATGGGTACCGACGTTGAGAAGCCGGCTGCGAGCATTGCCGTGGTCGACAGCGGCGTCGAGGTCTTTGTGGTTCTCGAGGGCAAGGTTGACCTTTCGGCCGAGAAGGCGCGCCTGGAGAAAGAGATTGCCGCGGCCCAGAAGGAGCTCGCCGGCTGCGAGAAGACGCTCGCCAACGAGGGCTTTGTGGCCAAGGCCGCGCCCGCGGTGGTCCAGAAGAAGAGGGACCGTGCAGCTGAGCTCAAGGAGATCCTGGCGGCGCTGACTGCTCAGGTTGCTGACTTCTCGTAGGCGGTACTGGGGGACGCGGTTTGGGGCATTGCTCGCTACTGCGGACAGTCCTGCTCGCACGAAGGCCACATTAAGTGGCCTTCGGCTCGTGCGGAACTTGTATCGAGCAAAGCCCCAAACCGCTCCCATGGCGGTTACGTGGTTGCTTGCATCTGCCTGTTAGGACCGCTGTGTTGTAGCCTTGATTCTGCTGCAAAGCGGTGTTTGGCTGATATTTTGAATGGGAGGGGCTCGTTGTTGCTTACGGGCCTCTTTTTATGTTGAGGGGACTTTGGTTTATGCCTAAACGTTCGGGGTCGTATTCTGTACCGTTCTCGTTTGATTTGCTTTCGTTTGATGAGGCTGTGGGGCTAGCTGCTGATACAGGGCGGATTTCTGGGGATGCTGGGCCTCTGCTCGAGACGGTTGTCGATATGCTCGATGAGTTGGGGCGTCCGGACGAGTACTTTGATTGCATTCAGGTTGCCGGTACCAATGGCAAGACTTCGACCACGCGATTTTCGGCTGCCATCCTTCGCGGCGAGGGACTCAAGACCGCGCTGTATACGTCGCCGCAGCTGGTGCGCTATCCCGAGCGTATGGAGGTCGATGGACGCGTCGTGAGCGATGAGGCCTTTGCCCGTGGTGTTTCTGCTGCTGTTGAGGCGGGACATCGCGTGAATGCCCGTCGTGTGGCGGCGGGGGAGCGCGCCTATTCCATTACGCCGTTTGACCTGCTGACGGCTGCCGCACTTGTCGTGTTTGCCGAGGCCGCGGTGGATATTGCCGTGCTCGAGGTCGGCATGGGCGGACGCTGGGACGCCACGAGTGCGACCGATCCCGTCGCCGTTGCCATTACGGGCATTGGGCTCGATCACACACGCATTTTGGGCGATACGCTCGAGGCCATTGCGGGGGAGAAGGCTGCGGTTATTAAGCCTGGACGCCTGGTTGTTTTGGGCGAGGGTACGCACGAGGCGAGCGTTCAGCGCGTGATGGATGCACGTTGTCGCGAGTGCGGCATAGTGCCGCTGGTGGTGAACCATGCCACGACCAAGGTGCCGGCACATGTGGGCGACACGGTTGAGTTTAGCTGCACCACGCCGCGTGCGATCTATACGTCTAGCATGGTCAAGCCGGCGTATCAGCCGCAGAATGCCGCGTGCGCGATTATGCTGTGCGAGGGGTATCTGGGTCGCGAGCTCGATCATGACAAGCTCGATGCGTCGCTTATGGGCTGCCCCACGCCGGGTCGCTTTGATGTGTTGGGAACCAATCCGCTCAAGCTGATCGACGCCTGTCATAACCCTCAGAGCTGCGAGAACTTTGTGAGCGCACTGGACGAGATCGATTCGTGCGTAGAGAATCGCTCCACGCTGCTGTGCGCCGCGCTGGCCGATAAGGACGTGGCGGGTATCGTTGACGTTCTGGTTCCGGCGTTCCCCCGCGTGGTCGTAACCCAGACCGATTCCGATCGCGCCTTGCCCGCACAGGAGCTTGCCTCCCTGGTGGACGCCGACAAGCTCGCGGGCGTGTACCCCAGCGTATCCGAGGCCCTCGCGGCTTTCGATGCCGCGGGCGAGCCTTTCGTAGCAGCCGGTACCATCACCCTAGCCGGCGAAGTAGCGGGGCTGCTCCGTTAACCCATCCCCTCATCAGTTGCGGTGAAATACGGACTGTTTTACAAGCCAGAAGCCTCAAACGGTCCGTATATCACCGCAACTCAAAAGCAGTCAATTTGGGACGGGGCTTTTTTGGCTGCCCTGCGCCTCGAGTTGACTTGCTCGCCACGAAATGGGCCTATTTACTACGTTTGACCGGTAACCCTCGACCATACCGAGAATTGCGAAATCAAAACCGCAGGTAAAGGGCTTGCCAGTTTTGCGAAAACACGGGTATGGTCGACCCACGCGGGCTAAACGTAGTAGATAGGCCGTTTTTGTGGCGGCATTCATGTGATGCGGCAAAGGGACAGCCCCTTTGCCGCATTGCCTAGTCTAGGCGGACTGGATCGTGGGGGTAGGCGTTCAGAATCTCGACGCCGGACTCGGTCACCAGGGCCAGGTCCTCGATGCGGACGCCGGTGTGGCCGGGGAGGTAGATGCCTGGTTCGATAGAGAACGTCATGCCCGGCTCTACGACCTGCTCGTTGACGAGCGAAACGTCACCAGGCTCGTGGTCCTGCAGACCGATCGAGTGGCCCAGGCGGTGCGTAAAGTACTTGCCGTAGCCCGCATCCTCAATAACGTCGCGTGCGGCGCGGTCCAGGTCGCACATGCGCACACCCGGTGCGATGAGCGCCTCGGCGGCCTCGTTGGCGCGGCTCACGATGTCGTAGATGCGTGCGGTCTCCTCGTCCGGCTCGCCCCAAAAGAACGTGCGCGTCATGTCCGAGCAGTAGTTGCGGCGACGTCCGCCTATGTCGAACAGCACCACATCGCCGCGCTTGAGTACGGTGTCGTCGGGCTCGTGATGCGGGTCTCCGGCGTTGGCGCCAAAGCTCACGATGGGCGGAAAGCTAAAGCCCTCGCAGTCGTGCTTGCGGTACAGGCCGAGCATCTGGTCGGCAATTTCGCGCTCCGTCACGCCCTCGTGAACGAGCTTGATGGCGTCGGACATCACGGCGTCGTTAGCGGCTGAGGACACGCGCATGAGCTCCTGCTCGGCGGCATCCTTGTGGGTGCGTGCTGCGGTGACGGCAAAGTCGCCCAGGAAGAACTCGCTTGCGGCGTAACGATCCATAAGGGGCAGCAAAAAGCCGGAGCGCATTACGGTATCGATGCCGAGGGGCTTGGATGGATTGACCTCGCGAGCGATGGCGTCGGTCACGACGTCGGTGTCGTTGTGGTAGGCCACGCGGGCATTGTCGTACTCGGGCAGCTGATGCAGGGCGTTGACTAAGATCACCGGCTCGGCATCGCGCGCGAGCAGCACGCCGCAAAAACGCTCGAACATATCGGCATAAAAGCCGGTCAGGTAATAGATCGACCACGGGTCGTTTACGAGCAGCTGCGCGCCGGGGTGCTGAGCCTCGAGCGCATCGAGCACGCGTGCCACACGCTGGTCATCGACATGTGCCATGAAACATCCTTTCACTATGGTGCCACCATGGTATCCCAAGCCCGGCACATAGGGACGTTCCTTTTATGCCGGCACCTTGGGACACTCCTTGGCATGGCTAGCCTGGCAAGCGTGCAGGCAAAAGCAGCTAAAAGAGCCCCGTCCCAAATTAGCTACTCGATGTCCATGCTGGCGATGAGGTCGATGTTGGTGTTGAGGAGGTTCTTCAGAACGATGTCGCCCATGCGGATGGGGGCCTCGACGACCACGCCGCGGATGAGGTCCATAGCTTGGGCGTGAAGCTCCAGCGGGATGGCTTCGCCCGTGCGCACGGGCAGCAGCGCCTCGTCGCCGCCGGATACGGCCACGGTCGTGGTAAGCACGCGCATGGGGCAGGTGAGCTCCTGATGTGCAAACTTATCACCGCGCGGGCAGCTGTTGCCGGTTACGGAGCGCACCTCTACCACGGCGCCGTCTGCGCTGCGCTCGACCTCCACGGTCAGGAGGCACTCGGATGGGCAGGTGGTGCAGTTGAACTGCAGCGTTTCGATCGCGTTCGCGCTCATGACTCTACGCCTCTTCAACGGGATCGACGGACAGGACAATCTCGTTAACACCCAGGTCGAGCGCGCGCTGAATCACCTTTGCCGGTAGCGGGAAGCTTTCCATGACGCTCGGTTTAAACGGGCGAACCTTGCCTGCAAACAGTTCCTCGTTGCCTGCCAGAATGCGCACGCGGGCAGCATCGACCGGCCGACGTACGCGGAAGTTGAGCTTAGTGAGCCCGACGGCCGTGATGCGTCCCGGCAGTGCGTAGCCTGCGATGCCAGCGGGGGAGACCGTGAGCTGGCAGCCCGCGCCCGCCACTCCCGCCGCGGTGCCGACAGCCCCCAACGCCCACGCCGCCGCAGCCGCACCGGCACGTTCGGACTCGGTCGTCACGTTGTCGGCCAGGTCGTGCACGTGCAGCACGTTGCCGCAGGCAAATATGCCCGGCACGCCCGTCTGCAGGCTCTGGTCCACCACGGCGCCGCGCGTACGTGGGTCCAGCTCGACGCCCGCGGCAACCGAAAGCTCGTTCTCGGGAAACAGGCCCACCGAAAGCAGTAGCGTGTCGCATGGAACGATGCGCTCGGTTCCCGGAATGGGTGCAAGATGCTCGTCGACCTGGCTTACCTCGACAGCCTCCACACGATCGTGCCCGATCACACGCGTGACCGTGGTAGACAGATGCAGTGGAATGCCAAAGTCTTCCAGGCAGTTCTTAACATTGCGACGCAGGCCGTTGGCGTACGGCATGAGCTCGTACACACCCTCGACCGAAATCCCCTCGAGCGTGCAGCGGCGCGCCATGATCAGCCCGATGTCGCCCGAGCCCAAAATGACGGCGCGCGAGCCGGGTTTGAGGTTCTCGATATTGATGTATCGCTGCGCTAGGCCGGCCGTAAACACGCCGGCGGGTCGGCTGCCGGGGATCTTGATCTCGCTGCGCGTGCGCTCGCGGCAACCCATGGCAAGGACGACCGCGCGCCCGATGAGCTGCAGCATACCGGTGGGGCTCATGAGCGTGACGGTGTGGACCGCGGCGTCTTCCGCGGACTCGCCCGAATCAACCCCTATCACCATGCTGTCCAAGAACAGCGCAATGTTGGTCGCGCGCACCTGGTCGATAAAGCGCTGCGCGTACTCGGGACCGGTGAGTTCCTGCTTAAAGTGCGACAGTCCAAAGCCCGGATGAATGCACTGTCGCAGGATGCCACCCAGATGCTGCTCGCGCTCCACGATGGCCACGTGCGCGCCGGCCTTATGCGCGGAAAGCGCGGCCGCCATGCCGGCAGGTCCGCCGCCGATAACGACCACGTCGAAGGCCTGCGTTACTACCGACGCTACGGCTCCGGCCTCCGCGCGTTCGTCGCGCATATCAAGCGTCGCCATCCTAGCGCACCCCCTTCAGCGGTCCCTCAACCAACCAGGATCCGGCGTCCTCCAGTAATACCTCGCTGGGGTCGCAGCCCAGCTCGCGCGCTAGGATTGCCACCACACGGCTCTGGCAAAAGCCACTTTGGCACCGACCCATGCCCGCGCGGCAGCGGCGTTTGACGCCCTCGACCGAAACCGCACCCGGACGGCGCCGAATCGCGGCCACGATCTCGGCCTCGGGCACCGTCTCGCAGCGGCAGACTATCTGCCCCCACGCGGGGTCAGACTCAATGAGCTCCTCCTTGCGCGCAAGCGGCGCACGGTCGAAGTCGTCCGGTGCGCGGCGAATCGGATCCCAATCGGCCCGTTCGCGCAAAGCAACGCCCGCCTCGCGCATCACGTGCTCCATACGCTCGGCAATGGCCGGCGCGCTCGCCACGCCTGGCGACTGAATGCCCGCCGCCTGAAACAGCCCCGGCAACACGGCCGACTGCCCAATAAAGAAGTCGTTGGTTCCCTGAATGACCGGACGCCCACCGGCAAATGCGCGCACCACGCGGCGCGTATCCAGATCGGGCACCAGCTTGCGCGCGCCGGTCAGCAGCGCGTTCACATCGCTCGCATAGGTCTGTGTGTCGCCCGGCTCACGCACGGCAGCGGTCGCGGTAATCACGGTGTTGCCATGCACGGTGCCCGTAACGATAACGCCCTTGGACACTGGCGTCGGAACGGGGTAGAGCGGCATGAGCGTGCGCGGCTCCTTGTCCAGTACCACGATGTTGCCCTGGCGCCAGACCATCTGGAACTTCTCGGCGCCCGCCATATGCGAGAGGTGCGCGGCGCCGTTGCCTGCGGCGTTGATTAGATAGCGACAGCGCACGTCGCCGGCGGGCGTCGCCAACGTAAAGCGCGCGTCGTCGCCCGAGTCCGCGACTTCAATCGCTTCCACCGGCGCTGACCGCATAAACGTCACCCCGTTGGCCACGGCGTTCTCCAGCGCGGCGATGGCAACCTCAAACGGGTCGACAAAGCCCGTCGAGGGGCACCAAAGCGCGCACGTGGCCTGGGCACTCGCGCGCGGCTCCAGCTCGTGGATGCGCTCGGGGCCTATAATCGCCAGCTCGGGCACGCCGTTCGCCAGGCCATTCTGGCGCAGCTTTTCCAGATGCGCGCGGTCCTCGTCGTTAAAGCCCAACACCATCGACCCGGTGCGGCAGAACAGAAAGCCCAGCTCCTGGGCCCACGCGCCATATAGCTCGCAGCCACGGGCGTTGACCTGTGCCTTTACGGTGCCCGGCGCCGGATCGTAGCCAGCGTGCACCAGGCCGCCGTTGGCCTTCGACGCGCCCAGCGCAATATCGTTAGCCGCCTCGACTACGCAAATGGACAGGTCAAACCGCGCGAGCCGCCTCGCGATGGCGCACCCGGTAATGCCCGCGCCAACAATTGCGATATCAAACGTTTCTGCCACAGTGCCTCCCAGATAAGTTGACAGGCTGTCAATAAGACTATCCTACGGTCTGCACACCCCCAGTGCGGCGGCAATGCGGCGAACAGCCCCGCAACACCCGCCAACGGCAGGAGAGGGGAGACTCAGTAACGTCGACAACCTCGTCTGTCGACAACTAAGGCAACCGTTCGTCTCCATCTGTAACAATTAGACGAGGATTTGGGTTCCAGATGTTACAGATCGAGACAAACCTTTCGGCGGATTTTGAATGTCTTGATTTGTAACAGTAAGAGGGGTTTTGGGGCCCAAGATGTTACAGATCGAGATTGAAGTCGGGGAGGGACCCCTGTGTCTCGATCTGTAACACCTAGACCCGGATTTCGCCTCCACCTGTTACAGATTGAGATGTTTGTGTCCGCACCAGCCCCGTCCCTAGCCGTAGTCCCATATAAACAAACCCCGTGGTAAACTTGACCGTACTGTAAATATTCCGAAAGGTACCCGTAATGTCCAAGTACATCTCCGAGCTCATGTCGCCGCAGCTTATGGGCGTCGTCTATGCCTTCGTTGGCTTTATCATCGCCCTGTACGTGCTGTCGGTCGTCTATGTGTTCATCGACGCTCGCCGCCGCGGCGCCAGCGCCTACGTGGCATGGGGCATCATCGCCCTCATCCCGTTTGTGGGCCTCATTGCCTACCTGGTCCTGCGTCCGCACTCCTACGCCTCCGACCGCGAGGAGCAGGAGCTGGACATGGCTCTGCGCGAGCGCCAGCTTGCCCAGTACGGCACCTGCCCGCAGTGCGGCGCGCCCATCGAGAAGGACTTCGTCGTCTGCCCGGTGTGCGATACCCAGGTTCGCAACGTATGCCCCAGCTGCCATCGCCCGCTCGATGCGCACTGGAAGGTCTGCCCCTACTGCCGAACTCGCATCCAGTAACGCATCCATCGCCGGGCCGGTCGCAAGCCACGGGCACCGCGCGTCCCGCGCAAGCCACACGCGCAACCCGCCCCACACGATGAAGCATGCGTAGAAAATCGCCCGCCGTGCCATTAAGGTGCGGCGGGCGCTTGTATACCAAGGCAACCTGCCTATAATGATGCAAGTTAAAACGACTAGCGCATCGCGCGCACTTGCATCAGGCATCCGAGAGGAGAAAATATACCCATGAAGGCACTCTACAATGACGGTTCGGTGGCCGAGCTCCCGCAGGACGAGGTCACGCACGTCATCCGCCACTCCGCCGCGCACATCATGGCGCAGGCCATCAAGCGCCTGTACCCCCAGGCCGACTTTGCATACGGCCCCGCGACTGACAACGGCTTCTACTACGACGTCGACCTGCCCGAGGGCGTCAAGATCAGCGAGGACGACTTCCCCGCGATCGAGGCCGAGATGAAGAAGATTGTCAAGGAGAACCTCAAGTTCACCGTGTACGAGAAGCCCCGCGCCGAGGCCATCGCCCTTATGGAGGAGCGCGGCGAGAAGTATAAGGTCGAGCACATCGGCGACCTGGACGACGACGCCCGCATCACCTTCTACCAGCAGGGCGACTACATCGACATGTGCGTCGGCCCCCACATCTGCTACACCAAGGCGCTGAAGGCCTTTAAGCTCACCGGCGTCTCGGGTGCCTACTGGAAGGGCGACAAGGACAACAAGATGCTCACCCGCATCAACGGCGTCGCCTTTGCCACCAAGGAAGAGCTCGACGAGCACATGCACATGCTTGAGGAGGCCAAGAAGCGCGACCACCGCAAGATCGGCCGCGAGATGGACCTCTTTATGATGCGCGACGAGGCCCCCGGCTTCCCGTTCTTCCTGCCCAACGGCATGATCCTTAAGAACACGCTGCTGGACTACTGGCGCGAGATTCACCACAAGGCCGGCTACGTGGAGATCTCCACGCCGCTCATCATGAACAAGCAGCTGTGGAAGACTTCGGGCCACTGGGACCACTACAAGGACAACATGTACTCCACCGTCATCGACGACGAAGAGTACTGCATTAAGCCCATGAACTGCCCGGGCGGCGTGCTGGTGTACGCCTCCAAGCCGCACTCCTACCGCGAGCTGCCCATTCGCGCCGGCGAGATTGGCCTGGTGCACCGCCACGAGCTGCGCGGCGCCCTGCACGGCCTGTTCCGCGTGCGCTGCTTTAACCAGGACGACGCCCACCTGTTTGTGCGTCCCGACCAGTTGACCGACGAGATCGTGGGCGTGGTCAACCTGATCGACTCCGTGTACCAGAAGTTTGGCTTTAAGTACCACGTTGAGCTTTCCACCCGCCCCGAGGACTCCATGGGTTCCGACGAGGACTGGGCTCGCGCCGAGGAGGGCCTGCGCACCGCTCTGGAGAAGCTGGGCATGGACTACGAGGTCAACGAGGGCGACGGCGCCTTCTACGGCCCCAAGATCGACTTCCATCTGGAGGATTCGCTCGGCCGTACCTGGCAGTGTGGCACCGTCCAGCTCGACTTCCAGATGCCGCTCAACTTTGACCTGGAGTACGTGGACGCCGACGGTACCAAGAAGCGCCCCATCATGCTGCATCGCGTGTGCTTTGGCTCCATCGAGCGCTTTATCGGTATTCTGATTGAGCACTTTGCGGGCAAATTCCCCACCTGGCTGGCCCCCGTGCAGGTCAAGGCGCTTCCCGTCTCGGAGAAGAGCCGCGACTACGCCCACGAGGTGTGCGCCAAGCTGGAGGAGGCCGGCATTCGTGTGGTCTGTGACGACCGCGATGAGAAGATCGGCTACAAGATCCGCGAGGCCCGCAGTATCGACCGCGTGCCCTATATGCTCATCTTGGGCGAGAAGGAGGTCGAGGCCGGCAACATCTCCGTCCGCGATCGCTCCAATGAGACCGTTCAGATGAGCGTTGACGAGTTTGTTGCGAAGGTGACCGAGGAGATCAAGACTCGCGCCTAAGGCAAACTTCACAACAATTAACAAAGGCGACCGTCCACAGAGGGCGGTCGCCTTTTTCATGCCGAAATAAGAAAAGCCGCTGGTTGAGCGGCTTTTTTTGTTGCACAAAAAGGTACAGGTTTTTGTAGAGGGCTATGGAGATGTATCTACCGACAGGACATTTTGCGTAATCTGGGCAATCGTTGATTAATTGCTCGTATAATTGCCTATGTCGAAAGATACAAAAACCTGTACTTTTGCGACTGCGCCTAGCTGCGAGCGAGAAGCCTGTTCTAAACGCCCCTGCATTTGCGTGCATCGCAAAGCAAGAGAAGGGGGCGAGAACATGGAACAGACGGCACGGCGCCAAGAGCAGCTGCCGGGCGCATTTAACGGCGTCACCACCAGTAGCCAGCACGGCCGCGTTCGCTGGTATCTGGTCCACACCCCCAATGGAAAAGAGCGCGAGACCTGCGAAAAGGTCCGCCGCATTATCCCGCACAACCTTATGCAGGACGCTTTTGTAATGCAAAAGGAGTTCTGGTTTAAGCGGGACGGCTCTTGGTCGCTCCAAACCAAACCTATGTACAAGGAATACTTCTTCGTCGCCACGCACGATGCCGCCACGCTCGATAGGGCCCTTGCCCAATTGAGCTTTGGTTGTCGCATCGCCGGCAGTAGGGAGCGGGCGTACATGCCCATGCCGGACGATGCGCAAGATTGGTACCGCAGTGTTCTGGACGACGACGGCGTGGTGCGCAACAGCGTTGCGCGCATAGAAGACGGCGTGTTGCACATAGAGCAAGGGCCCTTGGTGGGGCAAGAGGCCCGTGTAAAGAAGATCGACCGTCATAAGCGCTGGTGCCTGGTAGACGTGGGTGGTGGCGACTCCGGTTTTAGGGAGCTGCTACCGCTCGACGTTCCCAGCAAAACGTAAGGGAGACGTTGTACCGGCAAATCATTTGGTTTTTGGATTCATAGATGGGGAGGGGTTCCTGGGGACAGGAACGTGAGTTTTATTGTGGCTGCTAAAGAAGTAACAGAGAGTTGTACATCAACGGTTGGTGCGCTGGCTTTCAATCAGATAAAGCCGAGCGGTACACTTGGGTATCGCATCGTCAAGAGGCTGTTTGACCTTGTGTTTAGTCTTATGGCAATCGCTATTTTATTCATTCCAGTGGGTCTTGTGTGCGTCCTGATTTGTCTAGAGTCTCCGGGTAGTCCCTTGTACACCCAGGAACGAATTGGCAAAAATGGCAAGGTCATTAAGATCTTTAAGCTGCGCAGCATGGTTGCCGATGCTGGCAATGTTCAGAAGTATTTAAATTTTGAGCAGCTGCATCAGTGGGAAATTGAGCGCAAGGTCGATAACGATCCGCGCATCACTAAGGTCGGGCAGTTTATTCGTAAGTGCTCTATCGATGAGATGCCGCAGTTTCTTAATGTTTTAAATGGTGATTTATCCGTTATCGGTCCTCGTCCCATTACGCGTGATGAACTCGAAATGCATTTTTCTGATGAGGATAAGGTTGTATTTCTTTCGGTTCAACCTGGAATTACCGGGTTATGGCAGGCGACGGATCGCAACGATGCGTCATTTGAAAGCGGTCTGCGCCAAAAAATCGAATTGCATTACGTGCGGAACCGTTGTTTCCGAATGGATTGGAAGTGTTTTGCTGGCACTTTCGGCGCCATGTTTGGCAAGGAGAGGACGGGCCGATAGATGGAAATATCCGTCATCATTCCGACTCTTAATGCTGAGCATGAAATCGATGGGCTTTTAATTGCCCTCGAACACCAGTCTATTCAGCCGGTTGATATCCTTATCGTTGATTCCGCTTCGGAAGATAAAACTATAGAGCTGGTCCGGCAGCACAAAAGAGTCCGCCTTCTGAAGATTGATCGCCAGGATTTCAACCACGGCACCACAAGAGACATGGCACTAAGGGAGTCGAGGGGTGACTTTGTATGCTTCCTTACCCAAGATGCTGTGCCTGTTTCTGATGATTACCTGGAGCGGCTTGTTGCTCCCATGCTTGATGATTCCGATATCGCTCTCGTAAGCGGCAGGCAGCTGCCTAAGGCGGATGCCCGACGTTTTGAACAGCTGGTGCGTGGTTTCAACTATCCCGACCGGCCGTCCGTTCGTTCCAAATGTGATCTCGAGAAACTCGGTATTAAGACTTTTTTTGCATCTGACACCTGTTCTGCCTATCGACGGACCGCATATCTCGAATGCGGTGGATTCGATCATGTCAACACCAACGAGGACATGCTTATGGCCGCCAGGTTTATCGCCTCAGGAATGAAGGTCGCTTACGAGCCGCGTGCCGAGGTCTATCACTCGCATAACTTGACGCCTTCCCAACAGTTTGCCCGCAACCGTGCCGTCGGTTTCTTTCTCGAAACGCATGCAGACGAACTCATGCATGCAAGTGAGATTGGTGAAGGAAGCCGGCTCGCCAAGATGGTTTCGTCGCAACTTCTACGAGAGGGAAATCTTGGCGAGTTCGTTGCTTTCGGAGTCGATTGCTGCGCCCGCCTTCTCGGAAATCGCGCTGGCCGCAGGGCAGCAAGAAATGAAAGGTTATAGCCAATGAAAGGCATCATCCTCGCCGGCGGTTCCGGCACGCGCCTGTACCCGCTCACGCTCGTGACCTCCAAGCAGCTGCTGCCGGTCTACGACAAGCCCATGATCTACTACCCGCTGTCCACCCTCATGCTGGCGGGCATCCGGGACATCCTGGTCATCTCCACGCCGACCGACCTGCCCAACTTCGAGCGCCTGCTCGGGGACGGCTCGCGCTACGGCGTCAACCTGTCCTACGCCGAGCAGCCCTCGCCGGACGGCCTGGCGCAGGCCTTCACCATCGGCGAGGAGTTCATCGGCGGCGAGCCCTGCGCGCTGGTGCTCGGCGACAACATCTTCTACGGCAACGGCCTGTCGCGCCACCTGACGCGCGCCGTCCAGAACGCCGAGTCGGGCCGCGCCACGGTCTTCGGCTACCACGTGGACGACCCCGAGCGCTTCGGCGTCGTCGAGTTCGACCGCGAGGGCCGTGCCGTCTCCATCGAGGAGAAGCCCGAGCGCCCCAAGAGCTCCTACGCCGTCACGGGGCTCTACTTCTACCCGGGCGACGTGGCCGCCAAGGCGCATGAGGTCAAGCCCTCGGCCCGCGGGGAGCTCGAGATCACCACGCTCAACCAGATGTACCTGGAGGAGGGGACGCTGTCCGTGGTCACCCTGGGCCGCGGGTACGCGTGGCTCGACACCGGCACCATGGAGAGCCTGCACGAGGCCGCGGAGTTCGTCCGCGCCGTGGAGCACTCCCAGGACCTGCCGGTGTCCGTCCCCGAGGAGATCGCCTGGGAGAACGGCTGGATCGACACGGCGCGGCTGGAGGAGGCGGCCGCGGCCTACGGCAAGTCGGTCTACGGGCAGCACCTCAAGAAGGTCGCCGCCGGCGAGATCGTCAACAGCCCGCGCGAGTACTAGGAATTGAGGAGATACTAACATGGCAGAGGAGACGTTCTCCCCCAAGAACATCATCGTCACGGGCGGCTGCGGCTTCATCGGCAGCAACTTCGTGCACTACGTGGTGGACAACCACCCGGACGTCCACGTGACCGTCCTGGACAAGCTTACCTACGCCGGCAACCCCGAGAACATCGCCGGGCTTCCCTCCGACCGCGTGGAGCTCGTCGTGGGCGACATCTGCGATGCGGAGCTGCTGGACAGGCTGGTGCCGGGCCACGACGCGATCGTGCACTACGCCGCAGAGAGCCACAACGACAACTCCATCGCCGACCCGGAGCCGTTCCTGCGCACCAACGTGGAGGGCACCTTCCGCCTGCTGGAGGCCGTCCGCAAATACGGCGTCCGCTATCACCACGTCTCCACCGACGAGGTCTACGGCGACCTGGCGCTCGACGACCCCGCCAAGTTCACCGAGGAGACGCCGTACCACCCGAGCAGCCCGTACTCGAGCACCAAGGCCAGCTCCGACATGCTCGTGCGCGCCTGGACCCGCACCTACGGCCTGCGCACCACGATCTCCAACTGCTCCAACAACTACGGCCCCTACCAGCACGTGGAGAAGTTCATCCCCAGGCAGATCTCGAACATCGTCGACGGCGTCCGCCCCAAGCTCTACGGCCGCGGCGAGAACGTCCGCGACTG
>NZ_QSRL01000012.1:0-374 GCF_003437035.1 Collinsella sp. TF08-11AT
CGTCGAGCTCGGCCTCCCTGTTGCGGACGGGGGCGCTGGCCAGCACCTCCCCGCCGCGGTCGATCAGGCAGGCCCAGTGGGAGGACTTGCCGACGTCTAGGCCGAGCACGGCCCCCGGTCTGGTCGATGGCGCTTTCACGGTGGTATCCTTCCGGTAGTCGTTCGACCGGATGGCCTCCCCCTCGGCACTCACATTACCAGCCGCGGCCTCTGCCCGGCACTTTCCTATCAGCCGTCGGGGGCGGCGCGTCCCGCGCCGGCAGCACCCAACGGGCCCTCTCGGGGGGCAGGGACGTTCGGCCGTGCGCGGGCGCCCGGTCGGCGGCCCGTTCTGGGCGCGCCTCAATCGTAGCCCGAGACGGTCCCGGGCTGAC
>NZ_QSRL01000012.1:384-74634 GCF_003437035.1 Collinsella sp. TF08-11AT
TCGTAGCCCGAGACGGTCCCGGGCTGACAATTTCGACTGTAATGGACGTTCTTAAACGACTAGTCAAACAACAAGAACGTCCCCAACAACTACTTATAAACGGCAGACTATCCACTCTCATTCTGCGAGCACTCATTTAAGTCTGTCCCCAATGAGTGCCCTGGAGCAGGACAACTCCGCAGGTAGAGGACGGACAGCGAGCGCCGTCCAGAGCGTACAAGTTGGCATGAAAAAGGCAGGGCATTGACCTTCTGGTCATGCCTTGCCTTTTGAATGACAAATTGTCGCTCTGGGCGGCGCGCAGCGTCGAGCCGTTACGCGGGTTGGTAAACCCGCGTAACTAAACACGCTCCGCGATCTCGTGGATCAGATAGTCGGTCTTTTCCCAGCCCAGGCACGGGTCGGTGATCGACTTGCCAAAGACGCCGCCGTCGACCGGCTGGTTGCCATCCTCCAGGTAGGACTCGATCATAAAGCCCTTGACCAGTTTGGAGATGGATTCGTTGCGGCGACAGCTGTCGAGCACTTCCTTGCAGATGCGATACTGCTCCAGCGGGCGCTTGCCCGAGTTGTCATGGTTGCAGTCGATAACCGCCGCCGGGTTGGCGTAGCCGGCGTGCTCGGTATAGCGCTCGGCAAGGCGCTCCAGGTGCTCGTAGTGGTAATTGGGGTAAGTGCGACCGTCGAGACCGATGTAGCCGCGCATGACGGCGTGCGCGAGCGGGTTGCCGTCGCACTCGACCTCCCAGTTGCGGAAGATAAAGCTCTGGTGCGCCTGGGCGGCGTAGATGGAGTTGAGCATGACGGTAGTGGAACCGGCTGTAGGATTTTTCATGCCCACCGGCACCGAAATGCCGCTCGACACCAGACGGTGCTCCTGGTTCTCGACCGAACGCGCACCCACGGCGACGTAGCTCAACAGGTCGACGAGGTACTGGTAGTTGGACGGGTAGAGCATCTCGTCGGCAGTGAAGAAGCCAGTCTCCTCGATGACGCGCAAGTGCATGTGGCGAATGGCCTTAACGCCTTCGAGCAGATCGTCGGGCGCCTCGGGATCGGGGTTGTGCAGCAGGCCCTTGTAACCGGTGCCCTTGGTGCGCGGCTTGTTGGTGTAGACGCGCGGGATGATGATGAGCTTGTCCTTGACCTCCTCGGCGGTTTTGGCCAGGCGGTTCATGTACTCGAGGACCGAGTCCTCGCGGTCGGCAGAGCACGGTCCGATGATGAGCACCTTGCGCGCGTCCTCGCCGGTAAAGACCTTGGCGACCTCGGCGTCGAATGCCTGCTTCTTAGCAGTAAGCTCAGCGGACAGCGGCATTTCCTCGCGGATCTCCATGGGGATCGGCAGCCTGCGTTTAAATTCCATGGCCATGCGGGGCCTCCTCAATCAAAGAAGTCTAAGCTTGAATCGTCGAATGCTCGGCATTATCCGCTGTCGCACGCTAAAGTGCAAGCACGACCAACCAAAAAGGGAATGGATAACGCGCGGGTCGCTTACCACGAGAGTGGATAATCTCCCGTTTTTGGCCTAGGATCGCGCTGAAAGTGGGAGATTATCCACTCTCGTCGAGCAAGCGTCCGAAAATCCTCGCTCGTGGCCCCTTTTCCTCCGTCCCCGAGGGAACGGGACTCGTCTGCCGAATGATTGATGCGGCGACGGCGCGCCCATGTCACACTCAGAGGTGGCCTGACCCACCTTGGAAGGAGCCTCCATGAGCCTTGACAACGTAACCCTGCGCGCCGCCACGCTCGACGACCTGGCTGGCATCGCCGCCATCTACAACCAGCTGTGGTGCAACACGCTGCGCAACCGCGGTGACGTCGAAGCTGCCGATTTCTGCGCGCGCTTTAACATCACCATGCAGCTACAGCGCTCACCTATCGCGCTTGTCGCCGAGGCCGAGGGCCGCATTATCGCCGCCTGCTGCATCGGCATCTTCGAGGACGGCAAGCCGCGTACCAATCCCACGTGGGTGCCCTGCTACGACGAGATGTTCGCCCAGGCAACCGAGATGGCAAAGACCGCCGACGCCAAGCTCGAGGGCTCGCTCTTTGGCGACAGCCGCGAGAAGGCCACGGCCGACCGCTTTGCCGCCACGGGCAATGAGTATGCCCAGGGCCAGCTCAACCTCATCATCATCGTGCCCGAGTGGCAGGGCAAAGGGCTCGGCCGCGCGCTCATCGACCTTGCCCGCGCCGAGCTCGCCCGGGCAGGCTGCACCAAGTTCTTCCTGATGAGCGACTGCAACTCTGACTGGCAGTTCTACGAGCACCTCAACATGAAGCGCATCCTAGAAGATCACAGCCAAGACACCGGCGACGGCTTTATCGTCTACATGTACGGAGGCGACACGCAGGATTAGCCTGTGTGCCGCCTCATGGGCTTTCTCCAAGACAGCCCAAACCGGTCAGCCATACCAAATAGAGACCTGCCAAAAAGGGACAGGTTTATTTTGGCAGGTTTTATCTGGGAAAACACCAAGGCCGCCGCGAGGGAACTACTTTCCCTCGCGGCGGCCTTCTAACAGCAAAAACCAAGTGAGTAGATTTTTTGCAGGAATCCGAGCACACGCCAAATCGCCACAGCGCTGACCTGCAGTTTTACCGAGCATTTGTCGCGATGTGCTCGGTAAATCCAAAAAAGTCTACTCACTTGCATCTGAGGCGCACCGGATCGGCAAAAAACCGCCGCGAAAGGGATCCGGACCCTTCGCGGCAGTTGTTAATACGCCGAACTTGTTATCGCAAAAGCCAATCACGCGCCGAGACCACGCTACAGTCTTTCGACTCATACGTTGAATCCACGCGGGCCACAACATAGCGCGCATCTTTTGCAATGTCGATCTCATCGCATACAGCCTGTAAATGGCGGGCGTACTTATCGTGATACGTTCTGGATGATTTTATTTCGATAGCCTTGGGACTCCCTGAGTTTGTGCAGTCGAGCAAATCGATTTCTCGCTTGCCGTCGTCCCTATAGAAATACAACTCGGGATTCTCGCCCACGTTGAGATGGCTCTTCGCCGTTTCGGAAACGATGAGGTTTTCGAAAACTGCCCCCAGATAAGGGCTCTCCAAAAGTTGCTCCAGTGATCCAATTTTGAGCAAGTAGCAGAGCAGCCCCGTGTCGTAAAAATAAAGCTTGGGCGTTTTAGTCAAACGTTTCCTGGCATTTGCATAATAAGGCTGCAGTGAAAACGTCAGGTAGCTCTGCTCCAGGATAGACAACCAGCTTTTAATGGTCGATACGTTCACACCCGTATCTCGAGAAAGCGAAGATATATTAATGAGAGCACCGGCGCTCTGGGCAATTATGGACAGTAACTTATGAAACTCCGCTTTATTGCGCACGTCAAGCAAGCCCACAACATCGCGCTCAACATAGGTATCAATATAGCTGGGGAAATAAACCGAGGACGGCATTCCGGCGGAACGCAGGCGAGGGTATCCCCCTTCGAGCGCAAACAAATCCACTTCCAACTGCCCCTGCTGGCCCCTCTCCGCTTCTCGAAACGAAAATGGCAGCAATTTTAAGATCCCGACTCGCCCGGCAAGAGACTGGCCGATGCTTTTCATCATCAAAAAGTTTTGCGATCCCGTAAGGATGTATTGACCGGCATCTCCCCGCTCATCCGAAACAACCTGGATCATCGAGAACAAATCCGGGGCGTATTGCGCCTCATCGATGATGAGTCCGCCCTTTCGGTTGCGGATAAAACTCACCGGATCCTCCAAGGCCGCGCGCCTCGTTTGGGGGTCCTCAAGCGTGACATAGGAATAGTCGGGAAAGGCATGCCTAACCAGCGTAGACTTTCCGCTCTGCCTAGGCCCCGTCAACGACACAACAGGAAACCAACCCGCCATGCGAATGAGCAACTCATGCAAATCCCTGTTAATGTACTCGGCCATATCAACGCCCCTTATAACGCTGTTACCATAATCGTATAGTATCATTTGCCATAATCTCGCAGTAGCGTTTTCCATAATCTTGTAGTAGTGTTTTCCACAATCTTATAGTAGCCCAGTTCAAAACGTTATTTATAGAGCCGAAATCTCAGACCCTAAATAACAATAGCCACCACAATGGGAACTGTCCCCATTGCGGTGGCTTGCAGGCGAGTTGACTTATTCGACTATCGCGGGCCGGCCGTGTCCGAGTCTAGAGCGTGGCAAGTCGCTTGGATTCGCGGACGGCGAGGGCGATGGAGATAAGACCAGTGATGGCGTCAGCCGCCACCAAGGCAAACCAGACACCCTGAACGCCCATCATGTTGCCAAGCAGGTACATAAGCGGCACGGAGCAGATCACGTAGCGGAGCAGACCGGTGAACGTGGCGATACCCACCTTCTCAACCGCCTGGAAGTACATCGACATGGTCATGGCAAGATAGCCCAGGGCCACGGCCAGGATAACGATGCGCGTGGCGTTGGCGGCAACCTCGACGAGCGCCGGGTCGCTACCAGCAAAAAAGGCGCAGACCGGCGTTGCGGCCACCCATAGCACAGCAGACACCGCAGCAAGCGTCACGACCTGGTACTTAAGCGTGCAGGAGAGCGTTTCCTTGAGGCGCGCCCACGCCTTGGCGCCGGCGTTGAAGGCGGCAATGGGCTGCAGGCCGTACGAGAAGCACTGGGCGACCATCATGGTAATGTAGAGGATGTAGCCGTTGATCACACCAAAGGCCGCGATGTAGAGCGAACCCATGTCGCCGCCGAGCTGGCCAAGCAACGAGTTGGCAACGGTGTTGAAGATGAACGTGGCAGCTTGCACCAAAAAGAACGGGAAACCAATCTTAATGATCTGGCCGCAGATGGCCATGTCGAGTTTGAGGTCGGCGGCGCTGATCTGGAGCTGCGACTTCTTACCGCCGATGAACCAGAAGATACCGATGGCCCAGATACCGATGGAAAGACCGTAGTACACGCCAGCTCCCATAACGCCAAGCTTGAGCACAAACGTGGAAAGCGCAAGCCAGCAGATAGCGACGATGGCAGACACGGTCATGAGGTTGGCCTGGATCTGAACCTTCTCGTCCACACGCATGACGGCGGTGACCATCTGACCAATGACCGTGAGCGGCAGCAGCACGGAGAAGGTGCGCACGCCGGCAACGGTATCGGTCATGATGTCGGGCGTGGCGCCGAAGAATGCGCAGATGGGCTCGGTAAACACAGCCATCACCACAGCAAGCAGCACACTCACAATCGTGGTAAGCCAAAAACCCTGGCTAAACGCCTTGCTGGCGCCCTTAATGTCGCCGGCACCCAAAAGGTTGCCCACCACGGCGGGCACGCCGGTGCCAAACAGGTTGCCAAAGGCCAGGTTAATGTACTCGACCGACATGATGATCGAAACACAGGCCAGGCCGTGTGCACCCAGGCCCCAACCCATCACGAGGCCCTCAAGGACCACCATGATAATCTGGGCGAGCATACCCTGGCCGGTGATGATGGTGTACTTGCGCACCAGGCCGGGAATCGGCTGCGAGGCAAGCTCACGCTCCTCCTCAACAGCGGCGGTTGTCTCTTCTGCCATTGTTCTCCCCTTTCCATGAGAGATTGATGAATGGATGGATGAATGGATGGATGAATGGATGGGCGGCACGCACAGGCTGTGGCACCGCCCAGCGATGCAGCAGCCCCGCTAGGCCTCGTAGACCACCTTGCCGGCAATCATCGTGAGAGACGCCGTGGCCTCGAGGACCTCAGCCGGTTCGCAGTCAAAGAGGTTGCGGTCGAGCACACAGATATCAGCCTGTTTGCCGCATGCGAGCGTACCGATGCGATCCTCGGCATGCATGGCGTAGGCGCTGCCGTAGGTGTAGGCGCGCAGGGCC
This sequence comes from Collinsella sp. TF08-11AT, assembly GCF_003437035.1. GTDB lineage: Bacteria > Actinomycetota > Coriobacteriia > Coriobacteriales > Coriobacteriaceae > Collinsella. The sequence continues at coordinate 6,222 of NZ_QSRL01000012.1, forward strand.
TCGGCCATGGTAATGCGCTCCTGGGGGAACCAGCCCTCGGGGTTGGAGCCGTCCTCGAGCATGCGGAAGACCGCGCCGTACACCTCCTCCATGGGCTCCAAGCCCACAACGGGGAAGTCGCTGCCCAAGTGCACCACGGCACCGCTGGCAAGCAGGCTGTGCAGGGGCCACGAAAGCGCTGCACGCTCGGGGCCCACGGCATCGTCCTTGGCAAGGTCAGCCATATCGAGCAGCATGTGCCACGGTTGCATGCCGGGGCATATACCAAGCTCCGCGTAGCGCGGCAGATCCTCGGGCTGAACCGTCTCGTTGTGCTCCATGGAGTGGCGGCAACCCCGCTTACCATGCAAGCGCTCGCCCTCCTCAAAGCAATCAAGCACAAAACGCACCGAGCGATCGCCGATCGTATGGACGCGCGTGTCAACGCCCCATTCCTGCGCCCTGACAATGGCGGCACGGATGCGCTCTGGATCCTCCGCGGGCTCACCGCAGGTATCGGGCGCATTGCTATAGGGTTCAAGCATCCAAGCGGTGTGGTCGGAGCACACGCCATCAAGAAACTGCTTAAAGCCGTGCCACTCGACCTGCGTACCCGAGAAGGCGTATTTCTCCTTGATCTGCTCGAGCGTTAAGGACTCGTTTTCGAACAGATCGGTGTACAGGAACACGCGCAGTGGCAAGTCGCCCTTGGCATTAAGACCTGCCAACACCGCATACGGGTTTTCCATGCTCACAAACGTAGGATTGACCATGCCGACCGTAGTGATTCCCAGGGCATTGGCGCGCCGGGCGGTTTTTGCAAACGACGCGTCAACAACCTCGGGCGCTGGGTCGTAGACCTCGTCCATAAAGAAGACGCCGGCGTTGTTGGAAAACACGCCCGTCAGATTGCCCTCGGCATCCTTAAGGATCTTGCCGCCTGCGGGATCGGGCGTCTGCGAAGTTACTCCCACCTTGTTGATGGCGCAGGTATTGGCACTAAAGGTATGCAGGTCAACCTGCTGCAGAAAGACCGGGCGGTCCGAGATGTACTCATCGATCATCGCGGCTGTGGGCATCTCGGGGACATCCCACTGGAACTGGATAATCTGGCAGCCCAGAATCCACTCGTTATCGGGATGGTCGGCCGCAAACGCCACGACACGTTCCATCGCCATCTCAAAACTGGTGCAGTCGATGAGGTTGACGGCAAAATCGGGGTCGGTCATAAACGCGCCCTGGGCAAAATGCGTGTGCGAGTCGATCAGGCCGGGCATGACGAGCTGGTCGCCAAAGTCGCGCACCTCGGTATCGGGACCGATAAACGGTGCCAGGTGAGCATCGTCACCGCAGGCAACAATCTTATCACCGCGCACGGCAACGCCGCCCTTAAACGGCTCGAGCCCATCGCCGGTAAAGACGGCGTTGCTCTTGATAACTACATCAGCCTTGTCCATGTGAGCCTCCTCAGGCATCTTTGGTTGCAACGCGGACGCACCGCCCGCGTGGGCACTCGGTTGGGAGCGTAGCGCTCCCGCATCGGCGCGTGCCTACAAGCCGTGCTCGGACGTCTGTCCCACGTCCGCGGCTTCGCGCTACACCCATTGATACACAGGGGCAAATCCGTGCCAAGGCCAGGGACCGCAAACGGTCAGTTTAAGCAGGTTTACACGCTTTACCTGCAGGTTTATTGTCTGAGATTATTACCGCGTCATTACGCCCAACGGCGTGCCCGCCCACACGGCAAGACCCGCATGCAAGAAAGAATAGGACTAGGAACGCCAAAAGGCATCTATGAGGTCATCTCGGTTGGAGACGCCGCTTTTAACGTAGATGCGATGCAAGTGTGCCTTGACCGTGCCAGGGCTGATGACCAACTCGCTGGCGATGTTTTGGGCGTCGTTGCCCTTCAGCACCAGCGTGAGCACTTCCTGCTCACGTCGCGACAGCTTGTGGGCATCGGCATAGATCACCACACGCGATGCGAGGTCGTCCCCAGAGCTTGCGCTCTGGGCCGCCACGTCCTCATCGGCACGCGGATGACGGGCATACACACGCAGGATATGGCTAAACTGGCAAAAGAGTTGGACCGCACATACCACGAGCAGCACGTTTTCGGAGATATTGCGCTCGGACAGATACCACAAAAAGAGGCTGATGACGGGGTTTTGAGAGTCGGGGCGGCAGAGCAAAATCATGTAGGTGTCCTCGGCGATTACGCAAAACGCAAGAACGAGTGCCACCTTCCAAAAGAGCTTTGAGCGGTCGAGGTCGAGTTTCTCAACACGCGTGGCCCTGTGCCGGTAATGCCAGGCGGCATAGGCAAGACATCCTACATTGCCCAGGTCACGCGTGAGCCAAAAGAGATACTGCTGCATCTCTCCGGCAGCACCGCTGCGAGGCACCAGCAGCAATTGCAAGATTGAAAACGGCACGATAGCAAGTCCGAGCATGCGCGACGTCGGCCTTTTGCGCAAGCGCGCAAACATCCATAGCACCACGCAGGCATAGATGGCAATACCAAGCACGCAGCGCAGCAAGGGGTGCTGCAGCGGCTCGCTAAAGGTAACGGCGTAGTCGTATTTGAGCCGATTGTACTCGTCAAAAAAGATGACCGACATATCGAGCATATAGAGCAAAAAACCCGCCGCGGCCACGAGGCTGTCGCGACGGCGCGTCATGAGCCAAACCACCAATGCCACGGCACTGGTCACCAGAGCCACACCCATGATAATCGTGGTGTAGATATAGAACGCGAAACTCATGCCCGCCTCCCCTGTCTAGATGCTGTGAGGATGTTGACAGATTCTTTGCCGCAAGATTAGACTCACCGATTAAACGTACTGTATCGTTTAGATAAACAAGCTGTGTCTCACCGATGAAAGGAGATGCCATGGCACCGATCGCTCTGCTCAAGATGCTCGTCGCGCCCGCCGCCAAGGCCATCACCCGACTCGGTTCTTCCATGACCTACGACGATGTCCCCTGCGCCGTTGAGGCGCGTTCGGACAGCTGCCCCTACCTGGGCCACGTCCCCTACTTTGCACCCAAGCTCGCATCTGATCCCGAGCAGCGTGAGCAGTAATCCAAGATGCAACTAGCGCCGCACAACTCGCGGCGCTACTGTTTTGGTGCAAAGCGACCTGTCCCCCTTGCGCCAACGCCGGGATTGTCGATGCTGCGGCCGCGGCGCGATATGAGGCGCGAAACCTCGCCCAGCAACACGCCGATCACCACACCCATGAGGATCGGCAACTTTGACATCTCGGCGGGCGAGCTGTTAAGCGGCACGATTGTCGCAACAATCGAAAGCACGAGCTCTACCACCGGCACCGCAAGCGCTACCGCAAGCACCTTGCCCTCGAAGGGCGCGCGGAACACACGCGGGCGACCGTCGTATTTACGCAGACGCCAAAACGCCGGGAACATCGGGATATAGCTCATGAGCAGAAAGACGACGTTCATCGAGAAGAAAACCCAAAAGACGTCGGAACCTTCGCCCAGCGGAATCTGAAGTAGCAGCACCAAGCTGGCAAAACAACCGTTAATGAGTGCTGAGCCGTTGGGCATGCCGGTCTTCTTGGACACCAGCGCAAAGGGGCGCGGCATGTTGCCGTGGCGCGCGGCATAGCTCGCCACGTTGTTGACGCCAAAACTCCAGCAGATCATGTTGGCGAACAGCGTCACCAAAAAGGCCACGCCCACGACCATCGTCAGCGGGTGAGCGCGCCCCACCATGGCGGCAACCGCGTCCACAATGCCCGAATCGAGTGAAAGCTGCTCGGTGGGAACCGCGGCTCCAATACCGACGCCACAGATAATGTAGATCGCCGCGATGGCAACGCCACCGGCGATAACCGCCTTGGGGATATCGCGCGATGGGTTCTTCATCGTGCTGGCAAAGGTCGCGACCACCTCAAAGCCCATAAAGTTGAATAGGATGATTGAAAGATACGTCAGTGAGTTAGTGTCTCCCAGATCGGGGACAAAGGTCTTAAACGACATATCGTTGGCAAAGCCGTTATTGCAGGCAAACCAGATACCGACGATTCCCACCACGGCGGTAATGAGCACCTTGATGACGGCGCCGCCATCCATGACCCAATCGGCCTCGGCCACCGGCTGCATTGCCATGACCGTGACGCCCCACACAAAGGCAAGCTCGATGGCAATTCGGACCCCAAGCGAAAATTCGATGCCCCATACCGCATTGATGACACTGGGGAACATGCAGGCGATACTTGCCACCCACAGTGGAAAGTTGACCCAATAGCACCAGGAGCAGCGAGCGCCCCAACGGTCGCCCAAGCCCAGGCGAGCCCAATCGTACAGACCGCCCTCGGAATCGAACGCCGTACCGAGCTCGGCCACCACCAGGCCATAGGGAAGCAAAAACGTAATGATGAGGAAGATCCACCAGAAGAACTGCACGTTACCCATGGCAGATGCCGGAGCGGCCGCCTCGATGGTAAAGACAACGCAGATAACCGAGAGGATGACCTCGAACAGGGAGAACTTTTTACCTGCCACGGCACGCTCCCCCTACAGCAAAAAGGATGGCATCTGTACCGAAGGCGCAGCCCAAGGTAGGGTTGCAGGCCGCGTCACCGGTGCAGGTGCCATCCCAAAGAGAAGAGAGGATGCAATTGTTGGACCAACGCTCGCGGAACAGGCGCGTGTAGATAACGATACGCTGGTACATAGATACTCCGATCAAAACGGTCGCGCTCGCAACCGGAAACTATCAGCAATTGAATACGCGTCTGACCTGGGAAATTCAAGCGAACAATTGGCCTAACCCGCAATAAATCCCAGATCAGACGCGTACTCAATCAAAGAGGCGGGCACTCCGAAGTGGAGGCAACGGAGTGCCCAAAGAAAAACCCAGCCGACCAAGACATCGAATAAACCGACCATCAATGCCCCGAGATGGTCCGATTCACCGACCGTCCGATTGATCGGCTGGGTTCCCGAAGCATCACGGCTCGGAAAGTCAGACGTTTACTCGGCGTGCTCAGGTGCGCCAGATTGGCGCGAACGAGGAGCGTAGCGTACTGACGCTACGTAAGCGACGAGTGAACGCCAAGGTGGCGTGCCTGAGTTACGCCGAGGGCTCCTGCTGGGTAATGCAGTGGATGTTGCCGCCACCGAAGACGACCTGCTCGGACTGGACGCCGACGCACTTGTAGACGCCCTCGCCCCAGACCTCGTCATAGATCTTCTGGAGCGTGTCGACGGCCAGCTGGTCGTTCTCGTCGCCGTACTGCGGGACGATGACGCCGTGGTTGGTGACCAGGTAGTTCATGTAGGACGCGATCAGCGGCTCGTCGGGGACGCGCGGCTCGGCGTTCTCGTCGGCGTCGATGGTGTCGCAGGAGGCCTGGTCCATGAACAGCGGGTTCACGGGCATGCAGAGCTTGTAGACCTTCATCTTGCGGCCCTTGGCGTCAACGGCGTTGGAGAGGGTCTCGTAGGCAGCGTGGCACTGCTCGTAGAACGGATACTCGGGATCGTCGGTCCAGATGCAGGCCATGACGCCCGGAGCGATGAACGTGGCAACGTCGTCGATATGACCGTTGGTCTCCTCGGGGTCGATGCCCTCCTTGACCCAGATGACCTTCTCGACACCCAGGTAATCCTTGAGGTGCTCGTCCATGTAGGCGCGAAGCTCCTCGCTCCAGGGCTCAAACTTCTTGTGGAACTTGGGCCAGATGGACTCGGGATCCTCTTCCTCCTCCAGAACCGCAGAGCAGGTGCGGCCCGGGGAAAGCAGGCACTGGTCGGTCACGACAAGGGTGCCCTCGCCGTCGACGGTGATGGAGCCGCCCTCGAGGATCATGTCGTCGGGACGATAGCGACGGCAGCCGGAGAGCTCAGCCATCTTGAGGGCGATCTGCTCGTCCTTGTCCCACGGGAAGTACAGGCCGTCGACGAGGCCGCCGTAGGCGTTGAAGTGCCAGTGGTTGGCGCGCTTCTCGCCCTTGCCGTTGATGACGTAGGTGGCGGCGGTGTCGCGGAACCAGGCGTCGTCGGTGGTCATCTCGATAACGGTGACGTTCTCGTCGTTCTCGAAGACGGCCTTGCAGTTGGCATAGTCGACCTGGTTGGCGCACATATAGACCGGGGTGAACTCGGAGATGGCGCGGGCGATGGCGGCATACTGCTTCTGAGCAGGCTTGGCGCCGTGGGCCCAGGTGTCGGTGCGGTGGGGCCAGCCCATCCACACGCGATCCTGCGGAGCGAACTCGGCGGGCATAAAGAAGCCGTCGGCCTTGGGGGTGGACTCGGACTCGGTGATCGTACGCATAAGATTTCCTCCAAATCGAACGATCGTTTGCCGCGGGCGGATTGCCCGCAGCCTAAAACCAAGAGATAGTGGGCGCCCGTCCCCCGGCAAAGGTCGGGGCGCCCGGTGCCGGTTTTCACGGAGCCGCACCGACGAGCGGCAACGTAACCAAGTGCGTGGAGACAAACGCACGAAGGATACGAGAGAGAGGTTGGGGCGGGCGGTGGTTACCGGAGCTATCGCTCGCACCCGCCCCAGGAAATAGTGAGCATATTTGTCGCTTTGGGCACGCCCTCGAAGAGGCTAGAGTGCCTGGAGTCGGGAGCGACAAGCCCGACGAAGCGTACTTTGGTACGCGAGGAGGGTTGGAGCCCCAGAACCGGGTGCTCTAGTTCTCCTCGGCCTCGGCGGCCTCCTCAGCGAGACGCTGAGCTGCCAGCTCGGGAGTGAGGCCCTTGTACTCGGTCTCGCGGCCCTTGGCGCTGACGACGCGGACAACCTCGCCGATGAGCAGAAGCACGATGAAGATAACGATCATCGGGAGCTTGTCGCCAATCTCGGCGGCGGAGAGCGGCACCAGCGTTGCAACGATGGCCAGGATCAGCTCGATGCAAGGGATGGCCAGCATGACCTTCATCATGGCACCCTTAAACGGGAACGTGAAGATGCGCTCGCGGTCGGGGTCGTTCTTGCGAAGGTTGAGGAACGCCGGGAACATCGGGATGTAGGTCAGCAGCAGGAAGACGACGGAGGTGCCGAAGAGCATCCAGAAGACGCCGTTGGAGATGGCGTCGATGGGAACGAGCTGCAGGCACAGCACCAGGGAGGCAACGACGGCGTTGACCAGGTTGGCGCCGTTGGGCATGTCATCATCCGAAATCATCGAGGCGAAGACCTTGGGCATGTTGCCGTGCTCGGCAGCGTAGCGGGCGACGGAGTTGACGCCGAAGGACCAGGCGGCCATGTTGGCGAACAGGGTGATCAGGAAGGCGATGCAGATGACCTTGAAGATCATGGAGTCGCCCACCATGGTCTGGACTGCGACAATCATGCCATAGTCGGGGTCGATGGAATCGGCCGGCACAGCAGCGCCGATGCCAAAGCCAGCGAACAGGTAGATCACGGCGATGGACAGGCCACCGACGATGATAGCCTTGGGGATATCGCGAGCGGGATCGGCCATGTCGTCGGTCATGGTGCAGATGACCTCGAAGCCCATGAAGTTAAAGATGATGATCGACAGGTAGCCGAGAGCGTTGGTGTTGGTAAGCTCGGGCAGGAAGGTGGCAGCGGACATGTCGTTCGCAAAACCGTTCTCCATGGCATACCAAATGCCCAAAGCGCCAACGATAACGGCGACGGCGACCTTGATGATGGCGCCACCGTTAAGGACCCACTCGGAGTCGGCCGCCTTGGAGCGGCCCATGAGGTAGACGATCCACACAAAGGCAAGATCGATACCCATCTTGGCGATCAAGTTGAACTCGACGCCAAAGACCATGCCCAAAATGTCGGGGAACATGGTAGCCAGCGAGGCGATCCACAGCGGGTAGTTGACCCAGTAGTAGTACGAGATGCGGGCGCCCCATTTGTCGCCCAGGCCATCGCGTACCCAGTCGTAAATGCCGCCCTCGCCGTCATAGGTGGTACCGAGCTCGGCAACAACCATGCCGTAGGGAAGCAGGAAGGTCAGGATCAGGAAGATCCACCAGAAGAACTGCTGGTTGCCAATGGCAGCAGCAGGAGCGGCGGCCTCGCAAACGAAGACGACGCAGATGATGGTCGAAATGACCGTCAAGAAGGAAAGCTTTTTCTTTCCGTCGCTCATGATGAGCTCCTTCGCTCAGTCTTGGACAGATCCGAGGCCCTAAGGTATTAAGGCAATTGCTTGGGCCTCGGTGAGCGGGCGACAGGAGACGAGCATCCGCCGCCCGCAAACGTGCTTTTAGAAGCCTTGAGGCTTAGAGCTGCTCGAGAGCCTCGAGAGCGGCGTGGAGCTCAGCCTTGGCGGAGTACTCGACACCCTCGTCGTTGAGCGGGGTGCGCTTGCCCAGGGCGGCAAGGAGAGCACGGATGGAGTGCTTGCGGTTCTCGGCCTCGACCCAGCACAGGGAGCGCTCGGGATCGTCCATGACTTCGTCGACGACCTCCTCGTTGCGGGTGGCCGGCAGGCAGTGCATGAACTTGGAGTTGGGGCCGGCAAAGTTCATCATGTCCATGGTGACCTGATACTTGGGATAGAACACGTCCATGTAGTTCTCGCCCGAGACCTCCTCGTCGTACAGGCCATACCACACGTCGGTGTAGATGAAGTCGGCGCCCTTGATGCACTCGATGTCGTCGGAGATGACGACAGAGCCGCCGGAGACCTTGCAGTTCTCCTCGGCGATGGCCATCATCTGCTTGCCGAACTCGGCGCGCTCCTCGACGGTGCCAACGTGCAGGCCGCCGTCGGGGATCTGGTGGCCCTTAGGTCCAAACTGGACAAACTTCATGCCGACCTTGGAGGCGATGAACATGAGGGAGACGCAGACCTGGGTGGCGTCGCCGATGAAGGCCAGGGTGCAGTCCTCGATCTTCTTGCCCTCGGGGAGGTTCTCGAGCATGGTCATGAGGTCGCCCATCTCCTGCGTGGGATGGTTGAACTCGGACATGCCGTTGATGACGGGCACAGCGGAGCCCTCGGCGAGGCCGACGACGTCCTTGTGACGGTCAACGCGAGCCATCATGATGTCGAGCAGCGAGCCCATAACGCGAGCGGTGTCGCCCAGGGACTCGTGACCGCCGAGCTGGATGGTGCCAGGGCCATAGAACTGAGCATGGCCGCCGAGGTCGGTCATAGCGGTCTCGAAGGAAAGACGAGTGCGGGTGGAGACCTGCTGGAAGATCATGCCAAGGCTCTTGTTGCGGAGCAGGTGCGGATAATAACCGTCAACCTTGATGGCCTTCTTCATTGCTAGGCCAAGATCCTCGATAGCCAGGATCTGCTCTTTGGTAAAGTCGTTGGTGTCGATGAAATCCTTAGGCAGTGCCATGTCGATTTCCTTTCCGCCGGTCTTGCCGACTATTACTATGAGGCGCTCGAACATCACGCCTCGTGTTGACAAGACCATCATTCACCCGTATGCAATTTTTACCTAGTTTATTCGGGATTAAAGACCGTTCACGGAGTTACACCCCCTCTAAACCAATATAAACCCGCAGGTCAAGAGTTTACAGGGGGTTTACCATCTAGAACCGCGAACGGTATACGGCTATGCTGTATCTCGGCGCCTAATCCGCAATGAAACGAAGGGTTGAGACGTCTATATCCCACAAGGTATACAGAACTCGGCCATAGAATAAATGAGATGGGACGGTGACAGATGAACACCCTGATGTTCTTCTATACCCTAGCGATACTCGTGATCTGTATTGTGACGGCGGTGCTCTCGCTTGCCGCCTATGCCTCGTCCCGTCGACGCTTCTTTATCTATGGCAGCGGCGTATTTATCTGCTATGCCATCGAGATGACCGAGATTTTCTTTTTTGAATACACGCTGCAAAACCAGAGTTTTCCAGCCAGCGACTATTACTCAATTACCATGCCTGTGTTGCGGACCTTTGTGGCGACCGCTTCGCAGGCTTTTATTTGGCTCATTGCCATGGATTTGCTCGACAAGCATTCAAAAAAGCAGTTTGTCATTCCCGTCGCAACGTTCTTGCTGAGCGAGCTGCTGATTATCGTCGCTGTCCCCTACGGCCCCATTCATCAATGGCTCTACTACACGATGCGTCAGGTATTCCTTGTTTTCGTGGGGCTATATATCTTTTGGACGGCACGCAAGAGCACACAAGTCGAGCTGAAGGCACGCGTTAACAACCAACGAAAGCACCTGATTATCGGCGCTATTCTGGTCGGTTGCATCGTTGCCGAGGATTTCTACAACATTCTGATTGTCCCCATGAGTCTGGCGCCCTCTTGGCTGCAACTATATCTGTCCGAGCGCAACTTTAGCGAAAACGTCTTTGCCTGCTACTTTGCGATTCTGCTGATCATCTACTCCTACCACGTGCTTTCAATCCGCATGCAGGAGGCGCCCGAGGAAAAGAACGTCAGCGATCTTGATCGACACATCGAAGAGCAGATGCCCTTCTATCGCAACGCCTACAAGCTCTCCAACCGTGAGACCGAAGTTATGCGTCTGGTCGTACTGGGCAAATCGAACCAAGAGATCGCTGACGAGCTATTCCTTGCCGTGGGCACCGTCAAGACCCACATCCACAACATCCTGGTCAAAACCGAACAGCAAAACCGCACGACGCTCATCCTCCACTTTTGGAAGCGATAACCTGCCAAAAAGGGACAGGTTTATTTTGGCAGGTTTTATCTGGGCAAACGCCAAAAACCGCCGCGAGGGAGCTACTTTCCCTCGCGGCGGTTTTCTAGCAGTAAAACCAAGTGAGTAGGCTTTTGGCGGGATGCCGAGCACACCTCAAAACGCCACAGCCCTGACCTGCGATTTTATTGAGCACTTGCCGCGATGTGCTCGGCAGATCCAAAAAAGCCTACTCACTTGCATCTGAGATGCTCTAGATACGCAAAATACCGCCGCGAAGGGAGCTGGACTCCCTTCGCGGCGGTTATTCGCTCTGATTTTGCGACGGTTTTGCCCGCTTGCTACTCGCTGTAGCGGGTGGCGATGGCAGCTTGTACCATGCCGGCGCTCATGAGGTACGTCACCAGGAAGTAGCCACCGTATGCTGCCAGGAAGATTGCACAGGTGAGGCCCACGGTGCCGCCGATGCTCATATTTCCGAAAATGCTCACCAGCTCGATGATCACCTTAAGTGCCACAAAGGAGTGCGCCAGGCCCACTGCCAGCGGGAACAGGAAGAATACCGCTTGCTGCGCCATCACCGAATGGCGGATCTGGCGGTCGTCGCAGCCGATCTGTGCCAGCACACGATAGCTGCGGCTGCCGTCGGCCACATTGGAGAGCTGCTGGATCGACAGTATCTCCGCGCATGCAACGACCAATACAAAGCCGATGTAGATGGCTAGGTAGCTAATAAGACCGTTCATTTGCGCTGCTTGCGTGTACATCTCGGAGCGTGTGATGAAGGTTCCCCACACCCCCGGCTCTTTGCCGTCAACGAGCAGATTGTCGAGCAAAGTGTATTTAATGCTCTCGTCTGCCTCGGTCGTATCCATCCCCTGTTTGTAGTTAACGAGCAGGCTACTGGAATACGGCTGCAGATTAAGTTGGGACAACAGTTCGTCGGCAACGACGACGGTACCCGGATTACTGCCCATCGCCGAGTTGGCGATGGCCGCCGTATCTTCGTCCGACTTATCGGTTGCGGGCTTGAGCGTATGCCCGCCCAAGGTAAGGGCATGGCCGTCAGCCATATACTTGGTGTACAGCTCGACCAGCTCGCCGCCCATATCACACGTGAGCAGATACTGGTCGCGGCCAATGCTCACCGGCTCCTCGCCCATCATCTGACGCAGTTTGTTGTACTGGCTCGCCGGCGTCACAAACAGACCCATCGTATCGGCATTGCTACCCCCGAACGCCTTGGGAAGCTTTTCGCCCATGGTCTTGCACATCTCACTTGGGGTCACCGAAGGATTCGAGCCGCCAAATGGGTAACTCAGATACGAATCGATCTGCACATGCTCACCGGCAACATCGGCGATATCGACCTTCTTGCCGGTCTCGTCGTTGTTGTCCGCCGACTTGCCCTTGCCGTGCCATGCAGGGTACAAATCGACCGTTGTATCGGCCAACACCATGCGATCGGCCTCAGACGGATTGACATACCCTTTGTACCCTTTGTAGTAGTCGAGCGTATCGGGCGTGTAATAGACATACGTCTGAGACACGTCAACAGGGTTATAGCGCTCCAGGTTTTCATTCATCACGTTGGCAATTGACATACCGCACGTCACCGAGGTGATGGCCAAAAACAGGAGCATCGCGATGACGCCCATCGAAAAGCACACCGTATTAACCTTCGCCGCAAGCTGGCGCACGGTAAACATGTTGAGGCCGCGCCAATACACGCCGCGCAGGCTCTGCAGCAGCTTGATGAGCATGCCCGAGAGTCCCCAGAACAGGGCAAAGGTGCCCACGGTAACCATAGCGGTCGTAATACCAAACTGGTTCATGGCCTCTTGCAGCTTGCTGTCCGTCGCGGTTAGCGGGAACCCATCACGTAGCAGACGGTAATAGGCCACGCCCACCAGCACCGCGCCCACGACAAAGATGGCAATCGCTATCCAGGGGTTGCGTGTCTTGATGCTCTCGTTGCGACGCTCGGCACCCATAAGCTCGATGAGTTTGGTGCGACGCACGGCGCGAAGGTTCAGCAGTAGCGTGAGCACAAACATTACGAGCATGCAGACAAGGGTCAGATTGAACGCATGCATCGAGAAAAAGAAGTGGAAATTGGCGATCTGTGTCTTAAAGAGCGAGGCCGTAAAGAACGTCATGAGCTGGGAGAGTCCCACACCCAGCACAATGCCGGCGACAAAGGCCACCACCGAGACAATCACCGTCTCGAGCGCCATGATAGTGGCGACGCGCCCGCGCCCCATGCCGAGCACCTGGTACAGGCCAAACTCCTTCTTGCGGCGTTTCATGATGAAGTTATTGGCATACACCATTAAAAAGGCCATGACACCGGCCAAAAAGTACGTCAGGTCGCCGAGCATGCTGCCCATAACCTGCGCCAAGCCCTCTTCATCGATTCCGGCGATGTCGACCTGCATCGAGATGGTGTTAAAAGCATAGAAGACCGTGACGCCCAGGGTGAGCGTCAAAAGGTAGACGAGGTAGTCGCGGCCGGCGCGGCGGACGTTGCCCCAAGCGAGTTTACAGAGCATCGGAGCCCTCACCGCCCATCATGGCAACGACCTCCATAATGCGGTCGAAGAACTCTCGGCGGTCGGTGTCGCCGCGGCGCAGCTCGGTGAAGATCTTGCCGTCGCGAATGAACAGCACACGGCTCGTGTAGCTGGCGGCAAAGCTGTCGTGCGTGACCATGAGCACGGTGGCGCGTAGGCGGCGGTTAAGGGCCTCCAGGCTCTCGAGCAGCAGGCGAGCGCTCTTGGAATCGAGGGCGCCGGTGGGCTCGTCGGCCATGATCATGGTGGGGTCGGTAACGAGCGCGCGAGCCGCGGCAACGCGCTGCTGCTGACCGCCGGACATCTGGTAGGGATACTTGTCGAGCACCTGACTGATAGACAGACGCGCGGCTACATCCTGCACGCGGGTCGAAATTTCGGCCGAGTTTGTGCGGGCGATGGTGAGCGGCAGGGCAATGTTCTCGCGTGCCGTGAGCGTATCGAGCAGGTTGGAGTCCTGGAAGATAAAGCCGAGCTCCTCGCGGCGGAACTGCGAAAGCTTGGCCTGTTTCATGCGCGTCACATCCTGGCCGTTGATGCGAATGGTGCCACTCGTGGCGCTATCGATGGTCGACACGCAGTTGAGCAACGTCGACTTGCCCGAGCCCGAGGCGCCCATGATGCCGACGAATTCGCCGCGGTTGACGGTAAAGCTGACATCGTTGAGCGCGCGGGTCACGTTGCCCAGCGCTCCATATACCTTTTCGAGATGCGCGACCTCCAGTACCGGGGTCGCCGTTTGCGTGGTTTGCATACCGAGTCCTTTCTTGCGATTAGTCTACGGCATCTATAGTCGCAAGGAGCCGAGTCGGCTACCATCGATATGGCTTACGCTTGCCTTACCGTTGCGTAAGGTAAGCGTAGTCTGCCATGTGTTGATGTTGAGAGAGGGCTCCTGTTGAAGACTGTTCATGTTGCCGCTGGGATCATTCGCAAGGAAGGATCTGACGAGCTGCTTGCCGTGCAGCGCGGCTACGGCAGCATGCAGGGACTATGGGAGTTCCCGGGCGGCAAACTTCTGCGCGGCGAGACACCCGAAGACGCCGTGCGCCGCGAGCTTATGGAAGAGCTACAGGTAAAAGTCACCAACCTGCGTGATTTCTACACCGTTGAGCATGACTACCCCGATTTTCATCTCTCCATGGAGTGTTACTACTGCTCGCTCGCCGATGAATCCGATGAGCCCCAGAAACACGACCGCCAGCTTGATATCCGCTGGATTCCACGCACCTCGCTTGCCACGGTGGAATGGATGCCCGCCGACAAGGGGCTCATTGATGCTCTGATTGAGTTAAAGGAAGATCGGCTTGAGGCAAGCTCCGCCGATGACACCGCGCCCAACACAACCGACAAACCCGCCACCAAACCCAAGCGCGCACCTAAACGCCGCAGCAAAAAGCGTCCCAAGCCCGGTCTGCTCGACGGCATCGATACCTCGGACCTCTCCGCTGACGAGCGCGAACTGGTCCGCCGTCGCGCCGCCATCAAAAAGTCCATGAAGGGCAACAAGCGCGCCAACACCAAGCCCGAGCTGCTCGTACGTCAGCGCCTACGGGCCGCGGGCCTTACGGGCTATCGTTTGGAATGGAAGGTACCCGGCAAGCCCGACATCGCCTTCCCCGGCCGCAAGATCGCCATCTTCGTCAACGGTTGCTTTTGGCACCGCTGCCCCAAGTGCAACCCAAGCCAGCCCAAGCGCAACGTTGAGTTTTGGGAGGCAAAGTTCCGTCGCAACGTCGAGCGCGACCGTGCTGCTGTGGCAGCGCTCACTCAAATGGGCTGGACGCCCATAACCATCTGGGAATGCGAACTCAAAAAAGACCGCATCGACGCCACGATGGAAAAGGTCATCGAGCAGGTGCGCGCCACAGAGCCGCAGCGCTAACAGCGAGCATTCACACGCTACGCACGTCCGCGCCACATCCACGTCACAAACCTTAGAAAGCCCTTAAGCTCAAAACCTTTCAAGAATGTTACTCGATACCTCTGACCTGCAGCTTCATCGTAACACCAAACCAGGTTAAGCCTTTCTTTAGCGCTTCTTTGCGGCAGCCGCGGCATAATGTAGCCAGCGCACGGGACCTAGCAGCAAACCCCGAGCGCATCCTTTTGGTGGATATCGAGGAGGCCGCAAAAGCATGCATTCTTCCAATGACGCAGCACAGCAGCCATCCCTAAAACATGCAAACCTTTTCTCCTTCCCCCCGACACAGAGAAACGGCCTCCTCGACTCCCCCACCACAAAAACCAAGCGCTCAGCCGATCAGAGCCTCAACTTACGAGCATCCTTCGAAAAGCTCCAAGCATCCCTAGACAAGGCGTTCCCCGAACAGGCAAGAGCAATCTAAGCCCATCGCGCTTTATACTGATGCCATGCGAAACATGGATCACATAGAATTGCACCGCGGAGGACGCGAGGAAGCGTTTCCCGAGACCGCCGAAGACTGGCCCTATATTGCCGAACGCGCAGAATTCGCTCGCTATCCGGGCAATTCCGTCCCCTGGCACTGGCATTCCGAAGTTGAGCTTTTCTACATGGAGCAGGGAGCGATTGACTATCGAACGCACGCGGCTCATGAGCACGTACGCTTTGAGGAAGGGTCCGCCGGCTTTATCAACGGCGGCGTTTTGCACAGCACGCTGCAATCACCCAATTCGGCGCCAGCCATTCAAATGCTGCATATCTTTCAGCCGTCGATGCTCGGCGATCCCGCGGGACGTCTCCAAAAGCGCTACATCAACCCATTGCTTCAATGTCGAGGCGTCGATGTGCTCAAATGGTCGCCCACCAATCCCGACGATATGCCCTTTATCGATTTGCTGAAAAGCTCCTTTAGCCACGACCTTCAACGGCCGCAGAACGAGATGGCGCTTCGAAATAACTTGTCAGGGCTCTGGATTCAGATTTACGCCAAGGCCGAACCGCTCTTTTCCTCCGACAACGCCTCTTGGATGACCAGCCGCGACGTACAGTTCAAGGCAATCCTGGACTTTATCCGCGCAAACTATGCAGCCGCTGTAGATGTGCCCCAGATGGCATCTGCAGCCGGCGTAAGCGAAAGAGAGTGTTACCGCATTATCGAAGCTTGCGCAGGAACGACCCCGGCGGCATATCTGCGCGCATACCGCGTAAACCGTGCTTGCGAACTTTTGGCACACACCACGCGAACGGTCCAGACAGTCGCGCGCCAATGCGGCTTTGCGACAGCAAGCCATCTTGGCCAGGTATTTAAAGAACAAATGGGATGCACTCCTTCGAGCTATCGAGCAGCGAGGCAGAATCTCGATAGTACCAGGCAGAAATCCCGCTAGCCCTTCTTCTGTCACTGCATCAAACTTGCAGGCAAACAACAGAGAGGAGCAATCATATGAAGCACTTTGACCATATCGTATTTGACGTTGATGGGACATTGGCAGATACAGAAGAAAGCGTTCTATCATCGCTTGTCCAGATTGTCCAAGAAGAGACCGGCAAAACGCTCCCCCGACACGAGCTTGAATTTGCCCCCGGCATACCCGGCAAGGATGCCCTTGAGAAACTTGGAATCTACTCGCAGGCAACGTTGAATCGCTGGTGCCAAGTTGCTGCCAGTTTTAAAAGCACCATCAGCGTGTTTCCAGGCTTGCTTGAAGTCATCGCAACACTCGCCAACAACGGCTGCAAACTTGGCATCGTCTCCTCACGTGCGCGCGACGAATACACAGACGAAATTGCACCCCTTGGCTTCGATAAGTTTTTTGAACACATCATCCTTGTCGAAGACACAACCGAGCACAAGCCTTCGCCCGCACCCATGCTCGAATATCTCCGACGTACGGGCGCGAATCCTGGCAACGTCGTCTACGTTGGCGACACCGTCTACGACGAACAATGCGCAACTTCAGCAGGGGTCAGTTTTGCCAGAGCAGCATGGGGATCACACCAAGACATCCCAAACGCCACCTACAACCTCAAAACCCCCAACGACCTGCTAACCCTAACAACCAAGTAACCCCCGCGCCCCACCCTTTCAGCCCCAACGCCACAAGGGCGACGACCTCGAGTAGGTCAACCTGGGAGGGACGAGGGCTTAGTTCCCCAATCTTTCCGCAGGGGGCAAAAAGCCTCGCCGCACGAAGTGCGCAGCGAGGCTTTTTGCATGCCCGAGGACGATTGGGGAACTAAGCCCTCGTCCCTCCCCGGGATCTATTTTGAGTCGGAGTACCCTTGCTGTTACTCTGCTTTGCCCACAGAGTTGAGGTTGGTCATGCGGATCTTAACCAGCTCAGTGATCTCACGCATACCCTCCTTGGCCGGCTTCTTGGGATCGAAGCAGGCGGGGTTCTCGGCCATGTAGGCCATGAAGCCCTTGGTGTAGGCCTGACGCAGCTCGGTGGCGTAGTTAACCTTGCAGATGCCGTTCTTCACGGCCTCGGCAACCTGCTCATCGGGCACACCGGAGGTACCGTGCAGAACCAGCGGCACGTCGACGGCGTCGCGGATGGCCTTGACCACGGACTGCTCGATGTGAGGATCGCTCGTGTACACGCCGTGGCTGGTGCCAACGCCAATGGCCAGCGAGGTGCAGCCGGTGCGCTCGACGAACTCCTTGGCCTCGGCCGGATCGGTGTAGGGGCTCTCGCCCTCAACCGCGGGACCGTCGTCCTCCTTGCCGCCAACCTTGCCGAGCTCGGCCTCGACGGGCACACCCATGGCGCGGCCAGCGTCGGCGACCGACTTGGTCAGGGCGATGTTGTCCTCGAAGGACTCGTGCGAACCGTCGATCATGACGGAGGTGTAGCCAGTGCGGAAAGCCTGCATGCAGCGGTCATAGCCATCGCCGTGGTCGAGGTGCAGAGCGACGGGCACGGAAGCGCGCTCGGCAGCAGCCTTGACCATGCCGTAGAAGTAATCCAGGCCAGCGGTCTTGATGGTGCCCGGGGTGGTCTGCATGATGACGGGGGACTTGGTCTCCTCGGCGGCAGCCAGAACGGCCATAACAAACTCGAGGTTCTCGACGTTGAAAGCGCCAACGGCGTAGTGGCCGGCCTGAGCGTCCTTGAGCATCTTTTCGGTGGTAACAAGTGCCATGAGCGTTTGCTCCTCTCCCTCGCCCGCATCTGGACATCGGGCGTACGTGTCCGCAAGGCGTTTTACCTTGCGTTTTGCTTCGCTCATTGTATGAAATTCAGCGGCTCTGCACGTGCGAGATATTGAGCCCATGCAGGTCAATACAGTCGTTTTTGAAAAGTAAACGGAAGGAATTGGAGCTGAGTGGGCGTGTTCGATATTGAATTTTGGGCGTTCAGCGTCTTTCTTTTATAGAAAAAGTAAGTAATCGAAAGGCGTTTTCTTACTTAAAAAGAAAATGAACGAAAATGGACTCAACACAATTCCTGCAAATTTAGGTTGAGGATGGAGCAGCTATGGCCCACGCAACAACCCGGGCTTTCGCCGATGAGCGCCGCGCCGCCATCATGGAAATGCTCGAGCATAACGCCTCCGTTCAGGTGGCAGACATCGCCCAAACCTTTGGCGTGTCCTCCGTCACCGCCCGTGCCGACCTGGACGCCCTCGCGGAGTCCGGCAAGCTGCGCCGCACACATGGCGGCGCTGTGTCGCTCCACAAACGCCTAACCGTCTCCACGCAGGATCGCCGCATCAATGTCAACGTCGCCGCCAAGCAGGCCATCGCGCAAAGCGCCATCGAACTCGTCAGTGACGGCGACACGTTGCTCGTCGACTCGGGCACCACGGCGCTCGAGTTCGTCCGGCTCCTCGATCAGCGCGACGGTATCACCGTCATCACGGCCGACATTACCATTGCCGATTACATCGACGAGAGCATGCCCTCAGTCGATGTCGTCATGCCGGGCGGGGCGCTGCGCAAAGGCCATCGTTATCTGTACGGACCGCTCACTATGCAGGCGCTCCAAATGGTCCACGCCGATCTTGCCGTCATGTGCCCTGGAGCTTTTGTTCCCGGCTGCGGCTTTACGACCGACTTTCCGCAGATGGCCGAGACCAAAGCGGCTATGGTCGGTGCCGCCCGTCAAAGCGTCGCCCTTATGGACGCCAGCAAGGTTAACGGACGCGGCATGTACCGCTTTGCCGAGCTGACCGATGTCGACACCATCGTGATGGACCGTGATCCCGATGGCGCCGTCGCCACCTCAATCGCCGAGATCGTCGACAACGCCCGCCCAAATCTCCTCATCGCCGGCGCTTAAACAAAAACCACCACAAAGGTCTCCTTTGTGGTGGTTGAGCATCAGAAGTGAATGTGTCGCTACTTGGAAAGCTCGTCGGCGAGGGCCTCGATCTGAGCGCGCGAGGCGTCGTTGAGCGAGCCCAGCACGGTCACCTTGTTCTGCGCCAGGGTGATGTCCTTCATGCCCTCGAGCTCCTTGGTCATAACCTTGGCAGCGGTGGGCGCCCAGGAGCCGGCCTCAACGAGCGCCACCGTACGGTTCTGATAGGCGTGCTCGGCAAGCGTGTGGATGAAGGTGCTCATAAACGGGAAGATCTCGCCCTGATAGGTGATGGAGGCGAGTACCAGGCGGTCGTAGCGGAACGCATCCTCAACGGCCTCGGCCATATCGTCGCGAGCCAGGTCAAAGACGGAGACCTTCTGGCCGCGAGCCTCGAGCGCTGCGGCGAGCTCCTCGACGGCGGCCTTCAGATGGCCGTAGACGCTCGCATAGGCAATGGTGATGCCCTCGTCCTCGGGCTGATAGCTCGACCAGGTGTTGTAGGTGTCGAGGTAGTAGCCCAGGTTCTCGGTCAGCACGGGGCCGTGGAGCGGGCAGATAATCTGGATGTCCAGGTCGGCGGCCTTCTTGAGCACGGCCTGCACGAACTTGCCGAACTTGCCGACGATGCCAAAGTAGTAACGGCGCGCCTCGCAGGCCCAACCCTCGGGATCCTCGATGTCGTTGGCGCCAAACTTGCCAAAGCCGTCGGCACTAAAGAGCACCTTGTCGGTGGCCTCGTAAGAGAACAGCACCTCGGGCCAGTGCACGTTGGGAGCGCCGACAAACGTTAGGCTATGACTGCCCAAATCGAGCACGTCGCCCTCTTTGACGACCATCTTACGCTCGGGGAAGTCGGTGCCAAAGTAGTTGACCATCATGCGGAAAGCGCCCATGCTGGCCACAATCTGCGCTTGGGGATAGCGCTCCATAAAGGCGGCGATGCCGGCGGAGTGATCGGGCTCCATATGGTGAATGACCAGGTAGTCGGGCGTGCGGCCGTTGAGCACGGATTCGAGGTTACCAAGCCACTCATCGACAAAGCCGCCATCGACCGAATCGGCGACGGCAATCTTCTCGCCCAAGATAACGTAGCTGTTGTATGCCATACCGTTCTCGGACACATCGTACTGGCCCTCGAACAGGTCAATGTCGTGATCGTCGACGCCAACGTAGCGGATATCCTTGGTGATCTCCATCAGGCAAAGCCTCCTAGATAGACAAAAGAGCCCGTCTATCATAGCACTCGGCTACATCCCAACAGCTATCTACCGACATCCTTACCGATTGTTATTGAAATGCGATAAAACGCCGTTTATCAGCACAAACTATGCGCGCGGTATCGCCGTGCTATGTCGAATGATGAGTTGTCCGGGAATACGAATGGCAACAGTTTTGGCCGCCGTACCCGCCTCGGGGACCGCATGCTCGAATACCTCGCGTCCGCGCTGATGTAGATCGAATCGCACGGTCGTGAGCTCGTTGTGTGCGACAAAATCATCGAGCGAATCGTCGACGCCCACCACGCTCACGTCCCCGGGCACGCGCAGGCCGCTATCGCGCAGCGCCGCAATAGCGCCGTTTGCCATCTGGTCGTTTGCCGCGTAAATCGCCGTCATGGTGCGGTCGTGCTCAGCCAAGTACCGAGCGGCCTCGTAACCGCTGTTAGCAGACCAGTCGCCCTCGAGCGGCTCTGCCGGCTCGATGTGTTTACGCTCGAGCGCATCCTGCCAACCGGCGCGACGAAATTGCTCGTCGACCGAGAACGACGGGCCGCCAATATAGCGAATCTGCTCGTGCCCCAGCTCAAACAGATGGTCCATAAGCAACAGCGAGCAGCCGTAATGGTCGGAATCGACTGTGGTCACGCGCGGATGCGCGTACATGGTAACGATAACTGTGCCAATGCCCGGCAGTGGATCAAACGTCTCAAAATCGGGCGCCATGCGACTCATGCCGATGATGATGCCGTCCACCGGCAATGCAGCCATACGACGCGTTGCCTCGGCAAGCGAGAACTCCTCGGTCTTGGACATCTCGACCAGCGTGATGGCGCAATTACGCTCGCGAGCAGCGCTGGCGATGCCGTCGATCATTGAAAGGTTGCCAAACTTGGTGACATCGTTGATGCACAGGCCGACCGAATGGTAACGGCCATCGCGCAGTGAGCGACCGGCATAACTCGGACGAAAGCCGAGCTCTTGCATAGCGGCCTGCACGCGCTGGCGCGTCTGCTCGTTAACGTTGGGCAAGCCGTTGGCGACGCGCGAAACCGTCTGCTGCGAAACGCCAGCAGCGCGGGCGACGTCGGCCATGGAGACCGGACGCGTACCTGTATCGTTGGACGGGCGCCTTGCCACAGGATCACCTTCACCCTTGCGAGATCTGAATAGCGTGCATGCCGGCCCGGGCAGAAATGCACCCCGCGCCGAGGCCCGCTATCGTCGGACGCATGTTAACGTACTCTACTTTTTCTATCTGCATCTCTTCTGCTCTATAAGTCCATACAGCTGCACCGTTCGCGGCTGAAAATCTACCGATTACCAGATTCTCAAAAATAGATACACGTTGTGTTATGAGTACGTTAACATTGCCTTTAACGTGCAGCGCCATGAACGCTTCGTTTGTGGTGCTCAAAATTGTTAACGTACTCAAAACGACACGGGCCCATCTGTCCGGTGCCAAGGAAAGGACTCCCATGACCACCCCCGACGAAAAGACACTCGCCACACTCACCAAGCTGTTCGAGGAGGAGTTTGGCCCCATCGGCGATCGCCAGGTGCTCTATGTGCACGCGCCCGGCCGCTCCGAGATCAGCGGCAACCACACCGACCACGAGGGCGGCCACGTTATCGCCGGCTCGCTCGATGTCGCCGTTGACGGCATTGCCGTGGCGACCGAGACCAACAAGATTCGCGTCGCCGACGAGGGCTATCCTACGTTTGAGATCACGCTTGACACGCTGGATATTCAAGAGTCCGAGAAGGGCACGTCCGCAAGCCTCGTGCGTGGTATGGCCCACGAGGTCGCAGCGCTTGGTGTTGAGCCCCAGGGCTTCGACTTCGCCTTCACCTGCTCCGTTCCCTCGGGCGGCGGCCTTTCCAGCTCCGCTGCCGTTGAGGCCGCATACGGCCGCGCCATGGAGACACTCTGGGGCGCGCCCGCCATTGAGCCCGTCGCGCTTGCGCAGATGAGCCAGCGCACCGAGAACAACTACTACGGCAAGCCCTGCGGTCTGATGGACCAGGCCGCTGTGTGCCTGGGCGGCCTCGCCTACATGGACTTTGAGGATCAGGCTCAGCCTAAGACCCAGAAGCTCGAGCTCAACTTTGAGGATCACGGCTATGCGCTCGTGCTCGTTAAGGTTGGCGCCGACCATGTGGCGGCTACCGACGACTACGCCGCCGTTCCGCGCGAGATGCAGGACGTCGCCGCCGAGTTTGGCAAGGCACGCCTGTGCGAGGTCAACGTTGCCGACTTTGACGCCAAGCTCCCCGAGCTGCGCGCCAAGCTGGGCGACCGCGCTTGCCTGCGCGCCGTTCACTACTGGTACGAGAACGGCCTGGTCGACAAGCGCTGGGCAGCCCTGAACGCTGGCGACATTGACCAGTTCCTGGTCCTGACGCGCGAGTCCGGCGCCAGCTCTGCCATGTACCTGCAGAATGTTGTTGCCAAGCTGGGTTCCGAGCAGCCTTCCATGTATGCCCTGGCGCTGGCCGAGCACGTGCTCGACGGCCGCGGCGCCGTTCGCATTCACGGTGGCGGCTTTGGTGGCACCATCCAGGCCTTCGTGCCGCTCGATCTGGTCGACACCTTCATTGCCAAGATGAACGGCTGGCTGGGCGAGGGCTCTGCCCGTCACTACGCCATCTCTGACAAGGGGGCTTACGCGGCATGGCTGTAATGACTGACGTGCGCGAAGCCGCGCAGAACCTGATCGAGTACGCCATTCATCGATCGATGATCGGCCAGGACGATCGCATCTGGGCATACAACACCATTCTGGAGTGCATCGGCGCCACGGGCCCCGCACTCGACATGGCTTGGGCACTCAAGACCGAGAAGATTTCGCTCTTGCACCCCGATACACTCCCCGACTTTGACCTGGAGGGCACGCTTGCCGCGCTTTCCGAGGCCGCCGTTACCAACGGTGCCGCCGAGAACACGGCGTCAGGCCGCGACCGCATCGCCATGCGCATCATGGGTGCGCTCATGCCGAGGCCTTCGGTTGTAAACGAGGAGTTCAACGGACGTATGGGCGTCAACGAGCCCCGCGCCGCAACCGACTGGTTCTACGGCCTGTGCTGCGACGCCGGCTACGTGCGCCGTGCCGCCATCGCGCGCAACATCAAATGGAGCACCCCCACCAACTGGGGCGATCTTGAGATCACCATCAACCTCTCCAAGCCTGAGAAGGACCCACGCGATATCGCCGCGGCTGGTGCCGCAAAGAACACGGGCGAGAAGTATCCCGCCTGCCAGCTCTGCATCGAAAACGAGGGCTATCCCGGACGCTCCGCCGCAGCCGACGGCGGCGCTCACCCCGCTCGCCAAAATCTGCGCGTTATCCCCATCCAGCTCGACGACGAGCGCTGGGGCTTCCAGTACAGCCCGTACGCGTACTTTAACGAGCACTGCATTGCCATGAGCTCCGAGCATCGCCCGATGCACGTTGACCGCAAGGGCCTGACGTGCCTGCTCGATTTTGTGGACCTGTTCCCGCACTACTTTATCGGCTCCAACGCCGACCTGCCCATCGTAGGCGGCTCAATCTTGTCGCACGACCACTTCCAGGGTGGCGCGCACGAGTTCCCCATGATGCATGCCGCCGAGGTCTCGCAGTTTAGCGTGCCCGGATTTGACCAGGTCAGCGGCACCGTGCTGCAGTGGCCGCTCTCGGTGCTGCGCCTGCGCTCGCACGACCGCGCCCAGCTGCTCGACGCTGCCGAGAAGATTATCCTCGCCTGGCGCGAGTGGACCGATGAGTCGGTGGGCGTCATCGCACGCACAGCCGATGGCGTGGCGCACAACACCGTGACGCCCGTCATCCGCCGCGTCGACTCCCGCGGCAATGCTGGCGGCGAGATCTACGAGGCCTACCTGGCGCTTCGTTGCAACATCACGACCGACGAGCATCCGCTGGGCGTGTTCCATCCGCATGCCGAGTACCACCATATTAAAAAGGAGAACATCGGCCTGATCGAGGTCATGGGCCTGGCCATTCTGCCGCCGCGCTTGGTTCCCGAGCTCGGCGCTGTCCGCGAGCACCTGCTGGCGGCCAAGGCCGATGCCAGCTATGATCTTGCCGGCGCTCTCGAGAGCGACGACCTTTGCCGCAGTCACGCCGCATGGGCGGAGGACGTCTACGCCCGCCGTGCTGACGAGCTTACGGCGGATAACGCCATCGACATCCTGCATGAGGAGGTCGGCGTGGTGTTTAGCCACGTGCTCGACAACGTCGGCGTCTTTAAGTGGGACGAGGACGGACGCGCCGCCCAGCAGCGCTTTATCGACTCGCTGTAATGATCCCTTGGAGACGGAGGAAAACGGATCATTTCGTCTTCAAGACAACGGCGCCCGCCGGCAACATCGCCGGCGGGCGCCGGTTTTGAGTGTAGCCATTGGGGACGTTCTTAAACGACCAGTCATTAAAGAACGTCCCCAATGACTACCCCAAGTGACAACCACGGCGACGCCGATGTTTGGCAACGACAGACACTATGACCCAATCCAGGGGCACGGAAACGACAGGAGCCCCCGCTCGTGACCGCGGGTCGGGGCTGCGACAATGTTGTTGAAGTGCCAGAGGCGCAGCCGCGCCGCAACGAGGTTGGGAGGCTCCCGTGCCTAGATATTCTACCGCCTTCGGAATGGACGTACACCTCAGGTCCACCACCGTCTGCGCGCTCGACGCGGAGACGGGCGAGGCCGTGACGAGGAGGTTCCGCGGCAACCCCTGGGGCGAGGTCGCGGAGTGGATGTCGGGCTTCCCCGGCCCGTCGCTCGCCGCCTACGAGAGCGGCTACCTCGGCTTCGCCCCGCAAAGGGAGCTCTCCGGGCTCGGCGTCGACTGCGTCGTCGCGGCCAGGATGGCCAAGGCGATACTGTCGCACGACGTCACCCCGGTATGGGTGCCGTCCCCCGAGATCGAGGGGCTCAGGGACCTCGCCGCCGCCCACGACGCGGCGACCGCGAGGCTCGCGGCGGCGAAGCAGCGGCTCCTGGCGTTCCTAGCCCGCCGCGGCTATGTCTACGGCGGCACGACGCCGGCCGGCAACCCCCGGAAGTACTGGACGTACGGCTTCCTCAGGTGGCTCGACGGCATACACCCCGCCGACGACGGAGGCATCCGGGCGCTTGCGGCGCTGAGGAACGAGGTCGAGGCGGCCGACGAGACGAGGGAGGCCCTCCTCGCCGAATACAGGGCCGCCGTCGCGGCGGGCCCCCTCTCGGCCGAGGCCGAGGCGCTCCAGTCGATCAAGGGGTGCGGGTTCGCGCTCGCCGCCGCCTTCGCGTCCGAGGTCGGCGACTTCTCGAGGTTCCGCTCCGGCAGGCAGGTGACGGCCTACTTCGGCCTCGCCCCGAAGCAGAGGTCGAGCGCGGACTCCGTGCGCCTCGGCGGAATCAGCGGGGCCGGCAACGCGCTCGTCAGGAAGCTGGCTGTCGAGGGGTCCTGGTGCTATGCCCAGGCCGGCCACCAGCCGAAGCTGATGCCCAAGGGCTCCGGCGTGCCCCTCGAGATAAGGATGCACGGGAGGAAGGGGTCCGAGAGGCTCCTGCGCCGCCGCGAGGAGATGATCGCCCGCGGGATGCCGCAGGCGAAGGCGAACGCGGCCACCGCGGCCGAGCTCGTGAGGTGGCTGTGGGCCCTCGGCACGATGTGCCGGGAGGGCGCGGAATAGACATAAGCCCCCGTCCCGGCGAGCCGGGCAGCCTTCGGGGACACCCCCGTTCTCGCTGTGCGCGCGGCGGCCGCCGCATGCGCGAAGACAGACTAGGGGAACCCCGCCGAAGGAGAGGATTGCGGGCCGCCGGAGCGGTATCCGCGGATATGAGACTGAGCCGAAGGCGTCGATGACATGCCGGGGGCGGACCGGGACGGGTTTAACGGCAGGCCCCGCCGACCGATTGCAAGCGGTCGGCGGGGCCATTGTGGCCCTTGACAGTGGATTGGGTCATATGAGCGAGCGGGCCGCATTTGAGACAAGGTGACGCGAAACGAAAGGGCGCTGACCTTCTGGTCGCGCCCTTGAAGTTGAACGTCAGATTGTCCAAATGCGGCCCGCGCAGCGTCGAGCCGTTACGCGGGTTGGTAAACCCGCGTAACCTTAAAGCTCAGTTACCTCAACGTTGTTGAAGATTTCATCCCAGCGGTCCATGACCAGGTGGCCGGTCTTGGGATCCATGGCGTTGAGCTTGCCGCAGGTATTGGCGGTCTTGAGCACCGTGACATCGTCGGCACCAGCAGCAATGGCATGCGCAAAGCCGGCGATGGTCGAGTCGCCGGAACCCGTCGCGTTCACAGCCGCAATCGCGGGCGTCTTGGCGCGGAACGCGCGGCCCTCATGGAAGCCCACCGAACCGGCAGCCCCCATCGAAACGACAACCCAGGGAATACCGGCAAAGCGGCCATCGGAGGCAAGCGCCTCGCGCAGGGCATCGACATCGTCGGTCGTAAAGGACGTACCCAGCAGGCCGTTAATCTCGGTCAGGTTGGGCTTTACGAGCTCGGGCTTAGCGTCGGACTCCAGCGCGGCCTCCAGCGATGCACCCGAAGTGTCGAGCAGCACCTTGGCGCCCGCCTCCTCGGCAATCTTGACGAGCTCGGCATAGTAGCCGGCATCGACGCCACGCGGCAGCGAACCCGAAAGCGTCACAACATCCGCCTTCGCTGCAAGCTCGGCGAACTTTGCCGTAAAGGCCTCGAGCTCGGCGGGTGCAATCTGCGGGCCGCTCTCCAGCAGCTCAGTCTGATTGCCCTCGTGCAGGATATTCAGGCAAATGCGCGTCTCGCCGGCGATGGGCACAAAGTCGTTCTTGACGCCGTCGGCATCCATAAGCTCGGCCATATAGGCACCCATGTGGCCGCCGAGCAGGCCGGTCGCGAGCACATCGTCGCCCAACTGCAGCAGCACACGGCTCACGTTGAGGCCCTTGCCGCCAGCGGTCTTTTCAGGCGTCACGCGGTTCACGTCGTCGATGATCAGCTTGTCGAGCTGATAGCGCGTATCGATCGACGGGTTCATGGTAACGGTCAGAATCATATTGAACTCCTGTTTCCGGGGCACGACGTGTGCGACCCCAAACATACGATAGCTCTTTAAAGAATCTCGATCTCAAATCCGCGGGTGACGGTCTCCCCCGGCTTGGCAACCAGGCAGCCACGCTTGTGCTCCAGAATATCGTCCTCGTCGGAGCAGGTGGACAGGCCGCCCCACGGTTCCACGGCCACAAAGTCGCCCTCGGGCTTGCTCCACACAATCAGGCACGGCATATCGGGGAACGTCAGGCGCACGCCCTTGTCCTCGGTTTTCTTGGTCAGCGTAACCACGCGGCTGTCGAGCACGTCAAAGATGGTCTCCGCGAAGTCGAAGAGTTCGTGGGTCAGCGGCAGGTCGTGGCCGACCATCGGGTTTTTGCTGCGATGCTCGACATCAATCAGGCCCGTCGAGGGAACGGCGGTACAGAGCTCGGCGGCCTCACGCTGATCAAAACGAAGCTCATAGTCGTCATAGGACTCGCCCTCGTCGAGCGGGCACTTAAAGCCGGGGTGGCCACCCACAAAGAATGGCATATCCTCGGTGCCCTCATTGGTCACCTCGTACGACACGGCCACCTTAGCCGCATCGATCGTGTAGCGCGCGACGATCTTAAACGGATACGGATACTGCTCGAGCAGTTCGGCATGGTCGGCAGAGCTTAGGCTCAGCGCAACCATGTTGTCGCCCTGCTCCTCGAGCTTCCACTCCTGCTTGCGGGCAAAGCCGTGGCGGGCAAGCTTGACCTCGCGGCCGCCCATAGTCATCGCGCGACCGTCACGAAGGCCACCGCAGATCGGGAAACAAATGGGCGCCTGGCCCGACCAGACCGCCGGGTCACCCTGCCACAGGTACTCACGGCCGTTGGCCGCAATAGAAGTGAACGACCCGCCCGCCGTGGTCAACGCCACACGAATCAAACCGTTATCAAGAACAAACTCCATAGGAGCCTTCCCTTTCTTACGACAGCCCGCCAAGTCAATAGGGCTGATAGAAAACCGACCCGCGCCCCCTCACAGAAACGCGAGCCGTCAACGGACTAGTAAATTACGCCGGATACCCGCTAGTCATGGTATTCGCCGCGGTCCCACTTCTCGAGGAACTCGTCAAAGAAGTGCGGGTCGGCCTGAGCCTCGGCGTCGGCCTTGTTGCAGGCGTCGATCTTGGCGATCAGGGCATCGTGCTCGGGGGTCTTCTCGTAGGGCTCCTCCAGGAAGGCAAGCATGATATCGGCCATCAGGAACTCGCCGGTAATCTTGCCGCCAAAGCCCACGATGTTGGCGTTGAGCTCGCGACGGGCATACAGGGCGGAGGTCATGTCGCGAACCAGGGCGCAGCGGGCGCCGGGAACCTTGTTGACGGCGTTGGTGATGCCGATGCCGGTGCCGCACAGGGCCACGCCAAAGTCGGCCTTGCCGCTGGCAACGGCCTCGCCCACGGCCTTGCCGTAGATGGGATAGTGCGTACGGGTGTGGCTGTAGGTGCCGCAGTCGAGCACCTTGTAGCCAGCCTGCTCCAGGCGGTCGGCCAGATAGATCTTCTCGTCCGTAACGATATGGTCGCAACCGATTGCGATGGTCTTCTTCATCAGAACGTCCTTTCGTCTGAATTCACAAGTTGAGGTAGAAGTTCGAGTTCTCGGTGGCTCTCGTTAGGCCATCTTGTTGAGCATGTCGACACGGATCTGGTGACGGCCGCCGGCGTACTGGGCGCGCAGGAACTCGCGGGCGATCTTCTTGGCGACCTCGGTGCCCACAACGCCCGGGCCCATGGTGACCATGCGCGAGCCGTTGTGCTCGCGGGTCATGTAAGCGGAACGCTCGTCGGAAATGTTGGCGACGACCATGCCCTTGATCTTGACGGCGGCCATATAGGATCCGACGCCGTACTTATCGAATGCGAAGCCCTGGGAATCCTTGTGCTCCAGCAGGTCCTTGGCAACGGCGGTCGCGGAATCGACAAAGTCCGCGGCAGGGATCTCGGAATAGTCGACGACCTCGTGACCGTCGGCGATGAGCATCTCCTTGATGGACTCCTTCATCGACATACCGTCGGCATCGGAAGCGATTACAACCCTCATGACATCCTCCTTGAGAGATACGCAGGTGCGTAGTTTCTGTTTGGAAGTGTTGAATCGCGCTCAGGTCCGGGCATCTGAATGTGCGGTTCTTCACTGTTCATGTTTATTTGAACACATTCGAACACCGACTGCAACAATAATTTGTTTATCTTTGTTCTTTTTTGAACAAACACCATTCACGGATGATTGCTGACCGTTTGAGCCCGGCGCGGATGTAGCGCCCACGTGTTCAACAAACAAAAGGGCGACCGAGAACGTGTCTCGGCCGCCCTTCTCACGGTTGATCTTCCAAAGATCGCGTTGTCGCCTACTCAGACTGCCCGCTCTTCTTGGCATGTTTGGACGGAGCGCTCAGAAAACGGCCCGTCAAATAGTTCGCCGGGCCAGAGATATCGATCCCCAGCAGCACGTGTCCTAGCCATAGGAACGCCACGAGCACCAGTAGAGGAATCACACACGAGGTCACGATCATCACGATGACGCCTTCGATCAGATCGGTCACCTGCCGCACGATCTCGTCGGTCATCTGCTTGGCACTACTGGTTACCGACGTGACCAGGCTGGAGGCCCCGTCAGTCAACTGCTCGAGTACGTTTTTGGACTCCGTGGCCTCGGACTTTTTCTTGTTCGATTTTGAGCTGGTCTCGCCTGACTTGTCCGTGGTATCGGTCTTTTCCGCAGCGTCCGCTGCCTTTTGCTCAGCTTGCTCAATACTTACGCGATACGTTTCATCGACCTTCTGCGACACCCATACGCTTGCGGGCACAAGCGCCATGCCGATCATGGCGACTACCAGCACGCGGGTCGCCACGCGGCGCAGGACGGCACTCGTGCTCCAGCGTCCGTGAATGCCAAGCGAGACCGCAAAGAGTACCAACGCAAACGGGATTAAGATGCCCAAGCCAACCGACCACAAAATCGTGAGCAAGTATTTCTCTAGGTATAGCACGGCAAGCACGATACCGAGGTTGCCTGAAAGCTGTGCGAGCTGCTCGGCAACCGGCGTTCCCGTATCACCCGGCAGCGCCGTGATGCCCGCAGACAGGGCAACGCACGAGGTCGTGAGCGCCAAAACGTTGCCCTTCTTTTGATCGATAACCTCGATGGTGGAGTCCCAAGTCTTGGTATCGGCAAAATGTGGGCGTGCGACAAATCCCGACAGCAACGCCAGCACCACGAGCGCAACGATAAAGCCAATCTGCAGCTTTTTATTTGCGCACACGACATCGGACAGGCTGGGCTGCAGCTCGGTTACCGTCGTGTGCTCGGTTATCTGGACAGGACGCCCATGAGCCATCTCGTGCGCGTCTCTTTTTTGTATTGACCCGTTATCCGGCATTTGGATACCTCCTCAGTCCGGCGTTTAATGTGAAAGGAAGTATACCCACCCAGCGAAAAACCGAACGGCAAGACGAACGGGCACCAAGACTGTCCCCAATGACTATTTCGGGATGAGTTGCGGTGGAATAGGGATTGTTTTGCGCCCGCCGGTCCCTATTCAGTCCCTATTTCACCGCAACTTGGAGGAGTGCAGAAAAAGCCCTGCCGCGGGTAGCGGCAGAGCTTTTGGAAGGGGACTTGGTTGTGAGAGCTCGTTAGGCGAGCTTAGCCTCGAGTGCGGCGATGCGCTTATAGGCATCGATGGTAAAGCGGGTCTGCTTCTCCAGGATCATGGTGGTCATGAGAGTGTCCTGAGCGTGAGCCATGATGAAGGTCATCTCCATCTCGCCGCCGCCGGCCTCCTGCGAAAGCAGCTTGGTCTGCGTGTCATGGGCGCCGATAAGTGCATCGCTGGCATCCTTGTGCAGCTGCTCGGCCTTCTCAAAATCACCCTCGCGAGCAGCATCGAGCGCTGCAAGCAGATCGGTCTGGGCGTCGCCCGCGTATGCGACAATCTCGAATCCAACCATCGAGATTTCTTCTTTGGTTGCCATATTGCGTTCCTTTCACATATGAACCAACGGAGAGCATCGCGTCCGGGCATACGCGCTGCGCTGTGTATGGCAGGAACATTAACATTCAAACAAAAAAGAACAGCGCAAAACGTAATTTCGAGCTATGAACGGTTGCTTTTCGCCCGTGAACGGTTTTTAAACCAATCTGAACATTCTCGAACACAATTAGCGGCAACCCAAACAGGTCCGCACCCTAGCGTACATAGCGCACCGTATCGCCCTCGACGAGCACACCCGGAAACAGCATGTGCTCCACACCGGGTGCAGCGCCCTCGGCGCCGGCAATCTTGTCGACCGCCCACATGCCGACGCGCTTGTTGTCAAAGCGCACCGTAGTCAGGCGACGATCGGGCACGATATCGCCCAAACTATCGTCAACACCCACCACGCTTACGTCCTCGGGCACGCGCCTTCCGCACGACTCGAGCCCGCGAATGCAGCCGTAGGCCATGGCATCGTTGGAAGCATAAATGGCCGTACAGGTCGGATCGTCCGCCAGAGCCTGACCGGCAGCATACCCGCTCCGTGCCGTCCAATCGCCACGGACGAGTCGCGGCGGCTCAATACCATGCGCGCGCAATGTCTCACGCCAGCCCTCCTCGCGTTGCATGCCCGAAAGCGAGCGCTCGGGGCACGAGATAAAGTGCACGGTCCTGTGCCCCTGCTCCAACAAGTACTCGACCACCTGGCGCGAGCAATCGAACTGGTCGTTATCGACCGTTGAACAGAGCGGGTGCTCCAGCATGGTAACGAGCACCGTCTGCATGCCGGGCAGCGGCTCAAAGGTGCCAAAGTCCGCCGGCATGCGGTTCATGATCACGACCATGCCGTCCACCGGCAGTGCGCTCATGCGCGACGATGCGCTCTCGAGGGTATAGGGATGTCCATCTACTTTAGTAAGGGTGATGGCATAGCCGTGCTTGTCGGCGGCGGCGGCAAAGCCCTCCATGCGGTCGAGATTGCCGGTGCCGGTAATGTTGAACATGGCGACGCCGACGGTCTTGAACTTGCCGCGACGCAGCGAACGGCCGGCAAAGTTTGGACGATACCCCAGCTCGCGCATGGCGGCACGCACGCGCTCCTTGGTCTCGGGACGCACGCTGGGCGAATCGTGCACGGTGCGCGAGACCGTCTGCTCCGAGACGCCCGCGAGACGCGCCACGTCCTTAACGGAAACCGATTTTTTAACAGCGGCCATAGGTCGATCTTTCTATGTCAACGATGCCATCGCGGACATCCCAACAGACAAAATGAACGCCTCCAAGTATATCCAACGCCTCCCCGCAATACGCTTACCACCCAAAACCTACCGTTCACCGACAATCCCGCTTCCCCGGACGGCTTTTGTCGTCCAAATGTTAACGTTGCCATTGCGCAAACACAGGGCCACCGGGCGGCTCAAACGTTCACGCGTAAGGAATCGATGGTTCGCAGGCACAGGAACCACCGGTTCGCGTCTTTTTTTGTGTCGCAAAATGGCAACGTCAACATTTTGGCAACCGAACGCCAAGAGCTACCATCGTTGCTAACCCACCGACTCTTAGGAGCATTGTATGGAGCAACTCATCGCCATCATCGAAAAGGGCCAGCCCTTTTTCAACGCGATCGCCCGCAACAAGTACCTCAAGGCGATCCGCGACGGCTTTATCTCCGTCATCCCCATCATCATCTTCTCGTCCATCTTCTGTCTGGTAGCCTCGGTCCCCAACATCTGGGGTTTCTACTGGCCCGATGACATCAACAACGCCCTGTGGAAGTGCTACAACTACTCCATGGGCATCCTGGCCATCGCCTGTGCCGCCACCACGGCCAAGCACTTCGCCGACGCGCAGAACCGCGACCTGCCCAAGAATAACCAGATCAACTTTATCTCGTGCATGTGCGCGGCCATCATCGGCTTCCTGCTCCTTTCGAGCGACACGATCGCCACGGACGCCGCCAGCGGCTTCAACACCACCTACCTTGGTTCCAAGGGCCTGCTGACCGCCTTCATCGCTGCGTTTGTGACCGGCATCATCTACAAGTTCTTCATTAAGCGCAACATCACCGTCAAGATGCCCGAGCAGGTTCCGCCCAACATCTCGCAGACCTTTAAGGACATCATCCCCTTCTCCGTCTGCATCACCGTCTTTTGGGTCTTTGACATCGTCTTCCGCGCTGCCTTTGGCTTCTGCTTTGCCCAGGGCGTCATCCAAGTGTTCCAGCCCCTGTTCACCGCTGCCGACGGCTACATCGGCCTCGCTGTGATCTACGGCGCTATGAGCCTGTTCTGGTTCGTCGGCGTCCACGGCCCCTCGATCGTCGAGCCCGCCATCGCCGCCGCCCTCGTTGCCAACATGACCGACAACCTAGCTGCGTTCCAGGCTGGTCAGCACGCTTCCGCTGTCCTGACCCAGGGTGCCCAGTACTTCGTCGTCTGCATGGGCGGCACCGGCGCCACGCTCGTCCTGGTCTTTATGTTCTGCTTCCTGGCCAAATCCCAGGAGATGCGTGCCGTCGGTAAGGCAGCCATCGTCCCCGTGTGCTTTGCCGTCAACGAGCCGCTGCTGTTCGCCGCACCCATCGTGCTCAACCCCGTCTTCTTTGTCCCGTTTGTCTTTGCTCCGATCGCCAACATCTGGATCCTCAAAATCTTTATCGACTTCTTGGGCATGAACGGCTTTATGTACACCCTGCCTTGGACCGTTCCCGGCCCCATCGGCACCATCATGGGCTTGGGCTTCCAGCCGCTCGCCTTTGTGATGCTCGCCCTCATCTTGGTCGTCGACTTTGTCCTGTACTATCCGTTCTTCCGTGCCTATGACGCCCAGAAGTGCGCCGAGGAGGCCGAGATCTCCCAGGAGGAGCTCGCCGCCAAGAACGCCGAGAAGGCCGCCAAGCTCAACGACGCCTTCCAGGGCAAGGCCGATGCCAAGAGCGTTGCCGCCGGCGCCGCAGCCGAGGCCGTGAAGGCCAACGCCCCCACCGCTTCCACAGCACCCGCTGCCGAGGCAACGACCGCCAGCGACCTCAACGGCAAGCGTGTGCTCGTGCTCTGCCAGGGTGGCGGAACCTCGGGCCTGCTCGCCAACGCGCTGGCCAAGGCTGCCAAGGAGCGCGGCATCAATCTGGAGACCGCTGCCGAGGCATATGGCAACCACGTCGACATGCTCCCCGACTTTGACCTGGTCGTCCTGGCCCCGCAGGCAGCCAGCTACCTGGGCGACCTGCAGAAGGATTGCGAGCGCGTGGGCAACAAGTGCGTCGCCTGCCGCGGTAAGCAGTACATCGAGCTCTCCCAGAACGGCGACAAGTCTCTCGCCTTCGTCTCCGAGCAGCTTTCGAAGTAAGTAACGCCTAGGGCCAGCCGACCATCCAAGACCGGCTGGCCCTTCGATTTAGACGATTGGATCATCATGTCCGTTAACCCTGCTAGCGTCACCAACCCGCCTGCGCAGTTTCCCGAGGACTTTGTCTTTGGCGGCGCCACTGCTGCCTACCAGGTAGAGGGCGAGACCCGCACTCACGGTAAGGGCAAGGTTGCCTGGGACGACTTTCTGGAAGCCCAGGGTCGCTTCTCTCCCGATCCCGCCTCCGACTTCTACAACCAGTATCCGGTGGACCTGGAGCTGTGCGAGGAGTTTGGCATCAACGGTATTCGCCTCTCCATCGCCTGGAGCCGCATCTTCCCCGAGGGCACCGGCAAGGTGAACCCCGAGGGCGTGCAGTTCTACCACAACCTCTTTGCCGAGTGCCACAAGCACCACGTTGAGCCGTTTGTCACGCTGCATCACTTCGACACGCCGCTGCCCCTCTTTGAGAAGGGCGACTTCCTCAATCGCGAGACCATCGACGCCTTTGTGGACTTTGCCACCTTCTGCTTTAAGGAGTACGCCGACCAGGTAACCTATTGGTTCACTTTTAACGAGATCTGGGCGGACGCCTCCAACACCTACATCGAGGGCACCTTCCCCGGCGGCGTCAAAGCTCATCTGGCCGAGGCCTTCCAGTGCGAGCACAACATGATGCTCGCCCACGCCAAGGCCGTGCTGGCCTTCCACAACGGCGGTTTTAGGGGCAAGATCGGCGTCATTCAATCGCTGGAGTTTAAGTATCCGCTCAACGAGAACGACCCCGCCGACATCAAGGCCGCCAATAACGAGCACGTGCTGCAGAACCAGTTCTTGCTCGACGCCACCTTCCGCGGGGACTATGCTCCCGACACCCTCGAGTGCGCCAACCGCCTGGCTGCCGTCTCGGGCGGCGCCATCGAGATCCTGGACGATGATCTGGAAATCATGCGCGAGGCCGCGCTCTACAACGATTACCTGGGTGTCAACAACTACCAGTGCCGCTTCCTCAAGGCTTACGACGGCGAGAACGACCTGCACCACAACGGTACGGGCGAGAAGGGCACCGGTCGCTGGCGCGTTAAGGGTATTGGCGAGCATGTGAACAAGCCCGGTATCCCCACCACCGACTGGGACTGGATTATCTATCCCGAGGGTCTGTTCGATCTGCTCGTCTACATTAAGCAGCGCTACCCCAACTACAAGCAGATCTTCATCACCGAGAACGGCATGGGCTACAAGGACCCCTACAAGGACGGTTTTGTGGACGACCAGCCGCGCATCGACTACATCGAGCAGCACCTGCGCTGGCTGCTTAAGGCCATGGAGGTGGGCGTCAACGTGGGCGGCTACTTCCTGTGGAGCCTGCAAGATCAGTTCTCCTGGACCAACGGCTACAACAAGCGCTATGGCTTCTTCTACGTAGACTTTAAGACCCAAAAGCGCACGCCCAAGGCGAGCGCCTACTGGTACAAGCACGTGGCGGAAACCCGTCGCCTGGACTAGTGCCTTGCGGCGAGCGAGATGCCCCGCTCACACAACCTGCCCCCATTTCTCAGCCGGGGGCGGCACGTCACACGGCGCGCCGCCCCCGGCCTTTGTGTTTGGGCGAACCGGGAGCCGTTTGTCTCAATCTGTAACATCTAGCCGAGCTTTCCGGTCCTAACTGTTACAGATCGAGATGAACCGGGGAACCCGAACCGAAGTGTCTCAATCTGTAACATTTAGCCGGCGTTTTTGCTCCCAGCCGTTACAGATTTAGACAAACGAACCAGTCAATCCCCTCAATCTCGATCTGTAACACCTAGCCGAGTTTTTCGGTCCCAACTGTTACAGATCGAGACAAATGAAATAGACCGGGCTGACAATCTCAGCCGCATGCCCCCTTTTGGCCGCATGCCGTCGATCAGATAAAGATCGTCATATACAGAGGTAGATATATCCTATGCCCTTCAGCCCTGAGCTGTTTTGGGTGAAGGACTATCTCTTCTCCGACTCGTCGTTCGAATCGTCTGCCGAAATCGTCAAGCGAGATTGTTGAATACGATTTGGAAGATTTAACTTCAACAGGAGTGATCCGCGGTTTTCCAGCCGCGTCTTCAAAGCCGCGCGAAACAAGAAAATCAATTTCACGCGTTCTGGGCCGACTCCCCTCTGTTTTGGAAGGCTCCTGCCAGCTGTAATAAAAAAGCGAATGCCCCAGACTCTTAAGCTGCTGCGCCACGATGTTCTCGATTAGCATTCCTTTATTAATTGAAATTCTTCCAAATTGAATGTCTCTATGAACATCCATAAGGTCCGGACCATCATCAAACGCCAAGCTCACGAGCAATCCCGTGTCCGCCATATAGCATTTAAGCGAAGACGCGTCCTCGTGCAGGCGGTAACCCACGCTCGGATCACTGCATAAATAGCAACGGTTAATCAGTCGCGCATCCTCAAGCCAGATTAACGCCGACTCATATGTCTCAAAACGGGACCCCTTCTCCAAGCTGTCAAATTTGAACCGTTTATTTGCCGCAGATAATTGACCCGGAATATCGTCATAAACCGCCCGCGCACGTCTAGCGTCCGAACCTCCAAACTTGGCAATGTCCTCCCTGTACAGTGCGATAATCTGCCGTTTAACCCTGTCGCATCCTCTAAAATCATTCTCTGCCACAAAGGAGTCGACCGACTGAGGCATACCACCGACAAGCATATACTCATCAAATAATCTCATGCACGTCGCATGAACGCCGTCCGGAAGCGCGGTCCGAGATTCGCGCGCTTTACGGATCTCTTCTGCATAAAGATCTTTTCCGGTCGCCCAAAGATACTCCTCAAAATCGAGGGGCTCGAGAGGGATTCTTTCTTCCTCTGACGGTATGACAATGCTATCGACATTCTTTTTGATGGAGACAAGAGAGCCTGTCTCGATGTAATCAAATCTGCCGTCTTCTACAAGATGCTTTATGTATTCGCGCGCGATGGGAAACCGCTGCACTTCATCAAAAATGACCAGCGACTCTCTCGGTTCGAGGGCCTTACCATACTGCAGCTGAAGCATGCGTAAAAAAAGATCGACATCTTCACGATGGTTCAGAAATATATCGAGCGTGGCTTTGCTAGCAGCCGAAAAGTCAATGTACAGATAATCCTTGTATTCATTTTGCGCGAAGCACTTGACGAGCGTCGTTTTGCCAACGCGTCTTGCACCCTCAATAAGCACCGCAGTGCGCCCTTGCGAGCGTTCTTTCCACTCCTGCAGACGATCATATGCCTTCCGTTTAAACATAATCTCACCTCAGCATAATTTACGTGCTAGTTTACAAAAATACCGACCTTCAGATATATCTAATAATACAAAAATACCGAGCTTTAAATGAGCTTATAGCTACAAAAATACCGACCATTGCAATGGTCACAACAAACAATATCTCCGGCAACGCTCGCTAGCAAATGACCTGCGTGTGCTCCTCGATGGCGGCGCGGTCCTCGTCGGCAATATCCGGCTCGCACACCACGGCGTCCAAGCTGTCCAGGCGGCAGAAGGTGTAGAAGTCGCGTTTGCCGATCTTGCTGGAGTCGGCGATCAGATAGCGCGAGTCTGCCTTGCTAAAAGCGAGCTGCTGGATACGGCCCTCGTCCATGTTGGACGTAGACACGTCACCGTCCAAGATGCCGTTGGCGCCGATAAACGCCGCATCGATGCCCAGCGCGCGCAGGGTATCCTCGGCCGTTGGTCCCACAAAAGCGGCGGTGCGGCGACGGTACATACCGCCCACGAGGCACAGCTCGCAGTCTTCGCGCGCCTCGAGCAGGTTAAACACCGAAAGCGAATTGGTCACAATGCGCAGGCGAAACGTCGGCAGCATCGAGGCCATCTGCTCAACCGTGGTGCCCGTGCCCAAAAAGATGGTCGAGCCCTCCTCGATAAGCTCCACAGCACGGCGCGCAATCTGCAGCTTTTCCTCGGCATGCTTAGTGCGCTTTTCGCTGTGCGAATACTCATGGCGCAACATAGCGTGGGGACGGCCCTGTGCACTGCGGGCTCCGCCGTGCACGCGCTCGATCTCGCCTAGGCTCGCAAGTTCTTCGAGGTCGCGGCGGATCGTCATGTCCGAAACGCCCAGCGCATCCGAAATCTCTTTGACCGAGACCGTGCCCTGCTCCTCGAGCAGCTGACGAACCTTATCCTGTCGCTCTGCCTTAATCACGATGAATCCTCGCCGTTCTTTGCGCGCATATCATTCAAACAGTAACGAACAAATTGTATCAGACTCGTACGCGTCAAAAATGAACGCCCGCACAGCTCCAATCATCACTTTTTTGAGAAAAATACCCCCAGCTTTAGTGGGGTGTAGTGATAATCTCGCCTGTTCGCGCTACAGTTTGTCCGAAATATCTCGATGTTAGGAACCAAATGATCACTTCCGAGCTTTTCGGCACCGCGCCGTGCGGTACCCCCGTTCATCGTTACACCCTCAACGGGCCCGAGATCTGCGTTCGCATTATGGACTATGGCGCCACGGTGCTTGGTATCGATGTGCCCGACATTCCCGGCAACGTGCGCGATGTGGTGCTTGGCTTCGATAAGCTCGAGGATTACTTTGACAACCCCGCCTGCTTTGGCGCGACCATCGGCCCTGTGGCAAACCGCACCGCTGGCGCCACGATCGCCATCGACGGCACGGACTGGCATATGCCCGCCAACGAGGGCGCCAACAACCTGCACAGCGACCTTGAGCACGGCCTGCACAAACGTGTGTGGGATGTTGAGCTCGACGAGGTCCATAACGCCGTGCGCATGACCACCTCGCTTAAGGATGGCGAGCTGGGCCTGCCCGGCAACCGAACCTTTACGGCCGTGTTTACCGTTACGCGCACCGGCGTCTTCCGCATCGATTATGGCTGCGAGAGCGACCGCGCCACCTACGTGTCCATGACCAACCACACGTACTTTAACCTTGCAGGCCATAACGCCGGCATGGACTGCGAACATTTCTTTGTCGCCAACGCCGCCCACTACCTGCCCATTAACGAGCAGAACATCCCCACCGGCGAGATTGCTCCGGTCGAGGGAACACCGTTTGACTTTCGCGAGCTTCGCCCCGTCGCACCCGGCATGGAGGCCGACGACCCGCAGATCAAGCAGGCCCGTGGCTACGATCACTGCCTGTGCATCGATGGCTATCAGTACGGACGTAATCTGCGCCGCGCGATGCACGTCGAGGAGATGTGGACCGGTCGTGAGATGGACTACTACACCACTGCCCCGGGCGTGCAGCTCTACACCGGCAACTGGCTGGGCGACGAGCACGCCAAGGACGATGCCAACTACGGCTGGGGCGCTGGCTTTGCCCTCGAGGCCGAGATGTACCCCGACACACCACACCAGCCGCTGTTCCCGCAGGGCATTGTGGGCCCAGGTCACCCCTACAGCAATGTGATCGAGTACCACTTTATGAGACACTAAGCCCATAACGCAGCATATCGCACAGCGGCGCCCGCCGGCACACCGCCGACGGGCGTTTTTCTACCTAGTCATTGGGGACGTTCTTGGATGACTAGTTGGATGGGATCGGGGTCGGAGCTGGGGAGTAAGCGGATTTCTAGCTCTATGCCTAGTTCTCGCAGTTCTTCGAGGGCGGCGATGTCGGTATCGTCTATGGCAACGGCAGGCGTTACAGAGCGCTTTCCCTCCCCTGCCTGCATATGGCCAATGCTGATCTTGGTTATTGGCACACCACCCTTAACCAGCGCGAGCGCATCAGCGGGTGAGGCCACCATAATCAGAATCCATTGACGCGGCGTTGCGCTATGAATGATGTCGATGGTCCTTTGCACCGAGAAAAACCGCGTCCAAACGCCTTCTGGCACCGCCACCCTCATTGGTGCCCATTGGCGCGAATCCGCCGCGATCTCATCGTTGACGATTAGGACAAGGTTGGAACCCACGGCTTCGTTCCACAGCTCAACGTCTTGCCCGTAAATGAAACGGTCATCGATACGCGTAAGAAGAATCTTGGGTTGAGCCATGGCTGCCCCATTCTGTTTGAGACCCATACGAGCGGGACGTCGACCACCAACTCAACAGCAGGTCAAGTAACAAATGGGCACTGCAGACATCACGCCTCTAATATTAGTGCATTTAAAGTGAGAAAAGCCGTCAGAACACTTGCGCGGATGTGTGATGTCCCGTATCATAGACAGCCGTTGACGCCTCAGTTGCGTCATCATATGGCCGCCAGCGTAGCTCAGTTGGTAGAGCACCGCTCTCGTAAAGCGGGGGTCACCGGTTCGAGCCCGGTCGCTGGCTCCATTACACAAGATAGCCGCCTTCGGGCGGCTTTTTTGTTGCCGATTTTGAGTGCGTGCGCGCCAATCCAAACATCGCCACGTCAACGGCGACCCACTCGGTGGACTTCGGGTTTAATGCTTAGGGGCGGGGATTTACCAAAGTGAAATCTTAATGAAAAGAAACCCAGCTGCAACAATTGCCATGGTGAGGGCTCAAATTGGCCATATAGATCTAAAATAGTCACAATATACAAATGTCGAGAGATATTGGCGATATAGATGAAAAGAACTAAGGGTTTTCTTTTGTTGGTAATGATGCTGCTCGGACTGTTCTGCCTGAGTGGCCCTTCTTGGGCCGAGGCTGCCTGTCCTGAAGGTGAGCCTCAGCAGTCTTATACGGGCAGCCTGCTGATAACTGCTAAGGAGGGCGATGCCGACTCTCAGTCTGGGGTAAATCCCCTTGCCACTTTTGAGGGGGACGGCGGAACGGTCAAGCTTGACCATATTGGTAGCGGGATTTTGAGGTGGCAAGTTCTTCCGGACAAAATTGCGAACGATCCCTTCTCTTTTGCTGGAACGATATATCTATACAAGGTTGTGAGCGGAAAACAAAAATACGTCGATTGCTATCCGACAAACGGGTCTGGAATTGCATTCACCGGCATTTCGGGGCAGATTGATACACATGTACGAAAGGGAACCTATGTGGTGCGTTGGGTTGGAGCTGCTGCAGGCCCGATATGGATTGCGGTCTTGCGCCCCGATGTCCAAATAGGTTTCTCTCTCTAGACGGGAAGTTGCTCATGGACGCCATATATGACGGAGATGACTGGGTCGATCATTATACTTGGCGCCTGGTCGGCTCGAACGACAATGGGGATGTGGTGTTTGATGGACTATGTCCAAAGCATCTCCATCCTTTTGTCTCGTCGTTAATTGAGAGTTCCGCTCGTGTTGCCCCCTACAGCTCGGCATCGCTTCATGATACGGACGTTTTGAAGACCATAAGGGAATCAATTGACGAGGGAACGATGAGCGGCCCGCTGTTTTCTCAGCTTGTGGGGCTAGATGAGATTGGCTCGAAACGACTGCTTGCGGGCGAAAAAGTGGAACTCACTTATCGGTCGATGATTTCAATCCTGCGGCTAGCCGATGTTCTTCGCAAATAAATGAGGCTTCCCTATTCAAAAAACCGAAAACCCCGCCAAACGTGATTTCCCTAGGGAAAAAACGCTTGGCGGGGTCCTGGCGTGTTTTCCCTAAGGGGATCACGCCATCAGACGAGCAGCTCAGCCGAGCAGTTCGCTACTCCTCCCAGTAAGCATCTGCAAGCAGCTTAAAGCAAATCTTCTTGACCGGCTGTGCGCCATCGCCCGGGAACTCGAGCGTGGGCATGTGAGGCTCGCCGGCAACGAACAGTGCAAACTTATCGTCGGCAAGATCGCCGGCGATCGAAGCGTCGGAATCGACCAGATCGTAGTCGTCCTTCTCGTCAAACTCCTGAACCAGCGTCAGGCTGCCCGTGGCGACCTTAAAGGCCTCGCGACCCTCGACGTCGATCTGCAGGTCGTGATAGCGCTGATGCGTCTCATAGTGAGCCTCGGCCTCGGGACGCGTCGTGGGAGACATGACGTTCGCAAAGACCTTCTCACCCAAAATCGGATGGCTGCCGACCTCGAGCTGTGCCGGGTCGTTCTCCTCGAGCCAGTCGATCAGCACGTCGAGGCCCTTGAGCATTCCGCGGTACTCCTCGATATCGCCCAATGCACCGTAAATCATCTAAATCCCCTCTCGGATCGCTTCTTTGGCGGCTAATCGGCAAACGCGTTACCGATGCTGTTGCCACCCACATACGCCTCGACCAGGGTAAGGTCGGGATTGAACACGACAAACTCGGCGTCGCGCCCCAGCATAATGCTACCGCACTTGTCGTCGACATGAGCTAGCAAGCAATGCCGGGGCCGACGCCCAGGCTTTTACAGCTCGGTCACGACAACGCCGTTGTAGACCTCGTCCCAACGGTCCATGACCAGATGGCCGGTCATGGGATCCATGGCATTGAGCTTGCCGCAGGTGTTGGCGGTACGCAGCACCGTCTCGTCGTCCGCGCCAGCAGCAATGGCATGCGCGAAGCCAGCGATAGTGGAGTCACCAGAGCCCGTGGCGTTAACGGCAGGGATATCGGGCGTCTTTGCGCGGAACGCACGGCCATTGTGGAAGCCAACGGAGCCGGCAGCGCCCATGGACACGACGACCCAGGGGATATCGGAGAAGCGGGCATCAGAGGCGAGCGCGGCGCGGAGCTCGTCCACATCGTCGGTGGTAAAGCTCGTACCCAAAAGGCCGTTGATCTCGGTCAGGTTAGGCTTGACCAGCTCGGGCTTAATTTCGGACTTAAGGGCGGCCTCGAGCGAAGCACCCGAGGTATCGAGCAACACCTTGGCACCGGCGTTCTCGGCAATGCCCGTGATCTTGGCATAGTAGTCTGCCTCGACACCGCGGGGCAGCGAACCCGAGATGGTGACGACGTCGGCCTTGCTCGCAAGCTCGGTAAACTTGGCGGTAAAGGCATCGAGCTCCTCGGGGGCAATTGTCGGGCCGCTCTCGAGCAGCTCGGTCTGGTTGCCGGCGTGGAGGATG
Organism: Collinsella sp. TF08-11AT; assembly: GCF_003437035.1. GTDB lineage: Bacteria > Actinomycetota > Coriobacteriia > Coriobacteriales > Coriobacteriaceae > Collinsella. The sequence goes on from NZ_QSRL01000012.1 coordinate 50,154, forward strand.
TTAAGGCAAATGCGGGTCTCGCCCTTGATGGGCACAAAGTCGTTGTTAATACCGTTGGCGTCCATGAGCTCAGCCATGTAAGCACCCATGTGGCCGCCGAGCAGACCGGTTACCACGACGTCGTCGCCCAGCTGACCCAGCACACGGGCCACGTTGAGGCCCTTGCCGCCGGCGGTCTTTTCGGGCGTCACACGGTTGACGTCGTCGATAACGAGCTCATCGAGCTGATAGCGCGTATCGACAGACGGGTTCATCGTAACGGTGAGGATCATTTTTAGCTCCTTATCTCGCAGGCTCCTAGTGCCTCGCGATACGAGTCGACAAAACGGAATTACAGAATCTCAATCGTGAACGAGCGAACGACGGTCTCCTTGGGCTTGGCGACAAGGCAGCCGCGCTTATGCTCAAGCACGTCATCCTCATCGGAGCAGGTCGAAAGGCCGCCCCAGGGCTCAACTGCCACAAAATCGCCCTCGGGCTTACTCCACACGATGAGGTACGGAAAGCCCTCGAAGCTCAGGCGAACGCCCTTGTCCTCGCCCTTTTTGGAAAGCGTGACCTGACGACTCTCGAGTATGTCAAAGATGGTCTCCGCAAAATCGAAGAGCTCGTGCGACAGGGGCAACGTCTTCCCCACCATGGGGTTCTTGGAGCGGTTTGCCACATCAATCAAGCCAGTCGAAGGAACGGCGGTGCAGAGCTCCGCAGCCTCGTCCTTCTCAAAGCGCAGCTCGTAGTCCGTATAGGCCTCGCCCTCGTCGAGCGGGCACCTAAAGCCGGGGTGTCCACCGATAAAGAACGGCATGTCCTCGGTGCCCTCGTTGGTCACCTCATAGGAGACGCGCACGGTATCCCCCTCAAGCGCATAACGAGCGACAAGCTTAAACGGGTACGGATAATCGCTCAGCAGCGCGGCGTTATCCTCCGAAGCCAGGCACATCGCCAGCTCGTTCTCGCTCTGGCTCAGCAGCTTCCACTCCTGTTTGCGCGCAAACCCGTGGCGAGCGAGCTTCACATGATGCCCGGCAAACGTCATGGCGCTACCATCACGCAGGCCTCCGCAAATCGGGAAGCAAATCGGTGCCTGGCCGGACCACACGGCGGGATCACCCTGCCACAGGTACTCGCGACCTCCAGCCTCAATCGAGGTAAACGAGCCGCCGGCCGTGGAGACCTTGATAGAAATCGAATCGTTGGAGAGAGCGTATTCCATTGTCCATCCTTTCGAACAACTGCTTTTTGCTCGCAAGAACCCGTCTCGGCCCTGACCAAAGGACAAACCCGCACGTTCATCGATGCGTCCGGTATCCCAGCCATGCAACGGGGTACCATACAGACATTGATGCAATTACAGCTGAAAGGCCTTCTTATGCGAACCATCATCCTTTATGCCTCACGCCACCACGGCAATACGAAAAAGCTCGTGGACGCCATCGTCGAGGCGCACCCCGAAATCGATACCCTCGACGTGAAGTCACTCGGTAAAAACGAGTACCCCGACCTGCACGAATACCATCTGATCGGCGTCGCCACGGGCATCTATTACTCCGAGATCGACAAGGACATGGCACGCGTGCTCACGAACGTGCTGCAGCCGCAGGACAAGGTGTTTGGCCTTATGACCTACGGTGGCAAAAACAAGTGGTACGGCAAGGATATCGATGGCATCTGCCGCATGAGGCAGGCCATCTTTATGGGCGTCTACGGCTGCCCCGGCTTTGATACGTGGGGGCCGTTCAAACTCACCGGCGGTGTCCAAAAGGGGCACCCGAACGCTGAGGAAATTAAGGGCGCCGTCGACTTCTTCGACAAGATCGAAGACGAGTATGGCGACATCATCGTCGAAGAGTATGCCAAGCGCGAGAAGCGTCTAGCCTACGAAAAGGAGCATCCTGCAGGAGGCCTGGTGGCCGGCGTTAAGCGCACGGCAAAGAAGATCGCTAACAAGCTGTAACTGTAAAGGTGCTTTTGAGCGTTTAACCCATACGGCGGGTCCGAGCAGATTCGGGCCCGCCGTCTTTTTCTATCGTTACTCGGTAAAGGCGTTACCGACGCTCTGACCGCCAACATACGTCTCGACGAGGGTGAGCTCGTGGTCGAACACGACAAAGTCGGCGTCGCGACCCGGCATGATGCTGCCGCACTTATCCTCGATGTGCGCGGAGCGTGCCGGCACCTCGGTTGCCATGCGAATGGCGATATCGGCGCTGGCGATGCCCCAGTCGACGATGTTCTTGACACCCTGGGCAAGCGTGAGCACCGAGCCGGCAATGCTCTTGCCGTCGGCGAGCCAGCACAGGTTGTCCTTCATGATGACGTCCATGCCGCCACTGGTGTAGCTGCCCTCGGGCATGCCGCCGCAGCCCAGGCAGTCGGTGATGAGTACCGTGTGCTGCCAGCCCTTTGCCTGCAGCAGCGCCTTGATGGCGGCAGGGTTTACGTGCTTGCCGTCACAGATGATCTCAGCGTAGGTCTCGGGCGTGGACATGGCAGCACCCACGACACCGGGCTCACGGTGATGCAGCCCGCGCTGGCCGTTATAGGTATGCGTAAAGCAGCTGGCACCGGCGTTGATGGCGGCGATGCACTCATCGTAGGTGGCGTCGGAGTGACCGATGCTGGTCACGACGCCCTTCGCGTTGAGGGCGGCAGCATAGGTGGCAGCGCCATCGCGCTCAGCGGCCATAGCGCTCTTGACGATACGTCCGCCAGCAGCCTCCTGCCACTGGTCGAAGACCTCCTCGGAGGGATCGATCAGGTAAGCGGGGTTCTGCGCGCCCACGTGCTTCATGGTAAAGAAGGGGCCCTCCAGGTAGATGCCCTGAATGCGAGCACCGCAGAAGTCGGGGCCGCGACCCTCGTCCGCCTGGGCGATAGCGGCGCAGGCGTCCTTGATCTGCTCGACGCCATCGGTGAACGTCGTGGGCAGCCAGCTGGTGGTACCGCGACGGGCGAGCTCGGTCGAGCTGATATCAATGCCCTCGGGATCGTTATCGGTAGTCGAGTGGTTATAGAAGCCATGAATGTGGGTGTCGACCATACCCGGTGCGATCCACGATCCCGTGTAGTCCTTAATCTCGCAAGAGGGCTCGTCGGCCTGCCAGGCGCCAAAGACGCCATCCTCGACCATAAGATAGCCGCCCAGTTGCGGGCCTGCCGGCAAGAAGAACTTGTCAGCCTTAATTGCGTACGTGCTCATATGCACTCCTTGCTTCTAAAGCAGTTGACTGTGGTGATGCTTATACCCAGCTCAGGTAAAACAAAAAGCGCCCGCCCGCCGTTATGAGCGGACGGGCGCCCTTACAGGGGGACGCGATTAAGCGGTGAAGGGGTGAATTGTCACGCCCTTAACCACGCGGTTGACCGTGCCGGTGGGGCTCGGCGTATCGGGCGTGTTGCCCACGCGCACGGAGTTGAGCAGGCTGATAGCCTGGGCAAACATCACGAACGGCAGGGCAAGGTAGCCCTCGGGAAGCGCCTCGTAGCCCTTAAAGGTAAAGGACTCGCCCTCGTAGACGGTAGCGCCATCCTGCTGAACGGCAACGGTGTGCTGAGCGATCTTGTCGCCACCGATCTCGTTGAGGATGTCGATGTCGTACTGACGGGTGTAGGCGTCGTTGTTGACGAACACGAAGACGAGCGTCTTATCGTCGACGAAGGACTTAGGTCCGTGACGATAGCCCATGGAGGTGTCGTAGGAAGTAGCGACCAGACCGTGAGCAAGCTCGAGAATCTTAAGCTGGCTCTCCTGAGCAAGGCCGCCAAAGGAGCCGGAGCCCAGGTAGGTCACGCGATTGAAGTCGCCAGCGAGGTAATCGGCAACCTCGGACTCGCGAGCGATAACCTCCTCGCCCATCTTGGCGATGGTCTCGACCCACTCGGCCTTCTGCTCGTCAGAGGCAGTGTCGAAAATAAGGGTGGAGAGCAGGGTCATGCAGGTGTAGGAACCGGTCATGGCGAAGCCCTTGTCGTTGGCGCGCGGGATGAGCAGCGTCAGCGCATTGGGATCATCGGCGGACTCGACGGCAAGCTTGCCCTCGGGAGCGCAGGTGATGTTGAGGAACTTGACGTTGTGGACGAGCTCCTTGGCAACGGCAACGGCGGCAAGGCTCTCGGGGCTGTTGCCAGAGCGGGCAAAGGAAACCACGAGCGTGGGATCCTCGGCGCGCAGGAAGTCGCGCGGAGCGCTCACGATGTCGGTCGTGGCGATGGGCTTAAAGTCGTAGAGATCAGTGTTGCCAGCGTGACGCAGGTACGGGGCGCAGGTATCGCCAACGTAGTCGGACGTACCGGCACCGGTGAAGACAACGGACAGACGGCCCTCGCCCATAGCGCGAGCCTTGGCCAGGAAGGCCTCGATGGCCTCCTTGTTCTCGCGATAGATGTTGAGCGTATCACGCCAAAGCTCGGGCTGCTGAGCAATCTCGGCCGTGGTGATCTGGGCGCCGAGCTCGGTGAGCTCCTCGACACTCTTCTCGAACATTTCTAATACCTCTCTCTAGAAGTAATCCTCTGACGTGCAATTATACACTTCGGTTGGTTATCTGGTAGTAACCAGTTAAATACAAAGAATTATCATATGGAAACGGTGCAGACACTAATCGCTACGCTGGTGGTAAACCTTGTATTTAAACTGATCGGCACGAGCAACCGAGAGCGTATACTCCACAACCTCGTTTGACTCGTTATACGTAGTCCTAACCAAATCGAGCACAGGCGAGCCCTCGACGATTTCCAGAAGGTGGGCATCGGTGGGACGGGCTATGCTCGCATAGAACTCCTCTTCGGCCACGCGTATTTTTTGCTTAAAGTCTTGCTCAATCACATCGTAAAGCGGCTTACGCTCCAGCAGCGGTCGCTTTAGGGACAGAAATTGACGAACCGGTAGATAGCTACGTTCGACCATCATGGGCATGTTGTCGGCAGAACGAAGGCGCTTGAGCTTAAAAATGCGATCACCGATACGTAATCCCATATGCTCGGCCAGATTCTTATCGGCCTCCATCTCGCAAAAATCGAGAATCGTGGTCTCGGGGTCGCGACCCATCGCGCGCATCTGCTCGGTAAAGCTGTAGGACTGCATAAGATTGGTTGCCTTTGCCGAACGGTCGGTCACAAAGGTACCGCGACCGTGCTGCCGAACCACCAGTCCTAAACGCTCCAGTTCCTGCAGAGCCAGGCGTACCGTAGTGCGCGAGAGACCATAGCGCTCCGAAAGTTCGCGCTCGGAAGGAATCATGTCACCGGCGCGATATTCATGGTCAATCTTTTCGGTCAGAATATCGACCAGCTGATCGTACAGCGGTTGCTTGCGCGCTCCGATCGCCATCCTATCCTCCCTTTTGCTCAAACTAGGCTACTACCTTGGGTGTTTAGCATTATCTGTCTGCCACACCCGAATCATCAAGAAAACAAAAGCCGCGCGCTCTTTCGAGCACGCGGCTTTTAACATACACATGGCTTAAGGGGTCGGGGTGTGAGCCGCGTAGGGACACACCCCTCAAGCTAGAGCCTTACCAGATGCTCGGCCAGAGACCAAGCGGGCCAGCGCCCAGGATGCCCAAGACGAAGAGCAGCAGAATGCCCTTGGTCGGGGTCCAGCTGTGCTTAGCGAACATGTAGTAAAGCAGCAGCGTAAGCATAAGCGGGACGAGCTTCGGGACGATGGTGTTGAGGGTGTCGGCAACGGAGAAGTTGACCGGATCCTCGGTGACGGTGCCGTAGGTAACGGACTCCATGCCGTTGCCCAGATCGGTGACGCCGCACTCGACAGCGTTGCCGTCGGCATCGGAAGCGGTGAGGGCGTTGCCGTCCTCATCGGTCATGGCGATGGTACCGGCCTCAGCGGTCTCGGTATCGATGCCCTCCATACCGGTGAAGTTCTCGGCCTCCTTCTCGGAGACGATCACGGTAGTAGCGGAGAGGCCACGGGTGGTGCCGTTGGGGATCTGGAGGTTGATCTGGGTGCCACCCATGGTGACGACCAGGCAACCGACGACGAAGACGCCCATGATGGAAGCGGCACGCGTAAAGGCCTGCATGTTGGCAGTCAGAGCGTCAATAGCGCTGGTGCCAAGCTTGTAGGACCAGTTCATGAGCCAGAAGCGCAGAGCGAACTGGACGACGTTGAAGATCACCAGGAAGATGATCGGCGCAGCGGCGTTGCCGTTGATGGCCATGTTGGAGGTGATGCCGGCCGTGATAGGCACGAGCGTCAGCCAGAACAGGGCGTCACCGATACCACCGAGCGGGCCCATTGCGGCGACGCGGACGGCGCGGATCGTGGGGATGTCAACCTTGTTCTGCTCGAGCGAAAGCACGATACCCATAACAAAGGTGACGAGGAACGGGTGGGTGTTGAAGAACTCCAGGTTGTGGCTCATGGAAGCCGCGAGGTCGTTCTTGTTGGTGTGGATCTTCTCCAGACCGGGGATGATGGAGTAAAGCCAGCCAGCGGCCTGCATGCGCTCGTAGTTGAACGATGCCTGCAGGAAGCAGGAGCGCCAAGCCATCTTGTTGAGGGTCTTCTGGTCGAGCTGCGGAGCAGGAGTGAGATCCTCGTAGTGCTCCGGGATCACATACTCATTAGATGCCATCTTCGAAGTCACCTCCGTCAGAAACAGCTGCACCCTTCAGCTCGGTCTGCTGCTGGAAGTCCCAGAAAGCGATGCCGAAGCCGATGAGAGCGAGGATGAGCAGGGCAGGGGTTGCCAGAGAATCGTTGGCAACGGTGATGAGCGCGAGGCCAAAGCCCATGAGGAAGAAGCCCCACATATCGCGGTTCATCATAACCTTGAGCAGGACGGCGAAGCCGACGAAGCGCATCATGCCGCCTGCAGCGGACAGACCGGTCTGCAGCCAAGTCGGGATGGCGGAAGCGATGGTCTGACCGATGGTAGCGCCAGCGATGAAGAACAGGGTGACGACGACAGCGAAGATCAGGCCGAGCAGAGCCATGGCGAAGTAGTTCAGGCGCTCGATGCCCTTGGTGTCAGCGTTATGAGCCATGTTGTCCGCGGAGGACATGAGAGGCGACATAAGCGTGAAGACCAGGGTAACGCCGAGCTGACCAAGCAGAGCGAACGGAATGGCAAGGCCGACTGCCGCGTTGGGCTCGAGGCCCGTAGCAATAGCGAGAATGGCTGCCATGATGCCGCCGATGACGGCGTTAGGCGGCTGAGCGCCTCCGATCGGCATGTTGCCGATCGTCATGAGCTGATAAGTACCACCCACGAGAAGACCGGTGTTGAGGTCGCCAAGGATAAGACCGATGACGGCGCCGGTGACGATGGGCTGATAGAGAGACTCGAGGAAGTTGAACTGGTCGATTGCCGCGACGAACGTGACGATGAAGACCAGAGCGACCTGGATGATCGAGTATTCCATCTTGCTCCTCCTTTCAAAATGTATGTACGCACTTTGGATTTCACGTACAGAATGTCAGGGTTTCATTCCTGACAACGTGGATCATGAGGATTACGAGAAGAGCTTGCTCGTGTCCTCAACAGGCGTGCTCGGAACGCGCCTGATCTCCAACTCCACCCCCAATTCCTGCAGCTCTTTAAACGCAGCGACATCCTCGTCGTTAACTGCGACGGAGGTGGCGACTTGGCGCTTTCCTTCCGACATGTGCATGTTGCCGATGTTTACCTTCTTTATAGGCACACCGCCCTTGACGAGCGTAAGCACGTCTTCCGGTGTTTCGGCCACGATGAAGATCTTCTGGCGCGGGCTCGCCTTGCCAATGACGTCGATGGTCTTCTGCAGGGAGAAGAAACGCGTAGCGACGCCGGCGGGAGCGGCCATCTTCATGAGGTTCTGGCGCATGGTGTTGGTCGACACATCGTCGTTGGCGACGAGGATAAGGTTGGAGCCCAGGGTGGAGTTCCACTGGGTGGCAACCTGACCATGGACCAGTCGGTTATCGATGCGGGTAAGAAGAATGTTGGGTTCTGCCATGTTGATCAGCTTCCTTTCGTTATTTGCTGACGACAGTTACTCGATCTCCTGAATCGCGTAACGCGAAACATCTACGACGGCACCGGATCGGACTTTGATCTGGACCTTTTCGCCTTCGATGCCCTTGACGGTTCCGTAGATACCGCCGGCGAAAAGAACCTCCTGACCCGGCTTGAGCTCGGTGTGCAGCTCCTTGAAGTACTTCTGCTTCTTCTTCATGTTGATTTGCGACCAGATGGTGTAAATCAAGCCCATGACGACAAGCAGGCCTAAAAGAGCGACCGAGGAGCTCAGGACGCTGGCTCCGAAATCGGCCATTAGATGCCGTCCTCGTCACCGAAGATATCCTCTTCCTCGGCACCAGCGACGGAGGCAACCGTCTGGGCGGTGATGCCCGTCTGGCCAACGGTCACGGCCTGCTCGCCAAGCTCGGCGAGCGTAGCGTTGCCGCGGAGGAACAGAAGCTCAATAACCATGGGAAGGTTCGTGCCAGTCAGAATCTCGACGTTGTCGACATCCTGGGCAATCATCATTGCCTGGTTGAACGGGGTACCACCAAGCAGGTCGGTAAAGACGAGCACGCCATCGCACTCCTCGCGCATGGCGGTGATAGCGGCGCGGAGATCCTCACCGTAGGAAGCAGCCTGGTCGCCCTCGAAAGGAACGACGGTAAAAGCGGGCTGATCACCGGCGACCATAGCGATAGCGCTTGCGAGGCCGGGTGCGAACTGTCCATGACCGGTAAGAATAAAGCCAACCATTCAAATTTCCCTTCCGAAGGTGTGTACGATCTGAGTCCGATGTTTTCGGAAGCCAGCGGGCGGACGCCCTTAAAGCTTCTTGGAAAGCGTTCTTTGAAGACCAGTGGTCTCTCAACTGGTAGTAACCACGTGACGTGTTGTTGTCACTATATCATCACAGAAGAGGTCGCTTTCGCTGATTCACGCAATAAAACGTTTTTGCACCGCTCACGGCGATAAATCGACCGTTTACCGCTCGTTAACACTTCTACCTGCGGTTTTGAAACCGTTTCGAAATACTTTGACGAAAGATCGGAACCTTTTCTGTGTCTAAACAACGCAGGGTGGCCAAAAAAGGCATGTAGAAAAAATGCAGGTCATTGTGAAGATTTGTGAATTGGTCTTTTTGACTTAATACCAGTTAGAACCAGTTTAGAAATTATCGGTGAACGGTAGTTTTCGACCGCTCAGCGGTTATTTCCAATCGTTTGCAGCTCCTTTTCCATATGAATTAGGGAGACCCGATGAAGCACTTGCGTGGTTGCGGGAAATTTCGATACTCGTCCATCCCCCACGTGCCAAACTCTCACTCCCTAAATATGCCATAAGCTCTCGCTATTCGTCTTACAAACATAACTTACTCTAATCTGTAATTGTTTATCGTTTATCATTAAGTATGTTATAAGATTTAAATATCATCCTAGACATTGGTTGGAGGAGCTATGATCCGCTGGAACGTATCCAAATCGAATGAACCCATCAACCGCGAACAGGCAATAGCCGATCTGAGGAAGCTCGCTCACATCTGCAAATGGGCCACAATCTGCACCGCCGTAGCGCTCGCTCTGGGACTCCTCGCAGTCATTGCAATCGAGCTTCTACTCATATTGCCTAGCCTCTCCCAAGGGTTCTGCCTCCAATCCGTAGAGCTTAATGCCGGCGAAGGGCCATCTCTCGCTCTCGTCGGCGCCAATGAACAGACCCCTCTTATGCTTGTCGCGCACGACGGTCATACTGCCATAGGGAGCGCCATGATGACATGCCTTGCGCTTGCCATTGTGCTAAGCGCATACAGGTTTTTCTCCACCATTGAAAAGGCAGGCAGGCCCTTTGACCTCGAATGCATCCGCATACTACGTCAAGTAGGACATTTGTTCCTTATTGGCGGCGTTGCTGTGAAGCTTCTTGGTGCCATAGTCACGGGGCTGATACTCTCAGGATTTGGCGGCAACTTTACGGATGCGCTTGGCGGCCAGCATCTCGACCTCTCTATGCTCTTTGCAGGCCTGATTATTAGCCTGATTGCCAGCGTCTTCCAGTACGGGTGTATCCTGCAAATACAAGATGACGAGTTGCTCTAGGGGGAATCCATGATTATTCTGCGGCTCGACCGCATGCTTGCCGAACGCAAGATCTCATCCAAAGAGCTTGCGGAACGTGTGGGCATCTCCCAGGTCAATATGTCACGCATTAAGACGGGCAAGGTTTCTGCCATACGTTTTTCAACTCTTGACGCGATATGCCGGGCACTCGACTGCCAACCGGGCGATGTACTGGAATATATATCCGACGATGAAGCCGATAACCTCTTTGGACTTAAAGATGAATAGCCATAATTAAGCCGTCAATCACGCCCTCAACGCAAAAAGCCCGCTAGAACGGTGTTCGTTCTAGCGGGCTCAATCAAATATATCGGCTTCGCGCTCGAAAGCTCAGGCAGATCTTACGCAAACAGGCCGTAGATGCTGATGTTGGCCTTGGCGTAGAGGCCGTTAGCATACTCGGTCCACTTGGAGCTGGCGCTCGAGGCCTGCGAAGAGTACTGCTGGTAGGCGGTGTAATAGGCGGTCATGGCCTGCTTATAGGTTGCGCTATCGGCAGTAAAGGCATCGTTAGCGAAGGCCTTAGCGTAGGTGCTGTCGGCGTCCTTCCAAGTGCCCTTCTCGCTATCCCACTCGTCGCCGGCAAGGTTGATGATGTAGTCGGCGTAGTCCTTGCTCGCGGTCTCCTCGTTGCCGTCAGCAGGCTCGGTCGGAGCGGTCGGCATGCTTGCGGAGCTATCGCCCACCTTCTTCTTGTAGAGCTTCTGCAGCGTCGCGGACTGACGGACGATCTGCTTGGCCTGGTCCTTGGACACGCCATACTGCTTGGCCATGGTGTCGTAGTCCGAGGTGCCGATAGAATCCTCGGCGTACTTCTTCATCTCCTTAGAGGAGACGGTAATGCCCTCGTCCTCAGCAGCATCGAGCAGAATCTTGTTGCGCACGTAGGACAGGATGACGTCGGCAGAAGGAGCGGTGTAGTTGCCATCGCTATCCTTGACGGTATCGAGGCTGTACTGGCTCTCGATGGCCTCGCGCGCGGTGATATCGCTCTTCTTGCCGTTGTAGCTATAGCTTGCCACGGTCGAATCGAGCTGGTCCTCGGTGAGGGTAGCCGAGCCGACACCCTTGCCGCCAAAGCCGCCATTGCCAATAAAGAAGCCGACCACCGCAGCGATCACGATGGCGACCACAAAGGCGGCAATCATCGTCTTCTTGTGCTTGGATGCGCGGTCGTTCGCGTCGGAGTCGTCGTCCTCGTCCTGCTCCTCAGGCATAAGGTTCTCGTCGGCGGCGTCCGCGGCGATCTTTGCCTCCAGGCGGGCGTCCTCCTCCTCGGCGGTCGTGCCAGCGGCGATATGTTCGGCAGACGTACCGGCGACCAGGTCGATCTTCTCGTCCTCGTCACCGTCGGGGCCTTCGCCGCGCTCGATGATCTGGATGCCGTCGATCTCGTCCTTCTCGTCCTTCTTTTGAATCAGACCCATATCGGTTACTCCTTGTTAGGAAACATAGTCCCCAATAGAATACGCCCGACAGAGCGCCGGGCGTATTGATTCTTAGGTTATACGCAAACACTTAAGTACTATTTGGGCGTTTGCAGTGTGCATGCCTTAGGCCAGGTGCGCGATAACGGCATCGGCAAATGCCTGCGTACCCACAGCGCCCTCAACGGAGCCGGTCTGGGCACGACGCACGTCACCGGTAACCTGCTCGCCCTCGTCGAGCGTGGCAGATACGGCCGCACGGATGCGATTGGCGGCATCGTTCTCGCCCAGGTGGTCGAGCATCATTGCAGCAGAGAGGATCTCGGCCGTGGGGTTGGCGATATCCTGGCCAGCGATATCGGGTGCCGAACCGTGCGTTGCCTCAAAAATGGCGCAGTCGGCACCGATGTTGGAGCCGGGCGCCATGCCAAGACCGCCCACCAGGCCGGCGCACAGGTCGCTCACGATGTCGCCGTACAGGTTTGGCAGCACCAGGACATCGAAGTCGTTGGGGTTCTGGACCAGGCCCATGCAGGTGGCGTCGACGATCTTGTCGTTGAACTCAATGTCGGGATAGTTGGCGGCCACCTCGCGCGCAACGCGCAGGAACAGGCCGTCGGTCGCCTTCATGATATTGGCCTTGTGCACGGCCGTCACCTTTTTGCGGCCGCAGCGGCGGGCATACTCAAAGGCGTACTCCACAATACGGCGGCTCTTGGCGATAGAGATGGGCTTGATCGAGATCGCGGAATCGCCGGCGAATGTCTTTTGGCCCGAACGCTCGACAAGCTGCGAGAGCTCCTCGACCTCGGCAGCGCCCTCATCGAACTCGATCCCGGCGTAGAGGTCCTCGGTGTTCTCGCGCACGATGACCAGGTCGACGTCGCGGAAACGCGAGCCGTCGCCCGGCTGCGACAGGCAGGGGCGCACGCAGGCGTACAGGTCAAAGTGCTTGCGCAGGGCCACGTTAACGCTGCGGAAACCCGTGCCGACCGGCGTGGTGATGGGGCCCTTGATGGCAACCTTGGTCTCGGCGACCGCGTCGAGCACGTGCTGGGGCAGCGGCGTGCCAAACTCGTCCATGACGCCGGCGCCGGCCTCCTGGACGTTCCAATTGATCTGGACACCGGTGGCCTCGACCACGCGGCGCATGGCCTGCGTAATCTCGGGACCGATGCCGTCACCGGGAATCAGGACTACATCGTGCGCCATAATCTGTTACTCCTCGTCTTCGGCGTCGTCAGATTTTTTAACGCTAGCACGCTTCTTCTTTTTGGAGAGATCCAGGCCAAAACGTTTAACAAGCATTTCGCAAATCTCGCTCGAACGGGCCTTGAGATAGCTGCCCTTACCGTTCTCGGCGTCGAACTTAAGGCGCAGCGCGAGCTTCTCGGCGACCTCGGCGTCGATCTCGCCCTGGCCAAACTCGTACAGGCAACCGAGCATGTCGCGATACTCAAGGTCGCCGTGGTAGCACTGGATGGCCTCGTCCAGGATGGGCCAAGCCTCGCGCGAACGCTCGACGCTCGTGGCGCCCCACACGCACAGCAGGCGGAAGGCGGCATAGCGCAGCGTGGAGGAAATCTCGTCGAACAGTGCGGTCTCGGCGCCCTCAAAGGCATCGCCCAGCTGCTCGGGGCAGGTGGTGGCGAGTGCCGCCAAGGCATCGAGGGCCTCCCAGCGGGTCTGCGCCTCGGGGCGATCGAGCGCCTCGATCAGCGCGGGCACGCAGGGCACGACGCGCTGCGGATCGCGCTCGGCAAGCAGGTGCAGCACGCGGGCGGCAAACTGGCGGATGCGGCGCGTGGGGCAGCCGAGCTCCTGGACCAGGCGGTCGACGGCGTTCTCGTTCTCCTCTGCCAGCTGAAGCTGTGCCAGCTCCTCGTCGGTGAGCTGTTCATCTTTGTTTTCTGCCATAGTTACCTCTTCTTACTATTTCTTAGCGTGCTTGCCAGCACCCTTGCTGTCATCGGTGACCGAGATGAGCTGTCGATCGGCCGCGCCATTACGACGCGCGCGGCGGCGCTCCTCGGCGTCGCCCGCGTCGGCGGCGGCGCGATGGGCCTTGTTGACGTTAAAGACCTCGTCGTGCTTGCGCCACGGACCGACGGACTCGCCAAAGCTCATCTTAAGACCGGCGATAAAGCCGCCGAGCCAGCCGATCGGCGCAAACTGCACCAGCGGGAACAGCGAGAACACCCAGGTCAGCAGGACGACTGCCGCCGCTCCTGCAAAGTTGGCGATCCAGTAGTCGCGCTTGGTGATGACGCGCTTTTCGCACGCCCACTGGCCGCACAAAAAGCCGATGTAGATCGCAAAGAGAAAGAGCACCAGCGCAAGCACCACGAACGTCCAGCTCATGGGCGCTACTCCCCGTGATGGTGGCCGCAGCAGCACTCGTGGCCGTCGTCATGGCCGTGGCCGCCGCAGCACTCGTGGTCCTCGCCGTGGTGGTGTCCGCAACCGCACTCGTGGTCGTCACCGTGCTCGCCGCAACCGCAACCTTCCTCGTGAGCACCATGCTCCTCGGGGCGATACTGCGACCAGTCCAGGCCAGCGGCGATGGCGTCGGCCTCCTCCTTATAGAGGACTGTGATGGCCTGGGTGCCCAGCTTGGCACCACCGATGGCGTCGAGCATGTCGTAGAGCGTAAAGGCCACGTCGGCGCCGGGCAGCGCAAGCTCGCGATCGTCGGCATAGGCGAGCGCCAAGCGCAGGTCCTTAATGAAGTGCTCGACCATAAAGCCGGGCTTGTAGTCGCCGTCGAGTGCCTTGGGCGCCAGGCTCTCCATGGCGCCGGACTTGCCGGTACCGCCCAGGATCATCTGACGGGTCTTCTTCAGATCAAGGCCGCTCAGCTCGGCAAATGCCAGAGCATCGGCCATGCCGACCATGCAGGCGCCCAGCGACACCTGGTTGGCGAGCTTGGCAGCCTGGCCCTTGCCAGCGCCGTCGAAGCAGCAGATGTTGGCCGCGAAGGTGGCAAGGATGTCGCGGACCGGCGCGATGTCGTTCTCGGTAGCGCCCACGATAGCCGTAAGCGTGCCGGCGATAGCGCCCGACTCGCCACCGGTGACGGGGCAGTCAAACGCCATGCGACCGGAGACCTGGGCGGCCTCGGCAATGTCGCGCGCCAGCTCGGGCGAGCTCGTGGTGAGGTCGATCAGGACCGCGCCGGGCTTAGTGCACGAGAGCAGGCCGTCGCCCGCCAGGTAGAGCTCCTCGACCTCGGAGGGATAGCCCACCATGGTAAAGACGACATCGGCGTTAGCCACGGCATCGGCCGGCGTATCGGCCCAAGCGGCACCGCGCTCGATAAGCGCGGCAGCCTTGGACTTGGTGCGGTTGTTGACCGTGACAGGATAGCCAGCATCCAGGATGTGGCCGGCGATGGGGGCACCCATGATTCCGGTGCCGATAAATGCGACAGAGAGCTTGTTTGCCATGAAACCTTTCCTTTTGGGTTGGGTGTTGTTACCAGGTTGAATACTCGATGCCAGCGTTTGGGCAGTGAGTTGGGATCGATTACGGCCGCGTTACTTGCCTACTGACCGCGCACGCGGCGGGCAATGCGGTCGGAAAGCGACGCCTTGTCGGCGCGGTTCTTACCCCAAAACGCGCAGGCCACCATGCCGGGGCCCACGTGCGAGCCAATGGTGGGACCCACGGAGCTGCGAATGATCGTGACGTCGGCGCAGCCCTCCTCCTTGCGGATAGCGGCTTCGAGCCAGTCGCCGTCCTTTTCGGCATCGGCCGTCATGATGGCGATGGGCATGGTGCGGTCGGGCACGTAGTTCTCGCGGAACGACTTGAGGATGGACTTGAGCGCCTTCTTGCGGCCGCGGTTGACGCCGATCAGCGACAGCGAGCCGGCCAGGTCGTAGGACAGCTCGGGTTTGACGTCGAGCTTTGCCGTGAGCTGTGCCGCCGCGGGCGGAATGCGACCGCCGGCAGCCAGCGCGTCAAAGCTCTCGAGCGTAAAGTAGCCGTGGACGTAGGTCTTTGCCTCGTTTGCCCAATCGACCAGCTGCTTGGCGGTCAGTCCCGCCGAACGCTGGCGCACGGCCTCGAGCGCCAGGAGCGCGCCGGTCGCGCAGGGCAGAGCGTTGTCGACCACGTAGAGCTCAAAGTTGGGATACTCGGCGCGCACGGCGTCCGCCGCCTGGCACGCGGAGTTGTAGCTCGACGACAGCGCCGAGGTAAAGCACAGGTAGACCGTGGGCGTACCCTCTTTGGCGCACTCGGTAAAGAACTCGATATAGCGACCGAGCGACACAGCCGAGGTGGACACGCGGGCACCGGCGCGCATGCGGTCGTAGAACTCCTTGGGTGTGATGCTCGACCAGATGTCATCCGTGCGCTCCTCACCATCGATAATGAAGGGGAAACCCAAGATATCGACATCGAGGTTCGCGGCGACCTCGGGGCTAAAGTCGCAGCAGGTATCGACGACGATGCGGCAACGGTCCGAATGACCGGCGGATGCGGCCTTGTCCATCAAAGCGACTCCTTACGTAAAAAGGCGGCCACCCGCATGGGATGGCCGCCAACCGTTAACTCATGCAAGTTAACGTATTTTACTCGTCAAGTGTTTCGATGCGGGGCTTGATGATGCCATATCCACCATTCTTACGGTGATACACCACATTGATGAGGCCAGTCGTCGCGTTCTCGAACACGTAGAAGTCGTGGCCGAGCAGATCGGTCTGCACCAGCGCCTGCTCCTCAGTCATCGGGGTGACATCGATGACTTTCTCGCGGACGAGCAGGTCGTCCTCCTCCTCGGGCAGCAGCAGGTCGGCCAGATCCTCGACGCGCTCGACCGGCGCGACATCCGCGGCGCTGGCACCGCCCTGGCGGTTGTCCACGACCTTAGTCTTGAACTTACGCAGCTGGCGGGTGACCTTATCGGCGGAGAGGTCGATGGCGGCATACATATCTGCACCGTGCTCGGCAACGCGAATCACAGAGCCGCGGGCACGAACCGTGACCTCGACGATTGCCGGGTTGGGGTTCGAGGGGTTCTTCTCATAACGAAGCACGACGTCGACTGTCATGGGCTCGATATCGAAAACCTTGAGCGCCTCGCCGATCTTCTCATCCACATGCGCACGCAGAGCATCGGTTACCGTCGTCTTGCGTCCAGAAACCTTGATATCCATACGTGGCTCCAATCTGCCTCGGGGACTTACTGTACTGGCTATGTACCCATTGCCGTGCATTTAATCACGCGGATTCCCAAAGACCCGAATAACGATTGCTTGATACCGCATACCGAAGTCTCGCACTTTTCTGTGGCAAAGTGCGCTATAGGAGGGAGCCGGCGACTTTGTATTTGGTCCCGAAAATTGGCTTTGACCTGCTGGTTTTATAGGGATGAAAAAGCCGGGCTCCCCTATTGGGGAAACCCGGCAGTGCGTGTTGAAACCGTGAAGAGGCGTCCTTTCCAACGTATAGGAGACACCACCCCTAGCAATAACTAGCTATTAAGTTTGTTAATGTCGTCGTCGGTGATGGTGCCTTCCTGGCTGGACGATTTGTCCTCGGAGGATGCGGTCTCATTGTTGGAATCGGAGGACTCGCTGCCGGAGGATGCGGTCTCACTGGACTCAGAGTCGCCCGGCTGCACGTTAGCGCCCGAAACCGTCTTAGTGGTGAGGTCGTAGGGCATCCTGCCATACCAGACAGAGTGGACCGCCTCGAGCGTGCCGTCGGCCGTAATACCGTCGAGGGCATCGCTCACGGCACGGCACAGTTCGTCATTGGACGAGAGGCCCGCAACACCAAGCGTCGAGGGCGCCTCGAGCGAACCGGCATAGGAGACCTCGCTCATCAGGCGTGCAAGGTAGCCGCCGGCCGTGGAGTCGCAGATTACATAGTCGACCTCGCCGGACTCGAGCGCCTCAAAGCACTCGTTGATGTTGGAGTAGGTCTTTTGGTTGGCGGTGATGCTCTGCTTAGCAAGCGCCTCCTGCGAGGCCGAGGACATCTGGACACCCAGAGTAGACGTGTTAAGGGTATCGGTGGAAACGCTTAGCGACCCACCATCGCTGGTTTTACCGAACACGGAAGCGGCATCGTACAGGCAGGTGCCGAGCGAGCTAACGTCCCCGTCCGTGGAGTTGATCTCGCCGATAAAGATATCAGCCTTTTTGTCGCCGAGCGCGGAACCTGCCGAGGACGCATCGACAAAGGCGACCTTAAGGCCCATGCGGCTTGCGAGGGCGCGGGCGGCGTCAACCGCATACCCCGTGAGCTCGCCGTCGGCGTCCTGCATGGCCTGCGGCGCATCGGAAGTATCGAGGGCGACCGTCAGGGTTCCGGGAGTGACCAGGGCATCGTCCGACACCGCCGGCGTGACGGTCTCGTACTCGATCTGGTCGATCGTGGGAGTCGTGAACGTAGACAGCGGGTTGAACGCGCATCCGCTCAGGCCCAAAACGGCGATGACCGCTGCGGTCCCAGCACCTAACCGAGCCGCGTGCATCAAGCTGCCCCTCACCATGTCCACTACCCTGCCTTCTGTGTCGTATACGATCCGTGCGTTGCGCGGAATATCAGGTTGTTCCCACCAGCTGACCTGGTATTTGACCCCACACTTGCGCACCGGGGCGTTTGCTCGGGAGGCCGCAGCCACCTTCACGACTGGCCCGCTCGCCCGCGAGGCGGTATTGCCCCAAAGAAAGTAGAACGGACGGTGCGGCTTACATCTAGGACGCGCCATGATCGCGCCGCGCGCACGCGGTCGCTTACGTGGATCCCTTTGACCGCGTCTGTCTTGGACTAGGGCGGGCATTTCGTCCGTCCGCAACCACAGCCTGGTAGGAACGTAGCGCATTATAGCTAAGTTCAAGCTAAAGTTTAAGGTTAGGGGCGTCATTCGCATCGCGAGTACAGATTTCGCAGGTCGGAGTGGGCTATTCGTGCCTCTGTGAAGCCCGGAGCTCCCCTATGGGGAGCTCCGGGGCACCCTTCCTAGGGTGCCGTGGCCAAAAAATGGCAAATATGAGTACTGTCACCAATTTAGTAACAGGCAATTTTGGCCTCTCGGACAGATTTTGCGCTCAGTGTCGCCAACCTGATGCTTAGTTATTCTACATTTGTTTATTATCTTCTTACTTTATGACGCCTCCGAGTCCTAAATTCCTTGATTTTGCTGTTACTGATTTAGTGACAGTACTCATATTTGCCATATTTTGGCCAGGGCATATGATTAACCCCCTATTTTCGACGTGAATTAGACCGGCTTAAGCCCAAAACACGCCCGCAGCGTGTTAAGCAACGCCTCTTGCTTCTTCCTGCGGGCATCGACACGATTCCGGTACCGCTTTCGCATACGCTGGTGCATGCGCCATGCGAGCGCTTCCATCGCTTCCATGTCACAGAGCATTTCGTTGTTGACCGTCGCGACCTCGATTCCCATAGTAATCAAGCCCGTGTTGCGCTTTTCATCATGGATACGTCCCCTCCGAGAGGAATGGCCCAGCTCACCGTTGTATTCCAGGTCAAACCGGGCTGCCTCCTGATATGCATCGCAAACTGCATGGGGCATCCCCGAGATTGCCTGCGCACGGTCATCGAACTCGATCTTGTAGTCGGTCTTAAAAGGTCCGCAGGCAAACCCGCCATAGGAAAACGGAAGCGAAAACAGGGCGAGCATGATGCACTCCATGGGCGAGAGCAGGTTTTCCGAAAGATAGGGACACAGACGCAGCAGCTGTTTGGCCACATTCCCCTTGCATGCCGCAAGGTAATCTGCCAGACGATCGGGCATCAGCACCGGCTCGACTTCAAAGTAGCCCACGTCTGCTGGCTGGTCCTTGTCCTTTGCAAGTTTATTCGTAACAGGCGAGGTGTAGGGAGGCAGATACTTCCCGCGGTCGCTCAGTGAAATCTTAGAGCACAGCTCCTGGGCCAGGGCAAACGCCTGGATGCAGCCGACCTCACGCGCAACGGCAACACAAAGGGCCTCGGGAGATAGGCTGTACACCCCCGGTTCCACCTCTAGAATCGAGCCGGCGGGCAACCCGGAACACACGGACCAGCCTACGCCAGGCATGCGGCGGCGCTGCGCCGCAGATCCCACCAACAAGCACAGATCTTCCTGCACCTCGCCACTTTTGGCTCCAATTCGCACCAAGTCAGGAAGATAGATGTCCTCGGTCGAGGGCGACGACGTGCGCAGCACACGGCGCTCTTCATCGGGATCGAGGTCCCTCCAGCTGATGTAACCCATTTGTCGGCGCTCGGCGCGCATCATGCGTAGCGCCGAGGCGCCTGTTAGGATTACGGAAGCCGCTAGCTGTTCGCCTGTCGGCTCGTTGCACCGCTCGATCTTTACTGCCACAAAACCACCCCTACCAAACGCGTGCGATAGCGAGGCCATCGACTGCTGCGGCGCCGGCGCGCTTGAGTTCCGCCGAAGCCGCGGCCATCGTCGCACCCGTGGTGATAACGTCGTCGATAAGCAGCAGGCACTTGCCCCGCACATCCTCAACCGTCTCGTACATGCCTTGGGCACGCTCGCGGCGCTCCTCACGACCGAGTTCGCGCTGGTCGCCATGCCCGTACTTGACGAGAGCATCGAGCAGGGGAACACCCGACAGCTCGCAAAATGGGCGCGCAATAGCCTCCATATGATCAAAACCACGCCGCCGAAACGCTGCCGCCGTCGCGGGCACAAACACCACCGCATCCGCACCGGACAGCACACCTCCTAAGCGTTCGGGCGCTACGACCTGGGCATGCAGGGCAGTGTCGTAGAGCAGCTCCGCCAGATACGGCGCCAGGCGTCGCTCGCCCGCGTCCTTGTACGCTTTAATGATGCGCGGCAGCGGATGCGCATAGACGGAGCACGCCAGGCAGCGGTCGAGCGCCTCCGCCATTGCCGAGGACGTGCCCTCGACCGAACACTCAGTGCACAGCAAATCCCCAAACGGGGCGCCGCATCGGGTACAGCTATGACGTGGGTCGATGAGCGTGAGCGCGGCCAGGCAGTCTTGGCAAATAAGCGCACCGGCGCGCTCGCAGCCGGCACATCGTGTTGGCGACAATGCCTCGAGTGCCTCGCGTGCCGCCCGCTCGGCAAACGGCAGCAATTCGTCCGCAAACGGTAGGGCGCCGGCACCCTGCAGACGGCTCAATTTGTTCAGATGGCTCTTCAAGACACAACCCTCCCTACGTTCGGTCGCAGGGAGGGTTGTTGATTCAGCGCTATGGTACCCCGATGCGCTCGGGGCAAGGCGGGCTAAATCCGCTCGCGGGCGTTATTCGCCGGCGGGCGGTTGTGGTGCGGACGAAGACGGGGTCGAGCCCTCGCCACCATCCTGGCGCGGCTTGCGGGAACGGCGACGGCGACGGCGCTTTTGACCCTGGTCGGCCGAGCCCTCGCCACCGCGATCCTCGCGCGGCTCGCGCTCGTCGCGAGCGGCGCCACGCGAAGCCTTAGCAGCCGCTCCCCCGCCATCTCCGGGACGACGGCGCGTGACCTTGACCTCGCCATCTGAGACCTGATCGGCCACGGAGGGCACTGAGGGCTTCCGTTGCGCGCCCGAGGAATGGCGACGGCGCGGACGCGGCGCGCGCTCCTCCTCGCCACGTGACTTGCCGCCCTTGTCGGCAGGCGTATCGGAGGCCGAGGGGCCCTTGGAAGCGGCACCAGCCTCGCGAGCAGCTGCGGCGCGGAAGGCGTCCTCGCGCTCCTCGCTCGACAGATGACGGCGGCGACGACGCGTGGGGTTCATGCCACCGCCGCGATTCTGCTGCTGGGGCTGCTGAACCTCGCGCTCGCGAGAGGCGTTCTTGCCCGCGGCTGCAGCCTCGGTAGCATCGCCCGAGCCCGCGCGCTTGCGACGACGACGGCCACCGGCGGTCTCCTCGGCCTCGGGTGCCTCGGCCTTGCCGCGGCCCTTTCCACGGCCACGGCCCTCGACCTGGCTCTGAGCAGCGCGGGTATCGGAATCGGCATCGCGACGACGGCGCTTGGGCATCGACGTGCCGGCAAGACGGTCGGCGCTCGACAGACCATCGCCCACGTCGACGCCGTTCTCGCGATCGAGCTCCATGAGCGCCAGGCGCATCTCGGGCGACTCGATGCGCTCGAGCACATCGCGCGTCACGCAGTCGGGGCGGCAATTGCAGCCCTGCTCGGCAGCCTTCTTTTTGCAGCCCTCCGAGCACGTCATATCGGCCAGGTTGACCTTAAAGACTTTGCCGTTCTCCAGGCGCAGCACCAGCTGCTCACGCGGCGTGTCATATTCCTGAATACGCGCCTTGCCGAGCGGCGTATCGATGAGTGTCTTCTTTTTGGGCGCGCGGCTCTTAAAGTCCTTGTACGCCTCGAACTCATAGCGTAGGCAGCACATCAGGCGGCCGCACACGCCGCTGATCTTGGACGAGTTGAGCGGTAGGTCCTGCTCTTTTGCCATGCGGATCGAGACGGGCTCAAACTGTCCGCCAAAGCGCGTGCAACAGAGCTCCTGGCCGCACTGGGCATAGCCGCCCACCAGGCGGGTCTCGTCGCGCACGCCGATCTGGCGCATGTCGACGCGAATGTGCAGCGTCGAGGACAGATCCTTGACGAGCTGGCGAAAATCGACGCGCTCCTCGGCGGCAAAGTAGAACACGGCCTTCTCGCCGCCAAACAGGTACTCGACGCCGACCGGCTTCATCTCGAGGTCGAGCTCTTTGACCAGACGGCGGAAATCGACCATGGCCTCGTCACCCTGGATGGCCAGGTCGTCGGCAAGCTGCAGGTCGATGTCGCTCGCCACACGCAGCACGGGCTTGAGCGGCTGACCGATCTCGTCTTGCGGTACCTCGAAGGGATCAGCCGTGACCAGGCCGATCTCGGTTCCGCGCTCGGTGGAGCAAATAGCGTAATCTGCCTCGAGGATATCCAGGTCCTGCGGGTCAAACCACAGGTCGCGCGAGGCGTAGGTAAACTTAACGGGTACGACTAACGGCATTTCAGTGCCTTCCTGATATCGAACAGCATGACCTCGATGGCCAGCTGGGGAGTAACGTTTCTGGCGATGTTGCGCTCGGCGGTCGCGACCGCCTCGAGCGCCTGGGTGGCACCCGCAACATTGGTCGCGGCGGCAAGCCGACCGATCGTGTCGCGCACGTCCTCGTTCACCACGTCGGCTGCCTCGTCCTGAAGTGTCAGCAGCACGTCGCGCATGAGCGTCCGCGCGCTCGCCAGCGCTTCCATGATACCCGAACGCTCGCGCGCGTTGAGTTCGCGCTTGTTGCGGTCCTCAAGCTGCTTCAATGCTCCACGCGACAGGTAGTCGGCGTTTTGCTCGAGCACCTTTTCCTGCGTGGACTTGACCTCGGCGAGTGGCGCCTTAACGGCGACGATGAGCGACTTGGCGCGACTGAGCACGTCGGCCTCGTCGGCGGCAATGAGCGAGTCGATGGCACGGATCATCTGACGGCGAGCGTCCTGGCGCTCGGCGCTCTTGAGGAACTCGATGCCACGCGTGGGGCTTCCCGCCACGGCAACGGCCATACGGCAACGCGCAGGGTCCTGACCGGTGGCACGGCTCACGGCCTGCGCGGCGACGGCGGGCGATACCAGCCGAAACGGCACGCACTGGCAACGACTCACGATAGTGGGCAGCATCACGTCTGCCGAGGTGCCCAGCAGGATGAACATGACGCCCTCGGGCGGCTCCTCGAGCGTTTTGAGCAGTGCGTTGGCGGTGTTGGCGCGCAGTTGCTCGGCACGATCGATGATGTAGACCTTAGCCTTGGCGCGGATGGGCGCCAAGGGCACGTCGTCGAGCAGCTCGCGGGTCTGCGCGATGAGGTAGCCCGTGGCGCTCTCGGGCGTGTAATAGTGCACGTCGGGATGCGTATGGCGCGCGACGCGCACGCAGCTGTCGCACGAGCCACAGCCGTCCCGCTCGCACAGGAAGGCTTGGGCGAGCGCCCATGCGGCGTCGAGTTTACCGGCACCGGGCGCGCCCAAAAACAGGTAGGCGTGCGATGCACGGCCGCTTGCGATGGCATTGGTCAAAAAGTCGCGCACGCGTTCCTGGGTGTCGAGCTTGGCCAGCAGGCTTGCCTGAGCGGGGGCCATGTTACTCGGCCTCCTTGGCAAGCGCGGCGGCGACGGCTTCCTGCGAAATGTCGAGACCGTACGCGCGAACCTGCTCGACCGTCTTCTCGAAGACTTCCTCGACGGTCGCAGTGGCGTCGATGAGCTTTACGCGGTCTGGCTCCTCGGCGGCAATGGCACAAAATCCCTGATAGACACGCTCCTGGAAGGCCATGCCCTTGGCCTCCATGCGATCGGTCGCACCGCGGGCCGCCATGCGCAGCGCCGCCTGCTCGGGCGTGATGTGGTAGACGAGTGTGAGCGCCGGGTGCGTTCCCGCGACGGCCAGGTTGTTGGCGTCGCGCACCATCTGGCGGTCGAGGCCATCGGCAAATGCCTGGTAGCAGGTCGTGGAATCGTAGAAGCGATCGCACAGGACCACCTTGCCGGCCGCAAGGGCGGGGGCTATGACCTCGTGCACCAACTGGGCGCGCGCCGCCTCGTAGAGCAGCAACTCGCAGGTGTCTCCCATCGCCGTGTTGGCGGGGTCGAGCAGCAGGGCGCGAATCTTTTCGCTGATGGCAGTGCCACCCGGCTCGCGCAGAGTTACGACCTGATAGCCAGCGAGGTCGAGCGCACGGGCAAGCAGACGCGCCTGCGTGGACTTGCCGGCACCGTCGACGCCCTCGAGCGTGATAAAGCTATGTTGAGCAGGCTCAAAAGCCATGGGCGCAGCCCCTTCCTACAAGGCGCGTAAATGCAGATATATCAACTAGGCCATGATACCCCAGTGCTCGGCGCGTCCCCAATGGCTAAAGGCGCCTTTCCAAAGTTGCGGTGAAATAGGGACTGATTGAAGCTCTGAGACCGCCAAACAGGGTTGATTTTCAATCTCAACGCAACAGCCTGAACGGGTCCCGCGTTTCCGCA
>NZ_QSRL01000013.1:0-6442 GCF_003437035.1 Collinsella sp. TF08-11AT
TGGCGGCGAGGCCGGGCAGGTAGGCGACCGCCAGCCCCGCGGCGCGGGCGCGCCGCACGGCGAGGGACCCTATGTTGCGGAACTGGTCGACCACGACGAGCGTGCCGGCGGGCGCGGAGGCGAACAGCGCGTCGAGCTCGGCCTCCCTGTTGCGGACGGGGGCGCTGGCCAGCACCTCCCCGTCGCGGTCGACCAGGCAGGCCCAGTGCGATGACTTGCCGACGTCCAGGCCGAGCACGGCCGCGGGCCTGGTGGATGGCGCTTTCACGGTGGTATCCTTCCGGTAGTCGTTCGACCGGATGGCCTCCCCCTCGGCACTCACATTACCAGCCGCGGCACCTGCCCGGCACTTTCCTATCAGCCGTCGGGGTCGGCGCGTCCCGCGCCGGCAGCACCCAACGGGCCCTCTCGGGGGCAGGGACGTTCGGCCGTGCGCGGGCGCCCGGTCGGCGGCCCGTTCTGGGCGCGCCTCAATCGTAGCCCGAGACGGTCCCGGGCTGACAATTTCGACTGTAATGGACGTTCTTGTTCGACTAGTCGTTTAAGAACGTCCCCAATGACTAGTCTGAAGGAGTGTCCCCAGCTGCCGGCAGAGACGATATGAGCAGGACATAAAAACATTGAGAGCCCCTGCTGCATGAAAGACCGCGGATTAGGCCGACAATGGTGAGTGTCTAATTCAGCCGCGGCGGCCACGCCGCATTCATGGAAGGGGCTCCCATGCTCGATACTACCACCTTCGTCGGCCTCGACGTCCACGCCCGCTCGATAAAGGCCGTCTCCCTCGACGTCATGACCGGGGAGGTGCGCGCCGCGACCTTCGGCTACGACGCCGGCGCCGTCGCGGAGTGGGTCCGCTCCGTGGACCCCAGGGCCAGGTGCGTGTACGAGTCCGGGGTCACGGGCTTCGACCTGCAGAAGAGGCTCTCCGGCCTGGGGGTCGACTGCGTGGTCGGCGCCGTCTCGAAGATGATCAAGCCCAGCGCGGACAGGCGCAGGAAGAACGACCGCAACGACGCCGAGTTCCTCGCCCGCATGCTGTCGGTCGGCAACGTGGTCGAGGTGTGGGTCCCCGACGACGAGTGCGAGGCCGCCCGCGACCTGACCAGGGCGCTCGAGGACGCGAGGGACGACCTCTCGCGCTCGAAGCAGCGGCTCTCCAAGTTCCTGCTCAGGCACGGCTTCGTCTTCGACGAGAGGACGCCCACCGGCCGCAGGAAGGGCAACTGGACCCGGGCCCACTGGTCCTGGATCGAGTCGATAAGGTTCGCGGAGGGGGCCGACGAGGAGGTGCTCGCCTACTACGTCGACGCGGTCAGGCGGGCGGCGGAGGAGAAGGCGAGGCTCGAGAGGCTCGTCGAGGGCGAGGCCCGCAAGCCCAGGTGGAGGAGGAGGGTCGACTCCCTGCGCTGCCTCAAGGGCGTCGACACCGCTTCCGCCGCCGACCTCGTGTTCGAGGCCGGCGAGTTCTCGAGGTTCAGGAACGCCCGCTCGTTCGCCGCGTGGGTCGGCCTGACGCCCTCCGAGCACTCCAGCGGGGAGAGCGACCGCAGGGGCGCGATCACCAAGGCCGGCAACAAGCACCTGAGAAAGACGCTGGTCGAGGCCGCGTGGCACTACCTGACGTGCTCGGGGCGGCCGAAGGACCTCGCCAAGGGCCAGGCCCCGGACCGGGGCGCCCGGAGGCATGCCGCCAAGGGCGTGCGGAGGCTGGTCGAGAGGCGGGAGGCGCTGCTCGCGCGCGGGGTCCACGGCAACAAGGCGAACGTGGCCACGGCGCGCGAGCTCGCCTGCTGGGTGTGGGCGGTCGGCCTCATGGCCGAGGAGGCGTAGGGGGGCGGTCCCCCGCACATAAGCCAATCACCCCGGAAGCGGTTCGATCCGAAGCCGTTGAGGCGAACCTCAGGCCCCTTTTCTGCGAGCGCCCAGGGCGCCACACGCGTGCACAGACTGTCGGTTCGACGTAGAAGCCTCAGCCGTAGCAACGGATTGCCCAGCGAGAGATCGCCACGGGCGGATATTAAACTGCAAAGACGAGCGTCGGTAAGACACGCCGAGGTCACCGCGGACGGGTTGATATAGGGAGAGGGCCTGACCCCATATCGTTGGGGCCAGGCCCGATTTTGCCTCTTGACAATGTCCTGCTCATATTAAAAGGAACGTCCCTAAGTGCCGACTGGATGCATTAGGAGTATTATCGTCTGCGCAAATAACTAGCGAATCGCATATTAGAGATTGAGAGCGTATGGCAGACACCGCATCTAAGCACATTGACATGACCACCGGCTCGCTGTGGCGCAATATTCCCCTGTTCGCCTTCCCCGTGGCCGCCACGAGCATCTTAGAGCAGCTGTCGAACCTCATCGCCACGGTCATCATCGGTAATTTCTCGGGCGACCAGGGAACCCTCGCCATGGCGGCGGTCGGCTCCAACGTTCCGCTTACCAGTCTTATGCTCAACCTGTTTATTGGCCTGTCGCTTGGCTCCAACGTGGTCATCGCCAACGCTATCGGCCGCAACGATCAGAACATGGTCAAACGCGCCGTCCATACCTCGATTCTTATGGCACTCGTGGGCTTTGTCGTCATCGCGCTGGGCGAGATCTTTGCCGAACCCATGCTCGCCGCGCTCAACGTCCCCGCCGAAACCATGCCGCTCGCCTCGCTCTACCTGCGCGTCTTTTTGCTCAGCATGCCTTCGATCTTGCTCTACAACTTTGAGGCCGCGATCTTCCGTTCCGTCGGCATCACCCGTATGCCGCTGCAGGCGCTTGCCGTGTCCACCGTCCTCAACATTGGCCTGGACCTCATCTTTGTCCCCATACTCCACTGGGGCGTCGCGGGCGTCGCCATCGCCACCGCCATCGCCTACACCGTCAGCGCCGCTACGCTCTTTATCCGCCTGCTCAAGACCGACTCCGTCGTCCGCGTCACCCCACGCGACTTAGGCTTAGACCCCGTCGCCCTCAAGCGCATCGTCAAGATCGGCCTGCCCGCCGGCATCCAAAGCGCCGTCTTTGCCGTCGCCAACATCATCATCCAGTCCGCCATCAACAGCCTGGGTACCGAGGTCATGGCGGCATCCAGCGCCGCTATGAGCCTGGAGTATGTGTGCTACAACCTACTCAACAGCTTTAGCCAGGCCTGCACCACCTTTGTGGGACAAAACCACGGCGCTCGCCAGATCGACCGCTGCACCAAGACGCTCAAGGTCTGCCTGGTCGAAGGCGGTATCGTCGCGCTCACCACCATCGTCATCATCGTCGGTCTGGGGCGCGAGATCCTGGCGCTCTTTAACAGCGATCCCAACATCGTCTCGATCGGCTATATCCGCGTGTGCTCGATCTTCCCGGCATACGCCTTTAGCATGTTCTACGAAAACATGTCCGGTTACCTGCGCGGCTTTGGCATCTCGCTCATGCCCGCCCTCATCACCATGATCTGCGTCTGCGGTATTCGCTTCTATTGGGTCTTCTGCGTGTTCCCGAACTTCCGCACCTTTGCGAACATCATGATGGTCTACCCCATCAGCCTGGGCACCACGGCGTTCTTTATGGTCGTGGCGGTATTGCTCTGCCACCCGGCACGCACCTACCGTCTAGCACAAGCCAAAGCGACAGCCCGCTAATCACCACGCGCAACGTCACGCCAGTCATTAATTGACAATATGCGAGCTCATATAGTCGATAAAGCGCCTCGTGGCGATAGGCATGGTGTCCCAGCTGCGCCAGGCCGCCACTACGTCGCGCGAGGGGGCATGCACGATGGGACGTACGCGAATATCGGCCTGCATGCCCTCGACGGTACGGCGATACAGCATGCTCACGCCTAGGCCCTCCTCCACCATCGCCATGATGGTGTAGTCGTCGGTCACCTCGCTCGTCACGTGCGGCGACAGCCCATGCGCCGCGAATGCATCGAGCACCAGGCTCTGTTCGCCCTCATCCAGCAGCACAAACGGTTCGGACGCCAGGTCGGCAAGCGTCACCTTTTCCTTTGCCGCCAGTGGATGGACGGCTGGCAACAGCGCCACCAGCTCGTCGTGATAGACCACGCGTTTCTCGAGCCCCTCGGTAAATCCACGCGCTGTAAAGCAAAAGTCGACCACGCCATCGTGCACCCACTGGGCATTGCTCGTGTAATCGCCCTGCTTGAGGGTAAAGCGCACGCCCGGATGCAGGGCCCCAAAGTCGCGGATCACTCGCGGCAACACAGTACGACTCACGTTGGTAAACGTCGCAATGCGAATGTCGGTCGACGAAAGCCCCAGCAACTCCTGGCGCTTGCCCTCAAGCTCGGCCTCGGCCGTAACGATCTGGCGCAGATACGGCAGATACTGTTTGCCGTCGCGCGTAAGCGAGACGCCCTGCTTGCCACGCTCGATAATCGTGGTGCCCAGCTCGCGCTCGAGCGCCTTGACGGCCTGGCTCACCGCGCTTTGCGTATAGCCCAGCTCGTCGGCGGCACGTTTCAGGCTGCCGCAATCGACCACCATACATACAATCTGATACCGCGATGCCATCGTGCCTCCACATCGATGTAGCCGTAAAACGTTTTGCCAGGGTTTTTTCTTCCAACATTAGTACTTCTTAATCATACTGAAGATACATTCGCTTTACTACATCCATATCTGGGAGCAGAATCCTTTTTGCGAAACCGTTCTGTAACAAAAGGAGTCCCATGGATCGCAAAAAAGCAATCGCGCTCTCATTTTCCGTTCCCGTCGCATGGGGCTTTTCGTACCCCCTCATGAAGATCGGCATGGACAGCATGAACGCCACGAGCATCGTCGCGCTGCGCTGCATCATCGCCTTTGCGGCCTGCCTGCTGCTCTTCCACAAGCACGCGGTGCGCATCAACCGTGACCTGATGGTCCGCGCCGCCATCATCGGCGCCATCATGGCAACCGAGATCACCTGCATGTGCCTGGGCTCTAGCCTCACTTCCGCCTCCACCGCCGGCTTTTTGCAGAGCCTGACGGTCGTAATCGTGCCGTTTGCCAACGCGGCACTGCTGCGTCGCGCCCCCGAGCGCAAGGTGCTCATCGGCACCGCCATCGTCACCTGCGGCATGTTGCTGCTCTCGGGCGCCGACTTTACTAGCCTGAATCCCGGCGCGATCATCATGCTGCTCTCGGCCTTTATCTATGCCGGCCACATTATCATCGCCAAGCGCTTTGTCGAAGAAGTCGATCCGCTGGCTCTGGGCATTTGGCAGCTGGGCTTCGGCGGCTTGTTCTCGGGTATCGCCGCATTTACCTTTGGCGGCTTCACGCTTCCCAGCACGCCGAGCGAGGTCGTGGTCGTCGTCGCACTCGCGCTCATCTGCTCTGCCTACGGCTTTATCACCCAAACGCTCGCGCAGCCCCACGTGCCCGCCGAGACCACAGGCTTTGCCTTCTCGCTCGAGCCGGTCTGCTCCGCTGTCTTCTCGTTCTTCCTGGTCGGCGAGGTCCTGAGCCCCATCGCCTTCTTTGGCGCCGCCCTCATCCTCACCGGCGTCATGGTGGCAACCGTCGAGCTCCCGCGTCTTCGTGCACACGGGCACGCTCGCATGGCAGGAGCGCCCGAGCGCGTCTCGTAGACCCCACTCTTCATACAGCCGCGGCATAAAGGCAACCGGTGCGCCTTTACAATAGATACCAACAGAGTATCTGCCATAAAGGAGCCCCATGGACACCGCAACGCGCGACCGCAACATAGCAACTTGGTTGGGCGATGCGCCGCGGCCGGTACGTGACACGACGAACCAGCTGCTCGAGCGCATCGCCCTTTTGCGTGCCGAGCAGACCATCTACCCGGCACAAGACGACATCCTCAATGCCCTCGCCTACACGCCGGCAGACCACGTCAAGGTTGTCATCTTGGGTCAAGACCCCTATCACGGGCCTAACCAGGCCATGGGGCTGTCGTTTTCGGTCCCCGCGACACAAACCAAACTGCCGCCGAGCCTGCGCAACATCTATAAGGAACTCAACGCCGATCTGGACTGCCCCATCCCCGCCACGGGAGACCTAACCCCCTGGGCACAACAGGGCATCCTGCTCCTCAACACCACGCTCACCGTGCGTGAGCATGCCGCCAATTCGCACGCCAAGCTGGGCTGGAGCACGCTGACCGACTACGTCATCGAGCGCTGCTGCCAGCTGCCCCAGCCGGTAGTCTTTTTGGCATGGGGCCGCTTTGCCCAGCAGATGATCGAGGGCAAGCTCGCCGCGACCGGCGCGGGCAGAAAAACCAGCAAGTTCTGCCTTGCGTCCACGCACCCCTCGCCGCTTTCGGCAAACCGCGCCACGGCAGAACTCCCCGCCTTTATGGGGTCGCGCCCCTTCTCCGCTGCCAATCGACTACTCGAACAGCACGGCTCGGCCCCCGTCAACTGGACTTGCCTCGGCTAAAAATCGATACATCAAAAACGCGCCCGACGGCAATCTTGCCATCGG
>NZ_QSRL01000013.1:6452-66398 GCF_003437035.1 Collinsella sp. TF08-11AT
TCTTGCCATCGGGCGCGTTTTGCTATTCGGGCCAAATAAATTGTGTGCGGCCGGCCTCGCCACCGTCAATGAGCAGACTCTGCCCGGTCATAAACCGGTTGGTCACGCCCACAAAGTAGATCCACTCGGCGATCTCTTGGGCGGTGGCCCAGCGCTTAAGCGGCGTGAGCTCCATAATCTGACTCCACAGGTGCTCGTCCTCCATCACGCAACGGTTGAGCGGCGTGATAACGCCGCCCGGGTCCACACTGTTGGCGATGGCCTGCGGCGCCAGGCGGTTTGCAAGGTTCTTGGTGTAGGCGATAACGCCGCCCTTGCTGGCAGCATAGGCGGGAAACTCCGATCCCGTATGTCCGCTCGCCGACCCCACATTGACCACGGATTGGATAGCAGGCGCCGGCTTGGCGGCAAGCCCCTCCCCCGCAAAGGCATAGCGCTCGGTCACGTTGATGGTGCCACGCAGGTTGGCAGCGATGTCGTCGGCCAAATCTTGCGTGCCGGCAACGTTTACGATCGCCTGAGGCTCAAGGCCGTCTGGAAACGAGTCCGGCTCGCGGACATCAACGATCAGATGGCGATAGCGCTCGTGCTCGACGGCCGCCGGCAGCAGATCAAAGCCCACGACCTCGTGGCCCTCGTCCAAAAAGCGCTGCACGCACGCGGCTCCAATGCCGCCCGAAGCGCCCGTGATCAAAACCCGCATAGGTGCTCCTTAGGCAGCTGCGTGGCGCTCGAGGTACTCGGAGCCCACATTCTCGCGCTCCCAGCCGCGCACGACCTTATAGCCCACGGGGCTCAGAAAGACCTCGCACAGCAGCTCGGCGACAGCGCCGGTCAGCGAGCACATAAGGACCTGCACCCAGGTCCAACCAAAGAACGTGTGGCTCACCACAATGGCAAAGACCAAGTTGTCGATAAACTGGCCAACACCCGTGGACACATAAGAGCGGAAGGCAAAGCTCGCAAAGTTATTCTTTTTGAGCATGCGGCCGAGCGACTGGTTGAGCGTGGAGTTAACCACGGCAGAAACGAGCATTGCCAGCGAAGAGCCCAGCACCACGTACCAGGTGCCGCCGATGGTGGCGTTAAGGGCGGCGTTGACCTCGATCATACCCGTGTCGTAGTAGGCACCCCACATGCCGGGCGTGAGCGAGCATGCCCAAAAGCACAGGCTCACGGCCAGGTTGACCAGCAGCGCGAGGATAGAGATTTTGATGGATGCCTTGGCGCCAAAGCGCTTGCAGATCATGTCCTGGCACAAAAACGAAACCCAGCTCACCACAAAGCCGCAATCGAGTGCCAGATACGGCAGGCTGATAAGCTCTTTGTTGGCCAGCAGGTTCATCATGATAACGCTCACGAAAAACAGCGAAACCGTTGCCGCGGGAATGCTCCGCAACAGGACCTTGTAGTCCTCCATGACCTTCTTGATCATTATGTACTCCTTTGGTTTTAGGTTTAACGAGCAGGATATCGGACCCGAACTGCTCGGACGCCCCGGTCTTGAGACGACGGTGGGTATGATAGCCGCTCACACGGCATCAGGCAAGCAAACGGCGCGGCAGCCCCGCAAGGCCACCGCGCCGGTGCGCTAAAACGTTACGTTGCCAAACTCCGACAGGATGAGGTCGGGGTTATGGTCGGTCGCCCAATCCACGTTCCATGGGCTCGTGAACAGCAGCAGCTTGCCGCCGCGCATATCCTCGACGCGCAGCGTGTCGCGCGTGAGCGAAAGACCCGGGATGTCGATGGTGTCGGGGTCGTTCTGGATCCAGCGAATGTCCGTATAGGGCAGCGGCTGGCGACGAACCTCGACGCGATACTCGGCCTTCAGGCGGCGCTCGAGCACCTCAAACTGCAGCACGCCGACCACGCCCACAATGACGCTTTCCATGCCGGCGCCCAGCTCGCGGAAGATCTGGATGGCACCCTCCTGGGCAAGCTCCTCCATGCCCTTCACGAACTGCTTGCGCTTGAGCGTGTCGACCTGCGTGATACGGGCGAACATCTCGGGGGCAAACGTCGGGATCTGCGGATACTGCACGTGACGCTTGCCGGAGCACACGGTGTCGCCGATGCTAAAGATGCCCGGATCGAACAGACCCACGATATCGCCCGCATAGGCCTCGTCCACGATGGCGCGGTCGTCGGCCATCATCGAGGTGCCCGTAGCCAGCTTGAGCTTGCGGTTACCCTGCATATGGAAGGCATCCATGCCGCGCTCGAACTTGCCCGAGCAAATGCGCACGAAGGCAATGCGGTCGCGGTGGTTCTTGTCCATGTTGGCCTGGATCTTAAAGACAAAGCCGCTAAAGTCGTTCTCGGCAGGCGCGACCGGTTCGCTGGTGAGCGTATCGGTGTAGGCGCGCGGCGTCGGGGCAAGGCGCAGGAATTCCTTGAGGAAGGGCTCCACACCAAAGTTGGTGAGCGCCGAGCCAAAGAACGCCGGGCTCAGCTTGCCGCAGGCCACGGCATCCAGGTCGAGCTCGTCGCCGGCGCCATCGAGCAGCTCGATGTCGTCCATCAGGTTCTTGTGGTTCTCCTCGCCAATAAGCTCATCCATGGCGGGGTCGCCCAGCTCGGCCTCGACCTCGGCGACCTTCTTTGTGGCGTTGGCGTGGCCGTCGCCCTCAAAAGCGATGACGCGACGGGTCTGACGGTCAAACACGCCGCGGAAGTTGCGGCCGCTGCCGATCGGCCAGTTCATGGGATAGGTGTTGATGCCCAGAACGTTCTCGATCTCTTCCATGAGCTCAAACGGATCGCGAGCCTCGTGGTCGAGCTTGTTCACAAAGGTGAAGATGGGAATATGGCGCAGTGTACAGACCTTAAAGAGCTTTTTGGTCTGGGCTTCGACGCCCTTAGCGCCGTCGATAACCATGACTGCGGCGTCGGCGGCCATAAGGGTGCGGTAGGTGTCCTCCGAGAAGTCCTGGTGGCCGGGGGTATCGAGGATATTGACACAGGCGCCGTTGTAGATGAACTGCAGCACCGAGGAGGTAACGGAAATACCGCGCTCCTTCTCGATGTCCATCCAGTCCGAGACGGCATGTTTGGCCGAGCTCTTGCCCTTGACCGAGCCGGCGGTCTGGATGCTGCCGGTATAGAGCAGCAGCTTCTCGGTAAGCGTGGTCTTACCGGCGTCCGGGTGGCTGATGATCGCGAATGTGCGGCGCGACGAGATTTCATCCGACAGGCTTGCCATGCGGATCCTTTCTTGCATTGAGTGCATTACGTCGTTGTAACCGCATTATTGTAGCCGCCAAATCCCGCCATAGGGCACCTATCAGGACAAATTCATTAGCCGAGCTCGCTGTGCACCGGGCAGCCGCCTCAAGGATTGTCTCGATCTGTAACAGCAAGACGGGTTTTGAGCCCCTACCTGTTACAGATCGAGACAAACTGGAAGGCGAGCCGCCAATGTCTCGTTCTGTAACATCTAGCCGCGCAAATCGACTCTTACTGTTACAGATTGAGACAAATAGGCAGGCGGGCAAATAAGATCTCGATCTGTAACATCAGGCGACCCAAAACGGACCCAGGTGTTACAGATTGAGATTGTTTTGGAGCAAGCGCGGTGCCGGCGGGCTATTCCACATTTAGCTCTTGCATAACTGTGCATAGTGTATATATACTGTGCTTACCGGTTATATACACGTGTAGCCCAACAGCTAAGGAGCCGCTGTGGACATCATCCTATCCAATTCGAGCGACAAGCCCATCTACGAGCAAATAGCCTCGCAGGTCAAAGCTCAGATCCTTTCGGGCGTACTCACTGCGGGAGCCAAACTCCCCAGCATCCGTGCACTCGCGAGCGATCTTGGCGTGAGCGTCATCACCACCAAGCGTGCCTACGCCGACCTGGAGCAGCTCGGGTTTATCTGCACCGTGCAGGGCAAGGGCTGTTTTGTCGCCGAGGGCAACCAGGAGCTCTTGCGCGAAAACCAGCTCTGCCATATCGAAGAGTTGCTTGCGCAGGCCGCCACGCAGGCCGAAACCCTGGGCGTCACGCGCGACAAATTGCACGAGATGCTCGACCTGGTAGCCCCCGAAACCATGCAGTAGCCATCTGCAAGAAAGGCTATACCATGCAAAACTTGCTAGAGCTCAAAGGCGTCTCACGCCGCGTGAGCGACCGCTTTTCGCTACGCGACGTCACGCTCGCCGTGGAGCCCGGCCAGATCGTTGGCTTTGTGGGCGCAAATGGCGCCGGCAAGACGACGACCATTCGCGCCGCGCTTGGGCTTATAAAGCTCGATGCCGGCGAGGTGCATCTGCTTGGACAGCGCTGCGACGCCAACGCGCCCGACGAGACGCAGCGCCACCTGCGCTCCCGCATCGGGCTTGTCCTGGACACGTGTCCCTTCCCCTCCACGCTCAAGGTGGGCCAGGTCGAGAGGCTCGTAGGCCCGGCATACCCCACGTGGAGCTGCGAAACGTTCGCCGGATTCATCGACCGATTTGGCCTCGATCCCAAGACGAAGGTCAAGGGCCTCTCCCGCGGCATGGGCATGAAGCTGCAGCTCGCCTGTGCGCTCAGTCACAATGCTAAGCTGCTCGTTTTGGACGAAGCCACCGCGGGCCTCGATCCCATGGCGCGCGAGGAACTGCTCGACGAGTTGCTCGCCTTTGTCGCCGACGGCCAGCACAGCGTGCTGCTCTCAAGCCACATTACATCCGACCTCGATCGCACTGCCGACCGCGTCATCTGCATCGATAACGGCTCGATTGTGTTTGACCTGCCGCGCGAAGACATTACCGACCGCGCCGGCGTCGCCCACTGCACTCAAGCGCAGGCGTCCGAGCTCATGGCTTGCGTCGAAGGCGCCCGTGCCGCCCACCACGCCTATAGCGTGGACGTGCTCGTGCCCAACCGTCGCGATGTGCTCGAGGCCTTCCCCGAGATTCCCTGCGACCGGGCAACCATTGATGACTATCTTCGCCTCACGCTGAAAGGGGCTTCGAAATGAAACGCGCCTTTATGTCTGAGCTCGCCATCGTCCGCACGCTTGTCCCGAGCATCGCGGGCGTCGGCCTGTTCATCTTCGTCGTACTGACCCTCGCCAACGCATCGGACGGTGACTCTGGCATGAGTGCCGGCGCCTGCGCGGTCAGCGCCATGTCGCCTATCATGGTCATGAGCTCGCTGGCCGGCTTCGACAATCAAAACGGATGGGAGCGTTATCGGGCAACGCTGCCCCTCTCGCGCAAAGACATTATTTGTGCCCGCTACCTGTGCATCGTTGTCTTCTCGACTGTCATGGCGTGCGCCGCCGCGCTTTTGAGCATCATCGTTCTTCCGCTCTTCAACAGTGCGGGCGTGACTTCGACGGTACAGACCGTCTTTGAGATTGCAATAGCCTCGGCAGCATCGATGCTCATCTCCCTCATGATGGTGTTTTTGGCACAGCCGCTGTTCTTTCGATTTGGACACATGGAGGCGCTGCGCCTTTCCGTCGGCCTGTTTGCCCTGCTCGGATGCCTTGCCATGGCCACGCTGAGCTCCTCCAACCCCATCAGCAACTGGCTCATGTCGATTGCTGGGGCGAATCCCAATCCTGCCGTCCTCGGCTGCCTGTGCGCAGGAATTGCCGTACTGGCCCTCGCGCTATGTGCAATCAGCTGCACCGTCAGCACCAAGGTCTATCGAGCACGCGATTTGTAGCCACACGAAACTTGACCCACGTAGGCCACAATCGGTCGCAATCGCCCATCCGCAAATCCATGACAAACGGCATGTCCCCGGCGTGCGCCACCGTACTACTTGCGCAGCGGCTTGGGCAGCGGAATGCCGGCGGCGATGGCTGCAGCGATAATCATGCAGACAATGCCCTTGAGCGGGAAACACATGAGCAGCAGGCCCACGACCATGACCGGCTGGCGCATAACGGCACCCATCGTCGATGCCGTGCAGACGGCGACACAAAAGACCGGATCGGCGCCAGTGAGGATGGCAAGGCCATAGCCCAGGCTCACACCCGAGAAGATAACCGGGAAGAAGTGGCCGCCGCGCCAACCAAGGTTGATGAGGGCGGGCGTCAGCACGGCCTTAACAAGACCGGTCGCGATAAGCACGCCAGCGGGAATGGTCAGATAGGTTTCCATGAGCACATCGGCCTGGGTCTCGCCGGCAAACATGGTGTAGGGCAGGACCGTGCCACAGATGGCGAGCGCCAGGCCGGCCAGCATGGCCTTGACGACCGGGCGCTCCCCTATTGCATGGGACAGTGCCTCGCTTGCATGCTCAGAGACAAAGTACAGCCAACCGCATACGGTGCCGACCAACGCCAGCGGAATGAGCCAGACAAGTTCCAGGTTACCCACCTGGGCGGCCTCGAACCTGGGCATGCCCATGCCGCCGCCCATAAGCTGGCCGAGCAGCAGATAGGTGCCCAGACCGCCGGCAATCGCGATGCCGTAGACCACGGTCTTTTGCGCCTTGGGCAGCTTGATGGTGATCTCATCGGACGCGGAGTCCTCGCCAGCGCCCTGGCCGTCGGCGCTACCGGCGAGCGGCGCCACAAAGCCAAACACGGGCGCGGTAAAGAGCGCCGTCAGGGCAGCCTGGGTGCCCAGCAGCGTGAGCTCCCTAAACTCGGCGCCAAAGCGACGCATGCGGTCGCCGACCCAGCTGCACAGACCCGCGATAACTCCGGTCAGGCCGGCCTCCGGTCCAATACTTCCGCCAAACAGCAGCGGCAGCAATGCCGCAAGCGAAAGCTTGCCGAGGTTGTCGTACGGGTAGCGACCGTCTTGTTTAACCTTGGCCATCACCTGGTTGAGGTCATCGGTCTTGGTGCCCGTAATCTTTTCGTACAGACCGATCAGCAGGCCGCCCAGCAAGCAGACAAAAAACGGGTACGGCAGAAAACCGAACGGGCCGCTCGCGAGCTCAGGCGAAGCGACGCCCAGCGCGTGCGGAATCTCGGTCCATAGATAGTCGACACCGTGCTCCATCGCAAAAAAGAACAGCCAGACCGCGGCGCCTGCGAACGCACCGGTCACGGCAACGCTAACTAAAAACAGCGCACGGTTTTTGGGTTTTGCAAGACTATCCATCGGGACCTCCCGTGGTCAAATTCGGCAAAGATACGTTTTATTGTAGAGCGAGCGTTACCCGAACGAGCCAACCGTCTGCGCCGCAAACGGCACCATTGGGAGTCATAGTGGGGCAGGCTCAAGACTTATCCGTTGATAATCGAGGCAATCTCGCGCAAATCGTCGGCAAAGTAGATGCCGTGCTGGCGCCTCGGGCTCGAAAGCCCTTTATCAATCATGTGCTCGAGCAACGCCTTAAGATCGTTGTAGTAGCCCCCAAGGTTGTACAGAATGCACGGCGCATCGAGATGCCCCAACGACACGGCGGACATGACCTCGGCAATCTCCTCGAGCGTACCCGTCCCACCGGGAAAGGCGATGAACGCGTCACCGAGCTCAATCATCTTGGCCTTGCGTTCGGCCATGTCACTCGTCACGATGAGGTCGTCGATACCGTCATGTTGAAACTCGGCCTCGATAAAAAAGCTCGGTTCAACACCCGTCACGTGTCCACCTGCCTCGAGTACGCTATCGGCGAGCGCACCCATCAGACCCGACTTGGACCCGCCGTATACCAACGCGTGTCCGTTAGCGCCAATCCAGTCGCCCAGCTCCTGCACCGCGGGCAGAAACGCCGGGTCATTGCCGACGCTGGCACCCAGGTATACCGTGATATTCATATTCAGTCCCCCTCGTCGTGACGCGCGGCGCCCGTTCTAGCGTTGGCGTCGGCGATATTCGCGCACACGGCGCGATAGGTCGGCAAGCTCGTCACGATCGAGCTCTTCCAAATGCTCCAGATCATCCATAAAGCGCGCCATGGTGTCCTTTTGGCGCATCTTGATGAGCGTGTTGCAGTAGTTCACCGCCACGCCCGTGAGCATGGCGATGTAGAAGATGCTGATGACGCTCAAAACGACGGTGATAGCGCGGGCAACCGGCGTTTCGGCCGGGATATCGCCAAAGCCGATCGTCGATACGGTCTCAAAGCTAAACCAGAGGCCATCGCCAAACGTAAGGGTCGCAGGGTCGGACAGCCAGACGGCCGTCGAGCACAGCAGGTAAAAGATAAGAAACAGGCCCGTGATGCGTGCAAAGCCAGCCTGTCGCAGCACGTCGGCGAGCGTCCTCAACTTGTTCATCGCGACCCCTTTTCCCAGACGCCCAATCACATTCGCTCGGTATTGTCCCACGCCTCCCCCGCAAACGGAACTAGTCATTGGGGACGTTCTTAAATGACTAGTCAAACAAGAACGTCCCCGATGACTAGTCGTTTAAGAACGTCCCCAATGACTAGTCGCCAGTGCCGGGCGGACCGTTTAGCGGTGGAGTTGCCGAGTGGGCCAGCTGAGCTGGTATCCTAATGCGGTATTGCCTCGACTCGATAGGATTGTATGTGAAACCTTCCGCCGTCCTTCGCTTAGCTCTATATCGCACCCTAGCCGTCGCGCTTGCCGCGCTCGCCATACTGAGCGCCGTCATGCCCACCCCGGCCTTTGCCGCCGACTCTGACCAGCAGGTCAAGACGGTCCGCGTTGGCTGGCTTGTCAACAACTCAGGCTTCCAGGAAGGCACGCCGGGCGAGCGCCTCTCGGGATGGGGCTACGAATACCTCCAGACCCTCTCGTATTACACAAAGGGTTGGCAATACGAATACGTTCCTGGCACTTTCACCGAGCTTTTGGACATGCTCGAGGCGGGCGAAATCGACCTCATGCCCAACATCTCGTATTCGGCAGAGCGCGAGCAGAAGTTACTCTTTTCCTCGAACCCCGAGGGCACCGAGCGCTACTACATCTACGCCAGACCCGATCGCGACGATCTGGCCAAGGGTGACCCCCAAGCGCTTCAAGGCCTTACCATCGGCTGCAATTCTGGCGTTATGCAAACCGTCGTCGGCCAGCAGTGGCTCGCCAACGAGGGCATCACCTGTACTTATAAAGAAATCGACACCGGCAGCGCCCTCTTTGACGCGCTTTCAGACGGCGAGGTCGACGCTATTATCATGAACGACACCATTTCGTCGCCCGACGCGTCGCCCATGTTCTACGTAGGCTCGAGCGACTACTATTTTGCCGTTCCCAAAAGCCGCCCCGATCTGATGAACGACATCAATGCCGCCATGACATCAATCTCCCGCGTCAACCCGCGCTATAACGACGAAGTCAAATCGAGCTACTCGGCCCAAAACAGCGGCTCGTCATTGCTCACCGGCGTCGAGCGCTCCTGGCTCAAAGCAAACGGCAACACCATTACGCTCGGCTATCTGAAAAACCAACTTCCCTACTGCACGCAAAACGACGACGGCGAGATGGAAGGGTCGCTCGCCTCGCTTGCAACGACGCTGCACGACAAGTTTGACATTACGGTTAAAACAGTCGCGTTCTCGAGCAACAAGCAAATGACCAAAGCCCTTTCCAAAGGAACCATCGATGTCGCCCTGCCGCTGTTTCGCGACTACTGGCTTGCCGAGCAGGGAGGAACCATCCAGTCAAACCCGATGGGAACGGTCTCCCTGACCGCCATTCACAGCAGCAACAACCTGGACAGTGACCTTAAGAGTATCGCTTGCACAGAGGGCGCGATCGTCAACCGTTTTGAGCTCGAGAGCCTATTCCCCGACGCAACGGTAACCGAATATCCGAATGCCGACGAGGCGCTCAAAGCCCTCAATAAGGGGACGGCAAGTTGCATCATTGTCCCCAGTACGCGCCTGCAAACCATCCGCGACGCCCACGACATCGAGGACTTCGAAACACAGGAACTCACCAACACGGCGCAACTATCGTGCTTGATTTCGCGCGGCAAGTCCGAGCTGTTGGGAATCATTAATAAGGGCATCATCAATGCAGGCGAATCGCTCTCTGCAAGCAGCTATTCGCCCGCATCGTACTCGGCGCAAGAATCGGACACGTTCCGGTTTATCTACCGCAACCGCATCGCCGTTGCGACCGTTATCATCTTCATTTTGCTCGCCGGCATCGTCGTCCTTATCTGGTCGCTTCAACGCGCGCAGCAGGAACGCCAGAAAGCCGACGCCGCCAACGCCGCCAAAACCGCTTTCCTCACGCGCATGAGCCACGATATCCGCACACCGCTCAACGGCATGCTGGGCCTTATCGAAATTGAGGAATTGAAAGAAGGCGACATGCAGGTCGCCCGCGAAAGCCGCGCCAAAGCGCGTGTTGCCGCTAACCATCTGTTGTCGCTCATTAATGACATCCTCGAGATGGGCAGGATCGAGGAGTGCAAAGTGACGCTCGAGCACGAATCATTCAACCTCAAAGAGCTGTGCGACGATGCGCTCGTACTGTGCAAGCTCCGTGCATCGGACCGCGGCATAACAATGCTCGACACCAGCGAGCCCTACGCTGTCGACCAATACATGATCGGCAGCCCCACCCATATTCGACAAATCCTCGTCAACCTGCTCGACAACAGCATCAAGTACAACAAGCGCGGTGGCACCGTCACATTCTCGTCGACTGTCAAACCGCTCGATGACGAGCACGCAGTGTTTTGCTTTAACGTCTCGGACACCGGCATCGGCATGTCGCCCGAGTTTCTTAAGCACATCTACGAACCGTTTGCCCAAGAAGGCAACGATGCCCGCAGTAAATTTCAGGGAACTGGCATGGGCATGCCAATCGTCAAATCGCTCATCGACATGATGGGCGGCACGATTGAGATTTCGAGCGAGGTTGGCGTGGGAAGTACGTTCAACGTCCAGATTCCGCTCGACATCGACAAGAACCCTCAGGCAAGAGAAGGTGCGGACGAGCAGGCGATCAGCTGCTCGCTTGCCGGCATGAACATTCTTTTGGCCGAAGACAACGAGCTCAATGCCGAAATTGCCCAGGCCCTGCTCGAAAGCGAAGGCATCGTCGTAACTCGCGCCGCCGACGGCAACGAAGCGGTCGATCTATACACTAGTCGCCCCGCCGGCAGCTTCGATGCGATCCTGATGGACATCATGATGCCGGGTATGGATGGCTACGAGGCAACTCGCGCGATTCGTCTGAGCGAGAAGGCCGATGCGGATGACATCCCCATCATCGCGCTCACCGCCAACGCCTTTGTCGAGGACGCCAAGGCGGCACACGATGCCGGCATGAACGCCCATCTGCCCAAGCCGCTCGACTTTAACAAGCTCAAAAACATGCTCGCCCGCATCAAGAAAAACGGAACTG
This sequence comes from Collinsella sp. TF08-11AT, assembly GCF_003437035.1. Taxonomy (GTDB): domain Bacteria; phylum Actinomycetota; class Coriobacteriia; order Coriobacteriales; family Coriobacteriaceae; genus Collinsella. The sequence goes on from NZ_QSRL01000013.1 coordinate 17,681, forward strand.
TGTCGCTATAGTTTGTGCTCTACCACCATGCACAGTTAGAAAGGAAGCCAACGATGTTTAGGCCCCTGCGTCGAAAGAAACGCGCCATCACTGACGAGGAAGCGCGCGAACTGCTCGCCACCCGCAAGCGCGGCATCTTTGCCGTCAACGGCGATGATGGCTACCCCTATGCCATTCCCGTCAACTACTTCTTTGACACCGAGCACGACAAGATTTATTTCCATGGCGCCAAGGCCGGTCACAAGGTCGATTCACTCAGGCGTGACGACAAAGTCTGTTTTACCGTGTACGGCAACGAGTGGTACAAGGACGATGACTGGGCTCCCTACGTTATGAGTACCGTGGTCTTTGGCCGCTGCCGTCTGGTAGATGAGACGCCTACGTTTATCGAGGACAAAGTCCGCCAGCTCGCGCTTAAGTACTACCCTTCTGCCGAAGAAGTCGAGGAGGAAATCGCCAAAGACATCAAGGGCGTCCAACTCTACGAGATTTCGATTGAGCATCTTTGCGGCAAGCAGATTCACGAGAAGTAAGCCCTAAAAGCAGGTCTCACCAATAGCAATATGGCCCGGCTCCAACCAACATGGGAACCGGGCCATATGCTTATGAAGCATCGGCGGCTATGTGCGCAAGCGCCTCAACGAGCTCTTGCGAGCTCACAGGCTTGCTCAGATGTGCGTTCATGCCCGCCTCACGCGAAAGCCTGCGGTCGTCGGCAAAGGCGTTGGCGCTCACGGCGATAATCGGCGTGGTCGCGGCATCCTCGCGATCGAGCGCTCGAATCCGACGCGTGGCCTCAAGGCCATCAATACCGGGCATCATGATGTCCATCAACACCACGTCGTACTCGTGAGGCGCGCTCGCGGCAAACATCTCGACGGCAGACTCACCATCCTTGGCATGCGTCACGATGGCACCGGCACGGTCGAGCGTAAACTGCGCGATCTCGGCATTCAGGTCGTTATCCTCTACGAGCAAGACGCTCAAGTCCTGGAGCGCATCACCGTCGCCTGCATCCACGCGAACTGCCAGAGGAATCTCGGAGCGCTTGCACTTCTCAAACGGCAGGCGGATGGTAAACGTCGTCCCCTGTCCCAAGGTGCTCGTAAAGCTCATGGTTCCGCCCATAAGCTCGACCAACTGTTTGGCGATAGACGCGCCCAGGCCGGTTCCCGACGAAGCGCCTTCCACCTGTTGTTCCTCGCGGCTAAACGGCTCAAAGAGACGCTGCTGGAACTCCTCGCTCATGCCGATACCGTTATCGGCGATCGTGTACTCATAGACAGGAACGCCATCCACCGGCTCCACCTCGCGGCACGTCAGGCGAACATAGCCGCCCCGGCGGTTGTACTTGACGGCATTACCGGCAATATTGACCAACAAGCGCTTGAGGTGCGTCACGCTCACCCGTGCATAGGGATGATCAAGAGCCTGTTGGTCGCAGATAATTGTCACCAGACGCTCCTCGGCCTGGCGCTCCAGAATATCGCGCACTTCACGGGTGAGGGCCACCAAATTTGTAGGCACGAGGTTCAGGTCGACCTGCCCGCTCTCCAGGCGACTCATATCGAGCGCCTCGTTGGCAAGGTCGAGCAGCAGCCCCGATGCCGTCCAGATTTTTGAGCGACACTCAGCCTGCTTTTGCAGATCGTCCGCATTGGCATCGCCCACCTCGACCATGCCGCGAATGCCGTTGATGGGCGTGCGCAGATCGTGGCTCATGCGACGCAGGAACTCCGTCTTTGCCGAGTTGGCAGAGGAGGCCTCGCGCGCTGCCTTTGCCAGCTTGTCACCATAGTCGCGTTCCTGCTGCAGCAAGTCCGTCAAACGTCGACGATCGGCGCGACGACGCACCATCACAACAGCGGCTATAACACCGCTGTAGAGCACCAGCGCGCCGGCAGCAACAGCCGCGACGGCCTCAAAGTAGCGCTGCGCCGAGGCATAGGTGTACACGTAAAAATTGCGAGCTTTGCCAAATGTGCCCAAATACCACTTGCCGTTGGCGTTAACCAACCTGACCTTACCAGCCAGGCATCGATCCTTAATACCGTCGACAGCGATGGCGTCCGTCGCCGGCAAGTCGAACACACCCGATATGGTGGGCTCAACGGCATTGGTCGCAACGACCTTGCCATCGTTTTCGATCACGATATTGCCGCTATCGATGGTCTCATAACCATCGAGCAAGCTCTGCAACTTGAGCGTATTGCTCGCGACCGCCTTGGCGCTCTGGTGCCTCACCGCGACAACGATGCCCTCACCGTCCCGCCGGGCCACGCAGCCAATGTCTGCGACCGAATCGTCCGCAAGCGTAATGCGAGCGGTATAGGACTTAAGCGGATGGGTTGCCACCTCCAGCACGGGCGCTTCTTTGAGATATGCAGCAAGCGACTCGTAGCCCACGTCGTCCGTCGAGGACTCGGACACCAAATTGCCCGATGCGTCCGTTACGATCAGCGCTGTCACATTAAACTGGTCAGCATATTGCTCCAACGTAGCGTTATCCACCGAGCCGTCGCGCTCCATATCGCGCGCCGCCTCTCCGGCGATCTCCATAACGCGAATCAGGTTTTTGGTCGCATAGGCGCTGTTGAACGCATCGTAGGAAAGGCTCTGTGTCGCCACGTAATCGACAACGTCGGCAAAGCGCTGCTCGGCCTGAGCTGTCGTGTAGGCGTAGCTCGTCACGCCGGCAACAATCGAGAGCGCTATCCCCAACAGGACGACGATGAGCCATTCCCGTGCCGAACGATCGCCCCGCTCCTGAGCGGTGTGGTCGGACGCATCAATCATGACAGGCCCTCCACATTCAAAAAGGGCGAAGGGTCATCAAAATACTTTGACACCAGGCGCTCCATGGTGCCATCGGCAAGCATTTCTTGGTAGGCATGGGTGAGCTTAACGTCGATGCCGCGTGTGTCGTTGATATCGAAAGCGGTGCCCAAACCAACCTCTAGCAGCGGCTCAGACAAAATGCGATACGTCACGCCATAGTCTTTTTCGTAGGTGAGCAGCGAGGACTCATGCGCGGCGATGGCGTCGACTAGGCCCTCGACAAGCGCCGGGTTCAGGTACGAGCGGTCCGAAAAGCTGTAGAGCTCCTTAATCTGCGGAACGTTTTCATTGGTGTGATTGAGCAGAATCGATTCGGGCTTGGTGGTGGACTGGACCGCCACGACCCTACCCTCAAGATCGGCAAGCGTGTAGATATCGCTTTCGGGATCGACAGCAACCACCTGTCGGCTCGCAAGGTACGGCCCCGCCCAGCGATACTCGCCTTCGCGGCCCGTCATACTAAAGCTGCCCATGACGCAATCGAGCTCGCCGCTCGCCAGCAGCTCTTTCTTCTTTTCCCAGTCGATCAGCTGGTACTTTGGCTTGTAGCCAATGCGGCCCAAAGCCTCGGTCAAAATATCGACATCCAGGCCAACAATATCGCCGTACTCGTTGCTATACACAAACGGTGGATAGAGGTCGCTGCCGACGTTGAGCGTCTTAAGGTTGTCGTCTTTGACCTGCGAGGCGGCTGCGCCTTCTGATGCAGACGCCGCGGCCCCATCATTCAACCCGGAACAGCCAGCTATCGCCACGACAAAGGCGCCCACCACTGCAAGCGCAACAAACAACGATATGGCGGCCGAGCGACGAGGTCTTTTCATCGAGCTCCAGACGATCCTGTTTACAGACTCAAGAGCAAAGATATTAGCAGACAAAACCGCGCTTGCGCTCAATGGTTACAGATGCTTTACCATACGGGGCCTTCCAGCCAATCTGGCAGACAGCCCCGCATGCAGCACTCACTTACCGTGCATTAAAAACGTAGCGGTCCAAGCGGTCGCACGCCTCCCTTACACGCGAAAGCGGCAGCGCCAGATTCACGCGAATGTGGCAAGGTCCATGGAATGGACGGCCGTCCTGATAGCCCACGCCCACACGCGCCCCCTCGTCGAGCAGCCACTGAATATCGTGCCCATGCACGCAGCACCACTCCGTGCAGTCCAGGAACACCATATAGGTGCCCTGCGGGCGCGAATAGGACACGCCCTCAAAATGCTCGTCCACGTAATCGCAGAAGTAGTCAATGTTGCCCTCGATAACCTCGTTGAGCTCATCGAGCCACTCGTAGCCCTGCGGCTGGTAGGCGCCGATAAGCGCATGCATCGAAAGGACATTCATCTCGTTGTAGTGGGTCTTATTGGACACGGCGCACACGCGGTCGCGCAGCGTCTCGTTATAGATGATGTGGTAGCTGCCGACCAGGCCCGCCAGGTTAAACGTCTTGCTGGGCGCATAGAGGGCGACCGTGCGCATGCGGGCATCCTCGCTCACCGACTGCGTCGGGATATGCTTGTGACCGGGCAAGATGATGTCGGACCAAATCTCGTCCGAAATCACCACGCAATCGTGCCGGCGATAGATGTCCATGGCGCGCTCGATCTCGTCGCGCTCCCATACGCGGCCACAAGGATTGTGCGGCGAGCAGAACACCGCGGCGTGGATGTGGTTTTGGGTGAGCTTGCGTTCCATGTCCTCAAAGTCCATGCGCCACACGCCCTGGTCGTCGAGCTTAAGCGGGCTGTGGACAATGCGATAGCCCGCGGCTTCGATGGACTTGGTAAAGCCGATGTAGGTAGGGCTGTGGACCAGCACCGCATCGCCCGGCTGGACATACGCCCGCAGGGTCGACACGACACCGCCCAGCACGCCGTTTTCGTAGCCGATATGCTCCGGGAGCAGACCCTCGACGCCATTACGTCGGCTCTGCCATTCGATGATGCGGTCGAAGTACTCGTCGCGCGGATCGAAATAGCCAAACATGGGATGCTGGGCGCGCTGAATGATGTGCTCCTGGACCGTGGGCACCGTGGCAAAATTCATGTCCGCCACCCACATGGGGATGCGGTCGAAGCCCTCGTCGGGCGCGTTCGGAGCCATGCCAGGGATCTCGCCCCAGGAGTCAACGGCGATGGCGTCCATGCCGTGGCGGTCGATAAGCGAAGTAAAGTCGTATTTCATGCTGAGCTCCCGTGCAAAGCGGATTGTTTTGATAGGCGTTATTGTCCACCAGCGTGGGCGATTTTGGCACGGGGTTTGGCGTTGAATTTGGCGAGCGCCATCGAATGGCTGGCTAGTCCCGCGCGTCGTTGACGGCGGTTACCGTCAACTTGGATCCGTCAACCGTAAAGGATATGTCGAGCCCAGCGTAAGCCAAGTGGTAAATGCGGTTTGGCTCGTGCTTGCTACCCGCGCGGCGCGGATCTTGGCGAAGGACCTCGACCAACCCGGGGAGCTTCGTGGGCGGGACCATCTCCTGCAGCGCTTGCGGGAAGTCAACGTCGAGCTCTTGCCACGGCGCATCCTCAATCCAGCCGCCGGTCGCATCCGAGTGGCAGTCCGCAAACGGAATGTAGGGCTTAATGTCGTAGATGGGCGTGCCGTCACGCAGATCGGCCCCTAGCACATGGATGATGGGGCCATCGTCGGTAAGCCCGACATGATCGAGTTTGACGCAGGTAAGCCCAATGGGATTAGGTCGAAACGGGCTGCGCGTGGCAAATACGCCCACGCGCTCGGCTCCACCCAAGCGCGGCGGACGCACGGTCTTCGACCACTTGGCGTTGGTGCCGGACCTATCCTGTGTCTTGGCATCGGCGGCGATGTCTTCGGCCGCGCCGCCGGGTGTTCCGTTTTCAAAGCGCCAGAGCAGCCACAGGTGAGAGAAGGAGTCCAGACCCTCAACTGCCGCGCTGGAGGCAAATTCCGGCTCAAAGACGATGCGTCCCTCAAGATGGGGCGCCAAAAAGCTGTTGCGCGGGATGCCGAACTTTTGCGGCAGGTCGGTATGTATGTGTGCAATAGGTTTCATGCCGGTCATTGTACGGCATGAGGGCATGCGCGATGCGCGTAATCCCTCACCGCGACCGCCCCTTTTGCAACCAACGGTTGCTTGGAAGGGCGTCGGCCGCCGCGTATGCTTAAAGCCGCAAGCAGCAGAAAGGAACTATCATGGCCTTTGCAGAAAAACTCATCGCCGTCCGTCGCGCCAACAACCTTACCCAAGAGCAGCTTGCCGCCAAGCTCTATGTCACGCGCCAAGCCGTCAGCCGCTGGGAGCGCGGCGAAGTCACCCCGGGCATCGACATGATGAAGCTCATTGCCGCCGTAACCGGAGAACCGCTGTCCCACCTGCTCGAAATGCCCGAGCACTATTGCCAGAGCTGCGGCATGGTGCTCACACCCGACGACTGCGGCACCGATGCTGCGGGCACCGCGACCGATCATTACTGCAAGTGGTGCTACGACCACGGCAAGTACACCTACGACACTACGATGGAGGCAATGATCGAGGATTGTGCCCCGCGCCTGGCACAAAACACCGGTATGTCGCTCGACGAAGCTGTCTCGCTCATGGGCGCCGTGCTGCCGCAACTGGAACGCTGGCGCGCCGTGCAAGAAAACGAGGAGCGCTACGGCGCCGAAGCGCGGGCGCGCTATGGCGATGAGGCTATCGATGCAGCAAACGAAACGTTACTGGATATGGATCCTCAGACATGGAACGACATGAAGGAACTTGAACGCGCTATTCTGGGCCAGCTCTCGATTGCCATGAGCGACGGCGAACCGGATGGAAGCGAGGCTCGCAAGCTTGTCGCGATGCATCGTCGCTGGATTGCTCTCAACTGGGGATGCGAGCCCCAAGACGAGGCGTACTTGGGCCTCGCCCACGGCTATCTTGCCGACCAGCGCTTTGTTGACTACTACGACAAGCCCTGCGGCACCGGCGCCACGGCGTTTCTGGTGCAGGCAATCGAGTCGTCGTTGACGCGTGCATAGACCGCGGCGGCTTTGGGTATTTCAATCGAAACCTCAACCGATTGGAGACCTATGGCTACTGATCACGAGCTCGCGCTCTACGTTATGACCGGCTGCCCGTATTGCATAAAGGTCAAGCGTTTCCTGGCCGATAACGGCGTGACCATCCCCGAGCGTAATATCTCGACCGATTCCGATGCCGAGCAGACGCTCATCGCCGTCGGCGGAAAGCGCCAAGTTCCCTGCCTGTTCATTGACGGCACGCCACTCTACGAGTCGGGCGACATCATCGCGTGGATACAGAAGAACCTGCTCTAGCGTTCTATTGCGGTCGGCCGGCCCCAACGCACAAACCCATACGGCACAAACATGTACGTCAGCATCCAAAGTCGATATTTTTCGACATCTTTGGATGCTGACGTACAGCTATTTGTGGGCAGTCGTTGGGGACGTTCTTAAATGACTAGTTACTTGTATTTTTGTCTACAAAATTGTATACAAAAAGAGAAGCCGCCTCATGGAGCTCATCGCTCGATGTTGCCCCGATCGGGATGGTTACATCATTTACCACGCCCTTGTCCCTCCTACGCGCAAGGTGCTCAGGGAAATCGGAATCGATCGATAGGAGGCGCTATGGACGCTAAACAGCTCGAAAAGATGATGGGGTTTGCTCCCGGTGAGCTAGAAAAAGCCGCAGCGGCATACGAAAAAGATGAGTGGCCGAAGGGCCACACCGTCAAGTTGGGAAGGCCGCCGATTTCCGATGAACCAAGCGTTGTTTTATCGGCACGTGTGGGCGAATCGGTTCTTGAAGCATTTGACGCAAAGGCAAAGCGCCATGGGCAAACGCGCACGGAGCGACTCAGGGAACTCATTACACTCGATGCAATGATTGCCTAGTCCCCTGCCGAACCAAACATGTACGTCAGCATCCAAAAACGATATTTTTCGACATCCTTGGATGCTGGCGTACAGTTTTTTGCATGGGTCCGGCACAGGCGATCCGTTCTTCTCCGTCCCCAAGGGATCATTTAGCCACAAAAGCGGGCGATGGGCGCAAGCTGCTGCTCGCGAAAGACACGGTCGACAGCGGCACGGTATTCATCGACCTTTTTGGTCTTGCGTACGAGTTTGTGAACGGTCGCGGGATCGGCGAAGGCGCATTTGGCGTAGAACCACCACTCCTTCATGCGAAAGACCGCGTTGCCCCCAATCTCGTCCGCATAGGCCGCAAACAGCATGTCATGGAAGCGTTGCAGCTCAGCGGCGGTAGCGGCAGGGTCGCCCTTAACCATGCGAGCCAGCGCGGGATTCGCAAGCAAGCCGCGCCCCAACATTACGTGGCGTGTTCCGGGATAGGCCTTCACCAGCGCATCCATGTCCTCAAGATCAAAGATGTCGCCGTTATAGGCCACGGGGAACGGCGCCCGTTCCAGCGTCTCGCCGTAAAACTCTTTGCGCGGTGAGCCCGTATAACGGTCCTTTTGCACGCGCGGATGCACGATCAACTCCGCCAGCGGCATTCGGCAATAGAGGTCGAGCACGCGCTCGTACTCGTCATCGCATTCGAGCCCCAGTCTGGTCTTGACCGACACCGGCAAGGGCGAGCGTTCGCACACGTCGCTCAAGAACACCTCGAGCTCATCCAAATTGCGCAGAAAGCCCGAACCCTTGCCCTTCGCGACCACCGTACCCGAAGGGCAGCCAAGGTTGAGGTTGACCTCGCGGTAACCCATATCGGCAAGCACCTGCGCCGCCCACACAAACTCGTCCGCATTCTTGGACATCAGCTGGGGCACCACGTTAAGTCCCTGGTTGTTGGCAGGATCGACCTCTTTAAACGCCTTGCCGCCAAAGCGATTGCCCACCCGCGGCGGCGGCAAAAACGGCGTGTAATAACAATCGAGCGCGCCGAAGCACTCCGCATGCACGCGACGGAACACATGCCCGGTAACCCCCTCCATAGGAGCCAGCGATAAATACATCAACATCCATTCTCAAATCAATGTGACAAAGGGACTGTCCCTTTGTCACATAATACGCCCACCGAGGGCGGGGGTTCTCTATACTGAGTCACATATGACGGTATCGCGCCAAAGGAGAACGCCGTGACCACGTCGCAGATATCCCTGCTCGCGCTCATCTTGGTTGGGGGCATCGGCATCCTGCTTATCGGAGTGAGCGCGCTCATGAAAGCCGCCGCTCGCAAGAAAGCCAAGGCCTGTACCGCCGTGACCATGGGAACGGTCATCGACCATCGCTTTATGGGCGAAGGCAGGATGTATCCCGTTTTGGAATACGCCGTCGACGGCACGCAATACCGCGCGAAAAAACAATTCCGTGGCATAAAGACCAAAAGCTTGTCGGGACTCCCCATCCGCACGCAAGCCACCGCCTACGAAGACGCCAAGGGCTGGCTGCACGTGCAGACAGGCCCCATCGCCCGCCTAGGCACCCTCGCGGAGCAGCTTTGGCCCCTCGGTAGCCAAATGACCGTGTACTACAACCCCAGCAACCCAGACAAAAGCTATGTCGAACGCCCCATCGTGGGCAACTTTGCCACACTGATGTTTAACATCGCAGGCTTCTTGCTCATCGCGATGAGCATCTTGCTCTATGTTCTTATCCAGCGCTAGCTCAAACTGATGCGCCCCGCGCCCCATGCGCCGCAACGACCGTTACGACACCAAGGATCAGCCATGGCAACACTTTCCGAACAAGAACGCAAGCGTATCCAGCGATACTGCATCTATCCCAAGATTGCCGGAGCGGCGCTCGCCATGGCATTCGTGCTGCCCCTTTTGATCATTCCCTTCGAAATGATTGACGACATCGTCTTCCATCACGAAGGCTTCCAGGAGACGGGCATGATGACCGCCTTGGCGCTCACCGCCGTCGAGCTCGCCATCTTCTGCTACTGCGCGCTCGCGCCGCGCTTTGGCATGCGCGGCAAGCAGTGGAAAGAAATGCAGCGCCGACTCGCCGTCGAGCAGTCCGAGAAAGACCGCTCGGCACAAATCGCGGGCGTTATTGGCACGCAGGCCGCTGCGCGCCTGCTCAAGAACAGCGACAACGAGACCGCGCGCAACCTGGGCGGCGCGGCAGAAGTCGCCGCTGCCGTAGGCGCCGTCGCCACCGCGGCAGACGTGCTTGCCGAAAGCTTTGCCAACGCAAAGGCCATGGCAGAGGCCTGTGGCGTGCCTATCCCCCGTGCAAAAAAGTGGATCGTCGCGCTTGTGGCACTGCCCCTCGCAATCGTGTGCGGTGCCTATATCCCGCAGCTGGCGCAGGGAAACATCAAGATGCAACAGAACGCCGCGGCCGCGGCCGAGCAGATCGCCATCGCCCGCAAGGCATTAGAGCCCGCATGCGAGTACGTGTCCGCCGATGACCCCTACGAGCGATATCAAGATTACGGCTATCATGTCCGCGGCTACTTGCACGACGGCGACTCCGATACCCAGAAGACCTATACGTACCTGGATTTCGATAACAAGGGAACGCTCAAGGAAGTGAGTTACATAGCGGAGATCGACCCCGACGCGAGCCTTGAGGACAACCTCGCCCGCATCGAGCTCGACTTGGATGAGCTTTCCTCTGTCGTCCAAACCGTAGACGTCAAGACCGTGAGTCCCGAGCTCCTAGCACCGCAAAAGCTCCCCGAAGAGTTTAGGCAGGCTTTTTTGAACGGTTCGCTCTACGAGAGAATCTCCATCAGGACGAGTGACGACCTCATCAAAACGTACTATTCGTTTGACACGGAGCCCGAGGACGAGTTTGACGAGTACACCCATCCAAGCATCCGTATCACGTTGGTGGGCAAAACGAGCTAGGCGCCCAATGTGACAAAAGGACTGTCCCTTTGTCACATTCCATGAAAAAGGGCACCGGCGTTAGCCGATGCCCTAAAGCTGCTGCAGATTAACTCCTACAGCGTATGACTAAGACGAATCGAACTATTCGTCCCAAGAGAGGCTCTTACCAGTCTTCTTTGCCAGCAGCAAGAACAGACCGATGATGACGTTGCATGCAATACAGAAGATGAAAACGCCCTGGAAGGAGCCGACAAGCTCGTATACCTTCATCATGACGGGCATGCCAAAGGCGCCGACGATATAGCCCACGGAGCAGATGAGCGCGAAGATGCGACCAAAGTCACGGGAGCCAAAGACGTCCATCACCAAAACGGTCAGAGCGGTGCCGGCGATGACGTACATGACGTCGTTAACACCGGCAGCAAGAATGCTGAGCGTCGAGTTGCCGCTGCTCATCATGAGCATGACAAAGGAGAGAATCGAGACGGCGAGCCAGCTCAGAATGGCCTTGGTGCTGCCAAACTTATCGCAAGTGGTACCGACGATCGGGTTGAGGAACAGGTCGAACAGCGATGCGGCGGAAACCATGAAGCCACCCACCATGGGGCTAAAGCCGACCTCGGCGGCATAGGTGGGGAACAGCTGGTTCATGCAGCAAGTAAGCTGAACGAGGCAGAGGAAGCCGATGCAGAAAAAGAATGCAGGCGACTTAATAGCGCGTGCGTAGCTAACGCCACGTGCACTATCCTCGGTCGTCTCCTCGGTCTCGGCGACCGTCTCGCCTTCGACATAGCCATAGGGCAGCATGCCCTTGTCCTGGGGCTTATAGCGGATAATCAGGATGGAAGCGGGAAGAATGAGCACGGCGGAGACGCCAGCGAGCACCAGATAACCAGTCCTCCAGCCAGCAGCCTCAATGACAGAGGTGATGACGGGACTCATGATGAGCATGTAAATCGAGTTCACTGCCCAAGCGAGACCAATTGCCAGGCCGCCAGATTTTTTGAACCACTGGTCAATAACATCGGACATGGCGACGCCGGTAGTGAAGGCGAAGCAAACGCCAATCAAAGCACCAGCTGCGATGAACATCCAGACTTCGGTGTAGAAGGCCATGCCTGCGCCAGCGGCGAGCAGAATAAGCTCGACGACGGGGAGCCAAAACTTGCCAACAACCTTGGGGATGAGTTTTCCGACAAACGGAAGAGCCGCTGCAAGACCAATGAGCGTTGCAGTGAAGTAATACGAGAAGATGGAGTAGTCAAATCCGAACTCCTCGCACACGGGCGCGACGAAGGAGCCAGCGATTACGCTATAGGATCCGGTCGTACCGGCAGACATGAGGCCGAGCGCGATCACGAGAACCCATGCGTAAACCTTGCTGCTCTTTAACTTTGCATTTTCCATTGATACAGCTCCTAGAGACCCAGAAGGGCGCACATAACGGCCTTGATGGTGTGCTGACGGTTCTCTGCCTCACGGAAGATGACCGACGCGTTGGCCTCAAAGCACTCGTCCGCAATCTCAAAGCCCTCGGTGATGATTTCACGATGCAGGTCGTTCTTGCACTGGTCGAGCAACATCTTGCCAACGCGGTGATTTGCGTTGTGAACAGAGGGGAGCTCGTGCATGCAGAAGATGTCGGGGTTGTTGGTGCGCTTGCACAGCTCACTGGTGACGCGATAGGGGTACAGGGACTCGGCGTCGCCAAGCCAAGAGTTGTAGTCGTCAGGGTCCAGAACCTCGTCGCCGCACTCGGGGTTGATGTAGCGCCACTCCTCGGTAACGATTACGTCGACACCGTCCAGAGCATCAAGGTCAGAGGTGATGGTGAAGGTCCTGTTAGGCGCGTACTTGGCGTAGCAGGCCTCAACCTCCTCGATCATTTCCTTGCACATCTGGTGACGGAGGTCGTCGGGGCCGATGGCGAGGAAGTCCATGTCGAGCATCGCGCACAGACGGCCATACCACACGGGGGCGCCGGCGCAGTTGCCAACGAAGGCCATCTTCTTGCCACGGCTCGTGCGCAGACCACCCCACTGCTCCTCCATCGTGAGAGCGTCAGCGAGCATCTGGGTCGGGTGATCGCCGAGGGTGAGGGCATTGATGACTGGAATATCGACCAAGTCGGCGACATCATAGAGGAACTGCTCGTCCTTTTGTGCACGATAGACAATGAGATCATACATGCCGTTGAAGACGCGCATGGCATCCTCGATGGTCTCGCAATCGCCCATGTGGGAGTTGGTCAGATAGGTGAAGCCCATGCCCAGGTCGTTGCAAGAGGTCTCAAAGGCGCAACGAGTGCGGGTCGAGCCCCACTCAAAGTTGGCGAGAACGTTCTTGCCGGGGAAGTAGCGCTGGTCGACACCGGACTTTTTCTGGGCCTTGAGGTTCCAGGCAAGATCGATGAGGTAACGGAAATCCTCAGAGGAAAGATCGTGGATGTTGAGGTAGTCGCGACCGCGAAGGCTGTTGTTCATGCCTATTTCCTTTCAATTGTTTGATGGGTAAGTGTCGAATGCGCCCCCGAGGGAAACACGGATATCCCTCGGGGACTGTAAATGTGGCGCTTGGATCAGGCAGCGCAAGTTTAAGAACTTGCTAGCAGCTGGCAGCCACGTCCTTGGTCCAGCAGTGCACGCCGCCGCCGGACAGGTTAAGCGCGAGAGAGTCGATCATGATGACCTTGCGATCGGGGAAGCAGCTCTCAAGAACCGCCTTGGCCTGCTCGTCCTTCTCCTTCACGACTTCGCTCATGCCTTCGTGGTAATAACGCTGGCCAAGAACGACGCCGTTGCAGATGAGGAAGTTGCAGTAGCTTGCTGCGGCATAAAAGTGAACGGGGCCTTCGGGCCAAGGGGTGCCATCCATGAACTTGCCGCCCATTTCGTCGATGAAGCCCTTATACAGCTCGTAGTCCTCGTCGCCGGGAGCGATGACAACCTCGATCGGCTCGGCAGTGGGCATGCGGACGATTTCGAAGGGCTTGCCCTCCCAGTCCGTCTCGGCGCGTAGAATCTCGTAGGCGGCGTCGATGCGACGATGCGATTCCGCGCCCGCCTTGCTCGAGGCGGCCTCCTCATCGGATACCTCGGCAAGAAGAATCTTGTTCGGGGTGATAAAGCGGCACATCTCATCGATGTGGGCGGCGAAGCTCATGCCGAAGACAGGAGTTCCATCTTCCTTCTCGTCGAGGATGCCCAGTCGATAGTCGTCGTCCTCAAGCATAGGCTGCGGCAGCCAGATAACCTTGTTGAGGTTGTAGATGCGCTTGTACTCGGCCTCCACTTCCTCTTTTGAGAACTCGGGATTGCGCTTGCGGCATTCCGTGTCCTCGATGGCGATCAGGGTGCCGTGACCGTCAAACTCGCGGTCGCCGCCCTCCGAAACCATTTCGGAATTGACGATATCGAAGCACCCGAGCGCAACCGCCATGTGAACAGCTGCCCTGCGTGCGGACTGGCACTCTGGGGAGTTCTTGTCCCACACGCCATAATAGGTCCAAGCGGGGTTGACCATATAGGAATGGCCTTCGTCGTCGACCATGATGCTGGGGCCGTTGTCGCGAACGTAGAAGTTGGAGTCTTCGAACTGCGTAATCTGGATACGGTCGAGATCCACCCCTTCTTCTTTAAGGCGCGAGCAGGCTTCCTCGTAGGAGCCGGGGGTGCCACAGTTGAGATTGACCGTAACGTCGCCATACTCAAGCAAAGCTTTAATTACGTCAACGCAGGGCTGACGATTATCGAAGCCCTCTGCGCGAATGTAATCGGGAAGCCATGTCACATAGACGTTGGAGCGCTTCTCAAACTCGCCCGGCATACGATAGTTCTCGTACATGGTTGGTCCTTCCGTCGGGTTTCCCGCAATGCTGTCCGGCCGCGACAATAGCGGGGTTACACCAGCTATAGTACTACTATACCTACCGTTCGGTAGGTGTTTTTGTATAATTGCCATTCGCCTGTCGATACCTACCGTTCACCGTTTATAGTGGTCGTGTTTGGACACGAATTGATGTTCCGTTGCCATTCTTAATAATGTTGGCAATGCGGAAGTGATTTGCAATGGAGAAGTGAAGCGTGAGCACAAAGGGAAAAATATTGGACGCAATGTATGATCTTGTGGCAGAAGTCGGTTACGACAAGGCGTCCATTGGAAAAATCTGCGACCGTGTCGGTATATCCAAGCCATCGGTGTACTACTACTTTCCCTCTAAAGAGGATATTTTCACCACGCTCTTAGATAGTATGTTTCCGACTATCGACTATCAGCGCGACTACTCGCTAATAGTCGATAGGGACGGATTCAAGGCGGCGCTTATCGAGCTCGGCAATTCGGTTATAGGTGGCTATCGTAGTGATGAAAAGCGCCGTCGCGTGCTGGCCGAGGTCAGTATTCAGGCAAATCGAATCCCTGCAGTTCAGGAACGTCAGGCAACGGCGATCAACCGAACTATGGACGCGCTTAAAGACATCCTTCTCCATGGCCTAGAAATTGGCGCGTTTTCCGATGAAACAGACGTCATGCTGTACGTGCAGATTCTTTACACCGTACTTGAGGGAGCGAGCAATACCGTTGCCCAAGATGAAGACATCGATGAAAAGGCTGTTTGGGCAGGGATCGTCGAACTCATGTTTAAATAGGCGCGTAATAACAGAGGCACCTTGGCAAGCGCGATGCGACGACTTGCGGGGTCGCGGAATGGTTCGAAACCCGTGTTCGCGATGATTGCAAAAGTTGTTGAATAGAAATTGGGGCCGATTCCAGCTATGTTGGAATCGGCCCCAATTTCGTTTTAACTTGCGGAGACAAATGACAGGGCTGAAGGGCAGTTCGTTGGTCAGGTTATTTCGCGGTAGTCTTATTGAGGATACCGGAAACTAAAGCAAATGTCGCAATCAGAAGGTTGCAGATGATACAGAAGACGAATACTCCTTGGAAAGACCCTGCCATACCGTAAACCTTCATCATGACTGGCATTCCGAAAGCTCCGACAACATAGCCCGCTGAGCAAATAATCGAATAGATCCTTCCAAAATCGCGTGATCCGAAGAGCGAGAGGAGAATCATCGGCATTGCAGTTCCAACGATGGCGAACATGACGTCGTTTACGCCGGCCGCGATGATGGAAACGGTCTCGTTGCTTCCGCCAAAGATGAGAAGTAGGAATGAAAGAATGCTGACTCCCGTCCATGCGACCGTTGCTTTAATAGCACCGAGCTTGTCGCATGTTTTGCCTACGAAGGGATTTAGGAAAATATCGGAGAGCGAAGCCGCCGAAACCATTAGGCTTCCCACGATGGGATTGAAGCCGACCTCGCTTGCATAGGTCGGGAACAGCTGGTTCATGCAGCAGGTGAGTTGCGCCACGCAGAGCAGAAGGGCGCAGAGAATAAAAGATGGCGTTTTCGCGGCATCGCGGAGCGCCATGCCCGAAGAGACATCTTCCTTTTCATCGGCGCTGTAGCTCTCATGGGTTTCGGAGGTAGTCTCTCCGTACGGAAGCATATTGCGATCAGAAGGCTTAAGGCGAATGATAAATGCGCTTGTGGGCAATATCATGGCTGCAGAAACGGCCGCAAGTACGATGTAACCCGTACGCCAGCCTTGCTGCTCGATGACCAGTGTAATGACAGGACTCAATAGCAGCGTGCAGAGAGAATTAACGCCCCACGCAAGGCCGATGGCAAGACCAGACGATTTACTGAACCATTGGTCAATGACATCGGACATGCAGACACCCGTTGTGAACGAAAAGCAGATGCCGATCACTGCGGCGGAGACGATGAACATCCAGACCTCGGTGTAGAACGCCATTGCGGCGCCGGCGGCAATAAGGACGAGTTCAACGCAAATATGCCATGGTTTGCCGATTACTTTTGGAATGAAACGACTCAAAAGCGGAAGCCCAAGCGCAAGGCCAAGAAGAATCGCGGTGAAATAGAAAGAGAAAGAAGTGTAGTCAAAGCCCAGGTCTTCACATACAGGAGCGATGAATGAGCCGGCAATGATGCTGTAGGTGCCGGTTGTTCCCGCAGACATTAAACCGAGCGCAATAACGACAATCCAAGCAAATGCGCCGCTCTCACGGGGGCGGTCCTTTTCGGCTGGTGCGATGAGAGTCATGGTTACTCCGTTTCTATCGGCAATGCAACCTATATGCCTACCGATAGGTATATAAAGATGGAGATTCTTCGTCAAGTGTTAAGCGGGGAGCGGGGACCCTTAACGTGCCGAACGGTAATTGGGCCCCCAATGCGACAAAGGGACTGTCCCTTTGTCGCATTATTCGGAGCGCAGGGCCTCCACGGGATCCTTCTTGGATGCGCTGCGAGCCGGCAGCAGGCCGGCAACGACCGTCAGCAGCACCGAAATTACAATGAGCATCAGCGCGTCTTGAACGGGCAGGCTCATCAGGTTGGGCACCTGCTTGGCCGCAAGCGCCCAGGCATTAACCGGAAAGCTCACGGCCACCACGACGACAATGGCAAAGACGCCGGCAATGAGGCCTTCGATAAAGGTCTCGGCATTAAATACGTTTGCCACGTTGCGCTTTGACGCGCCGATCGCGCGCAGGATGCCAATCTCCTTTTTGCGCTCCAGCACGCTGATGTAGGTGATGGTGCCGATCATGATGGAGCTCACCACCAAACTGATACTCACGAATGCGATGAGCACCAAGCTGATAGTATTCACGATGTCGGTCACCGAGCCCATGATGATGCCCATGTAGTCGGTATACGAGATTGCCTGCTCATCGTGGCCAGCAGCTTTGACCTGCTTGTTGTACGCATCGATGTAATCGAGCACGCGCTCCTTGGCCTCAAAGTCGCGCGGGAAAATCTTGACCGAAATGGGGTCCGCCTCGTCCGCATAGCCCAACGTGGTCAGATTGTTGTCGTAGGTGAGCTTCGACGCCTTGGCATAGCTCATCATGAGCGAGCTCAGGTCCTCGGCGTCCATGTTGAAGTGGATGGCACGAGCAAAGGCGCCCGCATCCACGCGCATGGCGCTCGCCAGGTTGGCAAAACTCGAAGACATCTGCGTCGCCATTTGGTCCATGAGCCCTGCCGCACCCGCCTTGAGCTGGGTTGATACCGTCGTCGCAATCTGCTCGCTGACCGCCTTCATCACCTGATCCATAGACTGCTGCAAATACGGAGCCAGCTGCTTTTGCACATAGTCGCCCATCACCTGCTGCAGACGCTCGGCCAAGGCATCGCCGCCCAACGCCTTGAGCTGAGCCAGGCATTGCTGGGCTGCGGCATCATTCTCAAGATACGCCGAGAATGCGGCAGCGAGCTTTGACGCGTCCTTAAGATCTTCGGGCGACAGCGCCTTAAACTGATCAGACTGCAGAAAGCCCTCAAACAGCTGGTTGGCAAGCGTTCCTACCTGCTGCATCTGCTCGGGCGTGAGTTCCAGACCGTCAAAGATGCCCGAGAAATCTGGGGCCGGCGCTTTGGCCATGATGTCGCTGAAGTCGATGTCCTTCCCAACGCCCGAAAGGTCAAGGTCCAGCCCGGACAAATCAAGGCTAGAAAGGTCCATGCCGCCGGCCGCACCCGAGAGCGCAGACGAATCGAGAGAGAACGCGCTCTTCAGCGCCGCCTCGTCCACACTGAACATGCTGCTCAGATCCACGCCTTGCTTGGCCTCGCCCTGCAGCTCGTCGAAGGTTTTACCCGTAAAGACATCCGTCTCGGGGTGGGCAAGCTGCTCCTGCACGATTTGCGAATCGGCAGCACGCTCCATAAGCTGGCGAGTCAGCGCATGCGTATAGGCAATGCCCGGGGACAATGCGCTCGCGTTTGCCGCCTCGTTGGGTCGCACCACGCCCACAATGCGCACGTCAATACCGTCGGCAACCTTGGCTTTCATAAAGTCGGCGTCGCCAGACATGTCAGTCCACATGCCGGTCTCTTCGTTTTTGCGATAGGCATCGGCCGGCGACAACACCTTAAACGTCGTGGACAGTGCATCGTCGTAGGTAAAGTCGCTGCCGGTCTTGGGCGTCTTGACCTTGCCGTCGGCCGTCATGGCACTGTTAACCAGGTCGTTGAGCTCATCGATATCCAGCGCGCCGATGCTGTAGAGCGTGTAGTCGCCCACCGTTCCGCGGCTCGAAAGCACCATCACGGCCTCGTTGGCGGACGTAGGCCAATGGCCGGCAACGACATCGTACTGGCTGTCGAGCAGGCTCTGGTCGTCAATCATCTCGTTAAAGACCGACGTTCCCATGGAATCCATGCTCACCGTTGCCGCCGAGCTCGCGCCTCCGCTCATGGCCTCGGTCATAGCGTTGGGAACAAGGCGAACGGGCTTCTCGTCGCCCTTACTCGAACGATAGACAACCGGCGTCACGCCGTAACCATACTGAATAGCGTTGACCTCTTTGTCGATACCGTTGCCGCCGTCGTCAAGCCATGCCTTAAAGCTCGTCATATCGTTAGATTTAACACTTGCGAACATATCCTTTACGGCCGTGACCACAGGGATCTTATCGGTCCCCTGAGCCTTGCCGCCGGTAGCGCCATCGGACGAGTCCTCGCCCTTGGACGCCTCCTCATCGGTAGTCCCATGCCCGCCCATCATGGACGACAGGTCGTAATCTTGTTTGGAAATCGTAAGCGGGTAGCTCGAGAGCGTGTCCTCCTCGACCTTTTTGATGTAGCCGTTTACGCCGTTGGAGAGCGCCAGAATCGCCGCGATGCCAATAATGCCAATCGAACCTGCAAAGGCCGTCATGGCCGTACGGCCCTTCTTGGTTATGAGGTTTCGGGCAGAAAGCCCCAGCGCCGTCACAAAGCTCATCGAGGTTTTGCGCGTGGGCTTGGCCTCGCGACGCGCGGCCTCGGCAGCATCAAAGGGATCTGAATCGTCGGTGATCTTGCCGTCAGCCAGGGTAACGATGCGCGTGGCGTACCTGTACGCCAGCTCGGGATTGTGCGTGACCATGATGACCAGACGGTCGCACGCAACGTCCTTGAGCAAATCCATGACCTGTACGGATGTCGTCGAGTCCAAGGCGCCGGTCGGCTCGTCAGCCAGCACAATCTCGGGATCATTGATCAAGGCGCGGGCAATGGCCACGCGCTGCATCTGGCCGCCCGATAGCTGGCTCGGGCGCTTGTTAACGTGCTCGCCCAGACCGACTGCCTCAAGCGCCTTGCGCGCACGCTGGCGGCGCTCGGCATGTCCCACGCCCGTGAGCGTAAGCGCCAGCTCCACGTTTTCCAAAATGCTCTGGTGCGGAATGAGGTTATAGCTCTGGAACACAAAGCCGATGCGATTGTTTCTGTAGGCATCCCAATCGCGATCGCTGAAGTCCTTGGTCGAGATGCCATCGATCAACAGGTCGCCGGAATCGAAATGGTCGAGTCCACCAATGACGTTGAGCATCGTAGTTTTACCCGAACCCGAGGGACCCAGGATGGCTACAAACTCGTTATCGCGAAAAGACAGGCTTACGCTGTCGAGCGCTACCTGCGTAAACGACTGCGTAACGTACCTTTTGCAAATATCTCTGAGATCCAGCATGGACGGCAACCTCTCTCGCGCGGGCGCGCTCGCCCGCTCCCCCGCCGTTCACGTTCGGCGCGTTTGTCCTACTCTATCCTCATTTTTGGCCTGCTCCAGTGAGAAATCTAACGTACTGCCCCAAAAACGAACGGGACGGCACGCCACGTGGCGCACCGTCCCGCACTTATCATCGATGATGTGACAAAGGGGCTGTCCCTTTGTCACATTCGCACCTACTGCTCGCTCTTCGCGAGTGCCTGATCGATCAGTTTGTTGAGCGCTTCGCGCTGCTCAGCGGAGTTGATACCGCCCATGATCGGCTCTCCCACGATGTTGCCGTTCTGGTCGATCACGTACGTGGTCGGGAACGAGTACAGGTTGGAGGTGAACTTGCCGGCCTCACTGTCCGACTTAAACCAGATGTTCTTATACGTCACGCCCTTCTTGGAAAGCACGTCCTTAGCATCGGCCACCTCGTCTTTGTTGCCATCGAGCGTAAAGGAATTAACGCCCACGACCTGGCCGCCCTTCTCGGCAAGCTCCTTGTTGAGCTTCTCCAGATCGCCCAGCTCTCCCACGCACGGCTTGCAGGTGGTAAACCAGAAGTTCATGACGGTGACCTTGTTCTTGGAGAACAGCTCGTCGCTGTTTACATCGTTGCCGTCCAAGTCCTTGCCCTTAAAGCTGGGGAACTTCGTCTCCCCGCTCTCGCCGTTGGTCATGCCCGCGGTCGAGGCATCGACGCTCTCTCCCTCGCCGGGCGTGCTGCCACATCCGGGGAACTCCTTCTCCAGCGCCATGAGCTTGTCCTCGATCTCCTTGACCTGCTGCGCGCCGGCCTTAAGCGTCTTAAGCTCGTCAGCCGCAAACTGATCCTTGGCGCCCTCGATGGTATCGAGCAAGAAGTCACCGTAGTTCTTGCCGTCCTCAATCATGGGAGTGTCTTTGTTGGCCGCAAGGAACACCTTTTCCCATAGGGCGTTATCGCTCGCAAAGATCTCGTTTTCCTTTTGCAGCAGCTGCTGGTACAGCTTGGCCGCCTCCTCGGCGCTCGACGGCTTTTGTGCCACAAGCTCGGCAATCTGCGCATCGCCGCTCGTGGCATCCTTCGCGTCACCCTTGGGGGCAGAGCACGCCGCGAGAGTCAGCGCCAGCACGGGCAGCATCAACAGAGCCGCAATTTTTGACAGTTTCATGGTTCCTCCGTTTATATCGAAACTTATATAGGTACCTATTTGTTTTCGCAGGCTTGCGTGGACTGCGCGGGTTTGTCGCCCGTCACACCCAGCCCATAGCGAAAGCTAATAGCATCGACGGGGCACGCGCCCACGCATTTGCCGCAACGAATGCACTCGGCATGGTTGGGCGTACGCGTAACGTCCACGTCCATTTGACACACCCTGGCGCACTTGCCGCACGAGACGCATTTACAATGATCGACCTGAATCCCCAGCAACGACACCTTGTTCATGAGTGCATAAAATGCGCCGAGGGGGCAAATCCATTTACAGAAGGGGCGGTAGAACAGCACGCTCAGCACCGCAACCGCAATGAGGATCGCGAGCTTCCAGGTAAAGAGCTTTCCCAGCGCGGAGCGGATTCCCACGTTCATGATCGACAGCGGAATCGCGCCCTCGAGCACGCCCTGCGGACAGATGTACTTGCAAAAGAACGGGTCGCCCATGCCCACATCGTTTACCACCAAGACGGGCAGCAGCACCACGGCAAACAGCAGCACGGCATACTTGATGTACGTGAGCGGCTTGAGCTTTTTCGTGGAGAGCTTTTTGCTGGGAATCTTATGCAGAAGCTCTTGCAGCCATCCAAACGGGCACAAAAAGCCGCATACAAAACGTCCCAGCAGCACGCCGATCAGAATGAGCGTTCCGGTGACGTAATACGAAAAGCTAAACTTAGACGAGCCCACCACCGACTGAAACGACCCGATGGGGCACGCACCCGAGGCCGCCGGACACGAGTAGCAGTTAAGCCCCGGCACGCAGACGGCTTTGCCGGCTCCCTGGTAGATACCGCCCTTGGCAAAGTTAGGCAGGTGAATATTGGTCGCAAGCGTTGCCGCCGCCTGAATCAATCCGCGAAATCTCGCCAAAAGATGCGATACGGTATTTTTTCTTTTAACCAATTCCGATACACTCCAAGCACAGCCTGATTGCCTTGGCCAGCACGGCATCTGCCTCGCCGCGCATAATGCCAAAGCCAACCATGGCTACCCCAACGATCAGCAAAGCCACCTGCGCCACAGGCTTAATCGCTTTGAACAATCTGACCACTCCTTTCGTTTCGCGACCCATTGGACCATACCGACTATAAAATCCGTGTTAAGCGCGAATGACTATGCAAGGAGAACGTTATGCGCATCTTGGTCGTCGAGGACGAGCGGGCGCTGTGCGATGCGATCGCACGCAGCCTGCGCAACTTAGCCTATAGCGTCGACTGCTGCTACGACGGGCAGCAGGCCCTCGATCTGCTCGATGTCGAGACCTTTGATCTTGTCGTGCTCGACCTCAATCTCCCCCATGTCGACGGCATGACCGTGCTCAGGCAACTCAGGACAACTGATTGTGAGACCAAGGTGCTTGTGCTCTCGGCACGTGGCGAGGTCTCCGACAAGGTAGCGGGGCTCGATGCGGGCGCCAACGACTACCTCACCAAGCCGTTCCATCTTGACGAGCTGGCGGCACGCATACGCAGTCTCACGCTCAGGCGCTTTACGCAAAACGACGTTGTTCTAGCCTGTGGATTGTTGAGCTTTGACACCAAGGCGCGCCTCGCCTCCGTGGGCGGCGAGACCCTATCCCTCACGCGCAAGGAGACCGGCATCTTGGAATACCTGATGCTTAACCAGGGGCGGCCGGTGAGCCAGGAAGAGCTTATCGAGCATGTATGGGACAGCAGCGTCAACAGCTTTAGCAACGCAACCCGCGTTCATATCTCGTCGCTCCGCAAAAAGCTACGCAGCGCTTTGGGATACGACCCGATTCGCAATCGGATTGGAGAGGGCTACGTTATGGAGGATGGAGAATGAAAGGGCTTTCGCTGCAATGGCGCATAACGATTATGACGGCACTGCTGACGTGTGCGGCATGCGTACTGACGAACTGCTTGGTCGGCTATACGGGCATGCGCTACATGGATGCCATCGGCAGCGACATCTCGGCCTTTAACGCAACCGGCGAAGATTCGCTCCAGGCGTTCGACCCAACGAAAGCGGCCCTCGATGACAAGGTCACAATCGTCGTAAATGACGCACAGGAGTCTTTTGGCACGACAGCCTGGTACATCACGGCTGGAGTCACACTCCTTGGCGGCGCGCTGGCATACTTTGTGAGCGGCCGTGCACTCAAACCGCTACGGGCTTTTGCAGCTCAGGTTGAGCGTGTGCAGCCTGACAACCTAAGCGAAATCAGACTCAATGAAGATGTGCCCACCGAGCTACAACGATGCAGCGCCTCTTTCAACGACATGATCGCTCGTCTTGGCGAAGGGTTCTCTGCACAGCGTCAGTTTACCGGCAACGCCGCACACGAGCTTCGCACCCCGCTCGCCCTTATGCAAGCACAGATTGAACTATTCATCTCCGAGCACTCCGGTTTGCAACCCGAAACAGCCGAGCTGCTCGGCCTGCTACAAGAACAAACTGAGCGGATGTCGCGGATGACCAAGGTGTTGCTCGAGATGAGTGAGCTCCGCAGCGTTCCTTGCGAGGACGATGTTGAACTTGGTCCCTTGTCCGAAGAGGTCCTCACCGACCTTGCGCCACTTGCCGAAAATAAGGGCATAGCCCTCAATTGTGCTGGAGACGCTTTAGTAATCGGGAGCGACACGCTCCTCTATCGGCTGGTGTTTAACCTGGTCGAAAATGCCATCCGTTACAGCCGCCCCGGCTCGACTGTCAACGTCTCCATCTGCGACAACAACAGCCGCGTGTTCCTGCGAGTCGAGGACCAGGGCCCGGGAATACCCAAGCAGTACCACGAGAGCATCTTCCAACCGTTCTTTCGCCTGGATAAATCCCGCAGCAGGGCATACGGCGGCGCAGGACTCGGACTCGCGCTCGTTTGGGAGATTGCAGCGCTTCACGGTGGCGCTGTAGAGGTCGAAGCAAGTTCCGAGAACGGGACCACTATGCTCGCAAGCCTTCCAAAACGATCCGCAGCATTAACCGAACAGTAAAACGAAAGGGGTCCCGCACACGTTTGCGCGGGACCCCCTCCCTGTCAATGCAATTCGCCCAAAAGAGTAGAAGCCTACTCCCACTCCACCGTGCCGACGGGCTTCGGCGTGAGGTCGTAGCACACGCGGCAGATGCCGGGAACCTCGGCGGTGACGCGGGCGGTAATGCGCTTGAGCAACGCCCAGTCGAGCTCAGGCACCTCGGCGGTCATGACATCGACGGTGTTGATGCAACGGATGATACAGGGCCAATCGTAGGCGCGCTTGCCCTCGCGCACGCCGGTGGCGCGGAAGTCGGGCACGACGGCAAAATACTGCCAGATGGTCAGACCCGCCTTGTCGATCTCCTCGCGCACGATCGCGTCGGCTTCGCGCAGCGCCTCAAGACGGTCGCGGGTGATGGCACCAAGGCAGCGGACGCCCAGGCCGGGACCGGGGAACGGCTGGCGCTCGACCATGTTCTCGGGCAGGCCGAGCTCGCGACCCACGACGCGGACCTCGTCCTTGTACAGCAGTTTGACGGGCTCGCAGAGCTCAAACTGCAGATCCTCGGGCAGACCGCCCACGTTGTGGTGAGCCTTCACGCCGTCTTGGGACTCAAGAATGTCGGGATAGATGGTGCCCTGGGCGAGGAAACTGACCTCGTCGCCAACCTTGCGGGCCTCCTCCTCGAACACGCGGATAAACTCGGCACCGATGATCTTGCGCTTGGCCTCGGGCTCCTCGACGTCCACGAGCTTATCCAGGAAGCGATCGGTCGCGTCCACATAGACCAGGTTAGCGTCCATCTGGTTCTTGAAGACGTCGATGACCTGTTCGCTCTCACCCTTGCGCATCAGGCCGTGGTTCACATGCACGCAAATGAGCTGCTTGCCGATGGCCTTGATGAGCAGGGCCGCGACAACCGAACTGTCGACGCCGCCGGAAAGAGCCAGCAGGACCTTCTTGTCGCCGATCTGCTCGCGGATTGCAGCGACCTGCTCATCGATGAACACCTGGGCAAGTTCGGGAGTGGTGATACGCACCATGTCGTCGGGACGCTTGTTGGGATCCATGCAGAGCTCCTTCTCGGTTCGATGGAAATGCGCCGCGCGTATGCAGACGCACCGTCATATGACCTCATTATATGCAGAACGAGATACGTTTCCCATCGCTGCGACAGAGCTTTTTGCAGGGGCGGCAGTTTTTCTATATCCCAAGGTCAGCTAGACTTCGGTAGCCACCTTGGGAGCATCGCCAATAGACTCTTCCTTTATACGTTCAGCATAATCGTAGACGATACCCACAAATTCCAGTCCCGAGCAACAGGAGTACAATTGCTGCTATTGTTGCCACCTGATGGGAGATGGAAGATGGACTGCGATGGCTACCCATGCGTTCCCATGCCGTTGATGTGCACCGCCTTTGTGCCGGGGCAGATTGACGCTGCGGTTGCAGGCATTTCCGACCCCGATTCACGCGCCATCGCCACGGCAGAAGCGCTGTACTTTCGCGGACAGGCCGCACTCGCCGCCAAGACGGCGCACCCCTATCTTGACGTCACCGATCCCGCGCTGCGCTATTCCGCATGCTTTATCTGCGGATACGCCAGTCTGTCGCTCAACCGTATCGCCGACGCCCGCCGGTGCCTTGCGGGCATCCTCGATACGCCGGCCGACGAGGAATCGCCCGCCGTCCACGCCACGCATATCCTGTTCGCCTCGGCCGCGAGCGTCCTGCTGCACTTGCCTTCCCCGTATTCTGCCGAAGAGTTTTATCCACTTGCGGCGCACCTACCCGAAGGCCTGCGACTGTTCGCCAGCTACGTGATGGCGCACGCCTTGTATCTGCGCGGCGAATACGGCCGCAGCCTGGGCATGGCGGAAAACGCCCTAATTATGAAACAGGGAAGCTATCCCATCTCGGAACTGTTCCTGCACCTGGCAGCTTCCATGGCATGCATGAGCCTCAAGGACATCGACGCCGCAAAAGCGCATTTTGGAGCCGCTTGGGACATTGCGCGCCCCGACGGCCTTATCGAGCTCATTGGCGAGCACCACGGCCTTTTGCAGGGGCTCATCGAGGCATGCCTAAAAACGCAATACCCTGACGACTTCGCACGCATCATCGAGATCACGTACCGCTTCAGCTACGGCTGGCGGCGCATCCACAACCCCGATTCGGGCGAGGACGTTGCCGACGATTTAACGACCACAGAGTTCACCATGGCCATGCTCGCCTGCCGCGGATGGACCAACGCTGAAATCGCACGCCATATGGGAGTATCGCCGGGCACCGTCAAAAACCGCCTATCCGGCGTATACGCAAAGCTTGGCATCGGCACACGCGCCGAGCTGGTCGCGCACATGTTGCGTTAGCGACCGGGCTGCCAAGCGCATCGAACGCGTTCCGGAACCCGGCGCTTCGCTCGATCAATTTGGACATTTTGACCCTTGAACGGCACTACCGCCACGAAGCGTCTTCTCGCAAAATTGGATTATTTCCACCGATATTTGCGGGATGGGAGCCCAAGATGCTTGATCGCCGTTCGTTACTTGTTGCCGGAGCGTCCTCACTAGCGAGCATCATGTTGCCTCGCGTGCCGGGAAGCGAAAATGCCTTCCTGCTGCCGTTCGCGCCCACCGCGGCCTATGCCGACGAAAAAGACCCCTTCAGGGTGCTCGTTCTCTCGCGCACCATGTTTGGTGTGGTCGTGGTCGACGTCGCCAACAAGAATATGCCCATCAAGGGAGCGCAGGTCACGCTCACGTCGCGCTACGCCGCAGGCAAGCAGCTCGCCGCCACGACCGATGACGAAGGCACGGCCATCTTTGAGATTGCCTCGCTTTCGGAAGGCTACGTAGACGAGGCAAAGCTCCTTGACGCGTACGACTTTAACGGCGGCATCTCCATTAGCATGGCGGGCTACCGCGATGTCGAGATTCCCCTTGCGCGTATCCAGGGCGGCACCGCCATAACCGCGCCCACGCGTCCGCTTTCCGACGGCGAGCCGTACTTCCGCCAGCTCACATTCGACGAATGGGACATCCAGTACGCTGAAGCCACGTTCATGGCATTGCCGAAGGACGACACGGCAAACGAGCAGCCCGATACGCACGCATTTACCGTGCAGGCTCATCTGCCGCAGGGCGGGCAGGCAACATTGCATATCAATAAAGTGATGCCCGCTGCGGGCAGCTCAACCGAAACCGTCACGCAGATTGGTCAGATCAAGGCCAGCGCATCGAGCGCGGATAATCTGGCGACGTTCACACTCGAAGACAAGTTCCTCGATGCAGCGTCGAGCCTTCTGGAAGAAGGATGCAAGCTGCGCTTTGTCCTCGACTACCAGGACAAAACCTACACGCTCTCCTCCCCCATGGCCGTTGTTACCGCGCCGGCGGCAAAGGCGGAATCCGGATCGACCACTATCGTCCCCACCACTATGGACCAAGAGATCACTCCGTTTGATTTCCCCGCATCGTTTCCCGGCATCGGTGGTAATAAGTTCACGTGCTGGATGCCCTCGTTCCCCATTCTGTTCGATTTCTCGTTTGCCGGGTACGTACTGTTTGGCGGAGGATACAAACCAGCCAGCTATATGAACGATTCGGGCAACCCTGATCCGGAATACTGGAAGAAATCGCCGCGTGAGTCGGGCGCCAAGCAGGCAAACCGCTACCTCGACGAGATGGAGGGGAAGTGGAATCAGTACAAGAGTATGAGTGCCGGTTCGGGCACCGATCCAAGAAACACCAAGCTCCTTCGCCACCATTGCACGCCGCTGTTCACGATGGATATCGCCACACAGCTGTACGGCTCGCTCGCCTACGATTGGGTGGGCAAAACCTGGGGTAACAACAACGACCCTGCATACGGCAATATTAAGGCCCTCTTCCAGGTAAGAACTGACCTCAATTGGACCGAGCAGTTTACCCTAGGACCGGTGCCATTTTTCCTAAACGTCAACCCTTGGGTGCTGGCGAAGCTGGCGCTCGCTGTGGGTGCCCACACGCACGGCAGCGGCGCGGCGTTTTTCAAGAACATTTCGCTCGACTATTCCAACACGTCGGGCTCGTTCACCATCCAGATCGGACTTGCCGTCACCTTTGGAGCCGGCGTTGCAGGCGTCGCTTCGTCTGCCGTGCGCGGTGCCGCATCCCTCACGCTGTTCATTGGGTACGAGAAGGCAGATGGACACCAGCTTCCGCGGCTGCGCGTGGGTGCAGACGTCGATGTCGATGTGATACTCCAGTTCGTAATGTTCAAGTGGACCACCAAGGCTTGGTCGGGGTCGTGGCCCACACTCATCGATTCGTGGAATATGTCGGTGAACAATGACGACCGGTATGTGCCCCAACGCTCTGAGCTGGCATTGGGTGGAGATACGCCTTACACGCTGGATGCCTGCTTCGGCACGCCCGGCAACACCGAGGCAGGTGGTGTGCCGCAGTTTATCGCATCGGCCACCATCGTCACCAACGCCGAGCTGCTCGCACGCGCCGAGGTTAAGGCCACTGCCGTAAATGCCGCGCCTGTCGTGCGCGATTGGGATCAAGCGGCCACGCGCATTGAGCTCGAGGCGGATTCAGAAAGCGACGACACGGGACAGGTCGAGCATTTCGTCCATGCACTGGTAGAGAACGACGAAAACGCCGCGCCGATGTATGAGTACACCTACATCGGTCAGTCAACGAACGCCGTTGCGGACCCGAACGCCAATTCTGCCGGCGTGTCGGAGGACGAGCGTGGCGGCATAAAACCCTCGAGCGACAACGTGCTGTTTTCCGGCGTGCTCAGCGAAGCCCACATGAAGCTAACGATGATTGCCGGCGTAGAATGCCTGTTCCGTATCGCCTCGGTGCGCTACGGCGACAATGGCCGCTCGCGCCTGGTGGTGCACACAAAGGCAAACGGCACGTGGTCCGCTCCCACGCCCGTGGACTTTCCCCTTGGGTTTGGCGAGGGCGACGTGGAGCGCGACGGCATATTCGATTACGACTTCGACGTGGTGGAATATACGGACGGAAGAGGAAACCAGGACGCCTACGTGCTGCTGGTCTCGGGCGAGCGCCCCGCCGGCGACAACACCCTTTTCGATACGGCAAGCACAGCCGGCATACTGTCCGTTGTGCGCCTGCGCATAAGTAATGACGAGATCCGCGTGGTGTCGCATACGTCATGGCGCAGCATCTCGCGCGGCCGCCTGCAAGAGGATGGCTACCATTGCCTGCAGTGCCCGCGTATCACGGTGGGCAAGACGCTGGTCAACGGACGCCTGTCGGGTGCCTACCTCCACCGCCGCGGAACCACCGCAGAGAAGGCGCTCGGCAGCGAGGCCGAGGTTGCGCTGGAATGCTTTACCCTGTGGTCGGATGATTTGGGCGACAGCCTGACGTTCCGCCAAGTTCTTCGCTTTCCGCAAGCACCGTCGAGTATCGAGCTGAGCGAGCCCGAGAATATCAACGGCAAAATGGTGGTGCCCGTTGCGTACGAGACCGCAGACGGTTGCGGCTGCGCATCGTACGCCGTGATCGGCCAGTCCATTGCGGGCTGGGGCGTTATGCCACCAGACGCCACGGTGCCCCATGCGGTGCCGTGGCCACAACATTCGGGCTTTTTGGCCACCGTCAACGAGCAGCTGCAGCATATTACTTGGACGCGAGGCGCATCGGCATTTGCAACGCAGCCCGTGGGTGCCGCAGGCTGTGGCCCGGCATCGTTTAGCGTAAGCAACAACGGCAGGTGCGCGCTCTATGTAGAGAACACCGATGGCAAGGTGGGGCAAACCTACGACGAAGAAGGCAACCCGGTAGCAGTAATGGGCAAGCACTTCCGCATCTTCGCCAGCACCTTGGCAGGCGATCTGTTCACGGAGCCGTTCGTGATGTGCGAGCTGGACCATCCCGTCGATCAGATAACGACATTTTTGACGTCGGGAGGCATGCTCTCCGCGCTCGCCACGCACATTGTGAGCGCGGAGAAGAGCGAGGCAGAGCTGCACGGCATCGAAGTGCCTCTGGTGGCGTGTGCCACTCCGACGGGCGCGGTCGCTACCTCGGGCGCGGTGGTGCCCGGAGCAGCAGGCGAATCCTTCATGGTCACGGTGCGAAACGACGGCAACACTTTGCTGACTGCCGGCACAATCGATCTGTACCGAGAGGGCTCCAGCCAGCCGTTCTCCAGCGCATCCATCGGATTCGGAGCGAACGCACGCATGGCTTCGATCTACGATCCAGAGCTTGCCGAAGACGCTTCGGCCAACGACATGGCACACGTAAAGTACGCGCTCGAGACGCTGGGCGCACGTTTTGCAACGCACCCGCTGGTAGCCGACAACGGCAACGCCGTGCTGGCACCGGGTTGCACGGCACAGTTCCGCATGAGCTTCGCTATCCCCGAGAGTTGGAGCGACGAAGTGGGCAAACGCGTAACGCTGTATGCGAAGGCGCGTGACCTGGTGGCGCTCGATCCCGTAACGCTCAAGGAAATCCGACCGGGCGCAAACTCGGCGCTGGGTGCCGTATTGCACGAGCTTCATGTGCCCGACGCGGCATGCGAACGCTCAGAAGTTCAGGTCGGCATATGTGACAGCGCGGATACGACAGGACTTCACGACGCCCCGATGACGGCGGACGGCGATGGTGGCTCGAGTGGCAGCGATACTGACGAGGGCGGCGGCTCCGGCGGAAGCAGCTCCGGCAGCGGCAAGGACCACGGCAATAACAAGCGCTCCGGAAAAGCGGGCGCGCTTGCGGGCACGGGCGATGTCAACGCTGCCCTTACGGCAGCCGCTGCAGCACTCGCCGCGGCAGGCGCGGGCCTCATCGCCTACAGCGCCCGCCGCACGGCGCTCGAAAAAGACGCCGCCGATGAGGTCAATTCGGATAAGCCTCGCTAGCTCCAAGTTACTTTTGCGAGAGACGCCGACCCGGCTCATCGAACACCAAAATGGGCTGGTTCTGAATACCCAGAGCCAGCCCATTGCGCATTAGATGTCGCCAGCGGAGTCGAGCTCGGCTTCCTCGCCCCGCATTCCACCGAGGACAGTGGGGCACTATCGTTTAAGGGCTTCGTTATTGTTCGATGGTCTTCTTGACGACTGCGGGGACGCCTGCCGCCACCACGTTGTCTGGAAGGTCTTCCGTCACGACGCTGCCCGCGGCAATTACGCAACCGCTGCCG
Organism: Collinsella sp. TF08-11AT; assembly: GCF_003437035.1. Taxonomy (GTDB): domain Bacteria; phylum Actinomycetota; class Coriobacteriia; order Coriobacteriales; family Coriobacteriaceae; genus Collinsella. The sequence continues at coordinate 49,195 of NZ_QSRL01000013.1, forward strand.
ATGGTAACTCCCTGCAGCACTGACACGTTCGCGCCAAACCAGCAGTTATCGCCGACAACGATGGGCAGAGCCTTCTCGAGACCCAAGTTGCGGTCCTTTGCCTTTAGGGGGTGCGAAGCGGTGTAGAAGCCGCAAAACGGCCCGATAAACACGTTGCCACCAAAGGTGATAGAGCCGCCGTCCATAAAGTAGCAGCCATGGTTTACAAAACAGCCCTCACCAAAGGTCGTCTTGCTCCCGTAGTCAAAGTAGGCAGGCGAAAGGACCGTCAGCCCCCCGGGAAGATCGGTATCGAGCAAGGACTTCAAAGCATCGAGCTGTGCGTCGCTTCCAGGTTTTGCCATATTAAAGTCATAGCAGAGCGCCTCCGCCTTCGCGCGTTGCGCCAGGAGCTCCTCGTCAAAGTTGGCATCATGCCACTCACCGCGCTCCATCTTCTCTTTCTCGGTCATTGCGCCCCCTCAAACAACATGCAGTCTTGATGCGGCAATTCTACCAGCCGATAAGCCACGGTTTTAACACGAGCACCACACCGCGCAGGGAATGACCGCAGAAGCCAAAGGTGCCCGACTCCGAACGATTGTTCGATGGATTTCGTGTTGGGTGGAATCGCCCAAGGGCTGGGCTATGCTACCTTGACTATCTATATGACTAAAACGCAGCAAAGGAGCACCGAGAGAGCGAGTATGGCAAAAAACACCGCAAACTATGGTAACGACAGTATCCGCCAGCTCAAGGACGAGGAGCGCGTACGCCTGCGCCCCGCCGTCATCTTTGGCTCGGACGGACTCGACGGTTGCGCGCATGCCGCCTTCGAGATCCTGTCCAACGCCGTTGACGAGGCGCGCCAGGGCTACGGCAAGCTCATCACCCTCACCGCCTTTCGCGATGGCTCTATTCAGGTAGAGGACAATGGCCGTGGCTGCCCGCTCGACTGGAACCCTTCCGAGAAGCGCTTTAACTGGGAGCTCGTCTTCTGCGAGCTCTACGCCGGCGGCAAGTACAACAACAACCAGGGCGGCGACTACGACTTCTCGCTCGGCACCAACGGCCTGGGCTCGTGCGCGACCCAGTACGCTTCCGAGTACATGAACGTCACCGTCTGGCGCGACGGCAACAAGTACTCCCTGCACTTTAAGAAAGGCAAGGTCGTCGGCGCCAAGAAGAAGGCACTCGAGATTGAGCCCAGTGACGAGAACCGCACCGGCACCACCATCAAGTGGCGCCCCGATCTTGAGGTCTTTACCTCGATTAGCATTCCCCACGACTGGTATCGCGAGACCATGCGCCGTCAGGCCGTGGTCAACGCCAACGTGACCTTCCGCCTACGCATCGAGGGCGACGATGGCGAGTTTTCCGAAGAGGATTTTTGCTATCCCAAGGGCATCGAGGACTACGTGCTCGAGAAGGTCGGTACCGACTACCTTACCGAGCCCTTCTTTATCGAGGCCGACCGTCGCGGTCGCGATCGCGAGGACCTGCCCGATTACAACGTAAAAATCACTGCTTGCATGTGCTTCTCGCGCACTTTCATGATGCAGGAGTACTACCACAATTCCTCCTGGCTCGAGAACGGCGGTTCGCCCGAGAAGGCGGCCCGCAGTGCTCTGACCAGCGCCATCGACGCCTACATCAAGCAACAGGGCAAGTACAACAAAAACGAGAGCGGCATCAAATGGCAGGACGTCCAGGACTGCCTGGTACTGGTGACCAACTGCTTCTCCACCCAGACGTCCTACGAAAACCAGACCAAGAAGGCTATCAATAACCGCTTTATCCAGCAGGCCATGACCGCCTTCTTTAAGGAGCGTCTCTCGACCTATTTGATCGAGAACAAAGACGCCGCCAACAAGATTGTGGAGCAGGTGCTCATCAACAAGCGCTCGCGTGAGAACGCCGAGAAGACCCGCCAGAGCATCAAAACCAACCTGCAGCAGAAGACCGACATGGCCAACCGCGTGCAGAAGTTCATCGACTGCCGTTCCAAGGACAAAAACCGTCGCGAGATCTACATCGTAGAGGGCGACTCGGCAGCTGGCGCCATCCGAACGTCGCGCGACGCCGAGTTCCAGGGCGTTATGCCCGTCCGCGGCAAGATCCTCAACTGCCTAAAGGAGGACTACCCGCGCATCTTTAAGTCCGACATCATCATGGACCTTATGCGCGTGCTGGGCTGCGGCGTGGAGATCAAGGACAAGCGGATCAAGAACCTTGGTGCCTTTGACCTGGACAACCTCAACTGGAACAAGGTCATCATCTGTACGGACGCCGACGTCGACGGCTATCACATCCGCACGCTCGTGCTCACCATGCTCTACCGCCTGGTGCCCACACTTATCGACGAGGGCTACGTGTATATCGCCGAATCGCCGCTCTACGAGATCAACTGCAAAGAGAAGACCTACTTTGCCTACACCGAGCTCGAGAAGAACGGCATCCTTAAGGAGATCGGCGACCAGAAGTGTTCCATCAACCGCTCCAAGGGTCTTGGTGAGAACGATCCGGACATGATGTGGCTCACCACCATGAACCCCGAGACGCGCCGCCTGATCAAGGTGGAGCCCGAGGACGTCACCAAGATGGAGACTATGTTCAACCTTTTGCTGGGCAACGACGAAGCAGGCCGCAAGCGCCATATCTCCGAGCACGGCAAGGAATACCTGGACCAGCTGGACCTGCAATAGCAGCAAATCGATAACGACGGCCCATAAGAAGTTCAAGAGGAAATCGTGGCAAAGAAGAAGACGAAGAACCAGCCAAAGAAAAAGCAGGTCAACGCCGAGAACGTCATCGGCCTGCACTCCGAGGTCACCGACCAGCCGATCACGCAGACGCTCGAGGTTAACTACATGCCCTACGCCATGAGCGTCAACGTCTCGCGTGCGTTCCCCGAGATCGACGGCTTTAAGCCCTCGCATCGCAAGCTGCTCTACACCATGTACAAGATGGGTCTGCTCAAGGGCGAGCGCCAGAAGAGCGCCAACATCGTGGGCCAGACCATGAAGCTCAACCCGCACGGCGACGCCGCGATCTACGAGACGATGGTGCGTCTGGCCACCGGCAATGAGGCGCTGCTTGCCCCCTTCGTGGAGTCGAAGGGCAACTTTGGCAAGTACTATTCGGGCGACCTGAGCTACGCCGCCTCGCGCTATACCGAGGCTAAGCTCTCCCCCATCAGCGCCGAGATCTTCAAGGACATCGACAAGGACCCGGTCGACTTCGTCGACAGCTACGACGGCGCCATGAAGGAGCCGCGCCTGCTGCCCACCACGTTCCCCAACATCCTTGTCTCGGCCAATAAGGGCATCGGCGTCGCCATGGCGTCCGACATCTGCGGTTTCAACCTCAACGAGGTCTGCACCGCCACGATGCACTACCTGCAGGATCCCGACTGCGACCTGCTCGAGTACATGCCCATGCCCGACTTCTCGACCGGCGGCGAGATTATCTACCGCCGCGAGGAGATGGAGAAAATCGTCGAGACCGGCCTGGGCAGCTTCCAGATTCGCTCCCGCTGGCGCTGGATTCCCGAAGAGCGCATCATCGAGGTCTACGAGATTCCCTACACCACCAAGACCGATGTCATCATCGAGCGCATCGTCAAGCTCTCTAAGGAGGGCAAGGTCAAGGAGATCGCAGACATCCGCGATGAAACCGACCTTTCGGGTCTGCGTATCGCCATCGACCTTAAGCGCGGTGTCGACCCCGACAAGCTCATGGCCAAGCTCTATCGCTCGACCACGCTGCAGGATTCGTTCTCGTGCAACTTCAACGTGCTCGTCGACGGCTATCCCCGTGTTATGGGCGTGCGCCAGATCCTGCACGAGTGGGTCAAGTGGCGTATTGAGTCCACGCGTCGCCGCATTAACTTTGACCTGGGCAAAAAGTCCGAGCGTCTGCACCTGCTGCACGGCCTTGAGGCAATTCTGCTCGACATCGACAAGGCCATCGCCATCATCCGCGGCACTAAGCTCGAGGCAGAGGTTGTACCCAACCTTATGAAGGGTTTCGACATCGACGAGACCCAGGCCGAGTTTGTCGCCGAGCTCAAGCTCCGCAACATCAACGAGGAGTACATCCTCAACCGCACCAAGGACATTGCAAAGCTCGAGGGCGAGATCGCCGAGCTTGAGGAGATCCTTTCGAGCGAGGAAAACATCAAGAAGGTTATCAGCGACGAGCTGGCCGCGGTCAACAAGAAGTACGTGATGCCGCGCCGCACGGGCAGGATCGAGCCCCATGAGGTTATCGAGGTAAGCCTGGAGCCCGAGGTCGAGGAGTACCCGGTTACCATCATGCTTTCGCGCGATGGCTACCTCAAGAAGATGACGGACCGCGTGCTCAAGAAGGCGACCACGCTCAAGTACAAGGACGGCGACAAACCCTTTATCGAGTTCCCGTCCTCCAACACGCACGAGCTGCTGGTCTTTACCAACAAGAGCCAGGTGTACAAGTGCAAGGTCGCGGCGTTTGAGGACACCAAGTCGGCCCAGCTGGGCTCGTACCTTCCGACCGATCTTGAGATGGAACCCGACGAGAGCGTCATCTGGGTCATCGACCCCGAGGACTACAAGGCCGACGTGCTGTTTGTCTTTGAGAACGGCCGCGTGGTGCGCGTTGCACTTTCCGGATACGTCACCAAGACCAACCGCAAACGCCTGAAGAACGCCATCTATGGCGGCAGCAAGCTGCTGTATGCGCAGGTACTCAAGGAAGATCGCGACATCGCGCTGGTCTCGAGCGACTATCGTTTGATGAACTTCAACACGTCACTGCTCAAGACCAAGACGACCACCAACACGCAGGGCGTCCAGGCCTTTACGGCCAAGAAGGGCCGCTCGGTCACCACCGTTGGCACGACCGAGGAAATCCTTGGCGCCGGCGTCTCGGCCGAAAAGTTCACCGCGCAGAGCCTCCCCTCTGCCGGTGCCCTCATGAAGGAAAACGACATGCCGAGTCTGTTTGACTAGGATGACGGCAGAACCGCCATAAGCTCTCAAAACGGTGGGGCCCAGAGCACAGTAAATGCCGCGCTCCGGGCCCCATGCATTACAGCAGCATCATCCCTATAGACAAAATGCCGCATAAAGTGGAACAGACATAAGCCCATCATTCATTCCAAAGGGCTTCGTAGATAGCCTGATAAGGCGCACACCCGGATGGGTCTTTTTAAGTGAGGAAAGGCTTCGAGATCTTGTGTTCTCCCCCGCCTTGACTTCAATCGCAGACAAGCATCCCTGCTTCTCTACTACAAAGTCGATTTCCGCACGATTATCTCGCGCCCAATAATGCAGCGGATAGCCCATGGCTGAAAGCTGTTGGGCAACGTAGTTTTCGGTAAGTGCACCCATGAATGTGCCGCCGATGCCGGCTAGAATATCGGCGCGTTGAGCACCGGCCTTGGAGACGAGCAGCCCTGTATCCGCCTGATAGATTTTAAAAGCAGAAGGGTTAACGAAGGCCTCTAAGGGGCTTTCGATCTGCCCGACTAGGCTGCAGCGCGCCACCGTACCCGACAATACAAGCCAATCGAGAGCATCTCCAAAGAGAGACGCATTGCCCCCCGCTCGCACTACCTTGTATTGAAATTTACGATTCTCTTTGGCAAGCTGCTGTGGAATGGAATCGAAGCACGCACGCGTCTTTGCGCTCAAGCGTTCATCAGCATATTTATTGGTGTCGGCGGAATATCCGTCGAGAATAATCCGATGCTTTTCGGCCACATCAATGATTGACTGATCATCGATGTACGTTTGGACCGCCTCGGGCATTCCGCCAACAACAAGATACTGTCGATAGAGCCCAAGCGCCTTTTCATGAAGGCTTGGCGCAAGAGGACCCATTATCTCGAATGATGAGCGTATCTCGTCGACCAGCTGATCGTGCCCCATCGCCCAGAGAAACTCCTCGAAATCGAGTGGAGTCATCTCAATCAAGTCGGTCTTTCCGACGGGGAACGAATACGACTGATGGTTAATGGCAACCCCAAGAAGCGACCCGGCAGCCGCAACGTAATACTCGGGAGCATCTTCGCAAAAGTATTTAAGGGAAGTGAGCGCTTCCTCGCATGCCTGGATCTCGTCAATGAACAATAAGGTTTTGCCAGGCACGATACGCTGTCCCGTACGAGCCTCGATCGCACGTACGATCGAATGAGGGTCAAGACCGCCCGAAAAATCCGCTCGCGCCGACCGGTCGTTCTCAAGATTAACGTAGACAACCGATTCGAAAAGATCCTGGGCGTACGTTCTGAGCAAATAGGTCTTGCCACACTGGCGCACGCCTTTGACCAGCAAAGGTTTTCTATCAGCTCTGTCTCGCCATTCCCTAAGGAGCTCGTCTGCCTTGCGACGCATACGTAACCTTCCCTCATGAACTTCTATGTGACAATATTTTAACGCGGATTAATTTGTTTTCAGTTATTTTTCTGCGTTTAAAAATTGTTCTATACGGCACTTGAGGGAATTCGCCCCTATCTCTCGGTAAGGACAGCAAGCATTTCCACCAACGCTGATTGCCATGCGTTCTTCTTGTCCTTAGGCGAGCTTGCGAGCGAGCTCTCGCACCTCTTTCAACTTGGGCGACGATGCCATGCTGTCGCGCTCGGTCATGCCACCAATCGTGACAATGCCCTGGTCCTCCCACTTGCAGTACGCGCAGGTTGACTTGTACATAGCGATCGCCGCATCATAGACACCCTCGCTGTGGCTATCGAGCAAAAGGGCCGTCTTGGTGAACGGGAAACCCGTGGCACCGAAGGCGTACAGGCGGTCGATGGCGGTCTTTTCCTGCGCAGTGATATCAAACCAGTAGATAGGCGAAGCGAAGACAACCATGTCGGTGTCTTTCAGCGACTCAATCACGTTGGCCATGTCATCCTTCTGCACGCAGGTGCCCTCATGGGCGAAGCAGTACTGGCATCCCAGGCAGCCGGCGATCTTCTTGCTGGCAACGCGGATGACCTCGACCGTATGGCCGCCCTCGCGCGCGGTCTCGGCAAACGCCTCGACCATGGTATCGGTATTGGCGCCCTTACGCGGGCTGCCGCTCAATACAACGATATTCACAAGAATCTCCCTTCTTCATGCCGCAGGCGCGCGGCACACATTTTGTTGTAACCAAAACGGATGGAGCTATTCAGACGTCTGTAGATCGCATCTCTCGCTCGCGCTCTCCAAAGAAGGTGCAAGCAGAAGCATCACGGACATTAATCAGCGCCGATATGGATCACGACATGAAACCGTAAGGGTTGGCCAGAGGTTGCCAGATTCAGTAGCTCGCAGCAATAGAGCGAATGACGACTTCGGCGATATAATCCGTGTCATCTTGATTGTTCCCGCGCGGAAGGTACAGCTCATGTCCAAGCTCAACATCGACCAGCGATCGATTCGCGATCTTCTCACCGATAAGCGATCGGACTTCCTCATCCCCGACTACCAGAGGCCCTACGCCTGGGGCGAGGATGAATGCGCAACGCTGTGGGACGACCTGTTCTCGTTCGCTTTTCCAGGCGATGACTACGAGCGTTTCGACAGCGAGAACGACGAATACTTTCTAGGACCCATCGTCACCTTTAAGAACCTCTCTGGTCAACTCGAGATCATTGACGGCCAGCAACGCCTCACCACCATCATGCTGCTGCTCCGCGCGTTCTACGACAAGTTCACCAACATGAAGGATAAGCAGTCTGTGAAGATGCGCGAGGCAATCGCCCGTTGTGTATGGAAAACCGACGAGTTCGACGAGCCCGACATGGAGCGCCTCAAGATCGACTCCGAGGTTGCATCGGACAACGACAAGAATGAATTCCTCGAGATTTTACGAGAGGGCAACGTAGGCGATGGCTGGAAGAGCGCTTATGCCCGCAACTTCGCTTTCTTCCAGAGGAAAATTGAAAAACTGGTGAGCGAGTGGCCCACCTACACCGTCTACATGGCCACACGCGTCATCAACAATGTGATACTGTTGCCCATTGAAGCGGAGTCGCAGGACACCGCGCTACGCATCTTCTCGACTCTAAACGACCGAGGGCTGCCTCTCTCGGATGCCGACATCTTCAAAAGCCAGTTCTACAAGCATTATTCCGACACGGGGCGCAAGGACGAGTTCATCCGTCGCTGGAAGGCGCTCGAGGAGGGAGCGAACGCTATCTTCCGGCCCATGCGCGGTACACCAACCGATGAGCTATTTACGCGCTATATGTACTACCGCCGCGCGAAGAAAGGCATCCGCGACACGACCACCGCATCGTTGCGCGACTTCTTCGGTGCCGATGGCTACGCCATGCTCAAGGAGGACGCCACGCTCGACGATCTCGAGGCGCTGCTCGGCTTCTGGAAACGCGTCGATGCGCAGGAAGGGTTCAGTGAGCGCGTGCTCCGCAGGCTCTTCGTGCTGGGCTACGCCCCCAACGGCATGTGGACCTATCTGCTAAGCGTCTGGTTCCTTGCCAACCGCGACAGCAAAAGTGTCCTCGATGACGAGGCACTCTACGGCTTTCTAAACAAGATCACGGCATTCGTTCTCGCCTACGCCATTGAGCGTCCCGGCGTAAATGCGCTGCGTTCGCCAGTGTATCCCGAGATGATCAACATCGTGGAGCACCGCCCGGTGGAGTTTCCCAACCACCACTTCAATCGCGCAAATATTGCTGAGCGATTCCGAACCTACGTGTTCACCAACGGCAGGCCTGTAACGAAGTCCATGCTCACTTGGTGGGCGTACGCAGACCCAGATCAACCACTCATGGACCTAGACACCACGCTCGAAATTGAGCACATCTATGCCAAGAAGCGCAACGAGGTAGACCCGCTCGTCGACCAATCCAACCTGGAGGCGCTGGGTAACAAGGCGCTGCTCGAGAAGCGTGTAAACATCCGCGCGGCCGACTACAGATTCAGCGATAAACGCAAGTACTATGAGGGATACACCGACGGCAATGGCAAGCGCAAAGCCGGAACAAAGATCGCGGAACTCAAGCGCCTGACACAAGTCATGGAAGACTTCACCGAAATAGACATCGCGACTCGCACGGCACGGATCATCGATGCCTTCGTGGACTACCTGGGCGACAACGGACTTTTGAGCTAAGGAGCGAACACGTTCGAAAGACTAACCAAGTACGCTGGCAAGCTGACGGACAGAAACATGAATGTCGAGCTTGGGGGCGGGACGCTCGGACTCGAGGATTTCGTCGACGATTTCTATGAACTGGACGGGTTCGCGGACACCAGCTACTTCGAGACGCTTGAACGCCATAGCATCGACACCTCGGAAGGCATAGACAGCTGTGACATCGACCATGGGGACATTGACCTGATACGCGCATGCATCACGTGGTGCGTTCGTGGCGACCGCTTCTGCGACGGACTCCTTGCCGCGCAAGCCAGGAGCGGGTTTCTGGACCGCTGCCTCTCCCGACTGAAGGAGCTCGACGAGGGCTGAACGGCGGCCACGAAGACGTCTGGCGCTGCGACAGCACAGCGATGCGACAATGCCATGCCGTCGCACTCCGTCATGTCACCAAATCAAAAGCGGAGCCAACGCTCAATCTTGAGATACATTGACCAAAGGCTCACATTTCTGCCGAGAAGTCGAGAGCGCGGGGCACACGATGGCGCTTTATCCTCAGCTCATAGCTGCACTGCTTACCTGAAATGAACCCGTGGTCAAGATGAACTACGAGAATCATAGCGGGCGGATACCGCCCGCATACCTCCTTCGGAATAGGCGCTGAGCAGCTCCTGAGCGTGGGCAAACTCGGGCCCTCGCCTCCAACCGAGCAGGCGGTTGACCGCGAGATTTCCCTGGACGTTGTGGACAAAGAGCAGATAGGCGTCCTCGCGCGAAAGCCCAGTCTCCTCCATGATCGAGGGAACCATCTGCTCGGCGCCGCGCTCGACGACGCGCTGTGCCACCCGGGCGTACGCGTCGTCATCCGAGTAGAGCAGATAATAGTCATCGTTTGCCGGCGGACGCTGGCAGAGGGCGCCCGCCTCCGTTCCCTCGAGCGGCGGCACCGCCGCCAAGGCCTCGTCGATAAGCGCGTCGAGCAGGGCGAACTTGTCCTCGTAGTGCAGATAGAACGTGCCACGGTTGATATCGGCGCGTCGGCAGATATCCGCTACCGTCATCTTCGCGAAGCCGACCTCGGCCAGCAGCGCGAAGAACGCCTCCCGTATGACCGAGAGTGTATAGCGTCGGCGACGATCGATCTTCCCCGCTTCCATTACCCCTCCAATTGCAACGCTCGACAATGCCCGGCAAACGCTCGTTTATCGACAGCAGGCCGAAGCTGTTCATTGCTCTTAAGCAAATCGACATGGATACTTTTTATAGACACCTGTTTATAATAGCTGAAAGAAGGTATCCAGTGACCCTGTACGAGCAGCTCGTTATCGAGCTCACCAACCAATCGTTTTCCCTTCAGGCCGCCTACCGCAGCGGCGGCACGCCCTATGAGCTGAGTGACCGCGAGCCCGAGCCCTACGACCAGCAAATCAGGGACTTCGCCCGCATGATCGAGGAAGCCGATTGCGTGCTGGTGGGCGGGGCCTCTGGGCTCTCCGCGGCGGGCGGCGGCGACTTCTATTACGAGGACAACGCAACCTATCGCAGGCATTTCGGCAAATTCGCCGAGCGTTACGGTTTCAAGGGCGCTTTCGAGGGGTCGTTCTACCGCTGGCCCACCGCCGAGGCGCGCTGGGGATACCTCGCCACCTTCCTCGACACCACGCTCAACGCCCCGCTGCGCAAGCCCTACAAGGACCTCGACGCCATTCTCGCCGAGAAGGATTTCTTCGTGCTCACCACCAACCAGGACACGCAGTTTGTGAAGCTCTACCCCTGGGAGAAGGTGGCAGAGATCCAAGGCGACCACCGCTTCTTTCAGTGCTCCCGCTGTTGCACCGACGCGGTGTGGAACGCGGTCGAGCCGGTCTCCCACATGGTAGAGGCCATGGGAGACGGTCTGGAGGTTCCGACAGAGCTCGTGCCGCGCTGCCCGCACTGCGGGGCAGAGGCGTTCCCCTGGGTTCGCGGCTACGGCAACTTCCTGCAAGGCGAACTCTACGAGGAGCAGTACCGCAAGGTGTCCGACTGGCTCGACGCGCACGCACGGCAGAGGATCCTCTTCCTCGAGCTGGGTGTGGGCCGCATGACGCCCGCGTTTATCCAGGAGCCGTTCTGGGCCCTCACGGCGCAGTTACCGCAGGCCAGCTACATCGCCGTAAACAACAAGACGCAGTTTCTCCCCCGCGCGATCGAGGATCGGGGGCTCGCCGTTCGCGCCGACATCGCCGACGTGCTCGCCGACGTGCGCAAGACGCTGGGGAGGTAGCGCATGGAGACGGCGAAAGCAGTTCGCATAGGCAGGGCGCTAGCCGAAGCGGATCTTGTCATCATCGGCGCTAGCAACGGACTCGACATGGCGGAGGGGCTCAACCTTTTCTGCGCCGATGCTCATTTCCAAGAGGCGTACGGGGACCTCGCTCAGGCCGACGGCATCGGCTGCATACTGCAGGGGCTCGCCTCCCCGGATGCCAGCGTGCGAAGCCGATGGGTCGAGCGGTTCCATCAAAAGGAGTATGTCGAGTATGAGCCCAGCCCGCTCATGAACGGGCTGCGGCGTCTTACAGAGCACGCTGACACCTTCGTGATCACGTGCAATATCGACGGGCACTTCGTACGCGCAGGGTTCAACGAGAACCGCGTGCTCGAGACGGAGGGGAGCATACGCACGTCGATCGACGAGCGGCGTCTCGCCCATCCAGACGCCCTCGCCACGGCCCAGCTCGAGGAGCTCGAGCGCCTTGTGCAAGCCCATCGCAACGGCAGGGTCGCCATCCTCGAACTTGGCGTGGGACTGCGCAACGGCATCATAAAGCACATGCTCGCCCAGATCGCGAACGTCTGCGAGCACGCCACCTACATCGTGTTCAACTACAGCCAGGCCATGGCGCCCGATGCATCGTGCGAGACGATTCTCGTTGACGGCGATATGGCCCCGGCTTTCGAGGAGATCGCCCGATGCCACCCCTAGAAAGAGAAGCGCGTAGGCTTCGAAGCCTTATCGACGATGCCGACGCCATCATCGTCGGCATCGGCTCGGGCATGTCGAGCGCCGCCGGGTTCAACCATTACAACCGCGCGGGCATGGCGCGCGCAGGAATGGCGGACTGGCAGCAAGCCTTTGGCTTCAAGAGCCTTTTCGACGGCTTCTACCACCTCTACCCCAGCCTCGAGCAGCAATGGGCCTACTACGCGCGATATATCGATTTCATGCTGCGCGAGCCGACCTCGCAGCCCTATCTCGACCTACGGTCCCTCATCGGCCATAAGGATTACTTCATCCTGAGCACCAATGTAGACACCCAAGTCGAGAAGACGTTTCCCGACGAGAGAACCTGTAACTATCAGGGAAGCTTCGCGCACCTTCAGTGCAAGCAGCCATGCTGCGACGAGCTCTTCGACGCGAGCCCCTACGTCGAACGCATGCTCGCGGGCATGGCGGGGTTCGAGGTCCTCAGCGAGGATATCCCCCGATGCCCGCATTGCGGCTGGCAGCTTGTGCCGTGGGTGCGCGATGACACGTTTCTGCAGGGTGCGGCCTGGCGCGAGAGCCTCGGACGATACGAGCGCTTCGTGCGCGAGCGCAGCGATCGCCGCGTGCTGTTGTTGGAGCTCGGCGTAGGCGAGATGACCCCCGGCATCATCACGCTCCCGTTCTGGAGCATGACCGCGAAGCTGCCGGATGCGCACCTTTTGAGCGTAAACATCTCGGGCGACTCGGCTCCGTTGCAGCTTGGAAGCAAGGCAGAGGCGATCCAAGCCGATTTGAGCACGCTGCTCTCGGCGGCGCGGACGGCGAAGGTATTTAAGCCTCCTTGTCAGTCGCTTTGAGATAATCCTCATCGTTCACAGGTTCCAACCACTCGTTGGAGGCTTCCTCACCCGGAACCTCCAACGCGAGATGTGAGAACCAGCTGTCGGGTGCGGCTCCGTGCCAGTGCTTCACCCCTGGGGCAATGTTGACCACGTCGCCAGGGTGCAGTTTCTGCGCCGGCTTACCCCATTCCTGGTAAAACCCTCGACCAGCCACGCAGATGAGAATCTGTCCGCCGCCGTTTTTGGCGTGGTGCACGTGCCAGTTGTTGCGGCAGCCGGGCTCGAACGTCACGTTGTAGACGCCAACCTGCTCGGTTGATAGAGGCGCGAGGTAGCTTTGCCCGATAAAGTACTTCGCGAATGCGTCGTTGGGGGCACCGATGGGAAAGGCCATCTCGTTTTGGTGCTCGGCTTTTGCATCAGCGGCATCGTCATCCGCCCAGACCTCCTTTGCCATGCGGAAGGCCGCCCACGCCTTGGGCCATCCCGCATAAAACGCCGCGTGCGTAAGGATTTCCGCTATCTCCGCCCTGGTCACCCCGTTGTTCTTTGCGGACATCAGATGATATTTAAACGAAGAGTCCGTCAGTCCCTGCGCCATCAGGGCCACAACCGTCACCACGCTGCGGTCTCGAAGGGAAAGCCCGTCTTCTCGACTCCACACCTCGCCAAACAGCACATCGTCATTGAGCTGTGCGAACTTGGGGGCGAACTCCCCCAGGGCATCCCTGCCTGCCGTCTGTTTAATTGCCATGATCGATCTCCCCCTTTCGATGGTTTAGGTGCAAATCTGTTTCCGCATTACGGAACACCCTTTGCAATCCCTGTTCTAATGACGAGAATGAAGGTAATACCTAAACCTGACTTTAGGTCAAGGAATGAATTCGAGATTGATTCGGAGGAACCATGTACACAATCGGACAGGTGTCGGAGATGTTCGGCTTGCCCGCCTCAACGCTGCGCTATTACGACAAGCAGGGATTGTTCCCGGCATTGGAGCGGACGTCCGGCATTCGGCAATTCGGCGATACGGAACTCGAGGCGCTTCGGGTCATCGAATGCCTCAAGAAAGCGGGGATGGAGATCAAGGACATCCGGCTGTTCATGGAATGGTGCGCGGAGGGTCCATCGACATACCCCAAACGCAAGGCCATGTTCGAGGAGCGGAAGGCCCACATGGAGCTAGAGATCGCGAACATGAACCGCGCGCTGGACATGCTGAAGTACAAATGCTGGTTCTACGGGCAGCTGAATCAGGGCGAGAATGAGACTGAGCTGAGGGCCATGATTCCCGACGGTTTGCCAGAAGATATCAAAGAGGCCTACGAGAACGCTCACGCTCGGTAGTACCAAAAACGCCCCTTTTTAAACTCAACCATTGTTTAAGATGTTACAACTTAGGCAACAAGACTGGTTGCCCCGGTACGCAACGGGAGGGTCGACGCGACTGGAATCGACCCTCCCGTTTCCCAAACGGCATGAAGCTACTTGCTCACAACCGAGATGCGCTGGGCGACGTGGTCACCGGACTCGATCTCATCGACCATGGCAATCGCATAGTCAGCGTACGAGAGCGTTGACTCGCCGCGGCTGTTGAGTGTGAACTCCTCGCCCGCCAAGATATACTCACCGGTGCGCTCGCCGTCGGCCTGGAAGTCAGCAGCAGGGGAAACGAAGGTCCATTTGAGGCCGTCCGTTTCGCGAAGGTGAGCAAGGACTTTGCCGGCCGCGGCGGACAGCGGCTTCCAGTCATCGGGGAAGTCCGGGCCCATATCGACGGTGACCGTATGCTCGGGGTTGACGAACAGCGAGCCCGCGCCACCCACTATGAGCAGGCGCACATCGGTGCCGACCAGCACATTAGCCAAGTGGATGCCCGCGTCGGTGATACCGGGGATGGTCTCGGGCGTCCAGCCGCCCACGGCGTCCACCACGGCGTCGAATCCTTCGAGGTCTTCCGTCGTGAGCTCGAGTGCGTCTTTGATGACGGAGTTCTGAGCGGCGGTCCTATTCTCGCCGCGTACGATGGCGGTCACGTCGAATCCGCGACGCACGGCCTCCTCAACGATGAGGCTGCCGGCCCTGCCGTTCGCTGCTACAACTGCGATTTTCTTGGTCATCATGCTTTCCTTTCGACCTGCGGCACTCGACGCCGCTTTCCTTGCAGCTCATACGATACGCGTCAAAGGTATATAATGGAAAGTAGGCACATAAAAGTGCTGTAAGCACCAAAAGGAAACTAATGTAAATGACGTGCATGATTGCAGACGGAGGTTTCGCGAACATGACAACACCGACTTTGGAGAACCTGCCTGCCTGCCCAGTGGAGACAACGCTTTTGCTCATCGGCAACAAGTGGCAGGTGCTCATCCTGCGCGAACTCTCGCTCAAAGGCACGATGCGCTTTAAGGAGCTGCAACGCTCGATCGGCAAGATTTCGCAGAAAGTTCTGACCAGCAACCTACGAACCATGGAGGAAACGGGGCTCGTTCATCGTGAAGCGTTCGCAGAGGTGCCCCCACGGGTGGAGTACTCGCTCACCGACCTGGGACAGACACTCAGACCCGTTCTTGACGCAATGAGAGCTTGGGGCGAGAACTACAAGGAGCAGCTCCGCGGCGGCGGGCTTCGATAAGTAGCTCCTACTGGTTACACGCCTACAGAAACCCCTCCGTCCTATCGCCATCACGGGAAACCCTCCTCCTTGGTTCTCGCCGCAAACGGCTTCGAGGCCGCGCTGGCAGTCCCGGCACGGCTGGAGTCGGCCCGCGCGAGCAGCGGAAAGGGACACACGCCCTTTACCAAGGTAGATTGCTGCTTTCGCTTCCCGTTCCTTCCGCAGTATTCTCAAGGCGGATGCGCGGCCCGCGCTCTTGGCGCCTAGGGGGCGTCGCCGTCACATCGTTTCATTCGCGTCTCTCTTTAGCGTTGGCAAGACGTCGGTTCGTGCCGTTCGGGTGCACGCAGGTTTTGATAATGCGCACCATCTCATCGATAGGCGTTTCGCAGCCGCTCCGAATCCAGTCCTGTACCACGGCAGAGAGCCCATGCACATAAAAACTGATGCCGAAGGCCCGCTGCTCGCTGGGATAGCCAAAGCGCTCCAACACTGGGTCGATGATGTGCTTCGCTAGGGCCTCGAATCGCTCCTGAGCTTGCAGCGTATGCCCGTTTGCGAGCATCGCGCGATAGATGGAGCAGTTGTCTTGGACGAACTCGAGGTAGGGCCTCAGATACTCGTCGGTTACGAAAACGAGCTCGTCGAGGGGAGCCGTACGGATAGCCCCGATCGTGTCTGCGGCGCTTTGTTCAAAGCGCTCGAAGAACTTGGTGTTCACATGCTCCGAACACTCCTTCACGAGGTCAGGGACACCCTGGTAGTGAAGGTAGAACGTAGAGCGACCCACCCCTGCCTTCTTGCAAATCTCCTTAACGGTTATGAACTCCGCGCCCTTGTTCTGCAGCAAGTCGAGCAAAGCCTCGTCCATAAGCTGCGCCGTCGTAAAGTATCTGCTCTACTGCCTGTTCACCCAAGCCCGCCTCTCCCTGATGCCAAAAGCTATTCGCCGGCAATTTCCTTGGCAAGCTCCATTATCTCAAAGGCGTATTTCTTCTTAGAGGTTTCCAGAATCCAGCGATACAGGACCAGGTTCACGCTTGCGCCTGCGATACCCAAGATACCAAGGACGATTCCGAGCACAAACAACGTGCCCTCGCCAGGTCCCAGCACACCCATGGTCAGGCACATGCCCACACCCAACAACAGCGAAGAAGCGATGCCAAAGCTGTAGGCGAAGACGTTCGCGGGGCGCTTTGCTTTGGCATCGAGCTTCTTGAGCGCGGTGAGCTTGGAGGCGCTTTTGGGCGCGTATTGCTTGGCGATCGATTCCGCGCAGATCTTGTCGGTGTCCATGTTTTCTTCCTTTTCTCTATGGCTTGTTCGACAACCCAAGAATAGGAAGAACGTGCAGGCGATTGAAGAACACAAACGGGACGTTGTGTCCATGTTATATCGGCGAATGTCGACACTCACCGCAACTGCTCGGAATGATGATTGCGCTGTATTTCGTTATCAAATGGGCAGTGAAAAACGGCATAAAAGAAGCCTACGGTGCTATCACTGGCAAGAATACCGCTGAAGATATCCAAAACGAAAAAGAGTTGAAAGAACTTGGATTGGATCAAGAGGATCGATAAATCCAGTTTCACTGCCCCTAAAACGGCCTCGCTTTGTCCTCGGGGACAATGATGCTCACTCATTCATTTGGTAGTGTCGAGAAAGTTGGTGTAGCGCCCGATTCGAAGCGAGTCGGCCCTGC
>NZ_QSRL01000014.1:0-418 GCF_003437035.1 Collinsella sp. TF08-11AT
GCGCCTCGATTGCTCCGCTGGTATATAACAGGCTCTCCGTCAAGGTCGTCTTACCTGCGTCTACATGAGCAAGAATGCCAATATTGATGATTTTCATATGATTGTCCTCCATACAAGGCCCAGAAGGGCGCAAAAATCCCCAGCGACAAATACTTTTACCGCTGGGGATGATAGGTAGGACACACATGAAAACTGCGGCCAAGGCTGGCCGTTGTCTATCACGATATGAAATGAAAAGGCAAAAGTATTCTTAAATTGGGTACAAAAACCAAGCCCTCTCCTTGAGGACGTTTGTCTTTGTTCCCATTATCAAATTTTATTTAAGAATACCTTGCCGCATATTGATAAACTCCTTTGCTTTGATTTTTATAGTATAGCATATCAAATTCCCAAAAGCAACCCTGTTAAGATAAATTTT
>NZ_QSRL01000014.1:428-55690 GCF_003437035.1 Collinsella sp. TF08-11AT
AAATTCCCAAAAGCAACCCTGTTAAGATAAATTTTTTCTGTCACTGCACCTCCATATCTCTCTCGTGTATACGCCATACGCAACTCTTTTCAAAAAAGAAGTGGACGCGCTGGCAAAGGTTCGGAATGGTCTGGACAGTTAGTTCAGATACGTATAAACCCGAGGCGGTTCAGCATGCGTTTTGAGCTGTTTGGGATGGGGGAGGGGTTCGGATGGGAGTTTAGAAAGGGGACGAGCCGGTCGTGCAACCCCCGGGGCGGCCAAATTGGCTGGAATGGCGACGTCTGAACACGACCAGGCTCGCAGAATTATACGTATCTGAACTAACTGTCCAGTCCGGTCCGGCGGCTGCCGATTCGGTGCGGTTTGAGACCGCTATTCGGCCCCGTTGCGACCGGTGGTACTCTTGTATCCGTTTGAAATCGAGCGAAGGAGTGCCGCTATGGAGCAATCGAGCCTGTTTGGTGACGGCGTGGACATCGATACCGAAACGCCCGCGAGCGCGGATGCCGCCGCACCGGCCGATGCCCGTGCCCAGGCGGCAGCACGCGCGGCCGAGCTGCGCCACGAGCTCGATTACCACGCGTACCGCTACTACATGCTCGATGCGCCCGAGATCACGGACGCCGCCTTCGACAAAATGCTCGTTGAGCTGCAGGAAATCGAGGCGACCTACCCCGATTTGGTGACGCCCGACAGCTATACCCAGCGTGTGGGCGGATACGTGAGCGAGCAGTTTACGCCGGTAACGCACATGGCGCGCATGTATTCCATGGACGATGCCATGGACCTGGACGAGCTCGACGCGTGGCTTCAACGCACCGAGGATGCGCTCGGTGCCGGCAGCGTCACCTATACCTGCGAGCTTAAGATCGACGGTCTGGGCGTGGCGCTTACCTATCAAAACGGCACCTTTGTGCGCGCGGCCACGCGCGGCGATGGCACCACGGGCGAGGACGTATCGCTCAACGTCCGTACCATCAAGGATGTGCCCATGCACCTGTCCGAGCCGGCGCTCGCCCACATGGGCGCCGACCGCGAGCGCACCATTGAGGTACGCGGCGAGGTCTATATGCCTAAGGGCAGCTTTGTGCGCCTCAACGACGAGGCCGATGCCGAGGGCCGCGACCCCTTCGCCAACCCGCGCAACGCTGCCGCCGGTAGCCTGCGTCAGAAGGATCCCAAGGTCACGGCGCGGCGCGACCTGGCCACCTTTATCTACGCCATCGCCGATACCGACCCGCTGCACGTCCACAGCCAGCGCGAATTTCTCGACTGGCTGCGCAACGCCGGCTTTAGCGTCAACCCCAACGTGGCTCGTTGCGCCACGCCGGCCGAGGTCCACGAGTTCTGTGCCCAGGCGCTCGAGCACCGCGGCGACCTGGACTACGACATCGACGGCGTGGTCGTAAAGGTTGACAGCTTCCAGCAGCAGCTCGACCTAGGTTTTACCGCCCGCGCACCGCGCTGGGCCATTGCCTTTAAGTTCCCGCCCGAGGAAAAGCAGACCATCCTGCGCGAGATTCGCATCCAGGTGGGCCGCACCGGTGTGCTCACGCCGGTCGCCGAGTTCGACCCGGTGACGGTCGCCGGTTCCACCATCGCGCGCGCCACGCTGCACAACATCGACGAGATCCGCCGCAAAAACGTGCGCGAGGGCGACACCATCATCGTGCACAAGGCGGGCGACGTGATCCCCGAGGTTGTGGGTCCCGTGCTCGACAAGCGCCCGGCCGATTCGGTCGACTGGCACATGCCCGAGGCCTGTCCCGTGTGCGGTAGCCCCGTGGTCCACGAGGACGGCGAGGTGGCCTACCGCTGCGTGTCCATCGACTGCCCCGCGCAGCTCAAGGAGCGCCTGCTCCACTGGGTGAGCCGCGGCTGCATGGACGTCGACGGCCTGGGCGACGAGATCGTCGACAAGATGATCGCCGCCGGGCTGATTCACGACGTCGCGGACTTCTACCAGCTCACGGTTGACGACATCGCCGGACTGGACACAGGGCGCACCTATGCCAGCTCCAATAGCAAAAAGGGCGTCAAGAAGGGCGACCCCATTCCGGTAGGCCTCAAGACGGCCGAGAAAATCATCGCCGAGCTCAACAAGTCCAAGAGCCAGCCGCTCGGTCGCGTGCTGTTTGCCCTGGGCATCCGCCACGTGGGCAAGAGTGTGGGCGAGGTCATTGCCGAGCGATTCCTGTCGATTGACAAGCTCATCTTGGCGAGCGAAGAGGATATCGCCGAGTGCGAGGGCATCGGTCCCAAGATTGCGGCGAGCGTCAAGCAGTTCCTGGCCGTGCCCGAAAACCTTGCCGTGCTGGAGCGCCTGCACCAGGCGGGCCTGTCGCTCGAGGTCGACTTGGGCGCCGCGCATGCACAAGCCGCAGCCGACGCGGGCGTGGCGGGCGAGCTCGCCGATGCACAACCGCTCGCGGGTCTGACCTTCGTGCTCACCGGCACGCTCGTCAACCGCACTCGCGACGAGGCGGGCGCGGCGCTCAAGGTGCTCGGCGCCAAGGTTTCGGGTAGCGTGTCAAAGAGGACGAGCTATCTGGTCGCCGGCCCCAAAGCAGGCTCCAAGCTCACCAAAGCCGAGCAGCTGGGCGTGCCCGTGCTGGACGAGGACGCGCTCGAGCAGATCTTAGCTACTGGTGAGGTGCCCCAGGCTTAAGGTGCCGATAATCAAATTGGATAACCTCCCGGAAAGTCTGATACTTTCCGGGAGGTTTTTATTTGGGTGCGGTGACGGACACCGTGATCTGCGTCATGTAGGTTGCTGAGGGTGATCCTGCGGATCGGTACCGTCTCGGAGCGATAAGAGATTCATACAAAGCAGAGGTGCCCGTAATGGTTGATTGCCCCCATTGTGGTGATTTTTATATACGCTAACATTAACATTAACGTGTATACTAAGCAGCGAAGATATATGTTGAGAGGAGCCGCTATGGTTACCGTCGCGTTTTCGGAACTGCGCCAAAACCTTACGCAGGTGGCCGAAAAGGTTGCCAATGAGGGCGAGGAAGTTGTGGTCTTCAAGCGGAGCAAGCCGTTGTTCAAGATCGTGCCGCTCGACTATCAAGGCCCGGTTGCAGTGGAATATGACGCTACCCAGGAGCGCGGGGGCGCAAAGCCGACGCGCGGCTCGGACAAGCCCAAGCGCGACGTGGGTACGATGTGGCATCCCAAGATCACCTGGAAGGAGATTCGCGAAATGCTCGCGGAGGATGAGGACTACCAGGAGTATCTCGATATCGTAGCCAAAATGCCAAAAGGAACGCCGCTCGATACGATGACAGTTGAAGATGAAAAGCGCGTTGCGAGGGAGCGCTACCTATGAGAGCATTTCTCGATACCAATTTTCTGCTCGATTGCGTGCTTCCGGGCCGGCCGGAACATGCGTCGGCGCAAGCGATCAAGGGGCTCGTCGACGTGGGGCTTATCGAGGGCGTTGTTTCGGCTTGTTCTCTCAAGGACGCGTACTACATTCTCACCAAACAGGCCGGCGAGGCGCGCGCCCGCGAGGTGGTACGCGACTGCCTTAAGAGCTACTCGTTAGAGCCTCTCGACCAAGAAGCTTGTTTTACCTCCGCCTATTCCGATGAGCCGGACTTCGAGGACGGCTGTATCCGTGCGATGGCAGAGCGTGCCGGCGTGGACTTTATCATCACCCGCGATCGCGCCGCTTTTGTGCGCTCAACCATCAAGACCTTCTCGCCCGCAGAGTTCATCCGTGCGTTTCCGATACCGGAGGAGTAGAACCGCCATATCGGGGGACTGTCTCCAGTGTGGTAGATCTTCTGTAGCCGACGCTCGTTAGCTGAGCTATACTTCATAATTATGTACATAATTATGATTGGAGTTGAACATGCCCGTTTGCGTTCCAATTAAAGATATGCGGGACACCGCGAAATTCTCGGAGCTCGTTGAAACTACTACTGGTCCAGTGACTGTTACAAAAAACGGCTATAGCAAATTTGTTGTACTTCGATCCGAGGACTACGACCTCATGGTTCAGGAACAGGCTAAGGCTCGTCTGATGGCTCGTATAGCTGTGGCCGAGCGGGAGCGTGCTGCCGGCACGGCGCGTGATGCCTTTGAGGCCCTCGATGACCTTGAGGCAAAATATGGCCTATAACGTCAAAATTCTGCCTACAGCTGAACAAGAGGTTGACGATATCGTTGATTATTTATTAGGGCATGGTGTTTTTACTGCCCGAAACTTTCTTGATAAATACCGTAGCCAACTCCAGCATCTTCAAAGTGGCGTAGTTGACTACGGTTTATCGAAATTGCCCGAGCTTGCAGTGCTTGGTTACCATGCTTGCCTCGTTAATTCTTATGTAATGCTTTATTACTACGATAACGAGGACGTTGTAGTTGCCCATGTTTTTCACCAAAGCCAAGATTATGCCGCATTGGTGATATCTAGAAATCGATTCGAGTTGCTGGATGATGATTAGTAAGAACCGCCCGGAAGCACGATGCCTTCCGGGCGGTTCTTACTTTGCTGGGGCAACCGGCACCGTGATCTGCGTCACGTAGGTCGCGGGGTCGTCGCTGATGATGTCGTCGACGAGGGCGATTTCGTGTCGCCCCGCTACGCTGCTAACTTGTCAAAAGCCCCGCGGCGGTTGAGCGCGGTAAATGCAATCACGCAGATGACCGCCGACAGAATCGAGCCGCACGGCGAGGCGATGCCCATGGGGAACAGCGTGTCAGAATAGGCATTCGACAGCAGCCAGGCGCCGGGCACGCGAATGAGCGCCACGGCCAGCACGTTGTGCGCAAAGCCGATGTAGCTCTTGCCGTATGCAGCGAAAAAGCCGCTAAAGCAAATGTGGATGCCGGCAAAAATCGCGTCGAAAATATAGCTGTGCATATAGCCGGTACCGGCTGCGACCACCGCGGGGTCCTTGGCAAAAAAGCCGATAAACGCCGGCGCCACCAGCCACATCAGCACCGTGATCAGGCAGCCGTACACCACCGAGATGGTCATGGCATCCTTGAGCACCTGACGCGCGCGGTCGCCCTTGCCCGCGCCGGCGTTTTGTGCCGTGAGCGCGCTGACGGTAGCGCCCATGGAACTCGGCACGATAAACAAAAAGCTGATCATCTTCTCGACCAGGCCCACGGCGGCGGCGTCGACCAGACCGCGGTGGTTGGCGATGACGGTGATAAACATAAACGCCACCTGGATGCAGCCGTCCTGCACAGCCACGGGCACGCCGATTTTAAGAATGCTGCCGAGCACCTCGGGCTGGGGGCGCAGGTCGCTGCGCTTAACGTGGATGTTTGTGCGACGGCTCTTGAGCCACACGAGCGCGAGGGCAACGCTGGCCGTCTGCGCGGTCACCGTGCCGAGCGCTGCGCCCACGGGGCCGAGCCCCATGTGGCCGATAAACAGAAAATCGAGCGCGATGTTGATGATGCACGCCACGCCGATCACGTACATGGGCGAGCGCGAATCGCCCAGCCCGCGAAAGATGGCCGAAAGAATGTTGTACGCGGCGATAAAGGGAATGCCGATAAAGCAGATACGCAGGTAGGCGGCAGTGCCTTCGACGGCTTCGGCGGGAGTGCCAATGAGCGCCACGATCTGCGGGCACAGCGCGAGCAGGACAGCGGCCAGTACCACCGAGACACCCATAAAGAGCGTGATGGTATTGCCGATGGCGGTCTCGGCGCGATCGAAGCGGCGCGAGCCCACGGCGTGGCCGACGATGACCGTCGTTCCCATGGCCAGGCCCACGAGCGTCACGGTAATGATATAGAGCGTCTGTGCGCCGTTGCCCACGGCGGTGATGCCGGCAGCGCCGCTAAACTGCCCCATCATGTACAGATCGGCCATGCCGTAGAGCATCTGCAAAAAGTACGAGAGCATATAGGGCAGGGCAAAGACCGCGATGGTCTTGAGGACATTGCCGCGTGTGAGGTCGTGTTCCATGGTCGGGGCACTTTCTGGCTTGGGTCGTTTACGTACCAGTGTAGTGAAAACCCTACAACGATTGTAGAGTCAAGGTTTGTGTTGGCGGCAGGGCGAAAAAGTCACGCTCGCGTTCATTTCTAATTGAATACGGACGTGCGCCCTGTGAGCATGGCGTCTGCACTAGCCTTGCAGAAATCGATTTCGCATCACTTGACACCGCCGCACGGCGCGCCATAATACGTGGGTTTGCGAACAACGTTTGATGGGGGATGAATCTGCGTGCGCAATCTCAAGATTTTGTTTTCCTATCTGGGGACATACCGCCGCGATGCCATACTCGGCGTGCTCTTTGTGACGGCCGAGACGGCGCTCGAGCTGTTTATCCCGGTCATCATGGCAAATATCATCGATGTGGGCGTGCCCGCGGGCGACATCAACTACATGCTGTTGCAGGGCACGTATATGTTGGTATGCGCCGCATGTTCGCTGGTACTTGGCTTGGGCTATGCACGCACGTCTGCTCGCGTCGCCTCGGGGCTGGGCGCTAACCTGCGCGAGGCGGAGTATCGCAAGATCCAGACGCTCGCTTTTGGCAATCTGGACAACTACGACGCCAGCTCGCTTGTCACTCGCATGACCACCGACATCACCGTGATTCAAAACGCTGTAGGTAACGGCTTCCGCCCCATGGTGCGCGGGCCGGTAAATCTGGTCATGGGCCTCGTCTACGCTTTTGCGCTCTCGCGCGAGCTCGCGGCGGTCTTTGCCGTCATTCTGCCGATGCTCGCCATCGTGCTCGGTATCATTACCGTGCGCGTGAGCCCGCTCTACCGCCAACTCCAGACCTCGATGGACCACCTCAACGGCGTGGTGCAAGAGGACCTTACCGCCGTGCGCGCCGTGAAGGCTTACGTGCGCGCCGAGCACGAGTGCGACAAGTTCGACACCGTCAATACCGAGCTCGCCGGCACGGCGACCAAGACCTTCGGCACCGCCGTGCTCAACCTGCCGGTGTTCCAGCTCTCGATGTACGTGGCTGCGCTCTCGATCCTGTGGATTGGCGGCCGCATGATCATCGAAGGTCGCTTGGGCGTGGGCTCGCTCACGGGCTTTATGAGCTATGTGCTGCTGATTATGAACTCACTCATGATGATTTCCAACGTGTTTTTGCTGCTCACGCGCGCTCTTACGAGTGTGGGCCGTATCGCAGAGGTGGTCGATGAAGAGCCCTTTATCGCCAATCCTGCGGGAGACCTCGCGACTGCGGCGCCAGCGGACGGCAGTATCGAGTTTCGCGACGTTTCTTTTAAATACCGCGCGGATGCTGCCGAGGATGTGCTCGAGCATATTGACCTTTGCATTGAGGCGGGCTCCACGGTGGGCGTGCTCGGCGGCACGGGCTCGGGCAAGAGTTCGCTTGTGCAGCTAATCGCGCGCCTGTACGACGCCACCGAAGGCGCCGTGCTCGTGGGCGGGCGCGATGTGCGCGATTACGACCTGGCCGCCCTGCGCGACGCCGTGGGTATCGTGCTGCAAAAGAACGTACTGTTTACGGGTACCGTGCGCGAGAACCTGCAGTGGGGCAATCCACAGGCGTCGGACAATGAGCTCCTCGCGGCTTGCCGCGCGGCGTGCGTGGATGAGTTCCTCGATCGCATCGGCGGGCTGGACGGCTATCTGGGCCAGGGCGGTGCCGGTGTCTCGGGCGGGCAGAAGCAGCGCCTGTGCATCGCGCGTACATTGCTCAAGCATCCGCGTGTGCTCATCTTTGACGATTCGACCAGCGCGGTCGATATGGCGACCGACGCCAAGATCCGCGAGCATATCGCTCAGATTCCCAATACGACGGTGATTGTCATCGCACAGCGCATTGCGAGCGTCATGGATGCCGATCGCATTGTGGTGTTGGACGACGGTCGTGTCCATGGCGTGGGCACGCACGAGGAACTGCTGGCGGGCGACAACATCTACCAGGAGATTTACGCCTCGCAGATGGAGTTTGCGGGGGATGCGGACGCCGGTGACGGCAGCGACGATGGCTGCGCGAACGATCCGTTTTCTTCCGTCCCCAGCGGATCGACCTTGGAAGGGGGTGAGCGCCATGCCTAAGACATCCGCTCAGGCCCGTCCCACCAATCTGACGCAGACGCTTCGCCGCCTGCTCTCCTACATGGGGCATGCCAAGTTCTCGTTGCTCGCGGTGGGCGTGCTCGCCTCCGTCGCCGCCATCGCGAGCCTCGCCGGCACCTACATGGTGCGCCCCATCGTTAACGGTTTGGCCACGGGCGGGGAGGAACTGCTCGCCAAGCAGGTCATCCTGACGGCGATCATCTACGCCGCGGGCGTGCTCTCGGCTCTGGGCTACTCGCAGATTATGGTGCGCGCGGCCCAGCGCGTGGTCTCCGATATTCGTCGCGACCTGTTCGCGCACATCCAGACGCTGCCGCTCAGTTATTTTGACAGCACGCGCTCGGGCGACATCATGAGCTTCTTTACCAACGACGTCGACACCGTCTCCGAGGCGCTCAACAACAGCTTTGCCAACGTGATTCAGGCCGCCATTCAGGTTGTGGGCACCACGGCCATGCTCATCATCCTTAACTGGCAACTCACGATTATTACGCTCGTGTGCGACGCGGCCATTGTGCTGTATGCGCGCTACTCGGGCATGCGTTCCAAGCGCTTTTTTGCCGCCCAGCAGGCATCGCTTGGCGACCTGGACGGATATATCGAAGAGATGGTTTCGGGCCAAAAGGTCATCAAGGTCTTTAACCACGAGGCAGCGAATGTCGTCGGCTTCGCCTGCCGCAACGATGAGCTTCGCCGCACCGGCACCGCCGCCGTGAGCTATGCCAACTCCATGGTGCCCATGACCGTCGTGATTGGCTACGTCAACTATGCCATCGTCGCCGTGGCGGGCGGCATGCTCTGTATCAAGGGGCTCGCCGATGTAGGTGCGCTCGCGAGCTATCTGGTCTTTGTACGCCAGGCGGCCATGCCCATCAACCAGTTTACGCAGTTGGGTAATTTCTTACTCAACGCGCTGGCCGGTGCCGAGCGCCTGTTTGCCGCCATGGACCTTAAGCCCGAGGTGGACGAGGGCTGCGTGGAGCTGGTGCAGACGGGCGACGCTGTGTGGGCATGGAAGATTCCCGAGGGCCAGGGCGTGGGCGCGTACGGGCATCTGCATGATGTGGCTGCCGTTAATGAGTCGGGCCGTGCGGTGGCTGCCGACGGTACCGAGCTCACGTGCGGCTTGGTCCCGCTTGCCGGCGACGTGCGCTTCCATGCCGTGGACTTTTCCTACGTGCCGGGCACCCGTGTGCTCACGGACCTCAACCTGTTTGCCAAGCCGGGGCAAAAGATCGCGTTTGTGGGCTCGACGGGCGCCGGAAAGACGACCATCACCAACCTCATCAACCGCTTCTACGAGGTCGATGACGGCGAGATCACGTACGACGGCATCGACGTCAAGCACATTGCCAAGGCCAGCCTGCGCGGGTCGCTCGGCATTGTGCTGCAGGATACGCACCTGTTTAGCGGCACCATTGCGCAGAACATCCGCTTTGGCAAGCTCGACGCGACCGACGAGGAGGTGCGCGCCGCTGCCGAGGCGGCCTGCGCGGATTCGTTTATCCGCCGCCTGCCTAGAGGGTACGACACGCCGGTCACGGCCGACGGCGCCAACCTGTCGCAGGGCCAGCGCCAGCTGCTCGCCATCGCGCGCGTGGCCGTTGCCGACCCGCCGGTGCTCATCCTGGACGAGGCCACTTCGAGCATCGACACGCGCACCGAAAAGCTCATCGAGCGCGGTATGGACCGCATCATGCGCGGACGCACCACGTTTATGATCGCGCACCGCCTGTCCACCGTCCGCGACGCCGACGCCATCATGGTCCTCGAACACGGCCGCATCATCGAGCGCGGCACCCACGAAGAGCTGCTCGCCCAGCACGGCGAGTACTGGCAGCTGGCGCATGGCTTAAAAGAGTTGGATTAACCCGTTCGAGCACGATGCTTCGACCCCTTCGTGCCTCTCACCTCGCCTCAAACCATCACAACATTCGACGTTTTTTGCCAAAATCGGGAAAAGCATCGAATGTTGTGATGGTTTTTCTGCCACTCGATCGGGTGGAATCGCTTTCTTGCGCACGAAGGTGTGCGGACCCGTGGGCAGGGGAATAAGGTTGGTTATCCGACTCCATTGGAGGGCTCATGGACCTGCCGATCGTCCTGTCCCATAAGACTGCCTGGCTGTACCACAACGTGGCGCGCCCGTCCGAGCCGCTCTCGCGAGCAAGCAGCCTATACGATGAGGACTCGCTTGCTAGCGAGGCGGAGCCGACCGCGAGCCTGCCCAAATTGGGACTCGATGCCAAGGGGCTGAG
Source organism: Collinsella sp. TF08-11AT (assembly GCF_003437035.1). Taxonomy (GTDB): domain Bacteria; phylum Actinomycetota; class Coriobacteriia; order Coriobacteriales; family Coriobacteriaceae; genus Collinsella. The sequence goes on from NZ_QSRL01000014.1 coordinate 10,743, forward strand.
GGCTTCAACGGCAGTTGGGATCGTTATCGACTATCTGGTTTCGCTTGGTATTCCACGAGAAGAGCTCGATCATATCGATACGCTCGTCAACTTCGATTTTGAGCGCTCGACGCCGGCTGGATTTAGGTGCCACGTGTTTGGAGCGCCGGTACCTCCAAGCCATCTTATCGAGGTGGCAGAGGGCCTTCTGGTGGTTGATGAGGCCATGTGCTTTGTCCAAGCGGGTTCGTGGATGAGCGAGCCCGAGCAGCTGGAATATGGCTACGAAATCTGTGCCCGATACCATTTGAATCATCTGTCGACAGGCGATTATATCGAGATGGGGCAGAGGTATACCGTTGCCGATTTGATTGCCTATTGCAATGAGAACCGATCTCGTCAGGGGGCTGTACGCGCGGCCGCCGTGCTCAGGCGCGTACACGATGGCGCGCGGTCGCCCATGGAGACGGCCACCGCAATCATGGTCGTAGCAAAACGTTCCCAGGGAGGGCTTGGATACGTCAAGGTTGAGCTCAACCATCGGGTCGATGTTCCCAACGAGTTCAAGTATCTCGCAAAGGCCGGGTATTTCAAGGTCGACGTATATGCGCCTGCGAGCGGTACGGGGATTGAATACAACGGCTCGGACCATCTTGATAAACAACGCAGCGCGTCGGATGCGGAGCGTATGGCCGTGCTGAGCGCGCTGGGCTTTAGGATGATCGTCCTCACCGGGACTCAGTTTGCCCATCAGCTGCAATTGCACCGGGCGATGAACGCCATCGCGCTCGCTATGGGTCTCAAGTGCGATCGAAGCGAAGCGTTCCAGAAGCGGCAGAATGACCTGCGGGAATTCGTGATTCGGCACTGGGACGGCGGCCTCTAGGGGCGTTTTGGTCCTTCTACGGGGTGCCGTGGGCAGGCAGACCATCACAACATTCGGCGTTTTTTGCCAAAAACGGGAAAAGCATCGAATGTTGTGATGGTTTGCGTGCTGAGGATGGGCTTGGAAAGTCCGTTTTGCTCGAAGCGACCTGTCCTGTCGTACGGGTGTCGGCATGATTCTCCCGTGGAGTATTATGTTTTCCGAAGAATAAAACGCCGCGTGAGGGGAGGGCTGCGTGGACGGGCGCGTGCAACATGACGGCTTTGGCCGCGATATCAACTACCTGCGCATTGCCGTTACCGACAAGTGCAATTTCCGCTGCATTTACTGCATGCCGGCCGATGGCGTGGCACCCCGCGCGCACGACGAGCTGCTCAGTGCCGAGGAAATCGCCCGCTTTGTGCGCCTGGTAGCGGGGGAGGGCATTCGCCGCGTACGCCTGACGGGCGGCGAGCCGCTGGTCAGCCGCCGTATCATTCCGCTCATTCGCGACATCCGCGCGATTCCGCAGATCGAGGACATCTCGCTTACCACCAATGGCGCCCTGCTGCCCAAGCTGGCACCGCAGCTCAAAGATGCCGGCCTTAACCGCGTCAACATCTCGCTCGACACGCTCGACCCTACGCTGTTTGGAAAGATTACGCGCCTGGGTCGGCTCGAGCAGACCATGGCTGGCATCGACGCGGCGCTGGCCTGGGGCTTTGAGCCCGTTAAGGTCAACTGCGTTGTGGTGCGCCGGCTCAACCAAGATGTGGCGGCCCTCGCGCGGCTCACGCTCGACCGTCCCATCCACCTGCGCTTTATCGAATACATGCCCATTGGCGACGAACACACGAGCTCGCATTGCGCTGTGGACCCGCATGCGCCCGCGCTCAATCCCGAGTTGTGGGATGCGAGCGACACCGTGCCGAGCGACGAGCTGCGGACGCGCATCAATGCCGGGGCCGCCGCGGCGGGACTGGGCGAGCTCGAGCCGCTCGACATCAACGACGCTCCTGCCGGCGCGGGTCCTGCGCGGTACTGGCACTTTCCGGGTGCGGCGGGAACGGTCGGCTTCATCAGCGCCATGTCCAACCATTTTTGCGCGAATTGCAACCGTCTGCGCCTGACGGCCGACGGTAACGTGCGTCCGTGCCTGTTCAGTGACGCCGAGTATTCGGTGCGCGATGCCCTGCGCCGTGGTGATGATATGCAGGTAGTTTCGATTTGGCGCGATGCCGTGGCCCACAAACCGCAGGAACACGCGATAATTGAGGGCACGCAACGATTTATGTCCCAAATCGGAGGATGATCATATGGCCAAGAGCAGGTACGCCGATGCCACCAAGGCCGCTCGCAGGGCCGCGATGTCTGCCCGCAAAGTCACGGCTGCGGCTGGCGATGCTGTCACTGCCGCACAGCCGACTTCCAGCGCTGCAGCCGAGCCCACCCGTGATGCCCGTCGCGACGAGCTGACGCACGTGGACGCCAAGGGCGAGGTACGCATGGTCGACGTGTCCGACAAGGCCGAGACCCATCGTATCGCCATCGCCGAGGGCACCATCCTCATGCATCCCGAGACGCAAGCCATGGTGCTGCAGGACCGCGCCAAAAAGGGCGACGTGCTTGCCTGCGCGCGCGTGGCGGGCATCATGGCCATCAAGCGCACGAGCGACATCATCCCCATGTGCCATCCGTTGCTCATTACCAAGAGTAAGTGCGACATTGCGCCCATCGCGCCGGCGGGGACGCCCGTCGAGGACGTGCCCGAGGGCTGGGCGCCGTCGCGCGCGGACGGGCAGGTCGGCTTTCATGTGCTGGTCACAGCCGGCGTGACGGGCAAGACCGGTATTGAGATGGAGGCCCTGACCGGCGCGAGCGCCGCGTGCCTGACCATCTATGACATGTGCAAGGCCGTCGATCGCGGCATGGAGATTGTCGACGTGCGCCTGTTGCACAAGGAAGGTGGCCGCTCGGGCGTGTGGGATCGTTCAGAGCGTCAGGCCGCTGCTGCTGAGGCCGTGGCCGCTGACGGTGCCGCGATCGCGAGCGCACCCGTCGCCGTCGCGCCTGCGGCCCTGACCCCGGCCGTCCCCGCGATCGCGTTTATCGGCTACCAAAACTCGGGCAAGACCACGCTCGTCGAGAAGGTCATTGCCGAGCTCACCCGCCGCGGCCTGCGCGTGGGTTCGCTCAAGCATCACGGGCACCACGGCTTTGATATCGACGTGCCCGCTAAGGACACCTGGCGCCATCACCAGGCCGGATCCAAGCACGTGGGCCTCATCTGCGCCACGCGCTGGGCGGAGTACGCCGACACGCGCGAGGAGGACGAGATGCCCGCGCGCGAGCTGCTGTCGCGCTACAACGATGTCGACGTGGTGATCATCGAGGGTTACAAGACCGAGGGCTTCGACAACATCGTGGTCGCGCGCTCCGGTGTCGACCGTCTGCGCGGCAAGAGCTCGCTCGACCTGGTCGACGGTCACACGCTGGCCCTTGCCTGCAACGAGGCCCTGGCGCGTCAGGCCTTCGACGCCGGCTTTGCGACCCGAGCCATCAACATCAACGACGCCCGAGCCATCTGCGATCTGATCCAAGATCACCTTTAAGGCTCGACGCTGCGCCGGCCCCAAGCACCCCATCTCGCCCCTCAAGCCGTCGCTCGCGTACCAAAGTACGCGTCGCTCCTCTTTCGGGGCGACCTGGGGCACTTGGAACCGGCTCGCTGCGCTGCCATAACCTGCCAAAAAGGGACAGGCATCTTTGTGGTGGTTTTTGCAAAAAAGCTTTGACTTAAAGTTAGCTCAAGGTGTCATAATCGCTGACAAACGATTGCGATCACGGAGGCCTCATGTCAAAACTGTACTTTATGCGTCACGGTCAAACGCTCTTTAACTTGCTTCGTCGCAAGCAGGGCTGGTGTGACTCGCCGCTCACCGAGCTGGGAATCGAGCAGGCTAAAACTGTCGGTGCGACCCTGCGAGGGCGTGGCCTTACGTTTGACCATGCGTACAGTTCGACGTCCGAGCGTGCGTGCGACACGCTTGAGCTTGCGTTCCCCGGTCAGCCTTACGAGCGCGTCAAGGGCCTTAAGGAGTGGAACTTTGGCAAATTTGAGGGCGCGAGCGAGGATTTGAATCCGCGCCTGCCGTACGGCGATTTTTACAAGCAGTATGACGGCGAGGGCGAAGTCGAGTTTCGCGAGCGTATGATGGCGACCATCACCGAGTTCATGCAGCGCCCTGGACATGAGAGCGTGTTGTGCGTGAGCCATGGCGCCGCAGCGGCTCAGGTCATGCGCGGCGTGGGCGTGGAGCCGCTCAAGATGAAGCACCGCATTGGCAACTGCTGTGTGCTCGAACTCGACTTTGATGCTACTACCGGCACATTTGCTCTTGCAGATTTGTACAACCCCTACGGCACCCCGCGCGAGTAACATCGGGGCATCAGCCAAAACCACCACAAAGGGGCCAGGCACCTTTGTGGTGGTTTTGCCGTTTACAGGCGATTTCCTACCGTTCAGCGGACTTTCGCACCAATGGGGCTTACGCTGCATGCAAGTTTCATCCTACAATCGCCCACGTGCTCACAAGTTTGTTACTCCTCGGGAGGCATCACTTGCGCATAATAGAAGACGAGGAATATCGCCCCGTCGTCTAGCGCCGATGTCCGAGGAGTTTTTTCATGCTCATTGTAAAGAAGATCAACAATAACGTTGCTCTCGCCGCCAGCGATGACGGCCGAGAGGTTGTTGTCTTTGGCAAGGGCATCGGTTTTCACGAGATGCCCTACGAGCTTGCCGATGAGTCGCTCATCCAGCGCAAATTCTATAACGTTCCCGAGAGCCTGCAGGATATGGTCGGCACACTTCCCGACGACGTTCTGCTCGCGGCAAGCGACATTGCCTGCTTCGCATCCCAGCAGCTCGGTTGCAAGCTGTCCGGTGGCCTGCCCTTTATCCTGGCAGATCACCTGCAGTTTGCCGTTCAGCGCGACGACGACCAGATCAGCGCTCCCAACCCGCTCGAGCATGAGGTGGCTTTCATCTACCCGCGTGAGCTCGAAATCGGTCAGGCCGCGCTCGCCATCGTGCAAAAGCACACCGGCGCCAAGCTGGGTCAGAACGAGGCCACGAGCATCGCGCTCCACATCGTTAACGCCGAGGTCGACGGCATGGGCCGCGCCAAGGACATGGACTTCATCATGAAGAGCACCCGCGTGCTTGACGAGGTAACCCATTCCGTGGAAAAGCAGCTCGGCTGCTCGCTCGACACGGCGTCGTACTGCTACATTCGCTTTCTTGCGCACCTGCGCTTTTTGGTTCGCCGCCTTGTTAAGGGCAGCTGCACGCAGACCGAGAACTCCTCACTGTTTATGCAGGCCGCCCGCGATTTTCCCGAGGCCTACCAGTGTGCGTACGCCATCAACCGCGTGTTCGAGAAAGAGTTCAAGCAGAGCTGCTCGGACGAGGAGCTCTTGTATCTGATGATGCATATCAACCGTCTGCGATCGGCTTCGCAGACCGAGTGAGTAAAGCCGCCAGCCCGGCGGCAATCGCAACAATTCTTTTTGGTTTCTAACTGCGGGCAAGGTACCGGCTCGCGGTAGGGGATATTTTTGTCGAAATTTGGAAAAGAGAGGACAGATCATGGCAGGTAAATACGACGATCTTGCTGCCCAGATCGTAGAGCTGGTTGGCGGCAAGTCCAACGTCAAATGCGTCGCACACTGCATTACCCGTGTTCGTTTTAAGCTCAAGGACGAGTCGAAGGCCAATGACGAGGCAATCTCCGAGCTGCCCAACGTCATCAAGGTCATGCACGCCAACGGCCAGTACCAGGTTGTTGTGGGCAACATCGTCGAGGACGTCTACGACGCCGTTCTCAAGGCCGGCGGTTTTAGCGACGGCGGCGCCGTCGACGCCGATGACGACGATGCCGCTCCCAAGGGCGTTACCGATGTGATCATCGACCTCATCTCGGGCATCTTCGCCCCCATGCTCGGCACCTTCGCCGCTGCCGGTATCATGAAGGGCCTGCTGGCGCTCGCTACCTTCCTGGTCCCGAGCTTTGCCAACGACGGCGCCTACACGCTGCTCTACACCGTCGCTGACGGCATGTTCTACTTCCTGCCCGTGGTGCTTGGCTTTACCGCGGCCAAGAAGTTCAAGATGAGCGAGTTCAACGGCATGGCCATCGCCTTTGCCCTGGTGTATCCCACCATGGTTGCCCTGACCTCGGGCGAGGTTGTCGGCTCCGTCGAGCTCGGCTTTGCTGGCACCTTCTCTTGGTACACCACGTTCCTGGGCCTGCCGCTCATCATGCCTGCCTCGGGTTACACCAGCTCCGTTATCCCCATCCTGCTCATGGTCTGGTTTGGCTCCACCCTCGAGCACTGGGTTAAGAAGTGGATGCCCGCTTCTATGAAGATGTTCTTCACCCCGCTGATCGTCGTCACCGTTACCGTCACCCTTGGCTATCTGGTCATTGGCCCCATCGCCACGCTCATCACCAACCTGCTTGGTGAGTTCTTCGCGCTGCTGTTTGGCCTGCCCATGATCGGCTCCCTCCTGGGCTGCACCCTCGTCGGTGCCTTCTGGATGTGCCTGGTCATCTTTGGCTTCCACTGGTCGCTCGTGCCCATCGCGCTGGTCAACCTGTCCACTCTGGGCCACGACTACATCCTGGGCTCCGTTATCGCCCACTCCTTCTCGCTGGGCGCCGTGCTCTTCGCCATGTATCTCAAGAACAAGGACGAGAAGTTCCGCGGTATCGCGCTGCCGGCCATGATCTCCGCCTTCTTCTTTGGTGTCACCGAGCCCGCTATCTACGGTGTCGCCCTGCCCGATAAGAAGGCCTTCATCAACGCCAGCATCGGTTCTGCTGTGGGCGGCCTCATCATTGGTCTCTCCGGCGCCGTGGTGTACATGTCCGGTGGTCTGGGCGTCTTCAACTGGCTGTCCTTCATCGACCCCTCCGGTGTTAACGGCATCAACCACATGATCTGGGCTATCGTTGCCTCTTTCGTGGGTGCCGCCGTGGGCTTTGCGATCGAGTTTGCCACCTACAAGCCCGAGGCTGCCAAGTAGCCCAAACGACAAAGACTCGGTACCAAGCCGGCGGGGGGAGCGCCCCGCCGGTTTTTTTCAAAGGGGCTAGATGCCATGCGCTCGTCCGAGCGACTGCCCAAAATCAAAACCATGCCGGATTACGGGGCTGAAACGGTGAGTGCTGACCATACCCCGTTTTTCCGTAAACTGACAAGCCTCCTACCTGCGGTTTTGTCCTTGCCGTTTCTGGCATGCTCAAGGGGCACTGGTTCTGCCCCGTAAACCGGCATGGTTTTGAACCTGCCAATAAGGGACAGATTTATTTTGGTCGGTTTTATCTGGGCAAACGTCGTCTCCGTCAGCTCCGTCCGCATATCTTAAGCCGGCATAGTTTCGATGGGTCGGTCCGTGCGCGTCCCGCAACATGCCTCGCCACGAAACCGGCCTATCTACTACGTTTAAGTGGTAGGGGCCAACCACACGGTGGTTTTTCGAAAACCGCCAAGCCGTCTACCTGCGGTTTTATTTTTGACAATTGCGGCGTGGTCGGGGGTTCACGACTAAACGTAGTAGATGGGCCGGTTTCGTGGCGGCCGACTCAACGCGAACTCCGATCGGGACGCAAATTACCTCGTGGACGCCGCTTCGGCGTCCACGCAACATCCCAACACGTACGAAAGGAGCCAACATGGCTTTTCCCGATGGATTTCTGTGGGGCGGTGCCACTGCCGCCAATCAGTGCGAAGGCGGATACAACGAGGACGGCAAGGGCCTCGGCGTTCCCGACATCATGACCGGCGGCACGGTCTCCGAGCCGCGCCACATTACCGACGGCATTCTGCCCCAGTACCACTATCCTAGCCACGAGGCCGTGGACATGTACCATCACTATCTCGACGACATCAAGCTTTTTGGCGAGATGGGCTTTAAGTGCTACCGCATGTCCATCAACTGGAGCCGTATCTTCCCCAACGGCGACGAGGCCGAGCCCAACCAGGCCGGCATCGAGTTCTACCGCCGTGTGTTCCAGGCCTGTCAGGAGCAGGGCATCGAGCCCATGGTCACCCTTAGCCACTATGAGCTGCCTTATGGTCTGTCCAAAAACTACGGAGGCTGGAAGAACCCCAAGCTCATCGATTTCTACCTCAACTACGCCCGCACCGTCATGACCGAGTACAAGGGCCTGGTGCGCTACTGGCTCACCTTTAACGAAATCAATTGCCTGCTCATGGGCGGCTTTGGCGGCGTGATGGGCGGCGGCATGGTGCCCGAGGCAACCGACACGCCCATGGCCTTTGGCGACTGCGACTGGGACGACCCGCAGGCGCGCTTCGATGCCCTGCACCATCAGTTCCTGGCGAGCGCCAAGTGCGTCACCATGGGCCATCAGATCGATCCCCAGAACAAGATCGGCTGCATGATCGCCGGCAACGCCTGCTACCCGCACACGTGCAATCCGGCAGACGTTCTGGCCGCACAAAAGCAGCAGCGCGAGATGAACTTCTACTGCGGCGACGTGCAGGTGCGCGGTGCGTATCCCTCGTGGGCGCCCAGCGTGTGGCGCCGCGAAGGCGTGCACGTGGAGGTTTCGCCCGAGGACGCCGCCACGCTGGCCGCCGGCAAGGTCGACTTCTACAGCTTTAGCTACTACATGAGCGCCACGGCCACGGCTGACCCGGTGCTGCTGGAGCAGGGCAACATCTTTGGTGGCGCCGGCAACGAGTACCTCAAGAAGAGCGATTGGGGTTGGGCGATCGACCCCGAGGGCCTGCGTTACTACCTGGAGGAGGTCTACGACCGCTACCAGGTGCCGCTGATGATCGTCGAGAACGGCCTGGGCGCGGTGGACGAGGTCGAGGCGGACGGTGCGATTCACGACGGCTACCGCATCGATTACCTGCGCGAGCATATCAAGCAGATGGAGATTGCCATCGAGGACGGCGTGGACCTGATGGGCTACACCATGTGGGGCTGCATCGATTTGGTGAGCGCCTCGACCGGCGAGATGAAGAAGCGCTACGGCTTCATCTACGTCGACAAGGACAACGACGGCAACGGCACGCTCGCCCGCAGCCGCAAGGACAGCTTCTTCTGGTACAAGAAGGTCATCGCCACCAACGGCGCCGACCTGGCCTAGCCAAGTCTCAACCAGCGTAAACGTCGCAACCACCACAAAGGGGCCAAGCACCTTTGTGGTGGTTTTTGCTTTGGTGGATGTGTGGGATATGCCTTACAATCTACCAAGTAGTTCATGACGGGCGAAAAACGGAGAGAAGGGGCTCGATGTGTCCTTAATGTTTCATGCGGATAGATTGATTTGACAGACGGTGGCGAATGCCCGCCGTCCGCATTCGTATGAAACAAGGAGTCTCCATGCTCGCCTCTCTTTTCTCAAAACCTCAATCGTCGCTGTCCGCGCAGGCTAAACGCCTGGTGGCAACGCGCTTTCTCATCTACACCGGCTTTCAGACCAGTTATTTTATTGGCGTTATCGGAACACTCACCTATGCAGACGATGCCTCGGTCGTCGCGACATCGCTGGCCGTCCTGTTCATGAACGTTTTCGTGATCCTGGGATCCTTTGCGGGCGGCGCTGCGCTCGACGCATGGGGTCCGCGCCGCCATTTCTTGCTGAGCATCGTCGGCACGCTCGCAACTGGCACGACAATCATCGCCTTTGGTAGCGCGACCGGCGTCGTCCTGCTCGGCGCGGTGTTTCTGGGCTTTACGATGGGATTCGCCCAGCCCATCGCCACATCCTATCCGGCCTACCTCACCAACGACCCCGTCGAGCTCAAAGACACCAACTCCGCCATCGCCATGTTCTCAAATGTGAGTATCATCGTCGGACCCACGCTGGGTGGCTTTGTCGCGGCGGCTGCGTCGTCGCGCGCGGTGTTTGTGCTCATGATGCTCTTTACCGTCCTGGCGCTCGTCGCCGGTTGGGGCTTTAGGCCGCAGACCAGCCATGTCGCCGGGCATGCGGATGCCGATTCAGCAGAGGAAGGGGAGCGTGCGGGACAAAGCTCCAACCCCAGCGCATCCTCCCGCGCTACCTTCGCAGCCAGCATCAAGACAGTCTTTACCAACAGCGTCCTCGCCCTGCTGTTTTGTATCATTTTTCTTTCGAACTTTGGCTATGGCGCCTTTGACCCGCTCGAGTCGTTTTTCTATCGCGATGTCCTGCACGTCGGCGTTGAGTGGATGGGCTGGCTTTCGTCGGCCTGCGGTGTGGGCGCGGTGCTGGGCGCCGTGGTTGCGCTTCGGATGCCGCCGCACCTGGTCAACCTTAAAACACTGCTCGTGGCGCTTATGTCCGTGGGCCTGGGAAGCCTGCTCTATGTGGGGACGCCGTACGTGGGCGTGGCCCTCGTCGGCCAGATCGCCCTGGGCATAGCCTGGGGTGTCGTCAACCCGCTCCACAACACCATTGTGCAAACGACGGCACCGCTCGAGCAGCTCGGCCGCGTCAACTCGGTCATGGGCTTTGGCAACATGTTCGCCGGCGTGGCCCCTCTGGCGGTTGCACCGTGGCTGGCGGCGACATTTGGCGTACAACAGACGCTCGTGGGGGCTGGCATGGTCGTGACGGCGGTTCCCGCGGCGCTGCTGCTGTTTGGACGTCGGCATCTGGATCGTGCCGCAAAGCAGTAAAAACCATCACAACATTCGATGAAAATCGCGATTTTGCCGAAAAACGTCGAATGTTGTGATGGTTTGCGCCCCGGGCCAGGCCACCCTGCGGGTCCGGCCACCACAAAGGGGCCAGGCACCTTCGTGGTGGTTTTTGCTTTAACGGGCCGCGCCTGCGCCTTGGTATACCATGTACGCCGTTCACGACCACACCCCACACCGCCGCACAACCCAGAAAGGCCCCCATGGACACCACCTTCAGCCACATCAAAGCCGTGTTCTGCGATATCGACGGCACACTGCTCACGAGCCAGCACACGGTGTCCCCGCGCACCGTGGCGGCGATCCGCGCCCTGCGCGAGCGCGGTGTGCTCTTTGGCCTGTGCACCGGGCGCGACGCCCACGCGACCGAGGCCATGTACGAGCTCTGGGGCATCGAAGGCCTGGTGGACGTGCTGGTGGGCTGCGGTGGCGCCGAGGTCATCGACCGCGCGCACGACATCAACGAGCTGAGCTATCCGCTGCCGGGCGAGACCATCGCGCGCATCTGCGAGCACATGGCAGGCTTGCCGGCAACGCCCGTTTGCCCCCGGAACGGCGTGCTCTATGCGCCCGAGAGCAATGCGTGCGTCGAGCACCTGTCGCGTGTCGACGGCGTACCCTACCAGGTGGTCGATTTTGCCGAGTTTTTGCGCGAGCCGCAGCCCAAGGTGATGTTTACCATGGCGCCCGAAGTAATGCCGCGGGTGATTGAGCGGGCGTCGACGTTTGCCGATGACACTGTTAAGGCGGCAGCTCTGCAAACCACGCAGCGGCTCTACGAGTTCATGGATCCGCGCGTGTCCAAGACGCGCGGCCTTGTGCGCGTGGCGGAGCTCAACGGCATGGAGCTTCAGAACATCTGCGTGTTTGGCGATGCCGATAACGATACCTGCATGGTGGCCGACGCCGGCGTGGGTGTGGCCATGGCAAATGGCAGCGATGCCACCCGCTCCGCTGCCGACTTTGTAACCGCGAGCAACGACAAAGACGGCATCGCGATCTTTATCGAGGAACATCTGCTGTAGCGCCTGGGGGCAGCCACAAAGAGGGCAGAGCGCCTTTGTGGTGGTTTTCCAAGCGTTCCAACAGTCGATTGTTGGAACGCTTTTTTGTAGCGAGGAGATTTGCAGCCGGTAACATACGATGTCATTCAAGTGTCGATGTATGAACATGTCGGCACACGCTGGTTGTGCAGTAATTGACCAATTAGCTCAAAACTAATATTTGCAGGTAGATATACTGCCATTCACGGCGCAATTTTGACCGTTCACAGATTGAGCGGGTTAAAACAAAATGTTGTACAAACAATGGTAAAGTGTCATTTATCTAGATTTGCTAACGAGTTTACCAGCGTCTTTCCGAAATTTAACCCTCGAAAAACAACGCATAGTTTGAATAATTGTCAAGAAGTTAAGGCAACGCGAAGTAAAATTGACATTGTTAGCCTTGCGTTGTTTAAACAAAGAATAATAATATGCATATCGAGCGCGAGCAATTATAGGTTGCGCGCCCAAGTTTGATGGTGAAAGAGCAGGATCGCGGTCTCTTGGGGAGGAGACATCGATGAAAGCAAATTCAGACAAATCTAAGCAAAGTAATAAAGCGACGCGCCGTGTACTGGCAGGCGTTTTGTGCGGAGCCTCCGTTTTGAGCCTGGTACTGTCGCTCGTCATGCCTCCGATCTCGCAGGCCATTGCCAACGATTCCCAGACGGGTTCTGCTGAGGAAGCTGTGATGGGGGGGGTTCCTCAAGTAAGCCTACTGATGTAGACAACACCAACAACGGGGATACCGAAAACCAGAATAGTGACGAGACCGAGGGCGACGAGACTGGCGACGAAGCCCAGCTTGAGGGGCAGTCCGAGGAAGAACAGCAGTCCGAGGAAGAGCAGCAGAACGAGGAAGAACAGCAGTACGAGGGTGCAGCGACTTCGGATGACAAAACCGTTGTTGCGGCTGCGGAAGGTGAGCAAGCCGGAACGGCTGCTGTGGAAATTAACAATGGAGCTGAGCTTAGCGGGAAACTTCAGAGCGTTGCGGAAAATCAGTCCGGCAGTTTTAAATTGATGCAGGACCTAGACTGCAACGACGAGATTTTTCTCGATAAGAGCGGTAGCAATATCACCCTTGATCTTAATGGCTGCAAGATAAAGCACTCGGGCGAGGACAGCGGTTTGCCGCTCTTTAGCGTCAGCAATGGTGCGAACCTTACTATCAAGGATTCGGGGCAGGCAGAGGACAAAAAATCAGCGCAATCTGCCGGACAGGGCAAGCTCGCTACCGTGGAACGTAACGGTCAAGACGGCCTGCCCCTCAGACTCACTTATTACGTGACCGAATCCAGCGTGAATGCTGAAAACAAAACTCGTACAACCGAGACCACCTACAAGCACGAGGTTGACATCAATGGCGCCATCGTGGGCACTAAAGCTGACTCCGCGATGAAGCTCATCAACGTCTATGCGGGCGGTACGTTTAACCTTCAGAGCGGCGTGCTGACCACGACTCAGGACGCGAAGGTCGGTCACCTGATCTATGCCGAGGAAGGTTCTATCGTCAATATGAGCGGCGGCTACGTTTGCGGTGCAACCTCTATGAACCATGGCGCAGGCATCGAACTTGACACCAAGAACAACAGCGGCGCGACTCTTAACCTCACCGGTGGCGTGATCGCGGGCAACTACGCTCCCAATGGCGGCGGTGTGAACGCTTACGGCTCTACAATCAACATGACTGGCGGTACTGGTGGTACGATTTCCGGTAACGGTACGTTCGAGAATTTGCCGGGTTATGGCGCGGGCATCTGTGCGCAGGACTCTGATGTGACCGTCTCGGATGGCTATGTGACCAATAACAATTGCCAGTTCAATTACATAACAAAGGGGCAGGACGAACACAAGGGCTTCGGTTGTCACGGCGGCGGTGGTATCGCTGCTTATAACGGGGGTAGCCTGCAGATCAGTGGCGGTTACATCACGGGCAACTACTCCGCCGAGGCTGGCGGCGGCGTTTACGCTGGCTTTTTCCACCAACCGCTCGATTCCTTTACCTTCTCGGGCGGTACGATCGCGAGCAATGTTGCACAAAACTCTGAGGGCGGTGGCGTGCGCATTGCAGCGCCGACCGAAGCTGAGTTCAAGGTAACCAATTCGCCGGCCTACATCACCAACAATACGACCAATACCACTAACGACTGGGGTGGCGGCGGCATCTTCGTGCAGGGTGGTGGTGATTGGAAAGAAGGAAACAGCTCTACTCCCGTTGCCTCCGCAAAGCTCAAGATATACAAGACGCAGATTAGCAATAATTCTGCCCAGGGTTACGGTGGCGGCTTCGCTGCCTGCCCGAGTGGCAAGACCGCTATTACCGATACTGAGGGCATCGCGATTTTCGACAATAGCGATGAGAACGGCACCTGTCTCTCGGGCGGCACCAATGGTAAGAATGAAGACCAGCCCACAAGCGTTCAGGGTGGCGAAATAACCGATAAGTTCAAGCAGTATGGCCATAAGGATCTATTCCTAATTCGTGCACGTACCAGCAACGACTACGTCGCAGCCGTAACTGGCCAGATGCTTGGTGGTGGAGCCGCCAACTGGTCGGGCACGATCGACAATACGCAAACGTCTATCGGCAAGTACGAGGGCGCACAGGCTAAGTACATGATTGGCCTTGCTTCGGCGCCGACTCAGGAAGATAAGGATGCAGCTACCGCAGCTGCGACTCTTTTCATCACGGGCAATAGCTCCAACATTCACGGTGGCGGCATCATGACCAACGGCGACGTTGTCGCCGGCTCCACCACGCAGGTGAGCGTGTATCCCAAGATGAAGCTCAACGGCACTAAGGCACTGGAGGGCCGCGCGCTTACTGCGGGAGAATTCAAGTTCCAGCTCTTGGAGCAGAACGAGAGTGGTAAGGGCCCTTACTTTGATCAAGATGACAATTTGCAGTTCAATAACTGTCCAAAAGTTGGCGATGGGGTCAGGAACGACGATAGGGGCAACTTTGTCTATGATTTGGGCAGGCTCAACTCCGATGGAACGAGCGTTTACTACCTCGTTGAGGACCCCGGCAATCACGTCGATGGCGTCGATGGCGTGTACTACGACAAGACCATCTACAAGATTGAGCTTACAACTACGACCGTAACGCGGCCGGTGCTGGATATTAATTACATCTACTATTTAGTTACGAATGTAACGGTCACTAATCTCAAGAATAATAAGCCGAATACGTTTACTCCGCCTAACGGTAGCGATGTCTCTATTGATATCACCGAAGGCAACACCTTTACTAATACATACAAAGCCACGGGCTCTTGGACACCTCAGGTGACCAAGAAGGTCGACGGCGGCGAGATGAAGAAGTTCAAGTTCGAGCTGTATGCTGAGAATTCCGACAACACGGAGAAAACTTTTCAGCCCATATATACATATACTTCTGGATCGGAAAA
Organism: Collinsella sp. TF08-11AT; assembly: GCF_003437035.1. Classification (GTDB taxonomy): domain Bacteria; phylum Actinomycetota; class Coriobacteriia; order Coriobacteriales; family Coriobacteriaceae; genus Collinsella. The sequence continues at coordinate 25,770 of NZ_QSRL01000014.1, forward strand.
CCCTCAGACAGTAACGTTCGATCCGGTAGAAATCGGCCCACTAGGCGTTGATGAGCTCGATAGCAATCAGCAGGCGAAGTTCACCTACTACATCCGTGAATGCCCCGCCGACGAGAACGAAGGCACCGAGTACGAAGGCTACAAGAACGACACCAAGACTTTCAAGGTCGTGGTGACGGCAACGGACAACGGTCATGGCACGCTGAACTGCACGCCGACCTACTACGAGGTCGACGCCAACGACGCGGTACGCAAGACCGATGACCCCACCTTCACCAACACCTACTCCACCTCTTTGCCCCTTTCTGGTATGTCGGGCGTCACTCTGACGTACCTTGCCGGCGCGGCGGTGCTTTGCGCTGCTGCGGCCTGGATGCACATTCGTCGCAAGGCGAATGCGAAGGGAGGCGAGCGTCGTGAATAAGAAAGTTTGCTCCTTCCCGATCTTGTTTGCGCTGCTTGCCCTCCTGATCGGCACCTGCGCGGTTGTGTTCCCCGCATCCGCGCAGGCCGCGCCGACCTCGACCGGTTCCATCACGGTGAGCGGCACCGTGGCGAGCAGCTACGACGCCTACCAGATCTTTAGCGCCAACGTCGTCGACGGCGACAGCGACGCCAAGATCGCCACCGACCTCGCCTGGGCAAGCGACGCCGCGCGCGATGCCGTGTTGCCTGTGCTGCACAGCGCCGGTATGCCCAATTCCCAGACCACCGCGCAGGAAGCTGCCGAGTGGCTCAACACCGATTCCCACCTTACGAGCGCGCTGAGCGCACAGCTTGCTCGTTCCCTCCAGAGCTCTGACGCCGTGTCCGTGGCCCTTAACGCGGGCACGACGGCCGAGCTGCCCTGCGGCTACTGGCTCATCGTCGCTAAGGACGACGCCATCGCCCAGGGCGAGGCCGGCACCGCGCCGATCATGGCCCTGGTCGGCGGCGGCGTCGTCACCGTCAAGCCCAAGGCGGCGACGCCCAAGGTCGCCAAGCACGTGCTGGAGGACAGCACCGCCGCCTGGCAGAAGGCCGCCGACGCCACGGTCGCCGACGACCTGTACTGGCGCCTCTCTGCCACGGTCCCGGCGGGCCTTGCCGCCTACGACACCTATACGGTGCGGTTCGTCGACACCATGAGCGCGGGACTCGACCCCTCCAAGGTGGCCGCGAGCATGCACGTGTACGTGGCGGCGGGGGCGGACGGCGGCTTTGACGCGGTCCAGACCGGCAAGGACGGCCGCGCCGGCACCGACCCCGCGAAGGGCTGGACCGACATCACGGCCCAGTGCGCCACCAAGGTAGCGGCCGACGGCAAGACCTTCACCGTGCGCACCGGCGACCTCATCGCCGCGCTCGGCGGGGCCGACGCCTTCGCCGCGGGCGCCCGCGTGGTCGCCGTGTACAATGCGCCGCTCAACAGCGCGTGCAACCACGGCATCGCGAAGGGCAACCCCAACGAGGTCTACCTGCGTTACCCGCGCTCTCCCTTTGCCGACCCGTTCAGCGATGCCGGCTTCACCTGCACGCCGAGCGATGATGCGTGCGCCTACACCTGGGATCTCGCGCTCACCAAGCGCGGCAGCGACGGCGACAAGCCGCTTGCCGGGGCGGTCCTGAGCATCGCCGACGACCGCGGCCGCACGCTAGCGGCCGATGGCACGTGGGATGCGGAGGGCAAGGCCACCGTCGCCACGGGCGAGGACGGCCGCGTGACCGTCTCGGGCGTGGACTCGGGCAAGCTGGAGGTCCGCGAGCTCAAGGCGCCCAAGGGCTACACCGCCTTTGAGGGCACGTGCTGCGTGACGGTCAAGGCCGAGGGCCTGGACGTCGACCAGGTGGCGGCCGCCAAGCCCAAGCTCACCATTACGGCCGAGTCGCCCCTGCGCGCCGACAGCGCGGACGGGTCGACGGGCAGCCTGGAGGCGTCGCTCATCAACACGCCCGCCGGCACGCCCCCTAGCATCTTCACCGGAGGCTTTATGCCCTCGACTGGCGATATGGCAATGTACGCCGTGGCCGCCGCAGCGGTCGCTGGAGCTGCGCTCATCGTGGTCGCGCTCCTGGTCAAGCGGGGAGGTGGCAGCCATAAAGAGTAGCTGGCAGCCCCACAGAGAGCGGGGCGAGACGTAGCGAAGTAAATGCTAAGACACAGACAGACAGATTTAGGTCAAATGGAATTCAGGCAGAAAGCAGAGGAAAAGAAGATGAGCATGAGCAAGAACATCGCACGCCTGGCAGTAACCGCCGGCCTCACAGCAGCGCTGAGCTTCGGCGGAGTTATGGCGCCCGTCACGATGGCGTTTGCTGAGGGCGACGCGAACGGCTCAGTGACCATCGGAAAAGCGTTGGGGAACGATACCGAATTCAAGGGTTACAAGATCTTTGACGCTGATGTGGCAAAGGATGAGAACGGTCAGACGCTTGTGAGCAATATCGCATGGGCCAATGACAAGGTTGAAGCTGCTGTTAAGGAAGCGATTAGGGAATTCGATAAGGACACCAATATCGCAACCGCCCAGGATGCTGCAGATTGGATTAGCAAGAACGTGATGCACACCGGTAAAACGACTAGCGTAGCATCTGACTCTGCTGCATATAAGATTGCGGCTGCTGTGGCTAAGGTGACCGACCTGAATGATCCAAGTGATCTCGCGGCCACTTCGAATGGTGTTGCCAACAACCTTTCACACGGCTATTGGCTCTTTGTGACTGACGCCCATACTGTCGCAGACACCAAAACCGCCACCGCCCCTATCTTCGCTGTCATCGGAGATGAAGCGGTTTCAATTACCGAGAAGACCAGTATTCCCACTGTCGACAAACAGGTTCGTGAGGGCGATGTCTGGGGAAAGGTGAGCGACTCGCAGATTGGCGAGAAGATCGAATATAAGCTGATCGGCACCGTTGCCGATAACATCGACACCTTTGCCACGTACAAATATAAGTTCCAGGATCACCTTTCCGTTGGACTGAAGGCCGACAAAGATTCCGTTGCTGTGACTATTGACGACAAGACTGTCAAGCCTGCAGGTAACTACAGTGTGCAGGTTGAGGATACTTATGATGAGTCCAACAATGTTGCAGGCCATGACCTGACGATTTCCTTTGACGACCTCAAGGCCGCTGCAAAGGCTTCGAACGTGACCTTGACCAAGACTTCCAAGGTCGTTGTGACCTACAAGGCCGAGCTTACTAGCGATGCTGAATACACGACCACCGGCAACACCAACAAGGTCGAGCTTGTCTACTCCAACAATCCCATGGCTAGTGGCACTGGCACCTCTACGCCAAAGGAAGTCACCGACTACGTTTTTGGCCTGGATATTACCAAAGTTGAGCAAGGCAATCAGGATAAAAAACTTGTCGCCGGCTTTAAGGTCAAGGTCGTTAATATCGGAGATTCTAAATCTGCTGGCAAATGGTTGAAAAATGACGGAACCCTTGTCGGGACTAAGGAAGAGGCTTCTGAGTTTTTGACCGATAACGCGAACGGCAAGGTCTTTATCCCCGGTCTCGTTGAGGGTACGTACGAGATTGCCGAAACGACCACTCCTTCGGGCTACAACACCATCGCCCCCTTCCAGATTAGCGTGACGCCGACTTACGATGAGAACGGCAAATTGACGAAGCTGGCCGTCAGTGAAAAAGTTGAAGAGGTCACTCCTGGTGCTGCAAATGGTTCAGTCATGCCCATTACTATTGAGAATGAGAAGGGCTCCGGCCTCCCGCTGACCGGTCTCAATGGCGTGACCTTCACTTGGATCGCTGGCGGCGCGGTGCTGTGCATCGGCGTGGCGCACCTCATCCGCAGCCGGAAGCAGGCTGAGGAGTCCGAGCAGGAGTAGCGCTCGTTTACCCATCTCCTTGGCAGGTGGGATGTGATGGCCATGAGACTTGCGGACACTTTTCTTGTCCATCTACGTCCTTGCTTTGCCATTCTCTTTTCGGGGCAGACTCCGCACTGGAGTCTGCCCCGTTCTTTTTAAAGGCTTTAGCCTGTGCGGGGCGCGCAGCGCGCCGCATCAGAAACCACCCGCTATGCGGGTGGGGACAACCGGCTTTACAAAGCCGCCCCCTCGCCGGACACTTGCGATTGTTCAGGCCGCAAGGAATCCGAGTCGAGAGGGCGGTGGTGGCGTATGGCCCAGAAGGCCTACAGCCTGTCGCACACGAAGTGGACGTGCAGGCACCACGTCGTGTTCACGCCGAAGTATAGGCGCAAAGTCATCTACAACCAAATAAGGTCCGACCTTGGGGAGATCTTCAGGAAGCTCTGCCAGTACAAGGGGATAGAGGTCATCGAGGGGCACCTGATGCCCGACCACGTCCACATGCTGCTGGCGATACCGCCGAAGTACAGCGTGTCCAGCGTGATGGGCTGCCTGAAGGGGAAGAGCTCGCTGATGGTATTCGACAGGCACGCGAACATGAAGTACAAGTTCGGCAACAGGAAGTTCTGGGCCGAGGGCCACTGCGTGTCCACCGTCGGCCTGAACGAGGCCGCGATCGAGAAGTACATCCGGGAGCAGGAGAAGGCCGACATCGCGCTCGACCGGCTGAGCGTCAAGGAGTACGAGGACCCCTTCGATAGGGGGCCGGGGCGCAAATAGCGCCGGTTTGACCGGCCCGCCACGGGTCAACCTGCAGTGCGGCCCGAACCCCGTGAGGGCCGGCGCCTTTAGACGCGTGCCGGAAATCCAAGGGTTATACCCTAAGAGCAAACCGCCCCTTTTAGGGGTGGTTTTGATTGGACAACGCAGCCAGGCTCCATTGCCCGATGGATCAAGCGTATGAATATCGAACAGATGTTTGCAATTATTGCGTTTACCAGCTGCGGGTGCATGCACTCGCAGTAAAATAGCCTTGCGACGCATCCCGTGCGCGGGCGGCCGACGACTCGATCGGAGGTCCCCAAATGCTGAAATTCCTTAACGCGCTCGCCGCCCTCGCGGCGGTGGGCACGTTCGTCATCGCGTTTCTTGACTCGTATGAGGTTCGGTTTAAGGTCCGTAGGCGCACGCGCGGTGCGGACGGTAGAAGGCATTTGCGCCGTAACAAGCGCAAATAAGAATGCCCGGGGTTAGAGGCCCGGGCATTTAACAACGTCGGAAACTGGTCGCCCGCGCTCCTAAGTACTTACGCGGGGTGCGTCGTTTCCTGTAGCTATTGTATCCCGAATCGCCCCGCCGATTCGGGACATTTTTAAAACGCAAATGCGGGCCCATGCTCGCGCTGCGCAATGCTGCCAGGTTGCGTTGCCCGCCGTAGAAGCTCGCTAATCGGCTATTATTTGTTTAGACAACATGAGTTGTAAAGGAGTGACCGGCGATGGTGCAGGGCGCCAAACATATGAAGAGCAATAACGCCGCGGACAACGGCGGCTCAAGCCCTCAGCCCAAACCTCAACCAAAGCCCAAGCGCCGTCGCAAGCGGCTGCCGCGCTGGGCCGACCGGCTCATCACCATCGTCATCATCCTTATTGGCGTGGGCCTAATGACCTGGCCGTGGATCTTGGACCGGCTCGAGGCCTCGGGCGTGTTCAACCAGATCAGCACCGTGTCCAGCACCGTGGACGCGCTATCTGCCGAGGAGCGCGAGCGCATCCTGCTCCAGGCGCGCTCCTTTAACGAGCAGCTGGCGGGCGAGGCCACCGAGCTTCCCGCCGACCAGATCGAGCCCTACGCCCAGCAGCTCATCTTTGACCGCGACCCCATGATGAGTTGGGTCGAAATCCCCTCCATCGACGTGAGCATGCCCATCTACCACGGCACGAGTGAGGAAGTCCTCATGGCGGGCGTCGGCCACCTGGAGGGCACGAGCCTGCCGGTGGGCGGCACCTCGACGCATTGCGTGCTCACCGCGCACTCGGGCATGCGCAACCTGAGCATGTTCGACGACATCCACTCGCTGGAGCCCGGCGACCTGGTGCTGCTGCACACCATGAACAAGACGCTCGCCTACAAGATGGTGGACTCCGAGGTCGTGCTGCCCGAGGAGATGGAGTCGCTGACCATCGAGCCCGGCGCCGACAAGGTGACGCTCGTTACCTGCACGCCCTACGGCGTGAACGACCATCGCCTGCTGGTGCATTGCGTGCGCACCAAGTACAGCAAGAAGGACGTCGACAAGCAAAAGTCGCTGGCCGGCCGCCACTGGGGCAAGCGTGAGTTTGCCGTGCTCATCGTGGTCGTAGCCATTGTGCTGTTGCTGCTGGACATCGTGATCCACGCGGTCCGCAAACGCCGCAAGGCCAAGGCCTCGGCATAAGACATTCTCCAGAACCACCACAATGGGGACAGGCATTTTTGTGGTGGTCGGGGCTTCCAGACCATCACAACATTCGATGAAAATTTCGATTTTGACGAAAGGCGTCGAATGTTGTGATGGTTTTCGTTGTGGGCGAGACGGTTTTCGCTATGGACGGTGCGGTTTCGCTGAAGAACCGCCGGCCCGCAGCCTGCCAACCGCCGTCCTCGTTACGTTTTCGCTGCATTTGGGTAAAGCACCTGCTCCAAGCGGCGTTGCCTTGTATACTAGAGCGGTTTATCTGTTATGCGGAAGGGAGCGCCTATGGCACTCAGCGAGAAAGACGTGCGCGGCATCGCCGAGTACGCAAAGATCGCACTGACCGATGACGAGCTCACCCAGATGACGTCCTACATGAACGACGCCGTCCAGATGCTCGAGCCCGTCTTGCAATATGACTTGCCCGACGTGGAGCCCACGTTCCATCCCATCGGAAGCCTGTCCAACGTGATGGGCGACGACCTGCGCGAGCCCGAGCGTGACCTGCCGCTCGACGTTGCGCTCGAAAACGCCGGCAGCGCGCGCGACCGTTACTTCCGTGTGCCGTCCATTTTGGGAGAGGGGGAGAGCGAGTAATGGCGCAGAGCTTCGATTCCCTTACCGCCGCCCAGATCGCCGCGGGCGTTGCCGCCGGCGACTTTACCGCTACCGAGGTGGCCCAGGCCTCTCTCGCCGCCATTGAGGCGCGCGAGGGCGGGGTCCAGGCATTCCTGCAGGTGTCGCCCGAGCTTGCGCTCGAGGCCGCCGCGCGCGTGGATGCCGACCGTGCCGCAGGCAAGCCGCTGCCCCCGCTCGCGGGCGTGCCGCTGGCCATCAAGGACAACATGAACCTCGTGGGCACGCGCACCACCTGCGCTTCCCGCATGCTCGAGAACTACCAGAGCGTCTACACCGCCACCTGCGTCCAGCGCATGCTCGACGCCGGCTGCCTGCCCATGGGTAAGGCCAACATGGACGAGTTTGCCTTTGGCAGCTCCACCGAGAGCTCGGCGTTCCACCGCACCAACAACCCCTGGGATACCGAGCGCGTGCCCGGCGGCTCTTCGGGCGGCTCCGCTGCAGCCGTCGCCGCGGGCGAGGTCGCGCTCTCGCTGGGCTCGGACACCGGTGGCTCCATTCGCCAGCCGGCGTCGCTGTGCGGCGTGGTGGGCTTTAAGCCCACGTATGGCGCAGTGAGCCGTTACGGCGTGGTTGCCTTTGGCTCGTCGCTCGACCAGGTGGGCCCCTTTGGCCGCACGGTCGAGGATGTCGCGCTGGCCATGAACGCGCTTACCGGCGCGGGCCACGATCCGTACGACTGCACCAGCCAGGATTGCGCCGTCGACTTTACCGAGCATCTCAACGACAGCATCGAGGGCAAGCGCGTGGGTATTATCCCCGCGTTTATGGAGGCCGAGGGCCTGACGCCCGAGGTCAAGGCCGCTGTTCAGCGCGCCGCCCAGGAGCTGCAGAACCAGGGCGCCGAGCTGGTCGAGGTCGACCTGCCGCACCTGGACGCCGCCATCGCCGCCTACTACGTCATCGGCCCGGCCGAGGCGTTCTCCAACCTGGCCCGCTTCGACGGCATTCGCTACGGCTATCAGGAGGAGGGCTGCGCCAACCTGTCCGACCAGAGCTCGCTTTCGCGCGCCCACGGCTTTGGTGCCGAGGCCAAGCGCCGCCAGATGCTCGGCGCCTACCTGCTCTCCTCGGGCGTGTACGACAAGTACTACTATGCCGCGCAAAAGGCCCGCACGCTCATCACGCAGGACTACGACGCCGCGTATGCCAAGGTGGACACCATCCTCATGCCCGCCTCGCCGCGCACGGCCTTTAAGTTTGGCGAGATCAGCGACCCCACGCAGATGTACCTCTCCGATCTGTACACCATCTCGCTCAACATTTGCGGCAACGGTGGCATCTCGGTGCCGCTGGGCCTGGGCGAGGATACTCAGTTGCCCGTTTCTGCCCAGCTGGTGGGACCCGCCTTTAAGGACCGTCAGCTGCTCACGTTTGCCCGCGCCTTGGAGCGCGGCTTTGCCGATACCGCCACGGGTGCGCCCGCGCTTTCTGTCGCGCCCGATTTTGCCGGGAAGGGAGGCGAGCTGTAATGAAGGAGCTTTCCGAGGTCCTGCAGGATTGGGAGGCCGTGATCGGTCTGGAGATCCATACCGAGCTCACCGCACTCGATACCAAGATGTTCTGCAACTGCAAGCTCAGCCACGATGACGAGCCCAACGCCAACGTGTGCCCGGTGTGCCTGGGCCTGCCCGGTGCGCTGCCGGTGCCCAACAAGCGCGCCATCGAGAGCATCGTCAAGGCGGGTCTGGCCACCAACTGCGAGATCCAGCGCCACTCGATGTTCTACCGCAAGCACTACTTCTATCCCGACATGGCCAAGAACTTCCAGACCACGCAGGGTCCAGTCGCCTTTGCCATGTACGGTCACCTGGACCTGGATGTGACCGGTCGCGGTGCCGCCGAGCGCCCCGACTGCGCGTTTGGCGAGGCCGAGGCTCAGAGCCTGGCGAGCGCCTCGGCCAACGCCGAGGGCCTGTCCACGTCCATGACGTCGACCATGCGCGAGGGCAACCAGCGCGCCGGTCACCTGGCCAGCTATGATGCGTCCAGCCTGCAGATGCCCGAGCGCCGCGATGACGGTTCCTACACGGTGCCCATCCGCATCCTGCGCATCCACATGGAGGAGGACGCCGCCAAGATGGTCCACGTGGGCGGTGCCGAGGGCCGCATTACCGCCGCGGCCGAGTCACTCGTCGACTACAACCGCTGCGGCACGCCTTTGATTGAGCTCGTGACTGAGCCCGACTTGCGCACGCCCGAGGAAGCGCGCCTGTTTATGGAGAAGCTCCGTCGCATCTTTGTGACGCTGGGCATTTCGGACTGCTCCATGGAGAAGGGTTCCATGCGCTGCGACGGCAACGTGTCGCTGCGCCGCCGCGGCGAGACCAAGCTGGGTACCAAGACCGAGCTCAAGAACCTCAACTCGTTTAAGAGCCTACACGACGGCCTTGCCTACGAGATTTGCCGTCAGGCCGAGGTGCTCGAGGAGGGCGGCATCATCTATCAGGAGACCCGCCACTGGGAGCCCAGCCGTAAGCGCACCGTGGTTATGCGTGTGAAGGAGACGGCCGACGACTATCGTCTGTTCCCCGATCCCGACCTGGCACCGTTCGATCTGGACGATGAGTTCATCGACCGCTGCCGTGGCGAGATTCCTGAGCTGCCCGATGCCAAGCGCGCCCGTTTTGAGGCCGACTTTGGCATTAAGGCGGCCGACGCCGAGCAGATCGCCGGCGACCCCGAGTTTGCCGAGTTCTTTGAGGCCGCTGCTGCTGGTATGGCTGGCAAGGAGGCCCAGACGGTCGCAAACCTGCTGGTCAACGAGATGATCGCCTACCTTAAGGGCGCGGGCGTGTCGCTCGCCGAGTCCGGCATCGCGCCGACTCAGGTGGCCGCTCTTGCCAAGCTGCTGGCGACCGATGCCATCAGCTCCAACCAAGCGCACGGGGTCTTTGAGGCTATGGCCCAGACCGGTGACGACCCCAACAAGATCGTCGACGAGCGCGGTATGCGTCAGGTGAGCGATGCCGGCGCGCTGCAGCCGATTGTGGACGAGGTGTTGGCAAACTGTGCCGAGCAGGCGCAGCAGTACCGCGACGGCAACCAGAAGGTCATCGGCTTTTTGGTGGGTCAGTGCATGAAGGCGAGCCGCGGCAAGGGCAACCCGAAGCTCTTCAACGAGTTGCTGAGAACGTCGCTCTCGTAAACGGGAACCCGGGAGCCCCGGCAGGGCGGGCGCTTCCTCAAAATTTCGAACAGTCCTGCGCAAGACGAAGGCCACATTAAGTGGCCTTCTTTGCGTGCGGAACTCATTTTGAGCAAGCACCCGCCCTGCCGGGGCTCCCGGGTTCTGCAACGACTCGGCCGTTCGGGTCAGGTAGGCTGAATGGAATTTGGTGAATGAGGGCGCCGTTGGCGCCCTCATTCTTTATATATGTTGGGAGCGCCAAGCGGTGGGGGTGGTGCCGGTGTGTTGCTTGAAGGCTTGGGCGAAGGCGGCCTGCTGAGGGTAGCCTAGACGCTCTGCGACCTGCGCTATCGTGAGCGAGCTATCGGCCAAAAGGTCCTGTGCTCGCTCCATACGGCGTCTGCGGATGTAGGCGCCCAGGGACTCGCCAGTTTGGGCCTTAAAGGTGGCGCATAGCTTGGAGCGGCTTGTGTAGAGCCTCTCGGCCACCTCGTTGATACCCACATGTTTGCCCTTGTCGAGCGAGTGTTCTACAAGGCTCGTCGCTTCCTCGGCAATGGTCACGCTGGCGCGTGTGTCTGCCGCCTGCTGCGCCTGCTTGTGGGCCGCGCGCGAACAGGCGAGCTCCGCGACCATGGTCTCCACGATGCCCTGCATATAGACGTGTCCGCCTGCGGTGCGGGCGCGGTCCTCGTTAATCCGGCGCAACGTGTGGCAGATGGCAGACGTCGCCTCCTCGTGCCATGGTTCGGCAAACGCCTCAAAGACCCCTGCGAACTCGGTGGGATAGCGGTGCTCCAGCTCGTCAAAATATCCAGGCAAAAAGAGCACCGAGCGCGAGTGATAGAGCCGCCCTGCAAACAGTGGGCTTAACTCCTCGCCACAGTTATCTTGGATAAAGCTGCACACGGCATTGTTTGGCCACGGTCCATGCAGGGGTTTAAGGTTCGCAGGCGTTATGCCGGCTTCGGGCATGCACATGAGCGTGGGCGCGCTGACCTCGCTCACGCACGCGTACGGTTCGGGTGTGTATTCGGCCAGGTACATATCGTGCGTCGGGGTAATGTAATGCTCCATGACGATGCAGGCAGGGGAGAGGGGCATGATCCATGCGCGTCCGTGCGCCCGATCGTTTGCCACCTCGCCGGTAAAGACGGCGCCCTTGCCGGTAAGCTCCAGGCCAAACTGCTCAAACTGCGGTGCGTAGAGCTCGGTTATGTCGGTCGCTGCCCGCCGTATTTGCAAAAGCGTCCCCTTCATTTGCGAAAACGTCCACGCCTGGCCCAATTGTGTGCCTTGGCTAACACGCCCATGATAAGTTTCTTACGGTTAACTCTCAAGCCGTTAGAAAGGAATCTCATGGCAAAGGGATCAAAAAAGGAAGGCGGCGGTATCGGCGAGCTGCTTGCATATGCCGGCGACCGTAAATTCCTAACATATTTGGGTATGGCCCTCTCGGCGTTCTCGCAGCTGCTGAGCTTTGGCCCGTACGTGTGCATTTGGCTTGTCGCGCGCGATCTGATCGCCGTGGCACCTAACTGGAGCGAGGCCACCGACATCGCGATGTATGGTTGGTGGGCCGTCGGTTTTGCCCTGGTGAGCATCGTGATTTATTTCGTGGGGCTCATGTGCACACACCTATCCGCGTTTCGTTGCGCGTCCAATATCCGCAAGGCTACGAGCGAGCACCTGCTTAAGCTGCCGCTTGGCTACTTTGACACACACGCCACCGGTGAGCTGCGCCGTATCGTAGACGGATGCGCCGCCTCCACCGAGACCCTGCTCGCGCACATGCTACCCGATATCGCCGGCGCCACCGCCATGGTCGCAGGTCTGCTCGTGCTGCTTTTCGCCCTCGATTGGCGCTTGGGCGTGGCATGCCTTATCTCGGTCGCCGTTTCGCTTGGCGCCATGGCCACCATGATGAGCGGCAAGGGCGCCGAGTTCATGAAGGCCTACATGGGCGCGCTGGTCAAGATGAACAAGACCGGTACCGAATACGTACGCGGCATTCCCGTGGTCAAGGTGTTTCAGCAGACGGTCTATTCCTTTAAGGCGTTCCACGACGCGATCGCCGAATACGCCGACATGGCACAAAGCTATGCGGGCACGTTTTGCCGAGGTCCGCAGGTACTCAACCTTACCGCGCTCAATGGTCTTGTGACATTCCTGTTGCCCGTGGCGTTGCTGTTGGCGCCGGGAGAGACGGACTTCGCGCATTTTATGGCCAACTTCACGTTTTACGCGATATTTTCGGCCGTGGTACCGACGGCCATGACCAAGCTCATGTTTGTGGGCGAGGCCTCTCAGATGAGTGCCGATTCGCTGGCTCGCATTCGAAGCGTCATGGATTCCAAGCGGCTCTCCGTGCCCGCGCAACCCAAGCACCCTGCCGGCGGCGACGTGCGATTTGAGGACGTGAGCTTTACGTACGAGGGTGCCGAAGCACCTGCCGTCGATCATGTGAGCTTTAGCGTTCCCGCAGGCAGCACCCTTGCGTTGGTTGGTCCCTCGGGCGGCGGTAAGTCAACCTGCGCAAGCCTGATCCCGCGTTTTTGGGATGTTTCCTCGGGTCGCGTGCTTGTGGGCGGCGTAGACGTTCGCGACATGGATCCGCATGAGCTCATGGGCCAGGTCGCCTTTGTGTTTCAGACCAACCAGCTGTTCCGCCAAACACTTGCCGATAACGTGCGCGCTTCCAAGCCTGGGGCCACTGACGACGAAGTGCGCGCGGCCCTCTCCGCGGCCCAGTGCGACGATATCGTGGCCAAGCTCCCGCAGGGCATCGACACCATGCTCGGCGCCGGCGGGGCGTACCTTTCGGGCGGTGAGGTCCAGCGCGTGTCGCTCGCCCGCGCAATTCTTAAGGACGCGCCCATCGTGGTGCTCGACGAGGCCACAGCCTTTGCCGACCCCGAGAACGAGGCGCTCATCCAGCGTGCCTTTAGCAAGCTGGCGGCGGGTCGCACAGTCATTATGATCGCGCACCGGCTTTCGACCGTGGTGGGGGCCGACAAGATCGTGGTGCTCAACCAAGGTAGCGTGCAGGAGACTGGCACCCATGCCGAGCTGCTGTCCCAAAACGGCCTGTACGCCAAGATGTGGGCCGAATACGAACAGGCCGCGAGCTGGAAGATCACTGCTGCGGCCGCTGATGTCGCCGCCGCGAAGGGAGGCGAGGCCTAAATGTTCGCCTCATTCCAAAAGAAGTATTTCCTATCCGATAAAGGCATCGCCGGCGTTAGGCGCGGCATTTTCTGGACCACGCTCACCAATCTCATCACTATGGCCGGCATGGGCTTTTTGTTCCTGGTCATGGGCGGTTTTGTCGAACATCTCGCCAGCGGGGCTGACCTGCCGGATGCCCTGCCGATTGTGGGCGGCCTCCTGGTCTTTTTCGTGTTGCTCTTTGCCTCTAACTGGCAGCAGTATTACTACACCTACTGCATCTTTTACGAGGAGTGCGGCAAGCAGCGTATGGAGATCGCCGAGCGCTTGCGCAAGCTGTCGCTGTCGTTTTTTGGCCGTCGTGATCTGGCCGATTTAACCGAGACCATCATGGGCGACGTCCAGGCCATGGAGCACGCCTACAGCCACGTGCTGGGAGAGCTTTGGGGTGCCATCATCGCAAGCGCCATTGTGTTCGTGGCGTCGCTGTTCTTTTGCTGGCAGCTGGCGATCGCGGCGTTTTGGAGCGTGCCCGTGGCCTTTGCCGTGCTGTATCTGACACGCGGCCCCATGACCCCGGTGTTCGACCATGTGCGCGCCGAGAAGGTCAAGGTTACCGAGGCGATCCAGGAGACGCTCGACTGCGTGTGCGAGATCCGCGCCACCAACCAGGAGGCTCATTATCTTGAGGGGCTCAACGCCGTGATCGATGCCGAGGAGCGCGAGACCACCAAAGGCGAGCTCGCCAATGGGCTTTTGGTCAACTCCGCCTTTGCCATCCTGCGCCTGGGGATTGCCACCACGTTGGTCACGGGCGCTGCGATGGTCGCCTCCGGCCAGGTCGACTTTTTGGTGATGTTTGCCTTCCTGCTTATGGTGAGCCGCATCTATGCGCCCTTTGATCAGGCGCTGATGCTGATGTCCGAGCTGTTTGCCGCCGAGTCGTCGGCCAAGCGCATGCGTTCCATCATGGAAGAGCCCGTGGCGCGGGGCAGCGAGCAGTTTGAGCCCGTAGGCCACGATGTGGTGTTCGATCACGTGGCATTTGGCTATGGTGCGGGCGAGGACGGCCGCGCCGGCGAGAAAGTTCTTACCGATGTGAGCTTTACCGCCAAGGAAGGCGAGGTCACGGCACTGGTCGGTCCTTCGGGCTCCGGTAAGTCCACGGTGAGCCGCCTGGCCGCGCGCTTTTGGGATGCCACTGCGGGCACGGTCACCGTGGGCGGCGTGGATGTTGCGAGCGTGGATCCCGAGGTGCTGCTGCGCGACTACGCCATTGTGTTCCAAGACGTGCTGCTCTTTGACGACACGGTGATGGGAAACATCCGTCTTGGTCGTCGCGATGCCACCGATGAGGAAGTGCTTGCTGCCGCGCGTGCCGCCAACTGCGACGAGTTTGTGAGCCGCATGCCGCAGGGCTATGACACTATGATCGGCGAGAACGGCTCCAAGCTGTCCGGCGGTGAGCGCCAGCGCATCTCTATCGCCCGTGCGCTGCTCAAAGACGCGCCTATCGTGCTGTTGGACGAGGCGACGGCGAGCTTGGATGTGGAGAACGAGACCGTGGTTCAGCAGGCGCTCTCCCGTCTGCTTGCGGGTAAGACGGTTATCGTTATTGCCCACCGTATGCGTACGGTGGAAAATGCCGACAAAATCGTTGTACTCAAGGATGGTGTGGTTGCCGAGCAGGGCACTCCGGCGCAGCTCAAGGCGGCAGGTGGAGAATTCGCCCGCATGGTGGCGCTGCAAAAGGAAGCAGCTACCTGGCAGTTGTAAGAAGGGGCAAAGGGACAGTCCCTTTCTCACATTGACAATCGGTTACTCCGCATCGTTAATTTTCAAAAGGTTAGCCATGGCTGACCTAGATAGTTAGATAAAATTGAGATATTTCAAAAGCGTGCTCGAGCAAACTTGTTTACTCGGGTGCTGAAGCACCATGCCGCGTCCAATGCGGCAAAAGGGAGAAGCAACATGAAAAAGTCGACGTTTAACACCCTGCTTGTTGGTGGCGGTTTTCTGCTTGGCACGGCCGGCATCAAGCTGCTTACCAGCGCTCCGGTCAAGAATGCCTGCGTGCAGGGTATCGCGTGCGGCATGCGCATCAAGAACGGCTACCAGGACATGGTCGAGCAGGCCAAGGCTAATGTCGACGACATGGTTGCCGAGGCTGCTTACATCACCCAGAGCGAGGCCGCTGCTGACGAGGCAGCCGAGTAACGCTCCCAGGTACAAACTATGAGATTCTCGATTATCAGCGAGATCCCCGGCAGGACCCGTCTTCAGTTGGCGGGTCCTGTGCCAGAGAGCGATCTCGATGCGCTTCTTAAGCTCAGCGGCGACATCGACGGCGTGCGCAAGGTGCGCGTCTACGGCCGTATTGGCCAGATGGCGCTCGAATACGACGAGCCGCACCGCGATGCCGTGCTGGCCGCCGTCGGTGCGCTCGACGCTCAGGCCATTGCCGACGCAAAGACGGGTTACGTGATGCAGCTCGAGCCACGCAAGCACAAGCTCGTCATGGATCTTGCCACACTTATCGGCGCCCACTATGCGCGCCGATGGTTTTTGCCCACGCCCCTGCGTGCGGTGTTTGTCGTGGCCGGTTACATGACCTTTTTGCGCGCCGCCCTCCGTGAGCTCGCGCAGCCGCGCCTGACCGTTCCCGTGCTCGACGCTTCGGCCATCGGCATTTCGTTCGTCAAACGTGATGTCGACACCGCAGGCCAGACGATGTTCCTGCTCAACGTGGGCGAGCTGCTCGAGGACTACACCCGCGCCATGAGCGAAAACGAGCTCATCAACTCGCTGCTCGACGTACCCGATAAGGCACAAAAAGTGGTCGGCGACATCGAGGTAAGCGTTGCCGCCACCGAGCTTGAGTCTGGCGATCTGGTCGCCGTGCGCACTGGCATGTCCATTTGCATCGACGGTGTTGTCGAGCAGGGGAGCGCTATGGTCAACCAGGCGACCCTGACCGGCGAGCCGCTGGCCGTCGAGCGCAGCGTGGGCGACGACGTGTTCGCCGGTACCGTCGTGGAAGACGGCAACATCTTGGTGCGCGTGCGCGCCAATACGGCCCAGACCAAGCTCCGCTCGATCGTCTCGCTCGTGCAGGCGGCCGACTCGCTCAAGTCCGAGGGCCAGTCGCATATGGAAGACCTCGCCAACAAGATCGTCCCGTGGAACTTTCTGCTTGCGGGCTTGGTTGCGTTCACCACGCGAAGCCTCATCAAGACCTCGGCGGCGCTGATGGTCGACTACTCGTGCGCACTCAAGCTCACGGGTTCCGTCGCCGTCATGACTGCCATGAGCGACGCTGCCAAGATGGGTGTTATGGTCAAGGGCGCGAAGTATTTTGAGTCGTTTGCCAAGGCCGACACCATTGTGTTTGATAAGACCGGCACGCTGACCGAGGCACAGCCGCGCCTGGCTTGCGTGCTTACCACCGATGGCTGGAGTGAGGACGAGATTCTGCGCCTTTCCGCTTGCCTGGAGGAGCATTTTCCGCATCCGGTGGCGCGTGCCGTGGTCAATGCGGCACGTGAGCGCGGACTCGAGCACCGCGAGCGCCATGCTGCCGTCGAGTACATCGTGGCGCACGGTATCGCTTCGTCCATTGAAGAGCGTCGCGCCATCATCGGTTCCGCGCACTTTGTATTCGAGGACGAGGGTGCGCAGCTTGAGTCCGACATTAAGGAGCAAATCGAGTCCCAGATGCAGGGCTTGTCGCCGCTGTACCTGGCGGTCGACGGCACGGTCGTTGGCGTGCTCGGTATCGAGGACCCGCTCAAACCCGGCGTGCGCGAGGCCATCGCCGACCTGCATGCGCTGGGCGTCAAGCATGTCGTTATGCTCACGGGCGATTCCGAGCGCACGGCCGAGCGTATTGCGCGAGAGGCAGGAGTCGACGAGTTTAAGGCCGAGCTGCTGCCCGAGGACAAGTACGCGTATGTAGAGCGCATTAAGGGCGAGGGGCGCCACGTTGCCATGGTGGGCGACGGCGTTAACGATTCGCCGGCACTCGGTTTGGCTGACGTGGGCCTGGCGATGGGTGGCGGAAGCGACATTGCCAAGGAGGTCGCCGACATCATCCTGACCGACACGGATCTCGCCGCGATCGTACGCCTGCGCCGTATGAGTCAGGGTCTCATCGACCGTCTGACAAGCTCGTATTCCAAGGTAATGCTCACCAACTCGGCGCTGCTGGCGCTCGGCATTACCGGCACGATTACGCCGCAGACGTCGTCGCTGCTGCACAATGGCTCGACGATTGCCTACAGCCTGAGCAACGCGAAGGCTTACCTGCATTAGCAGACGTGTTCGCCCACGTTATCTGGCCTGCGCCCAGACGGCATCGGTGTCGTCCGGGCGCAGGCCTTTTGCGTTTGGATGCCAACGTATGGGTTGATTCGTTTTGCGTCGACCATGCCGAGTCGCTTGCCGCGCGTGCGTTTATTGGACAGGCGACGGAGACGGGGGCATTGCTGTTCTTTCCGGTGCATATCGTCAAGGACGTGCTGTACGTTGTCCAACACGAGCTGAAGCGAAGCGTTCTTGCCAGTGGGGGAGCGCTCGACGAGGCATCTGCCCGTGCAATTGGCGATGCGGCGCCGGCGTTTGTTCGGAACATGACCGAAAACGCCACGGCCGTGGGCGCAGATGCGTCGGACCTTTGGCTGGCCGACAAATACTTAGCGCTCCATCGCGATTACGAAGACAACTTGGTGCTCGCCGCGTGCAAGCGCGCGCAGGTCGATTACTTGGTAACTAACGATCGCAAGCCGCTCGAACATGCCGATCTTGCAGCAAAGACACCTCGTCAAATGATGCCGATTCTTGCTTTGGCCGAACGCGGCGGCGCGGCTATCGGTTGACACGAACTGTTTGCGGGCCTCTTGGACGACGATGCGCCAAGGGGCCCGCGTCTGCTATTTACAAAAGCTCGGCCTTAATGGCGGGACTTTCTGCGAGCTGCTCGGCTGCCTTTTCGTCGGAGCTGTCGAGTGCTGCCAGGCTGCGGTAGACCCACTCGTTGACCTGGGTGTTCTTGACGCCTGCGGTCTGCATAAGGGCACCTACCTCGCGGATTGCTGCGAGCAGATCGGCTTTGGGACCCGCGAGCTCGACCTCGATGCCGTGGTAGGCGACCACGCCGCGGTTCTCACTCACGTGGTCGATAAAGCCCTCGACGGTCTGAAGCTGCTGGGCGAGAGCTGCATCATCGTCAACGTCCAGCGCGACGAGTGCGTTCGATACCGTGAGGGCGGGATGTCCGCAGGGGACAAAGCCTTCGATGACATCCATAGCTTCGGTAATGGTTGAGCCCAGGCCTGCGAGGGCATTGACGAGTTGCTGCTTGGTATCCATAACGGTCCTTTCGACGGGTCAATTTTGCTTGGCGAAAATATACGTGACGCGATCGGTAGCAAAAGTGTGAAGTGCGGCGCACATTGGGGTCTTCACAGCTCGTGCATAGAACAGCTGTCCGCTTTCAGAACGTGGTAAGATAACACTCCACAAGCGGGGCTCGCCCCGCATGTTCCTTGAAAAGTCGACGGGTGTTGGGTGCTCGTGCCCAATGCCATCCAGACTTTCCCAACATTCGGGGGCGACTGGTTTCGACGCGATAGCTCTGAGAGAGGAAGCAAGCCGAGGTCTCCTCGCCTCGTTAAACAGGGGTACCGTCAAATTGAATTGACAACAACTCTTCTTTTGAGCCTATGGCTCTCGCTGCTTAATTTATAGCGGCGCGTCAACCCGGTGATTTCCCCGACACCGGCGCGACGTCATTTTAGGGGAATGCTCCTGCGCACGTAATCGGTATGGCGCGGGCTAAGACCGAACCGGTTGGGACGCCGCGAGCGTGTCGCTGCGCGCAAAGCGTCCGAGACAAAACCAGCGACTGAGCTTGGAGATGCCAATCAGGGGGCTTTCGTGGACCGGAGTTCGATTCTCCGCGCCTCCACCATAAGTAACAGGCAGGTAGATACTCATATCTACCTGCCTTTTTATTTCTTGTCCGCACCGCGGAGAATCGAACTCTGTGCAGGGCGCGGGCGTAAAGAAAACGCGTAAGCGTTTTTAGCCCGCGGGCGAGGACGCCGGCAGGCGGCCGAAGCCGGTGCGGATTTGCGAAGCAAATACGCGGATTCTCCGCGCAAAGCCCCAGCCAAAACAGATGTGCTGCCGACGGCATTTCTGCTGGCTGTGCCCCGCGCCGACAGATCCCCTTCATCCGCGGAGAATCGAACTCTGTTTAGGGCGCGGACGTTAAGCAAACGCTACGGCAACGCAGGGTGGGACACGCTTTCCTAACGGCGGCCCAGGCGGAAAATCCATCCCGGAATTCCGGCTCAGACTGGGGTGCAGTTTCCGGATGACGCCTCAAGCGGAAACTGCATCCCGGAATCTTCATTCGGAATGGGATGCAATTTCCAAATGAATGGCTAGCGGAAAGTATATCCCGGAATCCGCGCTCAGAACGGGACACGCTTTCCTAACGGCGGTCCAAGCGGAAAGTCCATCCCGGAATCCCGCCTCAAACTGGGACGCACTTTCCGCTTCACCTGCCGCCTCGAAAAACCTGCGCGCCCTCCATCCCAAAACTGGGTAGAAGAAGGCCAAAACGCAATCGCAGGAGGTCAACATGACTGCAGAAGATAAGGCAAAGAACGCCGGCAAGGTCGCGCTCGTTTTGGAGGGCGGCAGCTTCCGCGGGCAATTTACCGCAGGCGTACTCGACGTTCTCATGGAGGCCGGCGTCGAGATTCCGGCGGTATATGGCGTATCGGCCGGCGCCCTCAACGGCGTGAACTACAAGTCGCACCAGATCGGCCGTGCCAACCGCATCAACCTGGCTTTCTGCAACGACAACCGCTTCATGGGCGCCGCATCGTTTGCGTCCACGGGCTCCATCGTGGGTTACGACTTTATCTTCAACGATGTCCAGGACCGCCTGGACCCCTTTGACAACGAGACGTTCGACGCGAGCCCCATCGAGATGTACGCCGTCGCGACGGACATGCTCTTTGGAACCGCCGCGTACCTCCCGGTCAAAAGCGCCGTACTTGACCTCGACGCCGTGCGCGCCTCGACCTCGTTGCCGCTGGTGACGCCGCCGGTCGAGATCGATGGGCACAAATACGTCGACGGCGGCGTAGCCGATTCGGTCCCCGTCGAGCACGTGCTGGAGGAGGCGGGCTTCGATCGCGCGGTTGTCATTGTCACGCAGGACCGCTCGTACGAGAAAAAGCCCTACGAGTTTATGCCCGCCGCACGCGCTCGCTATGCCGACTACCCCTACCTGCTCGAGGCTATCGAGACGCGCCATGACCGCTATAACATCCAGCGCATGCATCTATGGAAGTATGAGCGTGAGGGCCGCGCGCTGGTCGTTGCTCCGCAAAAGCCGGTCGAGGTCGGCCATGTCGAGCACGATCCGGCAAAGCTTTTGGACCTGTATATCCAGGGCCGTCAGGAGGCAAAGCGCCTGCTCGCGGAAATCCAAGAGTTCGTTGAGCGCTAGCGACGGCGAACCCTCAAAAAATGACAACAGCTAAAGAGTTGGAAAAATCACGGCTCGTGGATGACATGTGCAGAAACTCTGGTCGGAGCCAAAATACCTGTTGACTCGTACGGCGAGCGGGGTAATATGGACGGGTTACTTGCAGAGCCCCGTGAATCTCTGTAACAACACGTACTGTACATGGAGGAGTCTAAGTGATTTCGAAATCGACTCACTACGCCAAGCAGGGCGAGGTCCAGCGCAACTGGGTTCTCGTCGACGCCGATGGTGCTGTCCTGGGCCGTCTTGCCACCCAGATCGCAATGATCCTGCGCGGTAAGAACAAGCCCCAGTTCACGCCCAACAGCGACTGCGGCGACTTCGTTGTCGTCATCAACGCCGATAAGGTCCAGCTTACCGGTAACAAGGCCGACACGAAGACCTATTATCGCCACAGCGGCTACAACGGCGGCCTCAAGGCTGAGAGCTTCCGCCAGGCTATGGAGAAGCACCCGGAGAAGGTCATCGAGCGCGCCGTTCGCGGTATGCTGCCCAAGACCACCCTCGGCCGTGCCCAGATGACCAAGCTTAAGGTCTACGCTGGTGCCGAGCATCCGCACGCTGCCCAGAACCCCACGAAGATTGAGCTGGAGGCTTAAAGATGGCTGAGAACACCGTTGTCTACCAGGGTACCGGCCGTCGTAAGAACGCCGTCGCCCGCGTCCGTCTCGTCCCCGGCACCGGCAAGGTGACCATCAACAAGCGTGACGCCGAGCAGTATTTCGGCCGTCATCAGCTCGTTGAGAACGCCCTTGCTCCCTTCAAGGTGACCGACACCGCCGGTCAGTTCGACGTTATCGCTCTGTGCGATGGCGGCGGCATCTCCGGTCAGTCCGGCGCTCTGCGCCTGGGCATCGCTCGCGCTCTTCTGAACGCTGGCGACTACCGTGCCGACCTTAAGAAGGCCGGTTTCCTTACGCGCGATGCTCGCGTGGTCGAGCGCAAGAAGTACGGCCTCAAGAAGGCCCGCCGCGCTCCCCAGTTCTCCAAGCGCTAAGGTTTTATCTCCTTACGAGATACAATGTACAAGCGGGGCCTGCCGATTGCTCGGCGGGTCCCGCTTTTCATTTTCGACTAGAGTGGGCGACTGTGTTTTGCCTACTTGGGAAGGAGCGATCCTATGCCCCAGAACATCTTCGGTACCGACGGCGTCCGTGGCGTCGCCAACGCCGACCTCTCGTGTGACCTCGCGTTTCGCCTTGGCCGTGCGGCGACCAAGTTCCTTGGTCCGGACATTTGCATCGGTCGCGACACGCGTCTTTCGGGCACTATGCTCGAGAGTGCTCTGACCGCCGGCATTATGGCCGAGGGCGGCCGCCCGCATTGCTGCGGCGTTATCCCTACGCCGGCCGTGGCGCTGCTCACTGTCCAAAATGAGCTCGACGGCGGCATCGTCATCTCTGCTTCGCACAATCCTCCGGAGTTCAACGGCATCAAGTTCTTTAGCCGCAAGGGCATGAAGCTTCCCGATGCGGTCGAGGAGGAGATCAGCGCCTGGGTCATGTCCGAGGAAGCCATGGCTGCCGATACGCTGCCGACTGGCGCCGGCGTGGGCCACATTATCAAGATGAAGGACGCTCGCAAGGCATACGTCGACCACGCCATCGATACGCTTGATGGCCTGAGGCTCGATGGCCTGGTCGTTGCCGTCGACTGCGGTCACGGTGCTTCCTGCCAGACTACGCCCGCCGCGCTGCAGCGCCTGGGTGCCACGGTCCATGCCATCAACACCGATTACTGCGGCACCGACATCAATGTCGAGTGCGGCTCTACGCACCTCGAGCCTCTGCGCGAGCTCGTGCTGCGCACCCATGCTGACATCGGTCTGGCCCACGACGGCGACGCCGACCGCGTACTGTTCGTGGACAGTGAGGGCAACGAGATCGACGGCGACTACATCCTGGCTATCTGCGGCTCCGATCTGGCCGCTCGCGGCAAGCTCGCCAACTCCGAGATCGTCTCGACCGTCATGTGCAACCTGGGCTTCTCCATCGCTATGAAGGAGCAGGGCTTCGAGATGGTTCAGACCGCCGTGGGCGACCGCTACGTTCTGGAGCGTATGCTCGCGGATGGCGCCGTCATCGGCGGCGAGCAGTCCGGCCACATCATCTTCCTGGAGCACAACACCACCGGCGACGGTCTGGTGACGGCTCTGCAGCTGCTGGCCGCGCTCAAGCGCACCGGTCGTACCCTCACCGATCTTGCCGGCATCATGAAGAAGTATCCGCAGGTGCTCGTCAACGTGCATTCGGACAACAAGGCCGGCCTGGACGATTGCCAGCCCATCTGGGATGCCGTCGCTGCTGCCGAGAAGGAGCTTGACGGCCGTGGCCGCATTCTGGTGCGTCCGAGCGGTACCGAGCCGCTGGTCCGCGTTATGGCCGAGGCCGAGACGCACGAGCTGACCCAGCGCGTTGTCGACGACATCGTCGAGGTTGTCAAGCGCGAACTTCCCTAATGGTCAAAAACGAGTGCCAAGTGGTAAACTGTTAAGGCTATTTTGGTCGATTGGTATGTCCGAGGGGGAGCATGTTCACTAAAGTCCTAAGGTCTTTTGGTATGCGTGGTCGAGTCCTTACGCTGGATGCTCCCATCTCGGGCGACGTCATTCCGCTTTCCGAGGTAAACGACCAGACATTTGCCACCGGCCTTTTGGGCCAGGGCGTGGCGATTCAGCCTACCGGCACGCGTGTGATTGCACCGGCTGATGCCAAGGTCGAGGCCATTTTTCCCACGGGACACGCTGTTGCGCTTAACACGGTCGATGGCTTGGACGTGCTCATCCACGTTGGTTTGGACACTGTTCGGCTTGAGGGCAAGCACTTTACTGTACATGCGCAAGTGGGTGACATCGTCCATAAGGGCGATGTGCTCATTGAGTTCGATCGCGAGGCAATTGCTGCCGAGGGCTACGATGTGACGGTTCCCATCTTGGTGTGCAACTCCGTTGAGTTCTCGAGCATCAAGGGCTCCGTTGGCGTGCATGTCGAAGAGATGGACCAGCTCATCGTTGCTCGCGAGCGCTAGCAAGTGCACGTGGCCATTAGCCTACAATTCAAACACGTTTATGGAGGGCGCCCTTGAAAGAGGACGCCCTCCGTGGCAAGATGGGATTTGTCCGAAGCTAAAAGGCTTCGGGTCACCGTGGACGGGCAGGGGCCTCGACGCGGCTAGACACGAGACACATACATTACGCGACCTCGCCCTGGTGGCCGCACACGTTGGTTGCGGCCGACGCGGGCCGCGGGCAAGTGCTTGTAAGGGGAGCCTTGCCTCTCTTGTACGAGAAAGGACGCGTAATGAAGATCATTAAAGCTAAAGACTACGAGGATATGAGCCGCAAGGCCGCCAATATCATCTCGGCGCAGGTTATCCTCAAGCCCGACTGTGTGCTGGGCCTTGCCACCGGCTCCACCCCGATCGGTGCCTACAAGCAGCTCGCTGCTTGGTACGAGAAGGGCGACGTCGACTTTGCCGAGGTCAGCACCTACAACCTGGACGAGTATCGCGGCCTTTCGCACGACGATCCCCAGAGCTATCACTACTTCATGCGTGAGAACTTCTTCGATCACATCAACATCGACCTGAACAACACGCATGTGCCCGACGGTTCCAACCCCGATGCCGCCGCTGCCTGCTCCGAGTACGACAAGATCGTCGCCGCCGCCGGTTACCCGGATCTGCAGCTGCTCGGCATTGGCAACAACGGCCACATCGGCTTCAACGAGCCCGATGACCACTTCTCCAAGGGCACGCACTGTGTCGACCTCACCGAGAGCACCATTCAGGCCAACAGCCGCCTGTTCGACAGCATCGACGACGTTCCCCGTCAGGCCTACACCATGGGTACCCAGACCATCATGTATGCCCGCATGATCCTGGTCGTCGCCAACGGCGAGGCCAAGGCTCAGGCCGTGCATGACATGTGCTATGGTCCGGTTACGCCCGCGTGCCCGGCTTCGATCCTGCAGCTGCACACCAACTGCGTTGTCGTTGCCGACGAGGCCGCCCTTTCGCTCTGCGAGTAGCGCGAATCCTGCACCTCGACATAGCCTTGCCTAAGGCCTCCGCTTTGCGGGGGCCTTTTTGCTATCCCTTTCCGCCCACTTGACCAAAATCTTGCCGCAAGCTTGACGAATGCCGGATGCCCAACAGTTTGATTCATTCCATACCAGATTCTATGCAAAAATGCCACTAAAAGGTCGTAGACGGTAGCGGGTGCTAGGCGAGTTGAATGACATAGCTGAACCTTGTTCATCTGCGTTACACTGCCGTTTAGATGGGACAAGCTGACAAGCTCATTTACCTGCTTAAAGACCGATTAGTCGGGGGATTAATAACAATCGGCCCTCGCTGTACAAAAACTTGCCGCTTGCGTACCAAAAGACAACCTAGAACACAAGGTCGCTCTATTCATAGCGCGGCTTGTATGGTCTTGCGGTTACAGTGTCCATACGGTCGAGTTGAGGAGCGGGCATGGTAAACGATTTGGACAGTATAGACGACCTCGAGCTGATGCCGCTGGGCGGAGGCTATATGGTGCGACGCGAACGCTTGATGAATGAGCTTATCGCCAAGGGCCGAAAGGCTGGCATCGTGGTTCTTTATGCGCCCGACGGGTTTGGGAAGACCTCGGTGCTGCTGCAGTACACCCATGAGGTTAAATGCGACCCGACGCGAGGCCCCGTGCGGATTATCGAGGCCGATCGCGCCACTGGGCGCGAGGTGTTTATGCAGCTCGAGGTGGTTACCGAAGAACTCAAAGACAAACCGCACTCCCTTATCGCGATTGATAATGTGCCAAACCTCGATCAGCACGATACCGAAGACCTCATCGACAGGATTCGCGGCCTGCGCGCTATGGGGGTAGGGGTCTTTATCTCCTGCCGTCCTTCAAATCGTCAACTGATTCATGGGCTGGGCGATTCGGTTAAGATCAATGCGCAGATGCTCAAGGTGCATGCCTATGAGTATTCGGCGTGGGCATCGGCGTTTTCGATCAGCACATCGCTCGACTTTTATCAGCTCACGCAGGGCGTGCCCGAGCTCGTTTCGGCATTGCAGACGGGTCTGTATGGCCAAGGCGACGTAGCCGGTCTGCTCGAAAACGAGATTGTCAACGTATATGGCGAGGCACTTGTCGATCTGGCTTCGCTCGACAATAATGCGCTGTTTTGCGTGGCATGTCTCATGATTTTGATGGGCGAGGGCAATATCGCAGAACTCGAGGCTTGCGGGGTGAGACTATCGATGGTCGACCAGTCCTACTTCGTACGCGACTACCCGATCTTTGGCTTGGACCCCGCCGAGCGGAGTTTTACGTGTCTGGGCACGGAGGATAACGGACGCTTGCGCTTGCGTAAGTTGGTGGCCGAGGTTCGCCCCGAACTTGTTCCGAGGGCGGCCCGGATTTTGCTTAAGGCGGGCCGATGCGATGCGGCGATGGGCCTGGCGGACGCCTTTTTGGACCGTGATGCGGTCCTTGAACTTGCTGGGCAGTATGGGGTCGATCTGGCTCTGACGGGGCACGGGGCCGATATCTGCCGAGCAGCGCTGGGCACGATCGATGCCGAGGATCCGGCTCCAGAGCCAACGCCTGCCGAGGCGCTTGGCGTGTATTTGGCAGCGGTCAGCGTGTCCAATACAAAGCTCGCTCGCTATATGGCATCGGTCATCGAGCGCGGGGGCGAACGGGCGGCCTGTGAAATAGACCCTGTTTCATGGACGGTGGCCCGGACACTGACGGCTGTTTGCTATGGGGACAACGGGCTTGGGCTTCCTGCGAACCTGGCCGTGCCAGAAATCGAGACATCCCATACCGCACTCGATATGTTGTCTGCGCATATCGAGGTCAAGCGCTGCCTGACCGAGCGGGGAGATGACGGCGGCGTTCTACAGCAGCTCAAAACGAGCAAGGCCTACGACTGTGAGCTCGACATCGCGGGGATTGTTATACGGGCCGATAGCATGCTGGTGGAGCTCTTTGACGGGTCGTTTACGGGAACCGACGAGCGCGACGACGAGATGACGGTGGTGCGGGAGGCGCTCGACGTACGTGGGCTTAAGGCGATGGCTATCTGGGTGCGCATGGTGTTGGCGGCACGGCGGCTCCTTTCCGGCTTGCCGGTAACCGACGACGCGGCATTCAACGAGCTCGATCGTTTTGCCGTGCGCATGCGCGACAACCAGATTCAGCTGTTTGGCCTGTTGCTAGAAGGCTGGCAGTCGCTGGCAGAGGGACGGCCGGTTAATGCAAAGTTCCGTGCGGTCCAAGTGCTCAAACTTGCCGAGGAGTCGATTGCGTACATGCGCGATAACGCATTGCTGTTGGAGCGCGCGGCGTATCTGCGTAACACCTCGATGGTTTCGGTGCGCGAGGAAGCGGAGCTACTCGATATAAGCCAGACGCAGGTTGGTGGAGCGGAGGCCTGGATGGTGGCGCTGCATTTGGCCTGTGCGGGCCGAGACAGCGATCTTGCGGCCTGGATGTCCATGAATCGTGCGGGGATTCTGGAGCCATCGTATCGGCTCTTTGCGCGCCTTGCCATGCATTGTCTGGGCGAGCCGGCGACCAGGATTCGCAAGAAGCTTCCCGTGCGCGAGCTGTCGCGGTACTCGCTGCGCGATGATCTGGAAGGGGAGGGCGAGCGCCTGTTCCAGGCCGGCGAGGTTGAAGCCGTTGATACCATCGACCATATCGAGATTCGCATGTTTGGTGCGTTCCGCGCCGAGCGCGACGGGTTTCCCATCACGGACAAAATGTGGCGCCGCAAGAAGGCGGCGACACTTGCCGAGCGGCTTGCGCTGGGCATGGATGCGCTCGTCGATCGTGAGACGCTGGCCATGGAGTTGTGGCCCCATGCCGAGTTCAATAGCGCCCGCAACAACCTGTACTCGACGATATCGCGCTTGCGGTCGGCTTTGGGACCGACGCCGGATGGCAAGTCGTGTGTGCTCATCCAAAATGAATGCATCGGACTCAACGGCGACTACGTCAAGACCGATGTACGGCTGTTTGACCAGATAAGCCGCGAGGTTTTGGGAAATCGCACGGGTGCGCGCGGGCCCCATTTAGTTGAGCTGTGCCTTAAGATTGAGCAGCTTTATGCCGGACCGCTGTATGTTCCCAATGGCTGTAATCCCACCTACTTTTTGCGTATGCGACGCATTATGCAGTCAAAGTACATCGATTGCATGATTAAGGGAGCAAATGCCGCTCTAGAAGAAAACGATCTGCAGTCGGCGATTTGGCTGGCGGAGTCGGGTCTTCGACAGGAAACGGCGCGTGAGGATATGGTGCGCTGCGCCATGCGTGTCTACAGTGCGGCGGGGCGGAGGCGCGATATCGTCGAGCTATACAGTGGGCATATGCACCATCTGAGGGAGCAGGTCAATGGCGTGCCCGAGCCCGAGACGCGGCGTCTATACGAGCGCTTGGTGGAGGGGCGGCTCAATCGCGTGCTGGTCGAGCGATAAAAAACGGGCGCCCGAAGTACTTGGGCACCCGTAAGCTTGCTATGTGTTGGTTCGCCGGATCATTGACTCTTAGACGAGCTTGATCTTCTCGATGTCCTTGCGCGAGGACTCGCGATACAGCGAGAACTTGCGGCCGATGACCTGGACGACCTCGGCGTGGCAACGCTCAGCGAGCTCTTCGGCGGCCTCGCGGGCGGAAAGACTGGAGCCATCGAGCACGGAGCACTTAACGAGCTCATGCTTCTCCAGGTAGGCGACCGTCTGCTCGACGGTGCCCTCGTTGACATCGGACTTACCGATGATGATGGCGGGGTTGAGGTGATGGGCCATGCTGCGAAGCTGCTTGACCTGGGCTCCTGTCAGTGCCATGGGTTCTCGCTTTCTATGTATGGGGCGCCCCGCGACGGGGCCTTAATCTACGTGAGCTGTCCCACGATAGCGCAGGAACGGCGCGGTGTGGAGCGCGTTTGCCCAGTTCAAAAAGAATGCGGATGCCGAGTGAGTGGGCGGTGCGGGCTGCGAACAGGCTATGAGCTGGGCGCAGAGACCGGTTCCCATGCAATAAACGCCCAGCGAACCTTACGGATATGGTCGAGCATATAGCGCCCCTGCGGCACGCCCTTGGAGCCCGGCTCGCCGGCATGGGGGTTTTCGATCATGTGCTGAGCGATATAGTCGCGCAGGCGGTCGATCTTATCCTCGTTGCCATGCTCGAGCATACGGGAAAAATCCGCCACGCCTGCCTCAAGGCTATCGAAGGTATCGCGACGAGGCGATTCAAAGTATGTAACCTGCGGCAACGCACCCATCTGAATGAGGATGTTGAAGGCGTACACAAAGCCATTGCTGCAGGTAACCGAGGCGCCGATAGCGTTCATCAAGTGCAGATCATAGCGCGGGCTGGAGTTGGCGACCATCGTGACAGCACAACGCCGACGAGCCGTGCGGTCGAGCTTGGCAAGCGCATCTTTTAGATTGGTCGTCGTAACCGACCGACTGGCAAAGGCAACATCCACCGCTTTCGCGACCGGCCCAACCAAATCCCAATCATCATCCCAAGCAAGCTCAAGCGGCGTTATGCGCCCCTCGAGCCCGTAATACTCAATGCCGGCATCAAGGGTGCCCAACATAGCGGGGGAGAAGTCGGCTGCAATCACAGGATGCCCAGCCTGAGCAAGCGGAATAGCAATCGACCCAGCCCCACACCCCATATCAAGCACCGATTCACCAGGCTTTAACGCCAACAGCTTCATAAAGTCCCGGGCATACGGGGCAGTCTCCAACGGCCGAAAATGCCGAGCCCGCTTATCCCATTCAAAAGAATCATCAGCCCGCCGCCGACCAGCCTGCAAGCGCATCCATTCCTCATTCCAATCCGCAGAAAGCAGCTCAGATTGAATTACACCATCAGCCACGGGCCAACCTCCTAGCAACAAAAAAGCGACTCCTCCCAAAAGAAGAGCCGCAACAAGCATATATCAGAAAAAGAACCGCTCCAACGCCAAACCGCCACACCAACCAAGGCGGGCAGAAGCGAAGCGACTGCCACTGAGCCAGAACCCAGCCAAGGTTGAGATGTGCGAGGAGCCCCGCCGCCGGGCGGCAGACATATAAGGTCGATCGCGAGTTCCGCACGAGCCGGAGAGCACTTAATGTGCTCTCCGTGCG
>NZ_QSRL01000015.1 GCF_003437035.1 Collinsella sp. TF08-11AT
CGGAGAGCACTTAATGTGCTCTCCGTGCGAGTCAGGACTGTCCGAGCAGGCGACCTTATATGTCTGCCGCCCGGCGGCGGGGCTCCTCGCCTCGTATCCCTAGGCTAGTTCTTCAGCGAGTTCAGCGGCGCCGGGAAGCGTCCACCGCGATGGGCAAGCACGGTGCCGGCGTTGGGGTTCACCGGCATGATGGGTGCACGGCCGAACAGGCCGCCGTACTCGACGCAGTCACCCACGCCCTTGCCGATGGCGGGAATCACGCGGACGGCCGTGGTCTTGTTGTTGATGACGCCGATGGCCATCTCGTCGGCGATGATGCCGGCGATGGTCTCGACCGGGGTGTCGCCGGGGATGGCGATCATGTCCAGGCCGACGGAGCACACGCAGGTCATGGCCTCGAGCTTCTCGAGCGAAAGCGCACCGGCTTCGACGGCGGCGATCATGCCGGCGTCCTCGGACACGGGGATGAAAGCGCCGGAGAGACCGCCCACGCTGGAGCTGGCCATGACGCCGCCCTTCTTGACGGCATCGTTGAGCATGGCGAGCGCGCAGGTCGTGCCCGGGCCACCGCAGGTGCCCACGCCGATGATCTCGAGGATGCGCGCGACGGAGTCGCCGATGGCAGGCGTGGGAGCCAGCGACAGGTCGACGATGCCCTTCTCGACACCCAGGCGATGGGCGGCCTCGCGGCTCATGAGCTCGCCGGCACGGGTGATCTTAAAGGCGGTCTGCTTAATCTTTTCGGCGACTTCCATCATCGATGCGGAATCGGGCAGCGTCTCCAGGGCTGCGGCCATAACGCCGGGGCCCGAGACGCCTACGTTGATGACGGCGTCGGCCTCGCCACCGCCGTGGACGGCGCCCGCCATAAACGGGGAGTCCTCGACCATGTTGGCAAAGCAGACAAACTTGGAAGCGCCGACGGAATCCTGGTCGGCCGTGAGTTTAGCGGCATCGATGATGGTCTGGGCGGCCATAAGCACGGCGTCCATGTTGATGCCGGCGCGCAGGCTGGCGACGTTGACACTGGAGCAGACACGGCTCGTGGTGGCGAGCGCCTGGGGGATGGACTGGATGACGCGGCGGTCGGCGTCGCCGATGCCCTTCTGGACGAGTGCGGAGAAGCCGCCCAGGTAATCGATGCCGAGCGTCTCGGCCGCGCGGTCGAGGGCATGCGCGATGGGGGTGAGGTCCTCATCCTTGCAGCACGCGGCGATCTGCGCCACCGGGGTGACGGAAACGCGCTTGTTGACAATGGGGATACCGTACTCGCGCTCGAGGTTCTCGGCGGTCTCGACCAGATGCTCAGCCGTGTGCGTCACATGGTCGTAGATCTTCGTGCACATGCGGTCGAGGTTCTCGTCACCGCAACCCATGAGCGAAACACCCATGGTGATGGTCCTGATGTCGAGGTTCTGTTCCTCAACCATGCCGCGGGTTTCCGCGATTTCTGCGGGCGTGATCGCCATCCTTGCGCTCCTATCTGCCAAAACGAGCATAGTCTTATCTATTCTAACGTGCCGCACGTGCCAAGTGGCGCGTGCGGCACGTTTTGGTGCTCGGTTGTTTCCGTTGTGTTACTTCCCAAAGACCTCTTCGGCGATACGAGCGCTCTCGGCGGCGTCCTTGGCGTAGTAGTCCGCGCCGATTTGCTTGGCGTATTCGGGGGTGAGCACGGCGCCGCCCACGATGATCTTGACGCCCGGAACCTCGGCATGGAGCAACTTGATGGTCTCTTCCATGGCGACGACCGTGGTGGTCATAAGCGCCGAGAGGCCGACGAGCTTGATGTCACGCTCCTGCACGGTCTTGAGCACTTCTTGCGGGTCGACATCGCGGCCTAGGTCAAAGACGGTGTAGCCGTAGTTATCGAGCAGCATCTTGACGATGTTCTTGCCGATATCGTGGATGTCGCCCTTGACGGTGGCCACGCAGATCTTACCCTTGTCGGCAATCTCGCCGGCGGGCATCAGGCGCTTGATGGTGTCGAAGCCCACGCGTGCGGCTTCGGCCGAGGCCATGAGTTGCGGCAAGAAGAACTTGCCCTGGTCAAAGAGGACGCCCACCTCGTCGAGGGCGGGGATAAAGTGGTTGTTGATAAGGTCCATGGCGTCGTGGTCTGCCAGCAGACGCTCGGTCTCGGCAGCGATCTCGCCTTTGCGGCCCGAGACGACCATGCGACGAATCGGGTCGTCGTTGCCGTCGGTGCCGGCGGTGCCGGCAGCGGGCACGGTGTCGGTCGATGCGGCCTGAGCTGCTGCCGGGTTGGCGGCGATCTTATACGGATCGGTCCAGCCGGCATAGCGCTCGATGTATCCGGTCGAGCCCTCGTCCTCAACGCTCAGGACGCGATAGCTGTAGACGGTGTCCATAAAGCGCTTGGAGCCCGGGTTCATGATGGGGGCATCGAGGCCCGCGCCAAAGGCGGCGGCCAAAAAGACCGAGCCCAGCAGCGGGCGGGCAGGCAGACCAAAGCTGATGTTCGACACGCCGAGCGCGCATTTGACGCCCAGGCGCTCCTTGCACAGGGACATGGCGCGCAGGATCTGCTCGGCCTGGCGTTGATTGGTCGAGGCGGTCATGACCAGGCAGTCGATGAGGATACGGTCCGGGCCGATGCCGTAGCGGGCAGCCTCGGCCACGATGCGCTCGGCGATGGCAAAGCGGGCCTCGGCGGTATCGGGGATGCCGCCTTCGTCGAGCGTAAGGCCGACAACGTTGGTGCCGTAGTGGGCGACCAGCGGGAAGATCTCGTCCATGATCTGCTGCTTGCCGTTGACCGAGTTGATGATGGGCTTGCCGGCGTAGCGACGTACGGCGGCCTCGACGGCGGCGGGGTCGGTGGAGTCGATCTGCAGCGGCAGCAGCGTGGAGCCTTGGAGCTGCTCGGTGGCCTGTTGGATAATCTTGACCTCGTCGATCTCGGGCAGGCCCACGTTGACGTCCAGGATGTCGGCGCCCTGCTCCTGCTGGCTGATGCCCTGGCTCACCACGTAGTCCAGGTCACCGTCGCGCAGGGCCTGCTGCAGGCGCTTTTTGCCGGTGGGGTTGATGCGCTCGCCGATGACGGCGATCTTGTGGCCGTCGCAGGGGAGGTCCACCACGGTCTGGGCGCTTGTGACCGACATGCTGGGCTTGCGGTGGCGCGGACTGGGCGTGTGGTTATCGATAAGCGTGCGCAGCGCTGCCATGTGCGCCGGCGTGGTGCCGCAGCAGCCGCCCACGACGCTTACGCCGTCCTCAATCATACCGGCGACGGCCACGGCGTACTCGGGCGCCTGGATATCAAAGACGGTGTTGCCGTCGTCGTCCACGTGGGGCAGTCCTGCGTTGGCCTGCACCATAACGGGCTTGTCCGTAACGGTGAGCATGCGAGCGGCGAGTCCTCGGAGCTCGGCCGGTCCCTGGCTGCAGTTGATGCCCAAAACGTCGGCGCCGATGGCATCGAGCGTGATGGCGGCAACCTCGGGACTCGTGCCCAGGAAGGTGCGACCGTCTTCCTCAAAGGTCATGGTGGCAAAGACGGGCAGGTCGGAGTTCTCGCGGCAGGCGAGGACGGCCGCCTTGATCTCGGCCAGGTCGGTCATAGTCTCGATAATAAAGAGGTCCACGCCCGCGGCGACGCCGGCGCGCACTTCCTCGGCAAAGAGGTCGTAGGCCTCGTCGAAGCTGAGGGTACCCAAGGGGCGAAGCAGCGCGCCGATGGGGCCGATATCGCCGGCGACGTAGTGGGCGCCGGCCGCGCGGGCGCAGGCGACAGCGGCGGCAAAGACATCTGCCACGGTGGCGGTACCGTCGAGCTTGTGGGCGTTGGCGCCAAAGGTGTTGGCGGTGATCACGTCGCAGCCGGCTTCGACGTACTGACGCTGGATGTCGGTAATGACCTGAGGCTCCTCAAAGTTGAGCAGCTCGGGCAGGGCGCCGGCCTTCATGCCGGCCGCCTGCAGCATGGTACCCATGCCGCCGTCGAACAGCAGGTGTCCCGTGCCCTCGATGGCGGCGCGCAGACGATCGTCCTTAATGCGAAGGTCGTCGATCGTGCGCGTCTTGTATGCAGCTCCGTTGCGGCGCGCAGCATCAACAGGCGCCGCCAGCGCGGCACCGTCCAGATCATGAGTGATAAGTATGTTTGAGCTATTCGCCATGTGCGTCCATTTCGTCTAGAGCCCACTGAGGAATTTCTATTTGAAGGGATTTGTCGGGCTCGATATCTTCGATTCGCTTGTTGTAGTGGGCAAGAAGCCGTGCGACATTTAATCGAATTAGGCCTCGCTTGTAGAACGATAATTCTTCAATATTGATGCCGATAAACGATTCGAGCGCGATAACCTGTACGCGATTGCCGAGTCCCTCACTTTCGAACAGTCCGTAAGCGAAGGAAACTTTATCGTGGGGGACAACGACGATGGGCCGAATGCCATTTCGAATGTTATCTCGGCATCGATCGGTCAATTTGGCCATTGGCGATACAGTCACGTGAAATGCAGCATCATTGATTTGGAAATCGCCAGAACGGTCTGTTTGCTGGTCGGCAGCGTTTGAGTTGTCCTTTCCGATTTCTATGGTTGGAAATAACATCTCTAGTTTTGCGCCTACCAGGTGCTGTGCGACGGTACCCGTTGGCTTATCGGACCGTAGGCTTGCTTCGGCTAGGATATCATCGACAATGACAGAAATTGGTTTTTGAAGATCGATTTCGACTTTGATTCTCTGCCGGTTAAAGAAATCGACCTGGATTCGCTCGACGAAGAAATTGGCGATTGCATTCGCAGCTTCAAGACGAGCGTCTTCGCAAGTGTCACTGGGTAGGGCAGAGTTGATAATTGTGGCAAGCTCAAGCGCCATCGGGAGTGTGCCGCGTGAGGTTCTGCCGCCCTCTGATGCGAAGGCACGCGTTTCCCCATGTCTGGCTAAAACTGTTTTGATGCATGCTCCACTTAGGCCTCGTACTTGGCTCCCCTTGTCCGATTGCACATAATCGTCGGTGAGCGGAAAACGGTTTTGCAACAGCTCGCTTATGCCTATGCCAACCGCCATGACGTTACGGTTGACATTGCCTCGCTTGCTGCGTTTGGATTCGTACCAGAGTTCAATGGCATCCAAGATATCTTTATCGGGCTCGTTCAAGGAGCAATTGGTCATTTCCATTATTGTTCACTCCGTTCCTTGAAGACATAAGCGCTGGTTTGACTGCATTTTTTATAAGCCAAGTGACAACTGGCACGGCAACTGCATCGCCGAATGCGTAGCGAATCTGAGCATCCGAGAAGCCGCTAAACTGACATGAGTCAGCACCTTGGAGACGGGCATATTCGGTTCCAGTCATCCAGCGAACTTCTATCTTTCCGTTTTCGCATATAACGACTGCCTGTCTTGATGAGCCGCCGCGAGCCGTTCTTAGACATCCGGCAATTTCTTCTTCACGGATTTCCCAGCGCACAACGCCTGATCGCGTGCGACGGTAAGCAGTGCGAACAGTTTTTTCTTTGGCATTTAAGAAGCGCTGAAGGCGCTCTGCTTGATGCGGTGCAAGCGAGTCGATAAATGCTTGTACTTGGTTTTTGTTCCACCAACGCTTGTCGCCCTCGGGAATATCTTCAACAACCGTTGCAAGGCCCGTCATGCGAAGTGGGCTCGGCTCGTTTAGGTGAGAGACGTGCGTAATGAGTGAAGGGTCGGAGTGAATCCAGGAGACCTTTTCAGGTCGAAGCGAGGAATCGAGTCGGCTGTTGGGAAGAGGGTCTTTTAATCCGACGACAAACATGCGGGGGCGTGACTGGGGAAGCCAGTGCCGTGCATCGATAAAATAAGCGTCGCATGAATAGCCTAAACGATTAAATTCCTGGCAAACGAGTCTAAAGTCATCACTGTTATTAGACGTGGCAAGGCCGATGACGTTTTCGAGAACAAGTGCCCGCGGGGCACGATCGCTCATTCCTTCGATGGCCTTAATAAAGCCAAAGAACGCACTGGACTCTTTGCCAGAGATAAGTCCCTCCCTGTTTCCCGCGAGAGATAAGTTTGTGCAAGGGCTTGACGCCCATGCGATGTCGGCTTGGGGTATTAGGTCGGGGTCGAGTGTGTGGACATCCTGCTCGACTAGATGCTCATCGCCCCAGCACTGGCTGTACATGGCGCATTTAGTACGGTCTATGTCATTTGCCCAGATTGTTTTGATTCCGGCTTTTGCCATGCCGGCACGAGCCAAGCCAATGCCTGAAAAAAACTCAAGCGCGGTTAGTTGTGGCGAGAACTGCAGAATGTTGTGCATGTACTGGCTTTCAGATAGTTGTTATTTGGCATCTTATGGTACTTGTTTGTGAGGACATCCGCTTACTTACGGATGAGATTCCCTCGATACCGTGCCATCAATTGACATTTTATTCAGAATGCGAATAGCAGGTGGTGTGGGCGGCGCGGAAGCGGCAGTGCTCGCGCATGCGGCAGATAGTGCAGGTGGGGCGGCTCTGGGCGTCGTGGACCTCGCCGTCGAACAGACCGATCACCGCGGTCACGCTCTTGGTGGGCATGAGCAGGTTGGTGGGTGTGACGGTAAGCCCGATGAGCCGCGTGGCGTTGAGCGCAGCCACGATTGAGCGCTGGGCCGTAAGCGGGCAGTCGCCATAGCCGGGGCTGAAGCGCCAGTTGCCGGTGAGCCCGTGTACAGCGGCCGCGGCCTTGACTTGCTGGTCCATCTGCTCGACGGCGGCCTCCACATAGGCGGAGCACGCGGCATCGAGCACGGCTCCCTCTAGGGGCTGCTGGGCTCCCGTGGTGCGCAGGCGACGCTCGGCGTCCATGCCGAGGGTGCATGCCATGAGTGCGGCAAAGCGGGCGTCTTTGAGATGGCGATAGATATCGCGACCTTGCAACTCAACGTTGGTGCCAACCAGACGGATGCAAGGCTCTCCCTGCTCGTCCACGCCCGTGGCATCGATGGCAAATACGCGGCGCACGCCACGGGGCTCAATGTCCAGCTCAAGGTGCTCGACCACAAGCTCAATACGCTGCGACAGCTCGGGCTCAATCTGCTGGCCGCCGTAACCCAGATACCGCAGCATCTCGGCACGGTCGACACGGGGATGGTGCGCAGCATCGACACGGTAAAGCGCCGGCGACGCAAGGTCGGCCGGCACTTCGACAGTGGTTGTATCGATGTGCGGTTTTTCCATTACCCCAGGCGCTCCATAATGGTCGCGGCGATCGCAGGACGATTCATAGTGTACAGGTGCAGGCCGGCGGCGCCGTGCTCCTTGAGGTCGCAAAGCTGACGGGCGGCATAATCTACACCGGCTGCCTGCAGGCTCTCGGGGTCGTTCTCGTACTTGGCGAGAATCTTGATGACGGGGGAGGGCAGCGACGCACCGCACATAAAGACCATGCGGCTGATTTGCGACTTGCCCATAAACGGCATGATGCCCGCGGTAATCGGCACGGTGATGCCCGCCTTGTCCGCAAGCTCGCGAAAACGGTAGAAGCACTCGTTATCAAAAAAGAGCTGCGTCACGAAGAAGCTCGCACCGGCATCCTGTTTTTGCTTGAGGTATTCGACCGAAGCGTTGAGGTCCTCGCAGGCAATGTGGCCCTCGGGGTAGGCTGCGGCACCCACACAAAAGCCGGCGTCGACGAGCTCGGGGATGAGGTCGCGGGCGTAGGCGTAGTCGGAGGCGGGCTTGTCGTCCTCGGTCGCGCCAGCGGGCAGATCACCGCGCAGGGCCAGGATGTTTTCTACGCCGGCGGAGCGGTATTCGTCGATCTTGGCGGCGATATCGGCGTGCGAGCGGCCCACGCAGGTGAGGTGCGCCACCGAGGGCGTATTGAATTCGCTCGTAATCATATGCGCGATGGGGGCGGTGGTGGCGCCATTGCCCGAGCCGCCGGCAGAGCAGGTGACCGAGACAAAGCTCGGCGAAAGCTTGCACAGATTGCCTGCCACCTCGCGAGCCGTGTTGAGGGTAAGCTCGCCCTTGGGCGGGAACATCTCAAACGAAACGGGTGCGGTGCCCTGGGATGCTGCCTGCTTAAAAACCTCGTCGACGCGCATATCGTGCTCCTTTAGATACGTAATAGTGTGATGTGTTGTAAGGATTCTACAGCACCACTGTGTCACGGTGGAGTTTCACTCGCTATTCGGGGATACCAATCAAAGATGCCTTGCTATCGACATTCCCTATAGCAGAGCGGTCAATCTAGGATGGGGCTATAAAGACTGGTATCTGATGCGAAATACCAGTTAATAGAGCCCCATCCCAAATTGACTACCCTTAAACCATGGGGAGAGGTCTGCAATTTATACAGTTGATTGGCTGTTGAGGGCGGCAACGCCGCCGCGATGCGGTAACCTCATTGATTGGTTTCGTGACAGCAACATAACGGTAATGTTGCGGAAACACGACGAGCCTAATCTATGACTCGTTCGTTAGTAATCAACACCGCTTCTCACGCGGTGCCGATACGAAGGGAGTTCCGTATGGCCGAACTTACTGACCGCTTCGGGACCATGGTGTTCTCTGAGGAAGTCATGAAGGACTACCTCCCCAAGGACATTTGGAAGCGCCTTGCTGCAACCCTCGAGGACGGTGAGCCGCTCGACCTGGATGTGGCCAACGCTGTTGCCCATGCCATGAAGGTCTGGGCCATCTCCAAGGGCGCGACACACTACGCGCACTGGTTCCAGCCGCTTTCGGGCATTACTTCCGAGAAGCACGACAGCTTCCTCGAGCCCAACCACGACGGCACCGCCATTACCAAGTTTACGGGCAAGAACCTCATCCAGGGCGAGCCCGATGCTTCCAGCTTCCCCAACGGCGGCCTGCGCGCCACTTTCGAGGCCCGTGGCTACACCGCTTGGGATCCCACCAGCCCCGCATTCATTAAGGACGATGTCCTGTGCATCCCCACGGCTTTTTGCTCCTACACGGGCGAGGCCCTGGACAAGAAGACCCCGCTGCTGCGCTCCATGACCGCACTCTCGCGTGAGTCCAAGCGCGTTTTGGCGCTGTTTGGTAAGACCCCCAAGAAGGTCGTTCCTTCCGTGGGCGATGAGCAGGAGTACTTCCTGATCAAGAAGGACGCTTACCGCAAGCGCAGGGACCTGGTCATCACCGGGCGCACCCTCTTTGGTGCTGCCCCCTGCAAGGGCCAGGAGCTCGAGGAGCACTACTTTGGCGCTATCCGCCCCACCGTCTCGTCCTATATGAAGGACCTGGACGATGAACTGTGGGCGCTTGGCATTCCTGCCAAGACCAAGCACAACGAGGTCGCTCCCTGCCAGCATGAGCTCGCCCCTGTCTACGGCGAGGTCAACGAGGCCATCGACCAGAATCTGGTCATGATGGAGAAGATGAAGCTCATTGCCTCCCGCCACGACTTGGTCTGCCTGCTGCACGAGAAGCCCTTCGAGGGCATCAACGGTTCGGGCAAGCACAATAACTGGTCGCTTGGCACCGAGTCCGAGAACCTGCTTGACCCGGGCGACACTCCGCTCGATAACCTGCAGTTCATCGTCTTCCTCACCGCGGTGATCGAGGCCGTCGATAACTATCAGGAGCTCTTGCGCGCCTCCGTTGCTTCGGCCGGCAACGATCATCGTCTGGGCGCCAACGAGGCTCCTCCGGCGATTATGTCCATCTTCCTGGGCGACCAGCTTACCGAGGTCGTCGAGAAGATCATCGATGGCAAGGCTTCCGTCCATGCCACGCGCGGCGTGCTCGACCTGGGCGCCGATACCCTGCCCAAGCTGATGCAGGACAACACCGACCGCAACCGCACCTCCCCGTTCGCCTTCACCGGCAACAAGTTCGAGTTCCGTGCCTGCGGCTCCGAGCAGAACGTCTCCGACTCCAACCTGGTGCTCGATGCCGCCGTGGCCAAGTCGCTCAAGTCCTTCGCCGACGCACTCGAGGGTACGCCCGAGGATAAGTTCCAGGACGCCGCGCTCGAGTACTGCAAGAAGGTGCTGACCGATCACCAGCGCATCCTGTTCTCCGGCGACGGTTACTCCGACGAGTGGCCCATCGAGGCCGAGAAGCGCGGCCTTGCCAACAACAAGACCACGGCCGACGCTCTTCCCGCCTTTGTTTCCGATAAGGCTATCGCGCTCTTTGAGGAGACGGGCGTCCTGACCAAGGCCGAGGCTCAGTGCCGCTATGACTGCAAGCTCGAGAAGTACAACAAGCTCATGAACATCGAGGCCACCACGATGGTTCGCGAGGCGCGTCGTACCTATCGTCCGGTCATTACCGCCTATGCCACCAAGGTCGCTAAGGGCCTTGAGACTATTCGTGCCGCCGGTGCTGAGGCCGCCATGCAGTGCGAGCAGAACACGCTCAACAAGCTCTGCAACGGCATCACCGCCATCAACGACTCCATCAAGGCGCTCGACGCCGTACATCAGAAGGCCGAGGCTCTCGATGGCCAGGAGCAGGCCAACGTGTACGCGCACGAGGTCGTTCCTGCTATGGATACGCTGCGCGCCGCCGTGGATGCCATGGAGGAGATCGTGGCAGCCGACTACTGGCCGGTTCCGACCTACGACGACATCCTGTTCTACGTGTAGGGCGTAACTGACATATCGTCACGGTATTGAGCCGGGGTCCGCATCGCGCGGGCCCCGGCTATTTGTTTGCGAAGGACGCTTTGGAGTCCGTTTTGCCGCCGATTTGCCGGGATCCGCACCCTGTCGGGTTCGAATCCCGGCATATCGGTAGCAAAAAGCCCGCTACCGAATTGGTAACGGGCTTCTCAGATTTTGTGGTGCCCCCAGCGGGATTCGAACCCGCGATATCCACCTTGAAAGGGTGGCGTCCTTGGCCGCTAGACGATGGGGACAGCGGGAAAGAGTATAGCAGACTTTTTTGCCGGCGCGTATATCGTTGGCAAACTGGAAAACCACCACAAAGGTACCTGTCCCCTTTGTGGTGGTGGGGTGCTAGGGGAGGAGCTTCATGGCGGCGTCGTGGGCGGCGCGCTCGTAGGTGTCGTCGAGGGGCTTGAGCGGCAGCAGGGCTGTGGCCTGCGCATCGCCGCGGCGCTCGAGGGCGTGCGCGATCAGCCAGTCGGCGAGTTCGGGGTTTTTGGGCAGCGCCGGCCCGTGCAGGTACGTGCCGATCACGCCCTTGTAGATCAGACCCTCAAAGCCGTCGTCGCCGTTGTTGCCGGTGCCAGTGACGACGGACGTTCCGAGCGGCGTGGCATCGGCGTCCAAAAGCGTGCGGCCGCCGTGGTTCTCGAATCCCACAAAGGGCTCGGGTGACAGGTCGGTCTTGACGGCGACGTTGCCGATCAGGCGGTCGGAGCCGCGTACGGTTTCGGCGGCAATGACGCCCAGGCCCTCGATGCGATCTTCGCCCATATAGTACGAACGGCCGAGCAGCTGATAGCCGCCACAGATAGCAAGCAGTGTGCCGCCGTCCTCAACATAGGCCGCGACCTTGTCTTTTTGAGCGAGCAGTTCGTGTGCCACGGCCAGCTGGTCGCGATCGGAGCCGCCGCCCATCATAACGATGTCGGCGTCGGTCAGGTCGAGCGTCTCGCCCATGTGGACTTCGTCCACACGCACGGGAATGCCGCGCCAGGCGCAGCGGCGTTCGAGCGCGATAACGTTGCCGCCGTCGGCGTAGAGGTTGAGCGCATCGGGATACAGGTAGACGATGCGCAGGGGGCGCGAAAGCTCGACCGGCGCAATATCGGTGGGGACAGCGCTACCATCGGCGCGCGTTACGGCGTGGGAGACAATCGAGCTTGCATCGTCGTCTATAAGCCCGTCGAGCTCCTTGACTAACGGCGGGAAGGCCGTGTAGTTGGCGACGGCGTAGAAGGTGTCATCGGCGGCCTCGTCTGCCACGGCGCCGATCGCCTGCGCGACGTCCGAGATAATCGCGGCATCGATGCCGGCGTACTTGAGGCGTACCTGCATGTCGTGCGCACGCGTGCCTCCGGCAAAGGCGACAAGACCCGGCGTGTCGGCGATGCGCTCGAAGTCGACATCGTAGATCCACGAGACATCGTGGCCGTCGGCATCGTTATCGTTTAGGAAGAAGGCGCAGAGCCTGCCACCTGCCGTTTTAATGGACTGGATCTGGCGATCGAAGCCCACGGGATTCTTGGCCAGGTTGGCCTCGACGGTGCGGCCGGCAATATCCCAGCGGCCCATGCGTCCGCCGGCGGGCACGTAGGCATTAAGCGTGGGCTGCAGGTGCGCCGCGTCCACGCCCAGCTCGTGCGCCGCAAAGAAGGCGGCGGCGACGTTATAGACCATGTACAGGCCGTTGTAGCGCGTGGCGATGTGCACGGCGGGCGCGTTGGCCTCGGGTCCAAAGGTCAGGTCAAAGCCGTAGCCGTCGCAGCCGAGTTCCACGCCCGTCACGCGACGGAGCAGCGCGGGGCGACCCCAGCCGCACGAAGGGCAATGATAGGCGCCCAGCTGTCCGTACTGCACATAGTCGTATTCCAGCGGGGCGTTGCACTGCGAGCAAAAGCGCGAGTCGCTAATGCGGTCGGACTCGGTGCCCGTGGCGCCGTCGATGCCAAAGGCAATACTCGCGTTGGGAACGCGCGCGGCAATCGAGGCGCACAGCGGGTCGTCGGCGTTGTAGATGAGCGTCGTTGCCGGCGAAAGCTCCAACGCGTGGGCGATGACCTCCTGGGTGTGATCGATCTCGCCATAGCGATCTAGCTGGTCACGGAACAGGTTGAGCAGCACGAAGTACGTCGGCTTGAGCTTGGGCAGGACGCGCACAGTGTAGAGCTCATCGCATTCAAAAACGCCTACGCGCTTGCCACTGCTGGTGTGCTTAAGGCCGCCGCGGGCCTCGAGCAGAGCACCCACCACACCAGGCTCCATATTGTTGCCGGCACGGTTGCACACCACGGTAGCACCGCTGGCAGCAACGGCGTCGGCGATGAGGTTGGAGGTGGTGGTCTTGCCATTAGTACCGGTGATCACCACGCTGCGGTCGACAAGGCCGGCGAGGTCGTTCAGCAACTCGGGGTCGATCTTCATGGCGATGCGGCCGGGGAGTACGCCGCCCTGGCGCTTAAGGACGGAGCGCAGCCCCCAGCGGGCGATATCGCTCGAGGTGCAGGCAAGAGATGAGCGGAGGTTCATGAAACCGTTCCTAACGTAAACGACATGGTCGGGTCGAGTGCGTCACTAAAAACCGTAGCGGCGCGCAAATTCCTGGGCAAGCTGCGACACGTCTTCGCAGGCATTGGCCCAGGGGGCAAAGTCGGGAGTGTCCGAGATAATGCCGTCCGCCTCCCAAACGGCCTGGTGCGAAAGATCCCAGGGATCGCGTGGCTCGGGCCGGCAGGGAAGGTACGGTGTCTGGTACATGGGATTCAGCAAGAAGAACGCGCCGCCCTCGCAGCGGTTGGCGAACTCACGTAATGCACGCACCGCTGGACGCATCTTGTTCGTTTTGAACAAGAGGATTGTGCGGGCGAGCAGGTACCAGGGGGAGTTCTCGAGTGCATCGGCTCCCACCTGTTCCTCGAGCTGGTGGGCTAGGGCAAAAAAGCCGTCCTGATCTTCCAAGCGAGCGAGGGCAAGCAATACGGTGCCGGCGGCCCGGGTGGGATAGCCCTCCGTCTTAAGGACACGGCGAGAATAGTTGGCGGCGGCGCGGTAACGAGCGCTCGCCATGCACAGCTGCGAGATGGCCTCGAGTGTGTGAAGCCACCCGATAAGGGCCGGCTCGCTCACGGTAAGGTCCGCTGCGGTGACACCGTCGGCCAAAACATTATTGGCCCAGTAGTGCGGGGCCTCCATATCAAACCCGGGCACGCTTTGCTGCAGGTAATCGGCCGTGGTCACCTCGAGCTTCATCAGGTCGCCCAGGCAGGCGTCAACGGGCGTGTCGGCCAGGATGATGGCGAGCAGCTGCGCGTCGACGGCCAGTGCATCGACGCGGACAATCTTGAGCAGCTCGTCGCGCATGTCGTCGAACAGGCGATTGCGCGTCTGCTCGAACTCCTCGTCGCTGCCCATGTCCTCGATGCGACGGAGCTCGTCGAGCAGGTGGCGATGAACACCGGCATAGGACAGCAGCGCCTGGGCATGCTCGGACTGCGCATACTTTTGGGGATTCGCGCTAATGTCGTTATGGACAAGCTCGCGTGCTGCATCGGTGAGCTCGGGGTGCGATGCCAGATAGGCGCGCTCCAGGTAGGCGGGGATGTAGACGCTCGGATCCATTAGAGGTCTCCTCCCTTAAACGGCAGGCCCTGCTCGGCCGCCCGCAGGATGCGCTCGTCGATCTGGGAACGCACGATATCGTTGGTGGCGACCCAGGCGGCG
This sequence comes from Collinsella sp. TF08-11AT, assembly GCF_003437035.1. GTDB lineage: Bacteria > Actinomycetota > Coriobacteriia > Coriobacteriales > Coriobacteriaceae > Collinsella. The sequence continues at coordinate 14,300 of NZ_QSRL01000015.1, forward strand.
AAGCTGGCGTTGTCGGGGGCGCCCAAGCCCTCCTGCAGTACCGGCGTCGCCTCGGACAGCGCAAGGACAAGCTCGTCGGTAGAGCCCACACCCACGTTGACGCGGGCATAGACGCCATCGGGAAACTCGGTTTGGAAGTAGAGTGCCTCGGCCGCGTGCGGGCACGAGCGTGCAAGGATGCGCAAGTAGTGCTCGGCACCCTCGTAGTCCAGCTCGCGCCAGGCTGCGCTCATCAGTGCGATGAGCGTCCACGGGTCCAAGTCGCGCTCCGCGTCCTTGGGACGACGACGCAGCGGCGTGTTGGCGAGATAGGGGACGGAGTGGGCGGAGCGAAATCTTTTGAGCTCCTCGGCGGGGTATTCGAGCTTTGCCATGGCGAGCATCGCGGTGTGGCGGACGCCGGCCGGATCGTTGGGGGCAAAGTCGAGGCTGCGGTTTGCAGCTTCGAGCGACATGCGATAGCGTCCGCTAATGAGGGCGCGCGATGCAAGGGCGGCAAGCCAGCGCAGGTAGGGGCGGCGCATAAGGTCGCCCGCGGCCTCGCGCTCATAGGGGTCCTGCGCCGAGGCGATCTTGAACGCCAGGTCATGCTCGACTTCATCGCGCTTGGATACCAGGTACTGTACGTATTCCTCGTTGGAGTCGGCGGTGAGGGCCGTCAGCATGCGCTGGGCATCCCAGTTGGTCGGATCGAGCGCGGCGGCCTCGCGAAGCATGTTCTCGGCAGCGGCCTCTTCCTGCTCGGCTTGGGCATCGTCGGGGATAAAGGGAATGCGGTAGTCGACAGCCTCGACCACCTTGGCAATCAGATGTCCGGCGCGGTCGCGATCATGCACGATGAGCGGCGCGGGGTTGCGGGTGAATTGTTCCATCAGACGCTCTACGGCGGTGCCGTCGGTGAGCGGGATATTGTCGCGGCGCAAGGCCTCAAGAACGAGGCGATGGCAATCCTCTTGAATGGGATCGAATGCCATGGGGCCTCCTTTGCTGCGGTTAGGGTTCAAATGTCTCTATATAAGGTTCTAGTTTACCCGCATGTGGCACACCGGGGGTGTCGCACTTGGACTTGCACCTTTGCACCACGAAGACGGATGTCGTACAAATGTCGGCACCTTGGACGACCGAGTGGTATCACGGTGCCGCAAACGGTCGATTTTTGGCGGCGAACGGTGCATATTTTGGAGGGGCACCGTCCTGCCCAGGATATGTAGTCAACCTTGATAAAACGTTTGCCCAGCTTGGGAGTATGAATGCCGCACAAGGGTCTTCAGGGATAGAAAAAACGTTTCATCATTGGCGGCTTTAGGTGAATAACTGACCAACCAGAACGGTAAAATAGTGTTTGTCTGAGCGTTGAGACGTTTAGACATCGCGCATTGTCATCGCCGGCAACGCGCAAACCGGTCCTAACGGAGCCAATTGGGTGCTCCGTTATATACGCAAGTCTAAGAGGGGCTTGTTTAGGAGGCACAGTATGGGACGTTTTACCAATCCTCGCGATCTGTACTTTGGTGAGGGCGCTCGCCACGAGGTGAAGAACCTCAAGGGCAAGAAGGCCATCATCGTTTCTGGCGGCAGCTCTATGCGCCGCGGCGGGTTCCTGCAGGACGTCGAGAACGACCTTAAGGAAGGCGGTTTCGAGGTCAAGCTGTTCGAGGGCGTCGAGTCCGACCCGTCCATCGAGACGGTCATGAAGGGCGCCGAGGCCATGCGCGAGTTCGAGCCCGACTGGATTATCGCCATCGGTGGCGGCTCGCCCATCGATGCCGCTAAGGCCATGTGGGTCTTCTACGAGTATCCCGAGGAGTCCTTCGATAACATCATCCAGCCGTTCAGCTTCCCGGAGCTGCGTCAGAAGGCTCATTTCTGCGCCATCTCCTCTACCTCCGGCACCGCTACCGAGGTCACCGCGTTCTCCGTCATTACCGACTACGCCAAGGGCATCAAGTACCCGCTGGCCGACTTCAACATCACCCCTGATGTCGCCATCGTCGACCCCGAGCTCACCTACACCATGCCCGCCAAGCTGTGCGCTCACACCGGCATGGATGCTCTGACCCACTGCATGGAGGCCTACGTTTCCACCTGCGCCTCTATGTTCACCGACGCCAACGCCCTGCACGGCATCCGCGAGATCGTCGAGTGGCTGCCCAAGTCCTATGCTGGCGACCATGAGGCCCGTCAGCACATGCACGAGGCTCAGTGCATCGCCGGTATCGCCTTCTCCTCGGGCCTGCTCGGCATCGTTCACTCCATGGCTCACAAGACCGGTGCTGCCTTCGAGAACGGCCACATCATCCACGGTGCCGCTAACGCCATGTACCTGGGCAAGGTTATCCAGTGGAACTCCAAGGACCCGCGTGCTGCTGAGCGTTACGCTTACGTGGCCAAGGAGATCCTGCACCTTCCCGGCGAGACCAACGAGGAGCTCATCGCTGCGCTCGTCCAGAAGATTCGCGACCTCAATGACCAGCTCAACATTCCGCAGTCCATCAAGGATTACGCGAATGGTGGCGTGAAGGTCGACGCCGAGAACCCGCAGATGGTTTCCGAGGAGGAGTTCCTCGCCAAGCTGCCCGAGATCGCTGCGAACGCCGAGACCGACGCCTGCACGCCCGAGAACCCGCGTGAGACCAAGGCTGCCGACTTCGAGAAGATCCTCAAGGCCTGCTACTACGACACCGACATCGATTTCTAATCGACTCTTGTTATCGTAACGAGGGGCTCCGCACGTATCCGTACGGAGCCCCTTTCTTTTTTCTTTTAGAGAATGGGATAGTTATGGCTGCAATTTTCAATAGCCCCAGCAAGTACATCCAGGGTCCGGACGAGCTCGCCAAGCTCGGCTCCTATGTCGAGCCGCTCGGCGCTAAGGCCCTCGTCATCGTGACGCCTTCGGGCAAGAAGCGCGTCGGTGCCAAGATCGAGGGTGGTTTTGCCGAGGCTAAGGCCGAGCTGCTGTTTGAGGACTTTAACGGCGAGTGCTCCAAGAGCGAGGTCGATCGCCTGGTTGCGCTCGCGCGCGACAACGGCTGCGACATCATCGTCGGCGTCGGTGGCGGCAAGATCCTCGACACCGCCAAGGCCGTCGCCTACTACCTGGAGTCCCCGGTCATCATTTGCCCCACCATCGCTTCGACCGATGCCCCGTGCTCGGCGCTCTCCGTGCTCTATACCGATGACGGCCAGTTCGATAAGTACCTGTTCCTTAAGGCGAACCCCAATATCGTTCTTATGGATACGACGGTTATCGCGGCGAGCCCGGTACGCCTGACGGTGGCAGGTATGGGCGATGCGCTCGCAACCTACTTTGAGGCCCAGGCGACTCACGATGCCGACGGTGGCACCTGCGCTGGTGGCAAAGGCGGCATGGCCGGTCTGGCGCTTGCCAAGCTCTGCTACGAGACGCTTATGGCCGATGGCGTCAAGGCCAAGGTCGCGCTGGAGAAGGGTGCGCTCACGCCTGCCGTCGAGCATATCATCGAGGCCAATACGCTGCTTTCGGGCATTGGCTTTGAGAGCTCGGGCCTTGCTGCTGCTCATGCCATCCACAATGGCCTGACGATGCTGCCCGAGTGCCACGGCATGTATCACGGCGAGAAGGTCGCCTTTGGCACCATCGTTCAGCTGGTACTCGAGGATGCTCCGACTGAGAAACTCGAGGAAGTCTTGGGCTTCTGCATTGAGCTGGGCCTGCCGGTCACGATGAAGGAACTTGGCGTTGCCGAGCTTACGCGCGAGCAGGCCATGATTGTTGCCGAGGCCGCCTGCGCGCCCGATGACACCATGTGCAACATGCCGTTTGAGGTGACGCCCGAGATGGTCGCAAACGCCATCCTGGGTGCCGACGCGCTGGGTCACTACTACCTTATGGATGAGTAAATCAAGCTAAGGAAGGGGCAAAGCCAGCAGACGGCTTTGCCCCTTTTTGCTATGGTGCAAACCAACCTGACCCCATCGCACCAAGTTGATGCAAAGGGGTCAGGTTACTTTGCACCAATCGTTGTTTGATGAAGGGCGGATTCTCGTATGGCGCTTCCTATGGTTTATGGCGGTCCCGGCCGGTATGTTCAGGGGCCGGGCGAACTTTCGCGTCAGGGCAGGTATTTGTCATGGTTGGGCTGTGCTGCCTATGTTCTGTTTGACCAGGGCACCGAGGATTGGCTGTGCAGGCAGATCGTCGATGGATTTCTGGACGAAGATCTAAGTGAGCCGTTCTTTAAGATTTACAACGGTCCGTGTACGGAAGATGCCGTTGTAAAAATGGCTAAGGAAGCCCGGGCCGAGTATTGCGACATGGTGGTGGGTATTGGCGGTGGCAAGATGCTCGATATCGCCAAGGCCGTAGCGTTTTATGCCGAGTTGCCGTTGTGCATATGCCCCACGGCGGCCTCGATGGACGGTCCGTGCAGTGCGATTTCGGTGCTGTATCACGAGGATGGGTCGTTCGATCGCTATCTGATGCTCGAGAAGAATCCGGACCTGGTCGTGGTCGATACCAACGTGGTCGCGGCGGCCCCACTGCGTATGACGGTCGCCGGTATGGGCGACGCACTGGCAACGTACTTTGAGGCGCGTTCGTGCGCCGCGGCGCACGGCGCCAACGAGCATGGTGGAACGCCGGGGCACTTGGCCCTGGTCGCGGCACGTGCCTGCTACGACACACTTATGGAGTGTGGTGTCGCTGCTAAGCGCGACCTCAAGAAGGGTCGCATGTCACCAGCGGTTGAGCGCCTGATCGAGTGCAATATTCTGCTTTCGGGCGTTGGCTTTGAGAGCGGTGGCTTGGCGTTGGCGCATGCCATCTCCAATGGCCTGACGATTCTGCCCGAGTGCAAGGCCATGCACGGCGAGGCCGTAGCGTTTGGTCTGGTGGTCCAGCTTCGTCTGGAGCGTGCGCCCGAGCTTGAACAGGTGCTCGAGTTTTGTCAGCGTGTTGGTCTGCCGACGACGCTCGAGGATCTGGGCCTTGGCGAGATTTCCGATGCCGACCTGCAGAGTGTTGCAAATGCGGCCTTTAGAAACGAGCGTAATATGGCCAACGAGCAGGCCAAGGTGACCAAACAAAAGCTCGTGCAGCTCATGTGCGAGGCATAGTTTGGCGCTTGATTGACCTTGTGCAATCGAGGCGGCGATAGGCCATAGGCTATTTGTCCCAAAGGTGCTCCGCGTGTAATTTGCTCGAGGCACGGGCCGATGGCGTATCATTATTTCTTGCTTGTTTGCACTGCTCAGGGAGGGGCCGCGCATGGCGCAGGAACACGATCTGTTTGATGACATTATCGAAATCAGCAAGGGTTTCGACTTTCTTAAAAACCCGCTTGGCGGTGTGACCGACGCACTCGATCCGTCGGCGCCGCAGTGGAATCCTGCCGACTACAAGGAGCGTCCGCGCGGCAACACCATTCCGTGCTTGACCTGCAAAAACGAAAAGAGTGGCTGCACCGCGTGCATGGACGTGTGCCCGGTCAACGCCATCGAGGTCGAGGAAGATGCCATCGAGATCCTCGATTCCTGTCGCAAGTGCGGCCTGTGCGCCGCTGCCTGTCCGACCGAGGCGATTATTTCGCCGCGCCTGGCGCCCAAAAACCTTTACGACGACATTGTCTCGGCAGCTACGAGCCACGAGACCGCCTACGTCACCTGCACGCGCGCCCTCAAGCGCATGCCGCGCGAAAACGAGGTCGTCGTTGCCTGCGTGGGCGATATTACGGCCGAGACCTGGTTCTCGGTGCTGGCCGACTATCCCAACGTGAGCGTGTACCTGCCGTTGGGCGTGTGCGATAAGTGCCGCAACACCGGTGGCGAGGATATTCTGGGCGAGGCCATCGCCACTGCCGAGGAGTGGGCCGGTACGGGCATGGGTCTGGAGGTCGATCCCAAAAGCCTCAAGTGCCATAAGCGCCGCGAGTACGAGCGCAAGGAGTACATGGAAAAGATCGCCCGCACCACGGGCCTTACCGTGACCAAGCTCAATCCGGCAACGGCGGCACTGGCCTCGGTGACGCAGAAGCTCAAAGCCCATCGCCATCAGATTACTCAGTTGGAGCGTACGCTCAACACCATGTGCGGCACCACGACGGCCAAACGTCGCCGCACGCTTACGCACGGGCGCCAGCTGGTGCTCTCGACGCTGCAAAACCACCCCGAGCTTGCCCAGAACATGCAGGTGAGCACGCCGGAATGCGATTTTGACAAGTGCACGTCGTGCGGCGAGTGCGTCAACGTGTGCCCCACGTTTGCCTGCGATCTGGTGGGAAGCGGCCGCTTTGCACTGGAGTCCACGTATTGCCTGGGTTGCGGAGCCTGCGTCAAGGTGTGCCCCGAGCATGCGCTTAAGCTGGTTGAACATGATGCATCCAACCTAGTCGTCGTCGATCCCGAGGCCGAGGAAAAGGCCGCCCAGAAGGCTAGGGCCCACGAAGAAGCCCAGAAGGTCAAGGCTGAGGCGAAGGCCAAGCTCGACAAGATGCTCGATCAGGTGGAGAAGCTCGCGGACTAGTCAGCGACCCCTATCTCTGCTTCATTCGTGCCGCCGTGGCGTCCGGGTTAGCCCAGATGCTGCGGCGGCGCTATACTTATGCAGTTTGAAATGCTTGTACCAAAAGGAGCTGTCGTGTCCCTTTCCATCGGTATCGTGGGCCTGCCCAACGTGGGCAAGTCGACGCTGTTCACCGCGCTTACCAAAAAGACCGGCCTTGCCGCCAACTACCCGTTTGCCACGATCGACCCCAACGTGGGTATCGTCGACGTGCCCGATAGCCGCCTGCAAAAGCTCGCCGACATCGTTAACCCGGGTCGCATTGTGCCGGCGACGGTCGAGTTCGTCGACATCGCAGGTCTGGTGAAGGGCGCCAACGAGGGCGAGGGCCTGGGCAACCAGTTCCTGGCCAACATTCGCGAGACCGACGCCATCTGCGAGGTCGTGCGCTACTTTAAGGACCCCAACGTTATGCGCGAGGTAGGTCGTACGGGCGAGTTCGTCGATCCCGCCGGCGATGCCGACACCATCATGACCGAGCTCATCCTGGCCGACATTGGCACGCTCGAGAAGCAGCTGCCCAAGCTCGAGAAGGAGGCCAAGCGCGACAAGGAGCTCATGCCCAAGTTCGAGGTCGCCAAGCGCCTGCTTGCCTGGCTCAACGAGGGCAAGCGCGCCGCGTCCATGGAGATGACCGATGAGGAGCGCGCCGCTGCCAAGGGCCTGTTCCTGCTCACTATGAAGCCCATCCTGTATGTGGCCAACGTGGACGAGGATATGCTCAACGACGATCTGGCGCCCATCGATGGTGTTAAGCCGCTGCCCATCTGCGCCAAGATCGAGGCCGAGCTTTCCGAGCTCGATCCCGAGGACGCCGCCGACTACCTGGAGAGCCTGGGCCTGGAGCAGCCCGGCCTGGACGTGCTCGCGCAGGCGGCCTATAAGCTGCTCGGCCTGCAGTCGTTCTTTACGGCCGGCGAGATGGAGGTCAAGGCCTGGACGGTTCGTCAGGGCGCGACCGCCCCGCAGGCCGCCGGCGTCATCCACACCGACTTTGAGCGCGGCTTTATTAAGGCCGAGGTCATTGGCTATGACGACTACATCGAGCTCGGCGGTGAGCAGGGCGCCAAGGCCGCCGGCAAGCTGCGTATTGAGGGCAAGGACTATGTCATGGCCGATGGTGACGTCGTGCACTTCCGCTTTAACGTGTAAGGACGACGCATATGTTTAAATATGGCAAAAAAGCCGGCTACATGGGTATTGCGCTGCTCGTACTTGCGGTGATTCCGCTGGCGGTCGCAGCGTGTGTTATCCCCAACATTGGTCCCGAGGTGGCAACAAAGTTTAATGCCGCCGGCGAGGTGACGCGCTGGGGCAAGAGCTACGAGCTGCTGGCACTGCCGGTGCTCAACCTGCTGCTGAGCGTGGCGACGTACTTTACGGCAGGACGCCAGGCTAAAAACAATGATGACTCTGCCGCCATGGCGCGCATCGTGTGCGAGCGCTATCTGCGCAACGGCTGCATTACGGGCGTGTTCCTCAACGTGATCAACGTCTACTTTATGTATTCGGCGATTACCGGAACGGGCTTTGGCTTTGGTTTCTAGCTTGCCCTTTTAGGCAACGAGCCTGCAAGCATATTCGATGGCTGCTGCGAGGCCGCCGCTCGATCGTGGTTTAAAGACCATATCGGCGGCGGCCTCGTTTTCGTATCCGGCGCCGCGAAGGGTGAGCGCAATGCCGGCTTCTAAAAGAAGGGGTAGGCCGCGTTGGCTGGTTGCGATTACGGCAGCCTGATTGAGCGAGCAGCTATGCGTTTGGCATTGGATGGCAAGTTCACCTTGCGCCGGGCAAGGGACCAGAACGGCGGCGACGCGACTTGATAGCAATGCAAATGCTGTGCGCTCATCGGGTGAAAGGCATTCGGCTTCAACGACGAAGAGCTTGGGCGGTGCGCTGTTTGTGCGAAGCGTGGCTCGGTACATGCGGACCGAAGAACCCGACATAGAAAACTCCTGTGTATTCGGCAAAACGTAAACTATAGTTTACGTTTTTGTTCAGCTCCATTTCAAACTCGTCTGCATGGACGAACGTGCGAAACAGATTCTTGGCAGGCGGGTCGAAGAGACGCGCAGGGACCTTGGTATCTCCAAGGTCGATTTTTGTGTGGCAGCAGGAATCAGTCGCCCCTATCTCGACAGAATCGAAGATGGAACGGCAAATTTCACGCTCAAGGTTCTATTTAAGATCGCGCCCGCACTCGGCATGACGGTGTCAGAGCTTCTCGAGGGGATCGAATAGGGCGTTCCCCCGCTGTATTTGACGCTCTTTGGGCGGGTCCCCCTGGTTGCGATGTGCAAAATCGCGAGTATTCAGCACCAGTTCGGCCGTAGATGGTAGCTCGAGCGGCTGGCTTTGCCTTTTTGACAGTAGATAATCCACACTCTAAATAAAAATGAGGAATAAATATTTACTAGACGGCCCCTTCGTCCTAAAAGTTCGTCTAATAATCGGCCGATTCTATGCCTCCGGAGGAGGAATTGCAGAATACTCCGATTTTTGCACGGCCCGAGGGGGACCACCTGTCGTTTAAGGCTGCGATAAGTGGAGCTGCCTTAGGGATTACGCCATCGGGATGCGGTCGTGGTTGACTTGGCTGTAGAACAGGCGCTGAATCTCGGCCGCATCACGTGACTGGCCGAGTGCCCACATGGTTTTGGCCACGAGCGTCTCGGTGGTCATGTCGTCGCCGCGCAAAATGCCCGGATGATCGGCGTAGGCACGGCCGACCTCATAAACACCCAGGTCAAGGCCCTCTTCGGGGACCTGCGTGGTCATAACGACAGTGCGACCCGAATCGACCCAGCGGAAAATTGCCTCTTGGAACGACTCGCCCGACTCACCAAACTCGGGGATACCGCCAATGCCAAAGGTCTCCAGAATCACAGCGTCGTAGCTATCGGCAAGAGCGTCCAGGATACCCGGGTTCACGCCGGGTGTCAGCTTAAGGACAAATACGCGCGGGTCGATGCTGTCGTAGAAACGAACCGGGTTCTCGTCCTGGTGAGTGCCGTGGAGTCCGTTGCGAACGATGCGGTCGTTGCGGATATAGGCAATGGGCGGATAGTTGACGCTAATGAACGCGTTAAAGCTCATGGTGCGCTGCTTGCGGGCGCGCGTGCCGGCAATGGCTACGCCGCCAAAGACAATCGAGACGTCGTGCGAATGCTCGTCGAGCGCATAGAGCAGGCTCTGGTACAGGTTGAGCTTGGCGTCGGTAAAGGGATTGCCCATGGGCTTTTGCGAGCCGGTGAGTACGATGGGCTTGGGGCTGTCCTGAATCAGATAGGAAAGCGCCGCCGCGGTGTAGCTCATGGTGTCGGTGCCGTGCAGAATCACGAAGCCGTCGTGGTCGGCATAACCCTCGACGATGACGTCGCGGATACGCATCCAGTCGCTCGGACGCATATTGGTGCTGTCGATGTTCATGGGCTGCACGACGTCGAGCTCGCAGAGGCCCGAGATCTCGGGGACGCTCTGGGCGAGCTCCTCACCGGTCAGGGCGGGGGAGAGGCCGTTGCCGTCCTCGGTCGATGCGATGGTGCCGCCCGTGGCGATGAGAAGGATGCGCTTCATGCTGGTATTCCTATCGTATTTGCCGCCGCAGAGGCGGAGTCGTTCGGCAGTATTGTGGCACAGGGCGTCCAATGTTCAAACGTATTACATCATCCGTAACGTTTGGTAACACTTCAATTGTCGTCAAACAGGGGCCCAGGTCGTGCGTTTGCCGTGCGCTGATGGCTGCGAGGGACGAGAAATCCCATATAACGTGTACACTATGGAAGTTAATTTCGTTCATTCGCGCGGGTGGGCACCGGCTCCCCGCCAACAAGAGGGGGAACCATGGATCAAAAGGCTTCCGCAAAGGTCCTCGTACTCGACTTTGGTGCGCAGTACGGTCAGCTCATTGCCCGTCGCGTCCGCGACCTCAACGTGTATTCCGAGATTGTCCCCTGCGACATCTCGGCCGACGAGATTCGCGAGATGAACGCCTCTGCGCTCATCCTTTCCGGCGGCCCGGCCTCCGTGTACGCCGAGGACGCTCCGTCCATCGACCCCGCCATCTTTGACCTGGGCCTTCCCGTCCTGGGCTTTTGCTACGGTCATCAGATCACGGCCGTGACGCTCGGTGGCAAGGTCGGCCACTCCGAGGTGGGCGAGTATGGCCGCGCCACCATCACGCGCACGGCAGGCGCCAAGCTCTTTAACTCCACGCCCATGGAGCAGACCGTGTGGATGAGCCACCGCGATGCCGTCTCCGAGGTGCCCGAGGGCTTTACCGTTACCGCCAGCACCGACGTGTGCCCGGTTGCCGCCATGGAGTGCGTCGAGCGCAAGATCTTCACCACGCAGTTCCACCCCGAGGTCAAGCATTCCGAGTACGGTCAGCAGCTGCTGAGCAACTTCCTGTTTGAGATCTGCGGCCTGGAGCCCAACTGGAGCATGGACAACCTGGTCGAGACCATGACGGCCGAGTTCCGCGAGAAGGTCGGCAACGACCGCGTGATTCTGGCCCTGTCCGGCGGCGTCGACTCCTCCGTCGTGGCAGCTCTTGGCGCCCGCGCCGTAGGCAAGCAGATGACCTGCGTGTTCATCAACCACGGTCTGCTGCGCAAGGGCGAGCCCGAGCAGGTGGAGGAGGTCTTCACCAAGCAGTTTGACGTCGACTTTATCCACGTCCACGCCGAGGACCGTTATGCCGAGCTTCTGGCCGGCGTGACCGAGCCCGAGGAGAAGCGCCGCATCATCGGTACGCAGTTCTGGAAAGAGTTCTTCGCGGTTGCTCAGCAGCTTGAGACCGATGGTAAACCCGTGAAGTACCTGGCTCAGGGCACCATCTACCCCGACATCATCGAGTCCGGCGCTCGCAAGACGGGCGGCAAGACGGCCACCATCAAGAGCCATCACAACCTGATCCCGTTCCCCGAGGGCGTGCACTTCGACCTCATTGAGCCGCTCGACCACTTCTTTAAGGACGAGGTCCGCGCGCTTGGTCTGGCGCTGGGTCTGCCGGGTCACATCGTGTTCCGTCAGCCTTTCCCGGGCCCGGGTCTTGCCATCCGCATCATCGGTGCGGTCGACAAAGAGAAGCTCGAGATCCTCAAGAATGCCGACGCTATCGTGCGCGAGGAGCTCGACGCCTACAACCAGCGTCTGTTTGAGCAGACCGGCGAGCGCAACTCCGAGCACAGCTGCTGGCAGTATTTCGCGGTCCTGCCCGACATCAAGTCCGTTGGCGTCATGGGTGACGAGCGCACCTATCAGCGCCCGATCATCCTGCGTGCCGTCGAGTCCAGCGATGCCATGACCGCCGATTGGGCCAAGCTGCCCTACGACGTCCTGGCCCGCATCTCCGGCCGCATCGTTGCCGAGGTCCCTGGCGCCAACCGCGTATGCTACGACATTACGTCCAAGCCGCCCGCGACCATCGAGTGGGAATAACCGAACAAATGTTCTATTTTCCCATATCATAGCATGAATTTAGAGCCGTAGCAATGCTGCGGCTCTTTGCTTTTCGGAACAATCTCAGTTTCGTCATTCGGGCATCGTCCCCAATACGACCGAAGCCGAAAAAACTAACCCATCACCTACTTCGTCGCATGCTTGAAAGATTCCGAAACCGCCCCTACAGGTCGTATACACGCTTGATCAGCTCAATTCCCTCCTCGAGCGTCATTGGAACCCCCATCTGCTTCAGAGGAACGCCCTCGGCACGGACCTTCTCGCAAAACTCAGTCATATCGTTGCGAATCGAATCGGGCAGTGCCGACGACGTTCTCGGGGAGAAGAGCTGAGCCAACCTGAAAACATCCTTTTTGTGCTTCTTGATGTCGCTCGAATCGACCCTCTCGCCAGCGGCCTTACGCTTCGATAGATCGAGATAGGCCTTGGCCTTGAAAGGGACAAGGTGCACCTCGTCCAGAACCATGATCCCGTCGACCTCCTTGCAACCGGACTTCATGTAGGCGTAGTAGTCGTCATCGAGAAGGATAGCCGAAAGGCTCGACGCCTCTTCGCCCGCTGGCAGCGGGACGATTGTCAGCCCTTCTGGTTCCTTGATGAACGAGGGGGCTTTGCTAAACAGCTCCACCATGCTCGGGAAGCCAGCAACGCTCGGCTTGGTGAATCGATAGAAATGAACTCCCCCGGAGCCCCTCCATCCGCAATCGTAGCCGCCGTCCTTCACCAGCTTCCATATTGCCGCCGCAACCTCGGAAAAGCGGTTCTCGGCAATCAGGATGACGTCGATGTCCTTGGTGACCCTGAAGTCGAGATCCGCGTTGCTCAGGATGATGTCGCACGCCGTGCCGCCAATGATCGCATAGCAGTCCTCGAGGCCCTCCATGTATTCCGAGAACCGGCGTAGCCCGTAAACTTCGCTCACTGCCATAATTCCTCCCCAAAAATCGCGTTCAACTGGCCGATGACGCGCTCGTCGCCCTCGCCGACGAGCGTCAACGCAAGCGACACGTCGTCAACCGCATCTCCTCCTGCCACGAGCGGGTCGTACGCCCATACCTGGACCTGAACCGTCTCCTCATCGTGAAGCTCGCCAAGTTGGACCTCCTCGAACTCAAGTTCTTTGAAGGCCCTCCTCGATACCGCGCGCTGCTCGATTCGGGGGGCTGCCAGCATACTGCGCTGCGAAAGCTCGCTCACCCCCGCAAGCGGAAGCTGCGCCGTTTGCTCGTCTCTTTTCGCATACACGGCCCGCGCGACAGGATTCCGCAGGCATCCGATTGCACTTTTGACGAGATCGTTCCTGCTCGTGCTGCGTTCGATGACCACTGCGCGGCCGTTTTTGGACTTGCTTACGAGCCCCCTGCGAGACAGATCGTCGAGGGCCCTCGAGATGCTCGACGACGGCATGCCCGTCGCCCTCATCAGCTCTTCGGACGTTCGCACCTCTGGGTTGGCCAGCAGCGTAACCAGCACAGCCTGAGTACCTGGCGCCAGCACCTCCGGAAGAGAACGCGGCTCCCGTTTCGCGCTCGCAACGAAACCCAGCATCGGAAGGAAAGCCTGCCTGCCGGGAACGACGAACGGGATGCCCTGTGAAACGAGGGCCTTTCGCTGGCGCGCGTCGATCTGGGCGACGAGCGCAACCTGCAGGCCCGCCCTCGCCGACACTTGAGAGACGATCCTCTTGAGGTTGGGAAGCGAGACCTCCCCCTCGACCTCTGCCATAATGAAATCGACCCCGTTGCAGGAACACAGCCGATAGGATGCCGCCTTAGCAAGATAAAGCGGGAGGTCAGACGCTCCAGACCATTCGAACTCGGTCACGAAGAGGCCCATCTCATCTTTCAGGTATTTTATGGTATCGTTCATTACCAGTCCCTTTTGCATATTCCCATTTGCCTTGGGATTATACAATTTTGATTGGGATATTGCGAGGTTTGCATTTCTTGCCTGTCGATTCCGTATCGTTCCGCAGTTTTCAGCGGCGTGCGCCGTGTACGCTTTCCTGCTTTCTACACGAAGGTCAGGAGGAGGGTTTCGCAGAGAGGGCGCTCTAGGTTCTGCAGGGTTCTGTTAGTCCCGTATTCAGAAAAGGGACATATTGAGGGCGCGGCGCCCGCGGGGACAAATTGTCCCAGCGGCATGGGCGCTTCCCCTGGACGATGATTGTCTGACGCGCCAGCATCGATGCTGAATGCGAGTCCGCGTCTGCCCCTAGGTCTTCCAGACGTGCATCGCATCACCACCTGTGCCGTGTTTCTGCTGCGTTTGTGAAGGCAGGCTTGGCCGATAGGCTCGCACGGTTTCGGCGAGCTTGGAAAATCGTATTACCAGCGAACGCTTCACAGTGTCCGTACTAACGGACACTGTGCTTGCATAAACCCAGTTAATATATGGAATGCGGTATTGGATCCATTTTCCGGAAAGCGCTCATGGACCCATATGATCGGAAAGAACGCGCTCGGCAGCGCAGAGAAGGGATCGATCGCTGGGACATTTTGTCCCAATTCCGAATAGCGAACCGCCTTGGGATCACAAGACAACCTCATCCATTACTTGAGTGGTATAGACGGCAAACGAGGCACGAGATGGGGGTACAAAAGGAATCGGAGGGTTGCTACAGATTTTTCGACACAAAACCCGGTCCATTGAGATTCGTCACCGACTGTCTGATTTCCTATGTTCATGTCGACAAATAGGACAACCTCTCCCTTCGGCTCTTCTATAAATCGGTGCTTGCCAAGAATGGCCTTCGGAGCACTTCCACCACGCTTTCTTGCCCGAACCGCAGACGATCTCATCTGGCTTGAGGTCTACGTTCTTTTCCCAATCCCACTCCGCCAACAGGTCGGGATATCGAGAAGCGAGATCGTTATACCCCTTCAAGCAACGTTTGTTTGAGCAGTACGGACATCCAACGCCTTGCTTAACTCGGCTTTTTATTTGCGCTTCCCACTCGTGTCCCTTTTCGCAGAGCCACCAGGCCTTTGCATGACTGCCAGCGACCACTTCATTGGGTTTCTTATGCCCATTTTTGGTCGGATGCCATTGGGATGCAATTTCAGGTGCAGCACTCGCCAAATCGTTGAACCCCTCAAGAACCTTTTTTCCTGCACAATAAGAGCAGCCTTTACCATAAACACGATTGGCTACAGTCGCCTGATAGTGATGCCCTCGATCGCAGATCCACCACACCTTAGTGTCGGCTCCATTCGTAACATCCGAAGGCAAAATAATTCCATTCCTCTCGAAATCCCACTCTTTGCAAAGTTCTGGATGAGTAACGTCGAGACTGTCATGGGTCAGCAGATGCGTAACGTGTTTTGCTTTCCCTCTCTTCACTTTTGAACAGATTGGACAACCTTTGCCAAGCGTGCGGTTGGATACTGTGGCTCGGTATTCATGACCATTAGGGCAGACCCACCAAGGCTTGCGTTTCGTGCTTCCTCTGGTTACATCCCTGGGTGTCAAAGGCGCATTTTTTGTGGGATGCCATTCAGCAGCAATTTCAGGATTCGTGGTGGCAAGGTCACTGAAACCGACGAGCAGCTTCACGCCCGCGCAATAGGGACAACCATTACCACGACTTCGATTGTCTACCGAACTCTGCCACTCGTGCCCCTTCTCGCAAAGCCACCAGACCTTCTTGCCGCTAGATCGGCTGATCATTTCAGGCGTAAGGATGCCGTTCTTCGTCGGATGCCATTCCCTAGCAAGATCAGGATTGGTTGCTGACAAGCTGTTGGCCTTTTGCCCAGAAACATATTGGCTGTATATGGCGATCCTGTCACGTTCTATGTCCACATCAGGAACTTCGGCTAAACCAAGAAGCCGGCTGATTCGAGCAATAACATTAGGAATTTGAGAACCATTGATCGAGCTTTGGCAATATAAGGTTGTTTCGAAATCCTCTAGCACATCCTCGGCTCTCTTCACTTCTTTAATGCGTATGAGCTTAATGTCACGCTCGATAAAAAATTGGTCTTTTTTCTTCTCGCGCTCCTTTACCGCAAGCGAAGCATGCCAAAAGGCTCCGTCGTATTCGATGCCCGCATTCAACTCCGGAAGCCAAACATCAACCTCATACTTTCCGTCATATTGATATCTGTTGAAAGCAGGAGTGATTTTAGAGAAGTAGAAATACAATGCCTGCTCCGGAAAGCTCGTCTTGCCTTCCTTGGCGCAAACAGGACACCCCGTCCCAATGCTGCGATTTGCCGGCGTAGCCTGATACTCATGCCCAAAAGGACAAAGCCACCAAACCTTCTTCCTCGAACTTCCAGCAGCAATATCGGTAGGCTTCAAATTTCCATTTTTTGCAGGATGCCACTCAGACGCAATAACAGGATTGGTTGTCGCCAAGTCGTTATAGCCAGGCCAAACCATTTGATTGGAGCAATAAGGGCATCCCGCACCAGAGGTTCTCTGGCTTACCTCAGCTAACCATGTATGACCCTTATCGCATTGCCACCAGACCTTCTTATTGCTCCCCACCGTTACATCGGAAGGCTTTAAGTTTCCGTTAAGACTAGAAGCCCATTCGAGTGCTATATCCGGCCGATTGAATTGAAGGTCGTTGAATCCAGGCTTGACGACTTTTCGTGCGCAAACTGGACACGTATGGTTTTCGGCAGTCCGTTTATATACAGAGGCAGTCCAGCGATGACCACAAACATGGCAAACCCAACGAGATCGCAGATTCGAGAGGCAGGATATTTCAGAAGGCTGAGCTTCGTTCAGCTCATAATCCCAATCCTGCAGAAGTTCAGGAAACTTCTCCGCAAGGGAGCCGTTCTTTCTAAGAGCTGCTTCGCTGCGACGTTTCCCTTTATTCAGAGAGGCGCAAGCGGGGCAACCGCGGCCCTTCGTGCGGTTAAATACCGAGGCTTCCCATTCATGTCCACGCTCGCAGATCCACCAAACCTTCTTATGGGAGCCCCGAGTAACCTGATCTGGAGTGAGATCGCCATTTTTCGCAGGATGCCAGGTAGCAGCAATATCAGGTTCAACAGTTGCAAGATCATTGAAGCCGACGAGCGCTCGTCTACCAGAGCAATAGGGGCAACCTTGCCCTTTGCTCCTGTTGTTGGGACTTGCCTCCCACTCATGACCACGAGCGCAACGCCACCAGACCTTCTTCACGCTGCCGAAGGAAATCGAACCCGGCGTAAGCTCGCCGTTCTTAGTAGGATGCCATTCATCAACCAATTCAGGTCGCTCTGTCGCAATACTTCTCACGAGAAACCTCCATCGTCAATGGTAAAGGGAAGGTTTAACACGACAAAGAAAATCCCTAAAAGGCGCGATATCGCAATCAAGCTGTATAACTACCACCTATTACCGTGTTTCTACTGCGTTTGTGAAGGCGAGCTTGACCAATAGGCTCGCACGATTTCGGCGAACTTGGAAAATCGTATCACCGGGAAAGAGCCCGCAGTGTCCGTGTTGACCGTTGTGTTAGACCGCTTTGGATACTGGGACTTTTCCTATAATCTTTCTTGCTTAGATAGCAGGCGAAAGCGAAGGAGCTCCTATGGTCACCAAGGATGATGCGTGTTGGATAATCGGCCTTTCCGCAGGTGCGGGCATTGGCGTATACCTTGATGGCGGCTGGGGCGTCGATGCGCTTGTCGGGCGTGAGACCAGGGCTCATAACGACATCGACCTGTTCGTTCAGCGCGGGGATTACCAAAGGTTCGTGGATCTAATTGCTGATGAGGGGTTTTCCGAGGTGGCTGCATCTTTCACCACCGAAGATCACACGGTGTGGCAAGACGAGGCGGGGCGCATCGTCGACCTGCATTGCTTCGATTTCGCCGAGAATGGCGATATTCTGTATCAGGGAGATCGTTTTCCCGGGGAGGTCTTTTCGGGGAGGGGGCGCATCGGCGAGGTGGAGGTGTCGTGCATCGACCCCGAAAGCCAGCTGTTGTTTCACTTGGGCTATCAGCATGACGAGCACGACGCCCACGATGTCATGCTCCTATGCCGTGAGTACGGTTTCGACGTTCCCGAAGAATATCGCTAGCTGTTGCTATTTGCATCGGGGCACGACTTCAGCGCTTGCCGCAGATGCGCTGCGCCAGACCGCCCTGGACATCACGCCACGCCGTATATGGCCCTCCGCGCACGCGAGTCCCATTTCGCCTGCTTGATCCAGTACTCGTAGAACGGATAGGGGGTCACCTTGTACTGGCGCCAGGTCTTCTCGTACGTGCCGCGGGCTGCCTGCCTCACTATGAGCTCGGCGAGCTCGTCCGCGCTCCTGCGGACCTTGAAGCACCATGTCCACTTGAACCAGGCGAGGTAGTTCTCGAGGCGTCTCGTGGAGACACCCCGGAACCTGCCGATGAAGTGCCTCATCTGGGAGTGGAGGCTGTTCACCCTGTTGATGGCGTGCTCCTCCCTCTTGCTGGCGATGTGCGCGCCGACGCCGAGGGCGGGCAGGACGCGGCGGTACACGTGCGCACGGTCCGTCGAGATTATCGCGCCGGCCGCGAGCTTGTCGGCGAGCAGCTCCCTGGCTGCCGCCTCGTCGAGGCCGCCCCTCCCCGCGATCTCGTAGAAGATGTCGCCGGCGTCGTTGATGCCGGTGAGCACGCATATCTTCTCGTGCCCGTCGGTTCCCTGCGACCTTGTGCGGGGCTTCCTGGGCATGCCGGACTCCGACCTGGAGCGGTTTCCCTTGAAGCTCTCCCTGAAGAAGCACTCGTCGAGCTCGGCCCCGCCGCCGGCCTCCACGCGGAAGGCGGGCATGCGCTTGGCCATGGCCTCGAGCAGCCTGTGGCGCATGAAGAACGCCGTCTTGAGGCACACGCCGCACTTTTCCGCCGACTCGCGCAGCGGGAGCATGTCCACGTGGCACTCCGCGAACCTCATCCAGGCCGACCTGTCGAGCTTGGTGGTGGAGAAGATGCGCATGGTGGCGTCGGTGAAGGTCCTGGCGCACCCTCGGCAGAGGAACCGCTGACGGCCGCGCCCGTCTCGCCCCCTCTTCACGTAATGCGGGGAGCCGCACCAGGGGCAGGCTCTGTCGGGATCGTCTTCCGCCCCCTCGCTTGCCGCGAGTTCGAAAAGCTCCGCGTCTATCAGCGCCTTGAGCGATCTCAGGACCCTGCTCTTCTCGGCAGCCGTCATCTGCGGGAGGAACTGCCTCGTCAGCTGGGTGAGCACGTCTTCCATTGCAACCTCCATCTCTCCTGATGATGGAATTGTCGCAACCGGGGCCCCGTCGCGTGTACTGCGTGCAGGACACTTATCCAAAGTGGTCTAACACAACGGTGTTGACGGACACTGCGTTTGCATTAACCCAGTTAATATATGTAATGAAAGATTAGGCTCGCTTTTCAAGACAACGCAAAACGGCCGCTTTGGCGGAAAGGATGCCCATAAAAGCCTCGAATCAGGGTTCGTCCGCTGGGACAAATTGTCCCAGTTCCGAGCGACGAGACGCCCGCGTAACGCGGAAGGGGGACCCATGGGAATGCGACAGGGAAAGCAGGTTTACACCGTCGGAGAGGACCGTATGTCAAGACAGGAACGCCACATCAAACTTCCAAAGGAGCCCCAAGAGGCGATTGACACCCTCGAGCGATTCGTGGTCAGGGCACGTCGAATCGAGGCACACTCATTGGTCAAGAGCAAGAAGGTAAAAGAGCTTGCCCAACCAAGCTATACCCTCCGCTTCAACGACTCGACGGTTTCGATGAGACTGAACAGCAGACCGGAAGACGAGGAGATCTTCGAATCGCTAGCGGCAAGGATACGGCCATGCATCGTCGACAGCGAGCCCATTCAGCTCGAAAAGGTCGTCGCGGCAATCCGCGTTCTCACCTCAACCGTCGAGCTGGATGAGAGGCAGAGCAAGCTGCTTGAGCTCGTCAACTCATGGTGCAAGGAGCACATTGCGCCTCATTCCTACAACGCCATCTCATCTCACGAGGAGATAGGGGAGCTCAATTCGGACAAAGTGACGTCTGCATCCGACACCCTGCTGGGCCTCGGCTGGTACTACGCCGACCTCGTCCACGCCGACCCCAGGCAGGAGAAGGAAGCGGCACTCGAGTTCCCTTATGACTTCAGATACAACCAGGGCGTGGTGCTCGTATCGCACCTGGCGCTCATCATAAGCTCTCTGCTCAAGCTGATCCGGGAGATCAGCGACGTCAGTGAGCTCGGTCTATCGCCTGAAGTCTGGACCTCTCAGGTAACCGCAGGGGGCGGCCCCTTCGAGTTCGGAGTGGGCAAAGTCTATGTCGGACCCGCTGGCTTCGTGCCGCCGACGGGCGCCGCGAT
Source organism: Collinsella sp. TF08-11AT (assembly GCF_003437035.1). Taxonomy (GTDB): domain Bacteria; phylum Actinomycetota; class Coriobacteriia; order Coriobacteriales; family Coriobacteriaceae; genus Collinsella. Next base: position 34,599 of record NZ_QSRL01000015.1, read on the forward strand.
GGATGAGATCCCGGGATTCAAAGAACTAGACTTAGTGACCGCAAGGCGCATGCAGGACCCCGGCTGCGCCGTAGACGCCCGATTCGTCAATGATTCTGGCGAGGTAATCGAGACCCATGATGGCTTCTATATCATCGATACGGAACACAACTGCGTTGTGATCAGCATCGAGGACAAAATCCTCCTATCAGGGAGCCCGGAAGAGGGATCGAGCCCTGTCGGGGAGCTCCCGTTTGAGCAAGCGTTCTTCTCGAAAGCCGCTGGTCCCGTTGACGGGAAGACGGAGCAGTTCTTGGAATTCCTGGCGAAGGCAAAGGCCGCAGGCAAGATTGAGATTTCGATGTCGTGGTGAGGGACTCCCATACAGGGCACCGTCACATTCCCGAAAGCCCCGTCCAATGGCAAAGAGAGACCAACTGACGAGAGCGCATAGAACGCCTTCCGCCGCCTTTTCTGCGCATGATTGATAGAGCCACTTTGGTGGAGGTTCCTGTTCTTATCGAATGCCTCGAAGGCAAGAAGGACTTCCCAGTAGCCATTTCTACCACCAATGAAGGGCGTAAAATTTTTTACTCAATCTGAATGTGGGATAATTCGACGAAAGAAAAGGGGTTACGGAGCCGCCATGGATCAGAAATTACAAGCGATGATCGAAGAGCTGCAAAGCAAAAGCGGCAAACCCACCCATGAAGAGGCTCAGAGGATCCAAAGGAGCCTACCCGTCCCCAACGACCACGTCATTCTCTGGGCGGACATGATCTCGTATGGAGGATACCCTGCCGGAATCGCCCTCACCGATCGCGCATTCATATCCAAAGCGCCCAAGAAAGACGTGAAGGCTGCCAACAAAGAAGCCAAAGCAAAAGCGAAGGAAACCGGCGAGAAGGCCCAGAAACTGAATGCAATCTACCGCATCATCCCATGGGATTTCTTCGATCCCGAAGACTACGACATCCTGGAGCGCTGGGATAAAGGAAATCGCAGATATGCGATCAAATACAAAGACGAGACCCTCGCGGTATTCGAGAACAAGGCTATGTACGAAGCGTTCAGGGAATACCGTTCCGATGTGATAAGGCAAAAGAGAGAAGCGGAGGAGTTGGCCGAGAGATCGACGATCAGCGCCCTGAACTCCTTCACCGTGGAGGGCGTGATGTTCAATGCAGCCTATGGCGCAGGACAGACGAAGACGGGCCATGGAATCTACGCGGAGGAAGCTGGCGCGAAGCTTGATTGGATTCACGGCGAGAAGTCAACGGTAGTCGGAAGAGACAACGCCAAGAACGGCCCCGACAAGATAGTCGGGGCATCCCCGGTGCAGTGCAAGTTCTGCAAAACGGCATACCAAACCGTAGAGGCCTGCTTCAAGAAAACGCCGGCTGGCACCAAGGAATTCAGGTACTACGACCTCAACGACAACCCGATGAAGATAGAGGTTCCGAAGGACCAGTACGCGGACGCCGTCGCCTATATGAAAACGCGCATCGAGCAAGGAGCCGTTAAAGGAGTCAACGATCCAGAAGCGGCGCTTGATATCATCCGCAAGAGCAACCTCTCATACCAGCAGGTTCGCAACCTTGCCAAGCCGGGAACAGTGGAATCGCTCGTCTACGACTTCGCCGAGTGCTCTATAACATGCACTTCCGCACTGGGCATTTCCGCCGTCTGCGCATTTGCCCAAGCGCTATGGAGCACCAGAAGTCCAAAGGAGGCGGCGAAGTGCGCAATCGTTACGGGCGTCCGGGTCTACGGGCTCAGCTTCGCCGGAAGCGTCATCGCCTCCCAGCTGTCCAGGACCAGCTTCTTGAACGCAATAAACCCGTTGGCTGCGGGCATTACCAAGAGGATAGGGCCCAAAGCGGCACAGGAAATAGTAAACGCATTTCGGGCGATGGCCGGGAAGAAGGCCGTATACGGCGCTGCAGCACAGAAGAGCTTCGCGAAGTTTCTTGGATCGAACCTCATTACCCAGGGGGTCATGTTCGTAGTCTTCGCCGCACCGGACACATACAGACTGATTGAAGGAAGGCTGTCCGGGGCGCAATATACGAAGAACATGGCGTCTCTACTCGTGTCGTTCGGAAGCACGATTGCCGGGACGGCGGCGACAGGGGCTATCGCAGGGAAAAAGCTCACCGACAAAGTCGACAAAAAAGCAGTGAAGATCATCGGGATGGGCGGAGGCCTGCTGATAGGGGGCGTCGCGGGAGCAGCGACGAAGGCCGTCGGAGACATAATCCGAGAAGACGACGCGCTATGGACGACTCGAATGTTCAACGCCGTCTTCGTCAATATGGAAATAGAGCATCTCCTAACTGCAGAAGAGCAGGATGCTGCCATATCCCAACTTGACTCCGATAAAAAGAGCCTGAGAAAGCTCCAGGAAAAACTAGTGAGCTCGAAAGAGCAGGAGAAGGAGATTAGAGAGTATCTGCAGCCTCTATTTGAGAGGGTCCTGAAACCTCGCAAGAGGGTCACGGAGCGCGACATGGAAACGCTGGCCGAAGACCTGGCCGAAGCGCTAAAAGAGGAGGATCGTGAAATTGAAGTGTGATTGCTGCGGCAGAAAGAAGAAACTACTAGAGGCATTCGCTTCAGTAGACAACGGAGACAAGAAGCTAACTCTTTGCGCCGATTGCAACGATCTGCTCTACAAACTGCGCGATGCCGCAAATGAAGGTACTGCAAACGAGTTTCAGGGCATTCAGCAGTCGCTGACCTCTCGAATGGAGGGCAAGGCGTCGGAGGATTTCCAAGCGTGGTCAGAGAAATTCATAACTAAGCAGCATGCAAAAATTGCTCAAAGCAGAACCGACGCTCAAGCCGAATAGCACACGCCGAATCAAGCGACTGCTCCCTAAAAACAAGCTATAACCACCTGCAACCATACTCTCCTGCGGCGCATGAGGGACGAAGTCCTAACCAGCGTTTTCTTCCCGCACCTCAAAACCACTTGCCAGTATTCCCGGGGGATAATCGCAAGTGGCTTGCAGGTTAGCTATGCTAGGGGAGGGTTTCGGATCACTCCGCCCCACCCCGTTTCCCGCTGGGACAAAAATCGAAACTCAACCCGGCCGAGTTTCGTTTGAGTTTCGGTATTTGTCACAGTACTGTCCCAGTGCCGTGCCGCAGTATACCGCAGCAGGTCGCTGTGTTCGGATGGTTGTAAATCAGATAAAATAGATGAACTAGGTAGAGAACGTTGTGTATTGAGTGGGAATAGAACAGACGTTCGATAAAATAATATAGTATTAGATAGCGGGCACGGTTTCAATCGAATTCGTGTCCGCTGCTGTATGTGTGTCCTTGCACGCCCAATATGTGCCGTAAAAGCCGTTTTCTTCAACGTCAAAGTGAATGGGCTTCATTTTTGCCTTTTAAAATCTAATTTTCACGATTTGCATTTTCATCCCGTTGTCACCGACCCTTGCGAGAAACCGGAAAAAGCCGCTGACAGAAGGGTCTCTCAAATCGTTGTAACCCAGCATATAGCCGCGACTTGTGACCTGCAGACGGCTGTTCCACGTGCCGATTTCCTTGGCGGCATCCGAAACCGCAAAATATGCCCCCACATCCTTGATTTTTGCAGTCTTAAGCCATGTTTTTGCGATCATCTTTACTGCCGTCCGATTGGCAGCATCAAAGACCAGCACACCGCCGGGGAAAGCGTCCGCCATCCCCCGCACCAGTTCCCGGACCTGCTGGGTCAGAAAGTAATAGAACACTCCGGAGGCAAAGAACACCGCCCCGCCGGAGGCATCGATTTTGCCAAACCATGCGGTGTCTTTCAGGTCGCAGGGGATATTTTGTTCTCGATCCCCGGCGGGCAGCAGCTGCTGCCGCAAGGCAATCACATCCGGGAAGTCCAGATTGTAGATCTTGCATCTACCGTTGTCGCAGGTTCTGCCGGTGTTGTCCAGCCCGCAGCCCAGATTGACCACCGCCGCATTGGGGTGGTCTTTCAGGTAATCCCGCACCTCGAAAGCAAGATCACCCTGCCGCATGGCCACCTCCAGCGCACCAAAGCGCTGCATCAGGCTGCGGGAGTTTTTCTCTGCCTCTGAAAAGTCGTAGTCGATCTGGCCGAGCAGACGAACCGCTGTTTCATCCTTGTAAAGGTTCGGGTACAACTCCGTACACAGCTTCCGGGAATACAGCGGGAGGATCAGCGTCTCCTGCACGGTGTTTTTCTCAATTTTACATTTCATAGGTTTCTTCCTCAGTGAATAAAAACTGTCATAATTGCCGCCAGCACAGCCGCTATGACCGGCATGCCTAACTCATGTGCAGGATGGATGCAAAAATGCCCGTGCTTGATGCCCTTACTTCCGCGCCGTGATGCAGAGCCACTTTTTCTTTTTGCGTATCTGCACCTCGTGAAAACCCGCCTGCTCCAGATACGCCTTTAATTCAATGTCCTTGTAGATGGTCATGCCGCCGATGATCTGCGTCCACCTCTCGTCCTTGTCCGTATCGCCATTGCTCTCGTTGCAGATGAGAATTGTCCCGCCTGGCTTCAGCGTCCGCCAGACCTCACGGAGGCATCGGGGCAAATCAGGCCAAAAATAGACGGTCTCAAAGGCCGTGGCGGCATCGAAGTAGCTATCCTCAAACACCATATCCGCCACACTGCCTTGCAGAACGGCGCAACGCCCCTCCTGAATTGCAATTCGGTTGAGCTTTCTAGTCTTCTCCACGCTGACGGGCGAATAGTCGACGCCCTTGACGACGCCATGCGGGCATTTTTTCAGCAGCCGTTTTATATTCGCCCCGCCGCCGCAGCCGCAATCCAGCACCTTGGCATTTGGCGCAAGTCGTAGAAATCGAAGTCCCCACCGCGCCACAGGGCTGTGGCCCAGGTTCATCATGGCAACCATAAGTTTTCCGCCGAGGCCCACGGGCTTGCGGGTGTTTTCAAAGAACGACATCTGGCCCCTCCGATTTCGTGCATTCCGCATAGGTCAACGGGAACGAGGCCTTCAGCACCGCGCTTTTCCGCACCGCCCAGCCGTTTTGACGCAGGAAACGCAGGTATTCCTCGCTTGTCCACCCGCTGTGGAGGGGGAATCCCGCCATACTCATGAAAAAGGCTTTTGCCTTGCCGGAAACCGAGTTCCCCGCGTGGGTGAAGGTTGGCGCGATGAGCACGCCGTCGTCCTTCAGCACCCGCCTGATTTCTTGCAGGGCCTTTTCCGGATGCGGCACTATGTGAAGTGCGTTGGACACGATCACCACTTCGAAGGACTTCTGTGCATAGGGCAGGCGGAACATATCTTGTACGGAAAAGTGCAGCTTTGCGGATTGATTGTCCCGCTTTGCTTCAAGGATCATCTTTGCAGAGGCGTCCGTAGCCTCGATGCGCGCCGCCGCATCCACGACGCTCTTTGCGATGAGCCCCGTGCCGGTGGCAACCTCCAGCACGGTCTTTGCTTTCACCACCGGCCGGATCAGCCCATACATCTTCTCATACGCCGCCCGGTCGTTTCGCATGAAACGGTCGTACCGACCAGCATTCCTGTCCCAGAAGTCCTTGCGTTCGTGCATGGCCATCGCCCCCAAACAGTTAGAGCCATCTAACTATAACACACGAATCATGCAGTAAGATGAGGCTAACCTTCTTTTCTTGGCTAAGACGCATCTCTTCGGTTTTCGCTTATAACGGCGCGAGTCAGATACTAGGCTGAAGCTGAAGAAGGAGCTTGGCGGACAGGTAGGTCGATACCGGTTCCCGGAACGGTGATCCAGCCAATTACACCAGGGCTCTAGTCATTGAGTGGGAATAGAAAATTCCTTAGTTATGGGGGTATTAATTTGATTCCCTTTAGGATAAACCCCCATGACTATATGAATTGGCCTGCTGACTTCAATGAAGATTGGAGGGTAACGGCCAGGGGTGACGGCCCAGCGAGTGCTATTTTGCGAGCTATGCGCATTGAAAGCGACCTCTCGTGGTATAAACTACTTGCCGGAAGCCGCGGCTTTCAGAGTACGGCTTACGTGTACGTTTAATCTCCGTGGGCGACGGGGTGCCGCAAGGCGTAGAATATCGCCCACCTGTAGGGGCCCGCAGCGATGCGGGCCCCGCTTCGTATGAAGGGGGCGTAACCGATGAAGATTGTATCCATCCCCAGGACTTCTTCGGCCACGCCGAGGGCGACCGCGAGCTCATGCTTAAGCACAATCGTCCCTGCATCGTAGTGGTGAGGCTGCGTTTCCGCGGGAAGCGCAGGGACTTCGCCGTGCCGCTGCGTTCCAACATCGCCCCCAACGTGCCCAAAGACCAGTACTTTGCGTTGCCACCCCGCCCCACGACGCGCCCCGGCTGTCGCCACGGCATCCACTACATCAAGATGTTCCCCATAACCAAGTCCTACCAGCGCCGCTTCAGGACCGAGGGCTCGGCCTACTACGAGACGCTCCAGCGCATCATCGACGGCAACACCAAGCGCATTGTCTCCGAGTGCCAGGCGTACCTCGACCGCTACGAGCGCGAGGGAAGGCCCCGCTTCGCCGTCGACATCGACCGTATCGTGGGGCTGCTGGAGGGCGAGAAGTAGGGCACCTCGGCTCAGTCTCGAGCCATGTGGAGTCGCTCCGCATTTTTGAACGCCGCGCGCCCCAAATACCCGAGAAATAGGCCATGAGGTGCGGCGGCGCACTCGTGCCTGCGCGCAGCCATCTCCATCAGCGTCTACGGTGCGCTACAACATCGCGGGCAAACCGCCTGACAAGCCGAGCATTCTGATCGTTCCGTCTATGAGCTACGTTGCCGTGCGGGGCAAGGGCGATCCCAATGCCGAAGGCGGCGCGTAGCAGAACGCGCTGCCGATGCCCTACGGCGTTGCCTATACCATCAAGATGTCGAAGAAGGGCCCGCGTGAAATCGAAGGCTATTTCGACTTCGTCGTGCCGCCACTCGAGGGCTTCTGGTGGCAAGACCGCGCCGATGGCGAGATCGATTACACGAGGAAGGACGACTTCAACTTTATCTCGTGCATCCGCCTGCCCGATTTCGTCACTCGCGAGGACTTCGACTGGGCCGTTTCGGAAGCTGCCACCAAGAAGAAGCTGGACTTCTCGGCGGTCGAGCTGCTGAGGGTCGACGAGGGCCTTTGCGTTCAGTGCATGCACACTGGGCCTTACGACGACGAGCCGACGACCATAGACGCCATGCGCACATTTGCAGCGGAACGGGGCTACGCCCCCGACTTCTCCGAATTCCGCCTGCATCACGAAATCTACCTTTCCGATCCGCGCAAGTGTGTGCCGGAGAAGCTCAAGACCGTGATCCGCCATTCCATCAAGCCGACTTAGCGAAACGAGCGCCGCCGTGCGGTCCGGCTTTTGGGGTTTATCAATTGGCAGTCCGCGATGATCGAGCAGGCTGCCTGCCTCCCGGCAGGTGCGTAATTCCTTTAGTCGATTCATCTCGAGGTGCGTTTTTTGCTCATCTTGTGGCGCAGAGTTATGAAACTCCCAAAAGTGTAATCAGATTCGAGTTTTAGGAGCAGCTCTTGAAATGCAGCAGACTCAGGAATCGTGACAGGTACCTCGAGGAAGCGATGCTCTTTCGTGATGCCGACCTTATCAAGGTAAGCACGGGCGCGCGAAGGACAAAGCGCAGGGGACGACCTCTCTAGGCCACACGTTACGCCCTGCGCGTCAAGGCGCTCCTCAAGACGAATTCAAATGAATGATCGCGTCGAAAATGTTGGTGTAAGGGTGGCACCCTAGCGCTCGTTTAACGA
>NZ_QSRL01000016.1 GCF_003437035.1 Collinsella sp. TF08-11AT
TACGGGTGCATCATCGACGTCTTCAATACAGAAAATATCAGTGCGGAATGTTCTGAAAAATAACACCAGGGCGGGCCCGGACGAAAACAACCGACTACAGGTCGATGTGCGATTCCTTGATCGGGAACGGCTCGGCGAAGTGGCAGGCGCAGCAGTGACCCGGTGCAACTTCCTTAAACTCAGGAAGCTTCTCGGAGCAGATGCCCTGCGCGATCGGGCAGCGCGTGTGGAAACGGCAGCCGGTCGGCGGATCCAGCGGCGACGGCGGGTCGCCAGCGAGGATGATGCGTTTGCGGGTCTTCTGGATATCTGGATCGGGCACCGGCACGGCAGACAGCAGCGACTGCGTGTACGGGTGGTGCGGCTCACTGTAGAGCGTCTTCCAGTCCGAAACCTCGACCATCTTGCCCAGATACATAACGGCAACGCGATCAGAAATGTGCTGCACGACAGAGAGGTCGTGAGCAATGAAGAGATAAGCCGTACCGAACTTGTCCTGGAGCTCCTTAAGAAGGTTCAGAACCTGGGCCTGAATGGATACGTCAAGCGCAGAGACGGGCTCATCGCAGATAATCAGCTTGGGCTTGAGCGCAAAGGCGCGGGCAATGCCGACACGCTGGCGCTGGCCGCCCGAGAACTCATGCGGATAGCGGTTGATGTGCTCGGGGTTCAGTCCAACGACGTCGAGAAGCTCGCGGACACGCTCAATGCGCTCCTCTTTGGTGCCCACGCCGTGAATGGTCATGGGCTCGGAGACAATCTCGCCGATGGTCATACGAGGATTCAGCGAAGCATAGGGATCCTGGAAGATAAACTGCATCTCGCGACGCATGTCCTTGATCTCATGCTTGCTCATCTCGGCAACATCTTTGCCCTGGAAGAACACCTTACCGGCAGTCGGCTTGGTCAAGCGCATAATCGTGCGGCCCGTCGTGGACTTACCGCAACCAGACTCACCAACCAGACCAAAGGTCTCGCCCGGATAAATCTCAAAAGAGATGTCGTTTACAGCAGAGACGACGCGCTTGGAAAAACGCTTGGCGAACATGCCGGACTCAGCGGGGAACTCCTTAGAGAGGTGCTCGACCTTCAGCAGCGGAGTGCGCTCGTTATTGTCTGCCATTTACGCCTCGCCTCCCTTCTTGGAATCCTTGCGCGTACGAGACGTCTCGGGAGCGTTCTTGAGGAACTCGGGGTCACCGGAATAATGGCACGCAGAATAGTGGCCGGACTCGGTGACAACGCGCTCGGGGCGCTGCTTGCGGCACTTATCGGTTGCATAGGGGCAACGAGGCGAGAACACGCAGCCCTCGGGCAGGTTCATGAGCGAAGGCGGGTTGCCGTGAATCGGCGTAAGCGGCTTCTTCTCATCGATGGCCTGCTCCGGGATGGAGCGGATCAGGCCCCAGGTGTAGGGGTGGCGGCTCTCGTAGAAGATTTCCTCAGCAGTACCGAACTCGACGGGACGGCCGGCGTACATAACCATAATCTTGTCGGCCATATCGGCAACAACACCCAGGTCATGGGTAATCATGATGATGGCGTTGCCGTTCTTCTCCTGCATTTCCTGCATAAGCTCAATAATCTGAGCCTGGATGGTAACGTCCAGGGCAGTCGTGGGCTCGTCGGCAATCAGAATATCGGGATCGCAGGCAAGGGCCATGGCAATCATAACGCGCTGACGCATACCACCAGAGAACTGGTGCGGATACTCATTGACGCGCTTCTCGGGCTCGGGAATGCCAACGAGGTCCAAAAGCTCAGTGGCGCGCTTGAGCGCCTCCTGCTTGGAGTAACCACGGTGCAGACGAAGGCCCTCGCCCACCTGCTTACCAATCTTATAGACCGGGTTCAAGGAGGTCATAGGATCCTGGAAGATCATCGCGATATCGTTACCGCGAATGTGCTGCATCTCTTCCTCGGTCATGTGGAGGATGGAACGGCCGCGATAGCGAACGTCACCGCCCTCAATCTTTCCCGGAGGCATCGAGATGAGGCCCATGATAGTCATGGCGGTCACGGACTTACCGGAGCCGGACTCGCCGACGACACCCAGAGTCTCGCCGCGATCGAGTGTGTAGGACACACCGTCGACAGCGCGGACGACGCCATCCTCGGTATGGAAATACATCTTAAGGTCATCGACCTCGAGCAGATGCTGGCCCTCGGGAACCGGCTGGTCCTTCAGGTCCACATAGTTCTTGTTCTTCTTCATCCTTATGCGTCCTTCATCTTGACGTCGAGGGCGTCGCGCAGACCGTCACCCAGCAGGGTGAAGGCGAGCACCGTCGAGAGAATTGCCAGACCGGGCATGATCATCATCCAGGGAGCAGTCAGAAGATACTGCTGACCGTCCTGAATCATAGAGCCCCACGAAGGCGTAGGCGGAATAACGCCCATACCGAGGAAGGACAGAGCGGACTCGGTCAGAATAGCGCCACCGATGTTCATGGTCGCATAGACCACGATGGAAGCAACGGAGTTCGGGAAGATGTGGCGCATAACGATACGGGCATCGGATGCACCCATAGCGCGAGCGGCGTCAACATAGTCGTTTTCCTTGACCGTCAAGATTGCAGATCGGAAGACACGGGCAATCGAGGGCCAGCCGAGAATACCGATGGCGATGAAAACATTTTGAAGACCACGGCCGATAACGGCGATCATGGCGACAACGAACAGCACGTACGGGAACGCCAGGAAGATATCCGCGAAGCGCATGATGATCGTATCCCAGATGCCGCCATAGAAACCGGCCAGGGCGCCCATGATCAGACCGATCACCGTGGAGATGGCGGTGGCCATAATACCGACGGAAAGCGAAACGCGCGCGCCGTAGATAACTCGGACGAGAATGTCGCGGCCAAGGGCGTCGGTACCAAACGGGTGCTCGGCACACGGAGCCAGCAGCGAAGTCTCGGCCATGGTCGTCGAGTCAGAAGCCGTCGGCGACCCGAGCCAGGGCTTAGCCCACAGGTCTGCGGTCAAGGCAACCAAAACGACGATGATAATCCAGCAGATACCGATAACGGCGAGCTTATTCTTGCGAAGACGCTTGAAAGCGTCGCCCCACAGCGTGCGGGACTTGGCGGGAGCAGATGCGGCCTTGGTGGCGGTAGCCTGCTCCTGAGACTGAGAATCAGTTTCCTGCATGAGACGTACCTCCCTTAGGCCTTATCCGACGGACCGCCGAGGCGGATACGCGGGTCGAGGAATGCATAGCTAATGTCGACGAGAAGGTTGATCACCATAACGACGACAACGATGAGCGTAACGCCGCCCATAACGATGGGCCAGTCGCGCATGCTAATGGCGCGGTAGACCTCAGAGCCGATACCGGGCCAGTTAAAGACCGTCTCGGTCAGGATGGCGCCCGAAAGCATGCCGCCGAAGTCGACACCAATATAGGTAACAACGGGGATGAGTGCATTCTTAAGCGCATGCTTGACGATGATCGCGCGATTGGAGAGACCCTTGGCCTTTGCCGTGCGGATGTAATCCTGATTCATGACGTCGAGTAGCTGCGAGCGCATGATGCGGGCAGCATAGGCGGTCGAAACCGAAGCCAGCGTGATGGTCGGAAGCACATAGTGCATCCAATCCTGATACTGAGAGCTGGAGCCGCCGGCACCCGAAATCGGCATGGAGAAAGCGCCGCCGGTGGCATCCTTAAGGATGACGCCAAAGAACAGCTGCAGCAGCATGCCGAGCCAGAAGGCAGGAACAGCAACGAGGATCGACGTGGTGAGCGTTACCAAAATATCCCAGAAGGAATAGCGCTTTACCGCCGAAATGATACCCGCACCGATACCCATGATTGCCTCGAGCACAATGGCGCACGCGGCGAGTTTAACCGTATACGGATACTTCTGGGCAAAGATTTCCGCAACCGGCAGCTTGCGCTGATACGAATTGCCCAGATCGCCATGAAGCAGACCATTCATGTAATTCAAGTATTGGTCCACAAGCGACGTTGGAACGGGATCGCCGTTCTCGTCAAGGATCGCGTTGCCGTCCTCGTCCGCCTGGACCAGGTGATAGCGCACGCGAAGTTGAAGCTCTACCTCGGGGGACAGAGCCTTGTCTCCACCGATCAGCTTGATCGGGTCTCCCGGCACAATATTCTGGAGGGCGAACAGAATCAACGTAACGCCCAAAAATACCGGGATGAACTGAAGCACACGTTTAACGATGTACTTACCCATACCACTCCCCTATCTAGGGATTAACCTAAATGGGATGCCGATCGCCAGACCGGCATCCCAAAATTACCATCAGCCAGTTTACCCCAGGTTAGGGAGAACTGTATGTTTCCCATGAGGTCTACGTAAATACTTGACCCTCATGGAAGCTGCAAAACTCTTAGGCGAGCTCAGCGGTACCCAGATCGGCGTGCTTCTGCGGATCGACATAGAGGTACTTGACGCGATCGGAGCCGACGATGGTGTGCGTGTAGAACATCACCGGGATAACCGGGCAGTCAGCGGCGACCATAGCGTCAGCCTCCTGCATCTTGGCGATGCGCTCGTCGTCGTCAACCGTGGCACGGGCCTCATCGACCTTGGCATCGAACTCGGAGTTGTTGTAACCAGAGCGGTTGTCGCCACCGAGGGAGTCGGAGTGGAACAGCGGGTACAGGAAGTTGTCCATGATCGGGTAATCGGCGATCCAGCCCAGACGGCCGAACTGATAGTTGAAGTTCTGATACTGCTCAAGCAGGGCAGACCACTCGGGAGTATCGGAGACGGCGGTGACGCCCACCTTGGCGAGGTCGCCGATGATGGACTCCATGATCTCCTTGTGGCCACCGTCCTGGTTGTAGGACAGGGTCACATTGATGCCACGATCGCCGTTAGCGCCAGCGGGAGCGACCTTGTCGAGGTACTCGTTAGCCTTGTCGACGTCATAGGCGCAGAACTCCCATGCGCCCTCCTTGTAGCCGGCGATTCCCGGAGGAACGATGCCGTCAGCGGGGGTACGGGTGCCCTTGAAGATGGTCTTGCAGATGGCCTCACGGTTGATAGCCAGGGAGATACCCCTGCGCAGGTCAGCGTTGTTGAACGGCTCGGCCGTGGTGTTGCACGTCAGATAGTACGTGGAAGGCTCGGAGCCGAGCAGCATGCGCTCGCCATCACCCATGGTGTAGCCATCCTTGGACTCGCCGCGGTCCTTCTTGGCGGCGTCGATCTGAGCAACGGGAACGTCGCAGACATCGAGGTTGCCGGCCTGGAACTCCTTGTAAGCGGTCTCCACGTCCTTGATGACCTGGAAGTGGATGGCGTCGATCTTGGCCTTGTCGCCATAGTAATCGTCAAACTTCTTGAGGTTGATCTCCTGACCATCCTCCCACTTGCCGTCCATCATGAACGGGCCGTTACCGACCGGGGCAAGGTAGAAGCTCTTGACATCGGACTCGGCGCACTCGGGAACCGGGGACAGAGCCGGGTGAGAGGCGACGAACGGGAAGTCGGCGTAGGCGGAAGTCAGCTTGACGACGAGGGTCTCGTCATCCGGGCAGGTAACGCCGGACAGCTCGGTAGCATTACCGGCAAGCAGATCGTCATAGCCCTCGACCATGGAAAGGTGGTAGGAGACCTCGGAAGGACCATACTCGGTAGCGATGGCTGACTTAGTGTTGACCAGGCGCTCCCAGCCGAGCTTGAAGGACTTGGAGGTAACGTCGTCACCGTTGTGGAACTTAGCCTTCTTGATCTTGAAGGTGAACTCGGTGGCGTCGTCGTTAGCCTCAAAGGACTCGCAAGCCAGCGGAACGATCTCGCCCTTCTCGTTATCGTACTCCGTCAGAGCGTCGAAGAGCTGGTACTCGACCTGAGTGCCCTGATCCTCCTGGACGTTGTAGGGGTCGATGCAGACCGGGTTGTTGATGTAGAAGTTCAGCGTCGAACCGGACTCAGAACCGGAAGCGTCGCCGCCCTTCTTGCCGCATGCGGCAAGAAAAGCCATGGAGCTCGCAGCAAGGGTACCGCCGACAAAGGCGCGACGACCCATAACGGGCTGGTGGAACATAGAATCAGCCATGCCATCCTCCTTATGAGATAGGACAAAGTGAATTCGGCCGGGCAACGTCGAGACAGCCCTTTCGAACCATTCAAACGCGGTCCGCCGTTATGGCTGGTTATGCAGTGCGGACCAACGTTTCGCAATACAGTAGCGCATTTTATGCACAATATGGCGCTAATTCCGGTTAACGGTCGAGAATTTCTTTAGTTGGGCGAAGTATGTGGGGATATTTTGACTCTGTTACAAGTCTGTAAACAAAAAGGGTCCCGCACGTGCGGGACCCTTTACAAACGTATATACGCCGATGCTTAGTAGCCGACGATGCCCTGCGGGAAGAAGAACATGCACAGAACGACACACACGGCAAATACGACAGCCATGATGACGGTCAGGCGATCGAGGTTCTGCTCCATGACGCCCGTGGCAGAGCTGGAGTTATACAGCGAGCTAGCGATCATATCCGAAACGCCGGTGCCCTTACCGGAATGCATCAGGACGAGAATCGTCAACGCCACGGCAGAGACAGCCCAAACGACAAACAGAAGAATCTGAAACGGACCCATAGATAAGCTCCTTAATAGAACAATTCAAACTCCAGTACTGTACCACAACCCCCAGCACTCCCCCACCTGCCATTTGGGGACGGGGTAGAAATGGCAGAAATACCAAAAAGGGGGTTGTCCGGTTGCGGACAACCCCCTTACTAGAAAACGGTATTTGTTTTCTATTAGGCCTCGGTGGCGAGTACGCGACCCGTCATCTCGGCGGAAGGCTCAATGCCAGCCATGGTGAGCATGGTCGGAGCGATATCGGAAAGACGGCCGTCCTCGATACCGGTGAGCTGCGCCTTCTCATCAACGATGATGAACGGCACACGGTTGGTGGTGTGAGCCGTAAACGGATGCTTGGAACCGTCGGAAGCAACGTCAAACATGTGATCGGCGTTGCCGTGATCGGCGGTAATCAGCGCAAAGCCGCCCTTGGCGAGAATCGCCGGGACAACCTTGGACAGGGCATCGTCAACAGCCTCGACGGCCTTAACGGCAGCGTCGAAGACACCGGTGTGACCAACCATGTCGCAGTTTGCGAAGTTCACGATGTAGAAATCAGCGCGATCCTCGTTGATAGCGGCAACAAGCTTCTCGGTAACCTCGGGAGCGCTCATCTCGGGCTGCAGATCGTAGGTAGCGACCTTGGGGGAAGCGACGAGCACGCGCTCCTCGCCCTCCTTGGGCTCCTCGATGCCGCCGTTGAGGAAGAACGTCACGTGGGCGTACTTCTCGGTCTCGGCGGTGTGCAGCTGCTTCAGGCCATTGGCGGCGATAACGTCGGCCAGGACGTTCTCGGGGAACGTCTTGGGGAAGGCGACCTCGACGTCAAACGTCGGATCGTACTCGGTCATCGTCACGAAGTGCGAGAGCTTAATCTGCTCGCGCTCAAAGCCATCGAACTCCTTGTCCGTGAACACGCGGGTCATCTGACGAGCGCGGTCGGGACGGAAGTTGAAGAAGATGGCCGCGTCGCCCTCGTGGATGCCCTCGTTGTGGGCCGCGAAAGGCTCGACGAACTCGTCGCCGCGCGGATCCTTCTCGTAGTAGGCCTTGATACCGGCAACGGGGTCGGTATCGGCATCGGACGCGTTAACCATGACGTCGTAGGCGCGCTGGATGCGCTCCCAACGGTTGTCGCGGTCCATGGCCCAATAGCGGCCCGAAACGGTGGCAACGCGAGCGTCGCAACCGGTCTCCTCGGAGATCTTAGCCAGGAAGGCGCAGAACTCGCTCATGTAGCCGGCACCGGACTGCGGGTCAACGTCGCGGCCATCCATGAAGGCGTGGACGCGAACGGTCTTGACGCCATGCTGGGCAGCCATCTTGACCAGAGCCTCGACGTGGTTCATGTGAGAATGAACACCGCCAGGGCTCATAAGGCCCATGAGGTGGAGAGTCTTGCCGTCAGCCTTGACGTCGTCCATAGCCTTGACGAAGACCTCGTTCTTGGCGATGGAGCCGTCCTTGATGGCATTGTTGATGCGCGAAAGCTCCTGGAACACGATGCGGCCGGCACCGATGTTGAGGTGGCCTACCTCGGAGTTGCCCATCTGACCGTCGGGAAGGCCCACGTCCTCGCCCGAAGCACCGAGCGTGGTGTGAGGATACTTCTCGTACAGGCTATCAAGGAAGGGCGTCTTGGCAGCGGCGACGGCGTTCTCGCCATCGGCCGGAGCAAGGCCGCAGCCATCCATGATGATCAGGAGTGCAGGAAGATGACGCTGTGCCATATGTCCTACTCGCCTGCCTTGACGACCATAGAGGCGAAGTCGGCAGCCTTGAGCGAAGCGCCGCCCACGAGGGCGCCGTCAACGTCGGGCTTGGCGACGAGCTCGGCAATGTTGCCGGGCTTAGCGGAACCACCGTACAGGACGCGGATACCGTCGGCGAGCTCCTCGCCAAACATCTCCTTGAGGGTCTCACGGATAGCGCCGCAGACCTCCTGGGCGTCCTCAGCGGTAGCGGTCTTTCCGGTGCCGATGGCCCAGATGGGCTCGTAGGCGACGACGACCTGCTTGGGGCAGGTGATCTCAAGTCCAGCAAGGCCAGCCTTGACCTGGTTCACGACGTGCTCGACATAGGTGCCAGCCTCGCGGACCTCGAGGGACTCGCCGCAGCAGAAGACGGGAACAAGACCGGCGGCAACGAGGGCCTTGGCCTTCTTGTTCTGGTCCTCGTCGGTCTCGTGGAAGTAGTCGCGACGCTCGGAGTGGCCGATGATGCAGTAGGTGCAGCCAGCGGACTTGAGCATGTCGCAAGAGGACTCACCGGTGAAGGCACCCTTGGCCTCCCAGTACACGTTCTGTGCACCGAGGGCGATGGGGGCAGCCTGAATGCGGTCATGAACCGTGGTGATGTCAATGGTCGGAGGGCAGACGAGCACCTCGACGCCAGCCGGAACCTCGGGCAGAGCCTGAGCCAGCTCGTCGGCGAGCTTGGCGGCCTCAGCGACGTCGTTGTTCATCTTCCAGTTACCAGCGATAAGAAGGGTGCGACTAGGCATCGAGAAGCGCCTCCACTCCGGGCAGGGCCTTACCCTCGACGAGCTCCATGGAAGCGCCACCACCGGTGGAGATCCAGCTCATCTTGTCGGCCAGGTTGAACTTGTTGACAGCCGCGACAGAGTCGCCACCGCCGATGATCGAGGTGCAGTCGGCCTCGGCGACGGCCTCGGCGATAGCCTGGGTGCCGTGAGCGAAGTTGTCGAACTCGAAGACACCCATGGGGCCGTTCCAGAACACGGTCTTGGCACCCTTGACGGCCTCGGCGTAAAGCTCCTCGGTCTTGGGGCCGATGTCCATGCCCTCACGATCGTCGGGGATAGCGTCGGAAGCGACAACCTCGGGGACAGCGTCCTCGCCAAAGTGATCGGCAACGCGGTTGTCGATGGGGAGCAGGATCTTGACGCCCTTCTCCTCGGCCTTCTTGAGCATCTCGCCAGCGCGCTCGACCCAGTCCTCTTCCTTGAGGGACTGACCGACGGTCAGGCCCTGAGCCAGGAAGAAGGTGTAGGCCATGCCGCCACCGATGATCAGGGTATCAGCGGAGTCGATGAGGTGATCGAGAACGCCGATCTTGGAGGAAACCTTGGAACCGCCGACGATAGCGACGAAGGGGCGCTCGGGCTCGGCGAAGATGCCAGTCAGCGTGTCGACCTCCTTCTCGAGCAGGAAGCCGGCGACGGCAGGCAGGTAAGCGGCGGGACCCACGACGGAACCCTGGGCGCGGTGAGCGGTACCGAAAGCATCGAGAACGAAGACGTCACCATAGGAAGCGAGCTTCTTGGCGATCTCGGGATCGTTCTTCTTCTCACGCTTGTCAAAACGGACGTTCTCGAGAACGAGGACCTTGCCCGGCTCGACGGCGGCAACAGCCTCAGCAGCCTTCTCGCCGTAGGTGTCGGCGACAAAGGCAACATCGAGACCAGAGAGCTCAGCGAGCTTCTTGGCGACAGGCTCAAGGGAGAGCTCGGGCTGGAAGCCGGTGCCATCGGGACGGCCGAGGTGGCTCATGAGGATGACGCGAGCGTTGTGCTCAACGAGGTAGTTGATGGTGGGCAGGGCAGCCTTGATGCGGGTGGTGTCGCCAACGACGCCATCCTTGATAGGCACGTTGAAGTCAACGCGGACGAGAACGCGCTTGCCGTCGACATCGATGTCGCGGACGGTCTTCTTGGTAAAGGCCATGTTTGCTTCTACCTTTCGTACGTGTCTGCCTCCCATTACGGCAGACGATTTCCTATAAAAAGGGCGCGACCCTAGGGTGTAAGCCCTATGAGGCCGCGCCCTTCTTTAGACGCTCAACGAGCTATTCGCTAAAAGCTAAATTAAGCAACGAACTTCTCGAAGTACTTGATGGTGCGGACCATCTGAGAGGTGTAGGAGTTCTCGTTGTCGTACCAAGAGGTGACCTGAACGAGGGTCTGGCCGTTGCCGAGGTCAGAGCACATGGTCTGAGTGGCGTCGAAGATGGAGCCGTGGGTCTCGCCGATGATGTCGGTGGAGACGATGTCGTCCTCGTTGTAACCGAAGGTCTCGGAGATGGTGGAAGCGTAGGCCTTCATAGCGGCGTTGACCTCGTCGACGGTGACCTTCTTGTCAACGACAGCGTAGAGGTTGGTGATGGAGCCGGTCGGCGTCGGGACGCGCTGGGCGGCACCGATGAGCTTACCGTTGAGCTCGGGGAGAACCAGGCCGATAGCCTTGGCAGCACCAGTGGTGTTGGGGACGATGTTGACGGCGCAGGCGCGGCTACGACGCTTGTTGCCCTTGCGCTGCGGGCCGTCGAGCGGCATCTGGTCGCCAGTCCAGGCGTGAATGGTGGTCATGATGCCGGACACGATGGGAGCGAAGTCGTTCAGACCCTTGGCCATCGGGGCGAGGCAGTTGGTGGTGCAGGAAGCGGCGGAGATGATGTTGTCCTCAGCGGTCAGCGTCTCGTGGTTGACGTTGTACACGATGGTGGGCAGATCGCTGCCCGCCGGAGCGGAGATGACGACCTTCTTGGCGCCAGCGTTGATGTGGGCCTGAGCCTTAGCCTTGCTGGTGTAGAAGCCGGTGCACTCGAGAACGACGTCGACGTCGAGGTCGCCCCAAGGCAGGTTGTTGGCGTCGGCCTCCTTGTAGATCTTGATCTCCTTGCCGTCAACGGTGATGGAATCCTCGCCAGCAACGACCTCGTGATCGCGAGCGTAGTTGCCCTGCGTGGAGTCGTACTTCAGCAGGTAAGCGAGCATATCGGGAGAGGTGAGGTCGTTGATAGCGACAATCTCGGAGCCCTCATGACCGAACATCTGACGGAAAGCCAGACGACCGATGCGACCGAAGCCGTTAATAGCAACCTTTACTGCCATTGTGTCTCCTTTCGTAAGGCCCCCGCAAGCTACAGCGCCCGCCGTTGAGGCCCACAAACTAACCACTCGCCTAATATACCTTTTTTTGGACTTGAATTTCACGAGAATAGTCGAAATTGAAAATCAAATTTACGTTAAAACGTTTTAAAGAATAAAATAGCAGTTCAATCCCTATATAAGCAGTTTCGCTCAACTACCTGTTTGCTTCAATGAGCTTTTCAAGCCTCAAAACTCGATGGTAGAGGGCCGACTTCGACAAGGGAGGGTCAGCCATCTCCCCCAGATCGCGCAGTGACAGATCGGGATAGCGCTCGCGCAGGTCGCAAAAGACTGCTAAGGCGTCCGGAAGCGTGTCGCGTAAACCCCGCTGTTCGAGCTCATCGATCAACGCAAGCTGATGCTGGGCGGCACCCGCACTTCTGGTCTGATTGGCCAGCTCGGCATTCACGCGACGGTTTACGTCGTTCTTAACCAATTTGACCGCGCGCGCTTCCTCGATCTCGGCAACGCTGCGCTTGGCGCCGACCAGCTTTAGAAGCTGCTCGATCTCCTCGGCGCTCTTAATGTAGACGGCAAAGGACCCGCGCCGCGCGTTAACGCGCGCATGGACCCCAATCTGCTCCAATAGATCGCAAAGTCCCCGGGCATACTGCTCGCCCTGCACCGCGATCTCCAAATGAAAGTCGCCGCGGGGATCGGCCACGAAACCACCCGCAATGAGCGCGCCGCGGATGTAGGCAAGCCTGCAGCAGGGACGGGCAACGATGTGCCGGGGAACACCAGCGACGAGCCCTCCCCTGCGGTCGAGGATGCCCAGCAGCACCAGAGCCTTGTCCAGGTCGGGTTGATCGGGCAGGGTAATGAGATAGTTACGGACCTTATGCAAGACCGATTTACGAACGGTGAATTCCGTTTTGAGCTTAAGGATGCGATGCGTCAGTGTGATCATCGTGCGCGCGACGGCACCCGTCTCGGTCGCGACCGTCAAACGATACCGCCCGGAGCCGGCCAGCGAAAGTGTACCGCTCACACGCGTCAGGGCGGCAAGCGTCGACAAATCGCAGTATTCACATTCGGGTTCGCAGCGCGCGAGCTCGTCACGCACCTCGGCGGTAAACGACATGCAGGCCTATGCTTTCGTGTTGGCGCGCGACAGGTCGCGATGAGAAATGCTCACGTGATACTGGGCGCCTTCCAAATAACGTGCTGTGGCCTCGGCGATGGCAACGCTGCGGTGTTGACCGCCCGTGCAACCGATGGCAATAGAAAGCTGTGGCTTGCCCTCCGCGATATAGCCGGGCATGACCGTATCGAGCAGCTGCGTCCAGGCCTTCCAGAACTCCTGGGTCTTGGGATGGTCCAGAACAAAGTCAGAGACTTTCTTATCGAGACCGGTCATCGTGCGCATCTCGGGATCGTAGAACGGATTGGGCAGGAAGCGAACGTCGATCATAATGTCCGCCTCGACGGGCATACCGTGCTTAAAGCCAAACGAGAACACGTGAACGTCCATGAGCTGCTGGTCGGACAACTCGGAGAACGCCATGCGCAATTTGTTGCGCAGAGCAGAGGTGCGCAAGCGGCTCGTATCGATAATCATGTCAGCTCGGTCGCGAACGCCCTGCAGCTGCAGGCGCTCGCGCTGAATCGCATCGGCCGTAGTCTCCCCCGGCTTGGCAATGGGATGGCGGCGGCGGTTTTCACTATAACGACGGATCAGCACCTCGTCAGAGGCCTCGAGAAACACGATGTCACAGCTCATCTCGCGCTCCTCGAGTGCGGCAACGGCATCGAGCAGCTCATCGAACAAGCCCTGGCTGCGCAGGTCGCAGGTGACGGCAAGATGCCTGCCCACGCCCGTATTGATGCCGACGAGTTCGGCAAGCTGGGCGATCAGACGCGGAGGCAGGTTATCAATGCAAAAATAGCCCATGTCCTCGAATACATGCATGGCCTGCGTTCGGCCCGATCCAGACATTCCGGTGATGATGACGATATCGGGGATGCGCTCCGAGCGCTCCGCCGCATCCATGGCATCTCCCTTTTGCATGTGTGCCTCCTAAAACAAGCGCGGGACCCGGCCAGCGGATCCCGCGCGATCAATTGCCTTTATTGAGTATACCGCCCCAAGCGGATACGAGGTCCGTCTTACGCCTCAAGCGCGGCTTTGAACCAACTCGTAATACTCGTGGGATGCGTGATGGCAGTGCCGACGACAACGGCCCAAGCGCCAGCATCAATCGCGGCGCGAGCCTCCTCGGGCGTGTGCACACGGCCCTCGCAGATGATGGGAAGACCGGGGAATTCCTCGGTCGCCTGACGCAGAAGCGGAAGATCGGGGCCATCGGCCATGGTGCAGTCGATGGCGGCGACACCATGAGAAAGCGTGGTGGATACAAGGTCGAAGCCCATATCAACCGCACGGCGAATGTCCTCGATGGTGGCACAATCCGCCATCAGGAGCACACCCTCCTCGTGCAGCGGACGGAAGGTGTCCTCGACGGTCTTGCCATCGGGACGCGGACGATCGGTGGCATCGATCGCCACGATATCGGCACCCGCGGCAACGCAGGCGCGAGCGTGACGCAGCGTCGGCGTGATGTAAACGCCCTCGTGCCCATCCTTCCACAGGCCGATAACAGGAACCTCACAGCGACCCTTAATGGCGGCAATGTCGGCAAGGCCCTGACAGCGAATGGCGGCGGCGCCGCCAAGCTCGCAAGCGCGAGACATTTGAGCCATGGTCTCGGGCGTACGAAGCGGCTCGCCCATATACGCCTGAACGCTCACGACGAGCTTGCCCTTCAGGGATTGAATCAAAGGATCGACGGTCATAAGGCTGCAACCTTTCTCAGAACAGCCTCCCGAGGCGTGTTGTCTCGGGAGGCTCCTACAGCAGATACGTTTACTTCAACGAGGCAAGAAGATGCTCAGCGGCACCGATGAGCGGAGCATCGCCCTCCAGAGAACCGATGAGGATCGGCGTGTCCTGAAGCGGATCGAGCGCCTGGCTGGCATAGCCCTCGTGCACCGAATCCTTCCACGTCTGCGAACGCCAATCGGGACCTTGGTGAATCACGCCGCCCGAAAGCACGATGACCTCAGGGTCCAGGATGTTAGCGAGCGAGCCCAAGCTGGCACCCAACGCAAAGCCGGCATCATGGATGACCTCGGTCGCCTTTGCGTCGCCTGCACGGCACAGGTCGTTCACATCGCGACCGACCGAAGGACGGCTGGGGTCGACGCGGCCAAAGCGCTCATCGTACATACGACCAATGGAAGTGCCCGAAGCAACCGACTCCAGATGGCCGGAACGCCCGCAGGCGCAGGGAATGCCGGCGGCAGCCGAGCACTCGATGTGGCCCATATGGCCAGCAGCACCATGGAAGCCCTGCATCACGCGGCCGTTCTCGACATATGCGCCGCCAATGCCCGTACCGATGCCAAGACACAAGACGGAGAACTTGCCCTTGCCGACGCCCCAGTGGGCCTCGCCCAGAGCATGAGCCTGCACGTCGCCTACAACGGCAACGGGAAGACCGAGATCCTCACGCAGACGCGGCCCCAACTGAACGCCGGACCAGCCGGGCATGATCTCATTGGCATACGCGATGGCGCCCGTCTTGGGATCGACGACGCCGGCGGCACCGATACCGACGCCAAGGACCTCGACATCGGGATTCGCCTCGAGAGCAGCCTTGATGGACGCCTCAATACGCTGGAAGACGGCCTCGCCGCCCTCTTGGGCCTCCGTGGGAACCTCGGCCTCAAAAACGGGATGGGGCACACTACCATCAGCCGGGTACTCCATGATGGCAGTCGCAATCTTAGTTCCGCCGATATCGACAGAGCAGACGTACTTGTTCTCCATGTCGCTCTCCTTCGGAGATAAAAACAACTACAGGAAATGCGCCGTCAGGCTAGCCGTCACAGCGCAGTAAAGGTTTTCCAGGTGTCCGAGATCGCCGAGAAACCGTGTGGCCATTGACCTAATGGGTCATGGCCACACGGTTGAACGGCGAGGTCGGGTGCCTGGGAAGCTTTACAGGAGACCGTTGTCCTGAAGGACCTTCCTAATCGCCTCGACGTTCTCGCCGGTCATGGCCTTCACCGGGCGCGGCATGGTCGGGCTGTCGAAGATGCCCATGAGGTTCATAGCGGTCTTGAAGGCGCCGACGCCACCGGCATAGCCCTGGACGCCCGAGGTGACGTCCCAGATGTGCGAAATCTCATTGAGGCGATCCTGCTCGGCCTTGACGGTAGCCCAGTCGCCGGCCTGAGCGGCCTTCCACTGGCGCACGTAGCCCTCGGGCTCAACGTTGGCAAGGCCCGGGACAGAACCGTCGGCGCCACCGAGGTAAGCGCCGTCGACAACAACCTCGTGACCGGTGAGGATGCTCATCGGATGGCCGTTCTTCTCGTTCTCCTGAACGAGATAGCGGAACGAGATGTCATCACCCGAGGAATCCTTGACGCCAGCAAGGACGCCCTCGGCGCCGAGCTTGGCAAGGAGCTTCCAGGGGAGCTTGGTGTGAACGCAGACGGGAATGTCATAGGCAAAGATGGGCAGGTCGAGCTCCTCGTGCAGGATGCGGAAGTGCTCCTCGACCTCGGTCATGCCCTGCAGGGCATAGAACGGGCAGGTGGCGACAAGCGCATCGGCGCCCAGCTCCTGAGCGACCTTACCGTGCTCGATCATGCGCTCGGTCTCGGTATCGATGATGCCGACCAGGACGGGCACGCGGTGGTCGACGATACGAACGGCCTCGGCGATGATCTGGCGACGACGCTCATCGGTGGAGAAAACGACCTCGCCCGAAGAGCCCAGGAAGAACAGGCCATCGACGCCGGCATCGATCATGCGGTTGATGCTGCGCTCAAAGGAGGCAACGTCGAGCTGGTGGTCTTCGGTATCGGGAACAACGACGGGAGGGATAACGCCGGTGAATTTCTGAGTTGCCACAAGAATCTCCTTAGTTGTCTGGCGGGCGGCCCTATGCCACCCACTCTTGTTGACAGTGTCCAGGCCGTCTAGGCCAAAGAACACGGGTAGAACGTTTGGTTAAAAAAGTCGATGACTTCGTTTTCGAACGCATTGATGCGCTCGTGAGCGTATTTTGCATAGATGATATGCCTCCGGTCACACTCAAGACCGTTGAATACGGCAAACTGATCCTTGGAATCGCTCACGGTATCCATAAGCGATGTGCCCATGAGCACCGATCCGCGCACCCGAGACGACAGCGCCTCGAGGCCGCCAGGAAGCGGATTGGCAACCGCCGTGCAGGCGAGGCCCCGCTCGTCCAGAGCAGAAACCGCCAGTGCGACTCCGCCGCCAAGACCCTCGCCCCATGCAAAGATGCGGTCGAGGTCCATGCCATCAAGATTGCGCGCCACCTTCGCCAGCGCGCAACCCCAACGGACGCGCTCGACAAAAGCGGGCGAAGAAATCCCCCGCCGCAGGTCGTCCGCACCAGCAACATCGTCGTCCAGCGCAAGCACGGCATATCCCATGGCCGCAAACCTCGTCATGTGATGCCATCCCCGCACGGGTCGGTCGATGTCGTGAAACATCAGACATAGCGGCACAAGCTCGGATGCTCGGGCGCGACCGGCAGGCTCGATCAAACGTGCGTGGACCACATCGCCACCAAGCTCAAAGGAAACCTCGGAGTAGCGGGCATACGGATTGGCGAAATCGATCGCCGTAATACTCGGCCCGCAAACCTCAAGGTCCGAAGCGGCTATCTCTAATTCGGAAACATCCGCAGAAGCATCACCGCGCCAATCCCGGAAATCAGCGAGCCTTGACGAGACCGTTCCGGGAATCCCCACAAGGTCGGAGACAATCAGCTCGCCGACATTGCTCTCGCACTTAGACATGAGCCTCCCCTCCCTTGCAGAAAAACGGAATGATCAGATCGTCAAAATCCTGAATCTCCTCGTGGCCAAAGCCTTCAAAGAACTCATGACGCTTTTCGCAGGTCAGGTTGTTATAGACCGCAAACTGCGTCGCTGGCGGACAGACGATATCGGCTGTGCCGGTGCCAAACAGCACGGGGCATTTGACCATAGGGGCAAAGTTCTTGGAATCGAAGTACGCCAGCTTGGCATAGGCTTCGTCAATACGAGTCGAGTCCTCGTCAAACCAGCGAGACCAATAGCGCAGGCCCTCGTAGGCAATGTCGTCGGCATCCAAATCCCAGACCAGGCGGAAATCTGACAGGAAGGGATAGAGGACGGCGGCACGATTGATAAGCTCGCTGTTAAGCGCACAGGTCGCAATGCCCAAACCGCCGCCCTGCGACGCGCCGTTCACAAACACACGCGCAAGATCGATGCCCTCGAGCTCGCGAACGATGCGGCACAGGATGCGAATATCTTGGTGCAAGCGGACATAGTAGAGGTTGGCCGGGTCGCCGTCGATACCGGCGACGATATGACCGGCAACCGTTGTGCCCTCAAATCCACCAATGTCCTCGGAGGGACCTCCTTGGCCGGGGCAGTCGAGGGCGATGAGTGCCATGCCCATGCCCGCAAACGACGCCTGCTCAAACCAGCTGCGGCTTGCACCCGGATACCCATGGAACTGAAGTACCAATGGCACGGGCTCGTCCGAGACGGGTTTAAGGTACTTGGCATGCAGGCGAGCGCCACACATGCCGTTATACCAGAGGTCGAAAAGCTGGCAGGTCGCGGCATCGGTGACCGATGCCGCCTCGATCGCATAGTCAAGCCCGACGGCGTCGGCCTCGGCCATGCGATCCTTCCAAAAGAGATCGAAATCTGATGGACGGGGCATGGCGCCTCGATATTCACCAAATTGATGTTGTAGCTCCTGAGCACTTGGCATGGCTCGTGAACCCAACCTTTCGAAATCGCAACGGAGGTGCGCCCGGCAAGGGAACCGGGCGCACGGGAGGGAAAGCGAGCCTACTCGCCGAGCTTGGGGTGCAGCAACGACGGCGCAGCGCCGAGCAGCATCTTGGTGTAGGGGTCCTGGGGGTGCTGGAAGACCTGCTTGGCCTCGCCCTGCTCGACGATCTTGCCGCCATTCATAACGATGATGTCGTCAGAGATATAGCGGACCGTCTGGATGTCATGGCTGATGAACACCATGGCCAGGCCGAGCTCCTTCTTAAGGTCGGTCAGCAGGTTCAGAATCTGCGCGCGGACTGAAACGTCCAGAGCCGAGGTGGGCTCGTCGGCGATGATGGCATCGGGGTTCAGCGACAGGGCACGGGCAATTGCGACGCGCTGGCGCTGGCCGCCCGAAAGCTGGCCGGGAAGAACCTCGGCAGCGGAGCTGGGCAGACCGGTGAGCTCCAAGAGTTCCTTGACGCGCTCCTCCTGCTCGGCCTCGGTACCCAGGTTGTGGACGCGCATGGGGTCGAGCAGCTGCTCGCGAACGACCATGCGGGGGTTGAGCGCCGTGGCCGGGTTCTGGAACACGACCGAGATGACGCGACCCATGTGGCGACGGTCCTCGGCGGTACGCTTGGTAACGTCCTTGCCCTTAAAGTAGACCTTGCCGCTCGTGGGGGCCTGCAGGCCGCACATGACGTTAGCGGTGGTGGACTTACCGCAACCGGACTCGCCGACGATGCCGATCGTCTGACCGGGCATGAGCTTAATCGTTACACCCTGGACGGCGTGAACCAGGTTGGGGTGCAGAATCGAGCCGGTACGGGTCCTAAAGGTGACGTGGACGTCATCAAGGAAGATGATCGGCTCGACGCCGTTGACTGCGGTCTCGCTCATCTACATCACCTCCGCGTGAGGGGTCAAACCATTTGCCTTGAGCACCTCGTCGGGGAGCTCGGAATAGAAGTGCTCGGTGCCGGGCACGCGCTTGAAGACCGGACGGGTGTCCAGGCCAATACGCGGATGGCTCGAGCGGGGCGCGAAGCGATCGCCCTTGGGGAAATCGCGCGGGCTCGGAACGGCGCCAGGCACCTGGTGCAGGCGGCCCGAACCGCTCTCGATGGACAGAACGGAACCCAGAAGACCGCGGGTGTACTCGTGAATCGGGTTGGTGAGCAGCTCCTTGGTGGGCGCCTGCTCGATAACCTGGCCAGCGTACATAACCGTGATGTTGTGGGCGACCTCGGCGACCAGCGCCAGGTCGTGCGAAACGAAGATCATGGCAAAGCCGAGTTTGGCCTGAAGATCGTTGAGCAGCTTGATGACCTGCTTCTGGACGGTAACGTCCAGAGCGGTCGTGGGCTCGTCGCAGATGACCAGCTTGGGGTCGCGGGTAAGGGCCATAGCGATCAGGACACGCTGACGCTGGCCGCCGGAAAGCTCGTGCGGATAGCTCTCGAGCGTGCGCTTGGGATCGAGGCCGACGAGCTCCAGAAGCTCCTCGGCGCTGCGGGTTCCGCCGCGCTTAGTGAGCTGCTTCATCTGGGCAGAGATGAGCATGGAGGGGTTGAGCGAGGACAGGGCGTCCTGATAGACCATAGCGATATCGGTACCGCGCAGGCCGAACCACTCCTTCTTACTCATCTTGAGCAGGTCACGGCCCTCCCAGAGGACCTCGCCGGAAAGGTGCTCGTCCTCATCGGTCAGGCCCATGATGGCCAGCGTGGTGATGGACTTACCGCAACCGGACTCGCCCACCAGGCCCATGGTCTGACCAGGACGGACGTCAAAGTTGACATGGTCGACGACGTTAATATCACCGTGATGCTCAAACTGAATGCAGAAGTCACGGACCGAGAGAATCGGTTCGACAGACTCGTCGGGCACATGGCGATCGTCACGCTTGAGCTCGACATCGCGCAGGGCGCCAAGACGAGCGGAGAGGGACTGGGCCTGCTCCTTGTAGGCGCGAACGGGGTCGGAGACCAGCAGGTCGGCCTCGCGACGCTTGGAGGAATCGGTCGGATCCAGGGCGGCGGAGGGAGCAGCGGCCATGGCGTCGGTAATGCCCTCGGAGAGGATGTTGAGCGCCAGGCAGGTGATCATGATGGCCAGGCCCGGGAACAGCGCCTGCCACCAACGGCCGGCGAGCACGCCGCCGCGGGCGTCGGCGAGGATGTTGCCCCAGGTAGCGGTGGGCTCCTGGATACCAGCGCCGATGAAGGTCAGCGAGGCCTCGAAGATGATGGCGTCGGCGACCAGGGTAACGGTGAAGACCATGATCGGGGCGATGCAGTTACGCAGAACATGCTTGATCAAAATCCACGGAGCCTTGGCGCCGGAAACGATGACCGCGCGGACATAGTCCTCGCCGTACTCGGACACGATGTTGGCGCGCACGATACGGGCAATCTGCGGAGTGTACATAAAGCCGATGGCGAAGATGATCGACGGCACGGAGTTGCCCAGGATGGAGACGAAGACGGCCGCGAGGGCGATGCCCGGGATGGACATGATGATGTCCAGGATACGCATGATCGTCTCGGAAACGGCCTTGCGCGAAACCGCCGCAAGGGCGCCCACGACCGAGCCGCAGACCAGAGCCATGGCAGTGGCGCCAAAGCCGATAATCAGCGAGTAACGACCACCGTAGAGCATACGCGACAGAATATCGCGACCCTTATCGTCGGTACCGAAGATAAATCCGTTGCCGGGAGCCTGGCGAGCCGTAAAGATCTCGACCGGGCTATAGGGGGCAAGAAGGGGCGCCAGAATCGCAGTCAGGGCGACCAGCACCAGCACGACGGCGGCAATCTTAGAAGACAGCGTCATCTTCTTCCAGCCACCGAGCTTGAGCCCCTTGGAGGCAGCCTTCTCGAGCTGCTCGGTTTGCTTCTCTCGAATCTTTACCATAATCTACACCGTCCTGATGCGCGGATTGATGAGCAGGTAGAGCATGTCAACCACGATGTTGATGATGATGAAGGCAAGAGCAACGACGATAACGACGCCCTGAACCAGGTTCGCCTCGTTGCCCTGAACGCCCTGCAGAATCGCGGTGCCCATGCCGGGGAGGTTGAAGATAACCTCGATGACGACGGCGCCGCCCATGAGGTAACCGATCTTAAGACCGAGGGTGGTGACCGGGGTGATCAGCGCATTGCGAAGAACGTTGATACCGACGACGACCTTCTCGGGAACGCCGGCACCGCGAGCCATACGGACATAGTCCTTGTCGAGCTCCTCGACCATGGCGGTACGCACGATACGAGTCATCTGGCCCGTCAGCGGAAATGCCAAGGCGATGGCGGGCATAATCATGCGGCCCAGATAACCAGCCGGATTCGTGGTGAAGTGAGGCAGAGCACCCGATGCCGGGAGCACCTTAAGGTAGGAAGAGAACAGCAGGATCAACAGAACGGCAAGCCAGAACGACGGGGTTGCCAAGCCGGCGATGGAAAAGACGCGGATCACTTGGTCCGGCCATTTGTCGCGATACAGTGCCGCGATGACGCCGAGCAAAAACGAAACGACCGCACCGATGGCAAGGCCGATGAAGGTCAGCTGCATCGTGACGGGCAGGGCCGTGGAGATGCGCTTGGCAACGGAGTTGCGAGCAGCACCATAGGTGCCCATGTCGCCATGGATCAAATCGCCCATATAGCGCACGTAGCGCACGGGCCAGGGGTCGTCCAGACCATACTTCTCATGGTACTCGGCAACCGCCTCGGGCGAGGCACCGTCACCCAACGCCGTGTAGGCGGGGTCGGTCTTGGAGAACGACATAAGGAAGAACACCAGGACGGTGACGCCCAATGCCATGATCGGCAGCGCCACAAGACGCCTTCCAATCAAACGTAGCAAGTTGTTCACGTTCTCTCCCCTTTCTTTTGTCGGTAGGACCAACTGGTATATGAGTACGGATACTCATTACAAGACCCGAGCGACATCGAGGTCGCCCGGGTCTTTGTTTCAACTATGAGGATACGGTCCCAACGACCGACATCCTGCATACAGACTCAAGCGAGTCTTACGCCTTGACGGTCGCAACGCCCCTGAAGGACATGCTCGTCGTGCCGATGCCCTTGAAGCCATCGAGGGCCTCGCCGTTGGGCGCAGTGGACGGATCGTCCCAGGAAGCGGAGACGGTCTTGACGTGGACAACGGGGTACAGAACAGCGTTGTCGGCAATGATGTCGAAGCACTCGTTCCACTTCTTCTGCTGCTCGTCGCCCTCGGCGGCAAGAGCCTCGTCCATGAGACCGTGGAGCTTCTGCCACTCAGCGGACTCCTTCCACGGGCAACGGGTCTGCATCCAGACGTTGTCGCCGTACCACCAGTTGAGCAGCAGGTCGGGGTCGGCGCCGAAGCAGGAAGGATCGCCAGGGGCAAGGAGGATATCGTAGGCCTCGCCGCCGTCGATGGCAGCGTAGGTGGCCGGCGAGGTATCGGTCTGGATGGTCACATCGAAGCCGAGAGCGTCGAGGTCGTTCTTGACCTGGGCGGCCATGCCCTTGATCTGCTCGTTGTCGGTGGTGCGCAGGGTGATGGCACCCGGGGTGATGCCAGACTCCTCAATGAGCTTCTTAGCCTTCTTGGCGTCGGTCTTGTACACCGTGGAAGCCTCATGATAGTTGGTGAAGCTCTTGGGCAGGTAGCAGCTGGCAGCGGTGGCAAGGCCGGCGAAGGTGTTGCTGACCATCTTCTCGGTGTCGAGCGCATACATGACAGCCTGACGGACCTTGACGTTGTTCCAAGGCTCCTTGGCGACGTTGAACATGATGAAGCGGGTGCCGAAACCCTGAACGTTATCGATCTTGCAGCCGGCGCTCTCGAGCTGGTCGACGGCGTCAGCGGTAACAAGCTCCATAACGAGCGTGGAGCCCTCCTGCTGAGCGGTAACGCGAGCGGTGGGGTCGGTCAGGATGCTGTACTGGATCTTCTTATCCTCGGCAGCATACTCACCGTTGTACTCGGGGTTGGGAACCAGGGTGATCTCGGTATCGGAGATAGAGTCGTACATCCAGGGGCCGGATCCGATCGGCTGCTTGGCGCGATCCTCCTCGGTCTGGGTGGCCGGGGTAACGCGGACGATGGCCAGACGATCCTTGAGCAGGGAGAAGTTGGGGACCTTGGTCTTGACCGTCACGGTGCTGGCGTCCTTGGCCTCGATGGACTCGAAGGGCTGGAAGAACGGAGCATAGGTAGCGGAAGCGGCACAAGCGGTGTAGGAGGCAACGACATCGTCAGCGGTGACCTCGGTGCCATCGGAGAACTTGGCGCCCTTGCGGATGGTGACCTCGAAAGTGGTGTCGTCCACAGACTTGGGATCGTCGGTGGCGAGCTCGTTGAAGGTGCTGTAGTCGTGGTAATCGATGCCGTAGAGGCCCTCGACGACGTGCCAGTTAGCACCCAGGCCCACAGCGGAGCCGGTGCTGGCGGGGTCGAAGCTGGACGGAGCGTAAGCGGAACCAGCGGTGATCACGCCGCCGCCACGGTTGGCGGAATCGGCGGAACCGGAAGCGGAACCCTCGTCGCTAGAGCTGCCACCGCAGCCGGTGAGACCAAGCCCTGCGACAGCAGCGACGCTGCCGGTGAGGCCGAGGAACGAACGCCTGGACATACCCTTGTTGATGATGGCCATGTCTTCTCCTATCAATAGAGAATCTTACCCGGGAGCGCCTAGACGTGCCCCCGCGCAACTTGCGGACGATATATACCTTACCTACCGACGAACCCAACTGAGGTGCCGCGCTCGGCGACCGATACATACATACGCTTGAACGGTATTTACTACCGTTCACCGAATTCATTGACAAACGATTCGCCAGACAGTATGTATCGACGAGGTGAGATATCAGTCTTCGTCAACCCGCTGGATAGCAGGGTTGTTCACCATGGCTAGTCAAACGTTTTAGCGTTAATTAAACCCGAAATCGGCTGGTAATCGCCGTGAAATAAATGATTGAAAATCACGCAATCATGTATATCAGTTGTTTAGAGGCGTGTTCAGTTTTCGGATTGCTTTGCCGCCGCCTCGGCGCGCTCGGCATTCCATGCAACGAGCGCCTCGTGAACCGCTTTGGCGACATCGGCAGGAACGCCTCGAACTTCCGCGATCTCTTGCTCGCTCGCCGCGCGCAAACGCTTCATCGAGCCAAAATGGCGCATAAGGGCACGTTTTCTGGTGGGTCCCACGCCTGGAACGTCATCGAGTACCGAAACCGTCATGGCTTTATCGCGCAATTCGCGATGGAACGTGATGGCAAAACGGTGCGATTCATCGCGCACCTGTTTAATTAGATAGAGCGACGCAGACCCGGTCGGCAGCACGACTGGAGTCTCGTCCCAAGGCACGAAAACCTCCTCATCGGCCTTTGCCAGGCCACAAACTGGTATATCGAGCCCAAGAGCCTCAAGTTGCTTGATCGCAGCGGTCAATTGCGGCTTACCGCCATCGACAACGAGCAAATCGGGGCGCGAGCCAAAGCGCTCGTCGGCCATACGCTCGGGAGCATAACGTCGTCCCAAAACCTCGGACATCGACACGAAGTCGTTTGCCTCGTCCAATTCGGCCTGAATTTTAAAACGACGATACTGACTCTTGTCGGCGCGCCCGTTGGTAAACACCACCATCGAGGCGACCGTAAAGGTGCCATGCAGTGTAGAGATATCGAAGCACTCGATACGCAACGGCGGCGATGGCAGCGCCAACGCACTTTCGAGCTCCAGGAGCGCTTGATTGGTGCGGTCGTCAGCGTACCCCGTTCGCATCATGTAGCGCATGAGAGCATGGCGCGCATTTTTGGATGCCATATCGAGCAGACGGTGCTTTTCGCCACGCTGCGGCCTATGGAGATGGCAGGAACGCTCACGCTTGCCCGCAAGCCACTCCCCCAGCGCCTCCGCATCCTCAAGCTCGACGGAAAGGTTGACCTCAGCTGGAATATCAGCCGTCTCGTCGTAATAGCGCTTAAGAAAGCCCGACTGGAGCTCTTCCTCGTCAACATCAAGACCCTTGTCGAGAATGAACTCGCAGGTGCGAACTGTTCGGCCCTCGCGAACGACGAAGACGCAAGCGGCGGAGATGGTCTCCTCGCGATAGAAACCGATGACATCTATATCGACACTGGAGGGAAAAACGACTTGCTGACGATCGTCCAGACCCCTGATGACCTCCAAACGACGTTTGACGCGTGCCGCGCGCTCAAAGTCGAGCGCCTCAGCGGCATCCGTCATCTCGGAGGTCAGCTCATCGACGACATCCTTGCGATGGCCCGACAAAAAGCGCTCGACGCGCTTGACGTTCTTGGCATAGTCTGCCGGGGAAATCGCGCCGACACACGCACCCGGGCCGCGCCCGACATGGTAGTCAAAGCAGGGGCGCCCGTTTTGCGCGCAAATCATATTGACGATGTCTTCCTCGCCCTTGTGGGACTCGACGATACGGCGACAACGACGCCACTCCGCACAGGATGCGGAGCAGATGGGGATAACCTTGCGCAGCGTATCTATCGTCTCACGTGCCGCGCGGCTATCGGTATAAGGTCCAAAATAGCGCGTTCCCGGCTTATGACGCTCACGCGTGTATTTGATAGCGGGATACAGGTCGCCCTTTGTAATGGCGATAAAGGGGTAGCTCTTGTCATCCTTGAGGTCGACGTTAAAGTACGGATGGTACTGACCAATCAAATTGCGCTCGAGCACCAACGCCTCGTGCTCGGTCTCCACCACGATATAGTCAAAGCTCGCCACCAGCTGCATCATAAGCGGGATCTTCTGGCGCTCGTCCTGCAGCGTCACGTACTGACGCATACGGGCGCGCAGGTTTTTCGCCTTGCCCACGTAGATGACATCGCCCTTGGCGTCTTTCCAAAGGTAGCAGCCGGGCTGCGTGGGAACGCGCGAAACCTGCTCGGCAAGCGTTGGAATGTTGTCGTGACCGGCCACGCGCACCTACTTGCGACGAAGCAGCGCCGAGACCTCGGGCATCTTAAGGATGACGGCAAGGCCAAAGGTAACAGCAAGCGAGACGACACCCGCAACGCAAACGTAGCCAAGAGTAATCAGAATCGAGCCGCCAAGTGCCCCGACAAAGCGTTCAAGCGCCCACATGACGCCGGCGCCTGCGGCAGCACCCAGGCCACCGAGCAAAAGGCCAAAGAAACCGCCATGCAGGATGGATTTAACCTGAAGACCACGCAGGCGGCGACGCAGCCACCACAGCGAACAGCCGACCAAGATCACGTAGTCGACGACATACGAAAGCGCGATTGCCGGCATACCGAAGCCCAGCACAACGCCAAACAGCAGAACCGAGCCGGCCTGGCCGATGGCGGAATACAGGCAATAGCGGCTATAGGGCTTCATGTCGAGCAAGGCAGAGAAGCTCTTCTGCATCAGCACGACCACGCCGTAGAGCGGCAGCGAGAACGCCAGGTAGACAAGGAACTCGGACACCAGCGCCACGCCGGACTCATCGAACTTGCCAGCGCAGTAGATCATGTTGAGCGGACGCGCGAAGACAATCAGGTACAGCGCGAACGGAACCAGGAAGAACAGCATCTGGGCGACGCCACGCGAAATGCCCGTGCGAACGCTGTCGTAATCCTTCTCCTGTGCGTCGTGAGAGAGCTCGGTATAGAGCGCCGTCGAAAGCGAGGCGGCAATCAGCGCGTAGGGCAGCGTGTACCACAGGCGCGCATAGGCGATGACGGAAGGACCGGTCTCGGGCTGGACCACCAGCGCGGCAGCGTTCGTGATAGAAGTCGAGACAAACATGCACACCGTAGCGAGCAGCGTCGGGATACCGAGCGCAATCGTCTGGCGCAGTGCGGGGTCCTTAAAGTCGATATGGATATGGGGATGCACGCCGTGCTTGCCAAGCGCGGGGATCTGACAAGCCATCTGAACAAAGACACCGAGGGTCGTACCGGCCGCAATCAAGATGATGCCGGCACGTTCGCCAAACTGTGCGGACACGGGCGCAAAGCCCATAAAGCTCGCAATGACGATCACATTGTTGAGGACCGGGGCAAACGTCGACCAGAAGTAGTCGCGGTGTGCGTTGAGAACGCCCGAGAACACCGAGCCCAAACCATAAAACAGAATCTGGATGGCGAAGAAACGGAACATGAACGCAGCGGTATCCATGCTGCCGCCGCCACCCGAAAGGAACGATTGCGTCCAAATAAAGCCCGGAGCGAACACGGTCCCCAGCAACGAAATGCCACCCAGCACCAATAGCAGAATACCGAGCAGGTTGCCCACGTACTCGTTCGAGGCCTCGCGACCCTGCTCACGCCTCACGCCCATGTACACGGGCAAAAACGCCGTCACGAGCATGCCGCCCATCACGAGTTCGTAGAGCATATTGGGCAGGTTGTTGGCGACCTGATAGGAGGACGAGAGCAGCGACATGCCGATAGCGGCCGCCATTGCCCATGTGCGGATAAAGCCGGTGACGCGAGACACGATGGTCAGGATGGTCATAAGCCCGGCGGAACGACCAACCGTGGAGTAGTCCGACGAGCCCATATCATCAGTGCCATCTCGCGACGAAGAAGCTTCGGATGAGGGTGTCTGAGGCGCAGATTCTTTTGCAAAATGAGCTCCGCACTTCAATTCTTCCTGCGGCATCGCTCAGTCCTCTCTCGTAATCGGGGCGACCGTCGCCCCGCAAAATGCAATTAAATCATCGGGTGCAAGCTCAAGCTGATAACCACGCTTGCCTCCCGAAATAAAAATGGTATCCCAAAGGACACATGTCTCATCAATGAGCGTCCGGTAGCGTTTTTTCATACCGACCGGACTGCAGCCGCCGCGAACGTAGCCAGTCGCCGCAAGCAAATCCTTCACATGCATCATGGCCAAGGACTTCTCCCCCGCGGCACGCGCGGCGGACTTTAGATCGAGCTCGTCGGCAACAGGGATGCAGCACACGACATGGTCGTTGGACGGCGTCACGCAGACCAAGGTCTTAAATCCTTGTCCGGGCTCCTCGCCAAGCTGCTCCGAAATCGCGACCCCCAGGCCCGCCGACTCATCACCATCGTCTTCGTACGTATGTAGAACATAGGAAATGCCGGCGCTTTCCAGCTCGCGCATCGCATTGGTTTTTGGCGTCTTTACAGCCTTTGCCATGGCATATCCTTTCCCTCGCATTCGGACGTAAGGATTAAGTATATGTCCAATTCGGCTGCATACGTCACTTCGACACAGCAAGCGCCATCGAATCACAAGGAGTCGATGGCGCCCATAAACTGAATCGCCTATTTATTGAGCATCAAGTTGAGCCTGACGCTCCCGGTCACGCCTGAGCAACGGCGCCAAAAACTTGCCCGTATAACTTTGCGGACAGTCCGCGACCTGCTCCGGTGTGCCCGAAACCACGACGGTTCCGCCGCCGTTACCGCCCTCGGGGCCCATATCGATCAGGCGGTCGGCAACCTTGATGACATCAAGGTTGTGTTCAATCACCAGCACCGTGTTGCCCGCATCGACCAAGCGCTGCAGCACATCGAGCAGCTGGCGGACGTCCTCAAAATGAAGGCCGGTCGTCGGCTCATCCAAAATATAGAACGTCTTGCCCGTCTGGCGTCGATGAAGCTCCTTGGCGAGCTTCACACGCTGCGCCTCGCCGCCCGAGAGCGTCGTAGCGGGCTGGCCCAGGCTCACGTAGCCCAAGCCTACATCGTACAGCGTCTGGAGCTTGCGCTTAATCTGCGGGATATTCCCAAAGAAGGCCAGTGCCTCGGTGACGCTCATGTCGAGCACGTCCGAGATGGTCTTACCACGGTAGGTGACCTCAAGCGTCTCGCGGTTATAGCGTTTGCCGCCGCAGACCTCACAGGGGACATAGATATCGGGAAGGAAGTGCATCTCGATCTTAATTTGTCCGTCGCCCTTGCATGCTTCGCAGCGACCGCCGCTCACGTTAAAGGAGAAACGTCCCGGCGAGTAGCCGCGCGCCTTCGACTCCGGCGTACTCGCAAACAGCGCGCGAAGATCATCCCACAGGCCAATGTACGTAGCAGGGTTGGAACGCGGCGTGCGGCCAATCGGCGACTGGTCGATATCGATAACCTTATCGATACACTCGATGCCCTCGATTTTCTTATACGGACCCACAGGGCGCGTCGAACGGTGAATGGCATTCGTAAGGGCAGGTGCGATAGTGTCGGTAACCAGGGAGCTCTTACCCGATCCCGACACGCCGGTAACGACCGTAAGCGTACCAAACTCGATCTTGGCGGTAACGTTTTTGAGGTTGTTGGCGCGGGCGCCCGTGATCTTAAGGCAGCCGCGACCGGGCTTGCGGCGCTCATCGGGAACCCGGATCATTCGTTTGCCGGTCAGATAAGCGCCCGTCATCGACTCGGGACACGCCATGATATCGGCAGGCGTTCCCGCCGCGACTACGTGTCCGCCGTTCACGCCCGCGCCGGGGCCCATGTCGATCACATAGTCGGCAGCACGAATCGTATCCTCATCATGCTCGACGACGATGACGGTATTGCCGATATCGCGTAGGCGCTCAAGCGTCTTGATCAGGCGCTCGTTATCGCGCTGATGGAGGCCAATCGATGGCTCGTCCAAAATGTACAGGACACCCATGAGGCCGGCGCCGATCTGCGTTGCCAGGCGAATGCGCTGGGCCTCGCCTCCGGAAAGCGTCGCCGAGGCACGATCGAGGGTCAGATAGTCGAGTCCGACATCGACCAGAAAACGCAGGCGCTCCAGGATTTCCTTGACGATGCGTCCGCCGATAAACTGTTGGCGCTCGGTGAGTTCCAGGCCCTCAAAAAACTCGAGCGACTCACGGCACGACAGACAACAAACCTCGTAAATGGACTTGCCGCCCACGGTGACGGCGAGCATCTCGGGGCGCAAACGAGCGCCGTGGCAGCTCGAGCACGGCTCCTCGCGGATGTACTTCTCCAAGCGCGCCTTGGTGTTCTCATTCGTCGTCTCGGTATAGCGCTCGTACAGGATATTGCGCACACCCGAGAACTTGGTGTCCCACTGGCTGCGGCGCCCATCGAGCTTTTGATAGTCGACCGAAATCTTCTGGTCGCCCATGCCGTCTAAAAACGCACGACACACCCGCGGAGGCAGATCCTCCCACGGCGTATCGACGCTCACCTTAAAGTGTTTGCAGACCGCAGCGAAAATCTGCGGATAGTAGTTAGAGTTGCCAAACAGGCTGCCAAAGACCCCGTCGGCGATCGACTTCGAGGGGTCTTCGATTAGGGCCTCGGCATCGACCGTCTTCTTAAAGCCCAGGCCATCGCACTCGGGGCACGCGCCATAGGGCGCGTTGAACGAGAAATCACGCGGCTGCAGGTCATCGATGGAGTGTCCATGCTCCGGGCACGCTAACGCCAGCGAATACTCCAGCAACTCGCCTTCGGTCCCCTCGGGAGCGTCGCGGTCGGGCAGCAAGTATACGTTCACATTGCCGTGCGCCAGCGCAGTCGCCTGTTCAACGGACTCGGCAATACGGCCCAGCGAGTTCTCGCGAATCACGATGCGGTCGACCACGACCTCGATATCGTGCTTGAATTTCTTATCCAAATCGATAGGGTCATCAAGCGAGCGAACCTCGCCGTCGACACGCACGCGGCTAAAGCCCTCGGCGCGAAGGTCCTCAAACAGCTTGGTGTACTCGCCTTTTCGCCCGCGCACCACCGGTGCCAGCACAAACGCGCGGCGGCCCTCCCCCGCCGCCAGGACCTTATCGGCGACCTGGTCGGTCGTCTGGCGCTCAATGACGCGGCCGCATTCGGGACAGTGCGGAGTGCCCACACGGGCGAACAGCAGACGCAGATAGTCATAAATCTCGGTTACGGTGCCAACCGTCGAGCGAGGGTTTTTAGATGTCGTCTTTTGGTCGATCGACACCGCCGGCGAAAGGCCGTCGATTGAATCCAAGTCGGGTTTGT
Source organism: Collinsella sp. TF08-11AT (assembly GCF_003437035.1). Lineage (GTDB taxonomy): Bacteria > Actinomycetota > Coriobacteriia > Coriobacteriales > Coriobacteriaceae > Collinsella. The sequence goes on from NZ_QSRL01000016.1 coordinate 31,233, forward strand.
CCATCTGGCCCAAGAACTGGCGCGCATAACTCGAAAGGCTCTCGACGTATCGACGCTGGCCCTCGGCATAGATAGTGTCGAATGCCAGCGAACTCTTGCCCGAGCCAGAAAGACCGGTAATGACCACGAGTTGGTCACGCGGAATGGAAACATCGATATCACGGAGGTTGTGCTCACGAGCGCCGCGAATAACGATAGAGGAATCAGACATGGAAGCTCCTTGCCTCCTATTGCATCGAATCATACTGCCGATGAGTTTAGCGCACTCGACGCGCACAGATGTTCGTAATACAAGATTCGCAGACCTTTAGCTTTGCGTATCGGGCGCTTTGTTTCTCGAAATGCCGTGGAAAGGTTACAGTAATCTAATACTGAACTTAATTTGCTGTACCAGAGGAACGTCCATGACCGAAGATATCCCCCTTGAAATCACTTCGAGCGACATGGCCAATCTGCCCATATTCATCGCCGTCCTTATCGTGGCCGCCGTCGTCGTGCGCGTGTATTTTTCAATCAAACGCAACGAAAAGCCACCCATTGCCCGCGTCTTTTGGTGCGCGACGCTCCTCATCCCGCTCGGCGTGGTAGCTGCATGGATTACGAATCAATCGCTCGTAAATGAGGGCAGCTCCCTATGGGTCCTTTCTTATTCGGCGCTCGGTGCTGCCGCCGTCATGCTTCTTGTCGAGCCCTTGGTTTCGGGACTTATCGACCAAACCGACCTTGCGACGGGAACGGTTGCCTGTATTTGCCGCAACATCCTTGTCATCGCCGCTGTTTCAGCGCTCTCGTTCGTTTCAATCGAAATTGCCTGCAACGAAACGTTCTATCGCATTCCCGCCAACTCATTCGGGTTTTCCGTCGGGTTGCTCGCGACGGTTCTGCTCTCCCTTTATTTGCTGGGACAGCGTCATGGAGGCGTCATGGTCCTCGTGCCCGTCGTCTGTTGCGTCCTTGGCATTGCCGAGCACTTCGTCATAACGTTTAAAGGCGAAGCCATCCTGCCAAGCGATATCTTGGCCCTTGGCACCGCAATGGAAGTGAGCGAGGGATACGAGTTTACCTTTACCGCCGGAATCGTAACCTCTCTCGCCCTGCTGGAGATTTCCCTGGGGCTTCTTTCGCTCATCCGACCGCGAAAGCTCCGTACGCCCACCCATGTCTTCCCCGCTATCGCCGCTAACCTCTGTGCTTTTCTGCTAGTGACCGTTGTGGGGCTCTCAGGCTTTTCCAACATCGACTTGGAGCAGGCGCTGGATTTTGGATTTGACCGTTGGCAGCCCATCACCACGTATGCGTCTCAGGGTTTTATCACTTCGTTCACCGAAATGGTCAACGAGTTGCCCATTGAGAAGCCCGAAGACTATACGCCCGATGAGGCGCAGAGCATCGAGCAGGAGCTCGCCGCCGTCTACGACAGCACATATGGCTCGAGCGAACAGCGCGCGGCGGCCGTTGCCCAGTTCAATGAAATCAAGCCGACGATTGTTGCCGTCATGAACGAGAGTTTTAGCGACCTTTCGTGCTTTGAGCAGCTCCAGGCGGCCGGGTACTCCGGCCCCGCATTCTACAACTCGCTTCCCGACACACTTGTTCGCGGCACCATGCTCGCTTCGGTCGCCGGTGGCGGAACGGCGAACTCCGAATTCGAATTTTTGACCGGAGCGACAACGGCCTTTGTCGGATTAGGCAAGATCCCCTATCAGCTGTATCAGATGAATGGCGTAAACAGCCTGGCAAAGGACCTTAAAGAGCTTGGGTATACCACTACCGCTATGCACCCGCAAAACCCCGTCAACTACCATCGAGATAAAATCTATCAGCAGCTGGGCTTTGGAGACTTTCTTTCAATCGGCGATTTCGAAGGTGCGCCCTATTACCATGCCGGCGTATGCGACTACGCCACCTACGACAAGATACTCGACCTGCTTAGAACCGACGAAGCGCCACAGTTCATCTTTGACGTCACGATGCAAAATCACGGCGGCTACGACTATGGCACCGTTCCCGCCGAAGAGCTGACAAACTATTGGGTCGAGGGAGCCAGCGAAGGCGCCAACAGCGCGCTCAACACCTATCTCACCTGCATCAACGCATCCGACCGGGACCTCGAGTACTTTATCAACGAGCTCCGCAACATCGGCAGACCGGTTGTTCTTGTCTTTTTTGGCGACCATCAGCCGAGCGCCGCAACGACTCTCAACGACGAGCTGTACCCTCAGGAAGATACGGCAAGCCACGCTTTCCGTATCTATCAGTCGACATATCTCGTCTGGGCTAACTATGAGATCGCCGGCAATACCGAGCTCAACGTCTACGACACCGTCGGGGCAAACGAGATTGCAGCCATTACCCTTAATAAGATCGGCGCCCCGCTCACCAATTACCAAAAGGCCCTGCTTGCGACAAGGTCAGATGTGCCCACCATCAATGTCGCCGGCTATCTCGGTGCCGACGGGCTGCGCTACGACTTGGAATCGAAAGACAGCCCCTACGCCTCGACGATCGACAAGCTGCAGCGCATGCAATACCTCGAGTTCGCCAGCAAAGTTCAGTAAGCCCGCCCATTCGCTTGGGCCCATCGTATTGCAAGCACGCTCGGCCCAAACGCATCGCAAATGACTCCCGCTCGCAAACGAGGGTACAATGACGCTCGTGTCACATCGCGGGGCCCCGGCCCCAGCATATACAAAGGAGTCATACATGGGTTGCGAACACGCACAGGCCGCCGGCGGACAAACGTCGCCGTCGCAATTTGAGGAGAACACGCTGTCCGAGGTCAAGCGCGTCATCGCCGTGCTTTCCGGCAAGGGCGGTGTCGGCAAGTCATTTGTCACCGGTGCCATCGCCACCGAGCTTGCCCGTCACGGCCACAAGGTCGGCGTCCTCGATGCCGACATCACCGGTCCCTCTATCCCCAAGATGTTCGGTATGAGTGGACGCCACGTCCATGCCCTTGGCAACCTTATGCTGCCCGAAATCTCCGAGCACGGCGTCAAGGTCATGAGCTCCAACCTGCTGCTCCAAAACGAGACCGACCCCGTCCTTTGGCGCGGTCCGGTCATCGCAGGCGCCATTAGGCAGTTCTGGAGCGAGACCTCGTGGGGCCCCATCGACTACCTACTGGTCGACATGCCTCCGGGAACAGGCGACGTTGCGCTCACCGTCTTCCAGTCGCTGCCGGTCGACGGCATCGTCATCGTCACGAGCCCGCAGGATCTGGTCTCGATGATCGTCGCCAAGGCGGTCAACATGGCCGAGAAGATGAACGTCCCCATTCTGGGCATTGTCGAGAACATGAGCTATATTGAGTGCCCCGACTGCGGCAAGAAGATCGAGGTCTTTGGCAAGAGCAAGCTCCCCGAGGTCGCAGAGCGCTATAACCTCGACATCTTGGGCCAGCTTCCCATTAATCCGGCACTCGCCGAGGCCTGCGATAAGGGCGAGGTCGAGACCGCGCTGCCCGATGGCATGTTGCCCAAGGCAGTCTCTGCCGTCGAGGCTATTACCCCGCACGAGACCGACGAGGCCTAAGTGAACGCGAGCGCCTTCTATGACGTCCTGGTAATCGGCGGCGGGGCTTCAGGCCTCGCCGCCGCCATTACGGCCGCACGCGTTGGCAAAAGCGTCTGCATCGTTGAGCGCGATGTCGCCTGCGGCCTTAAGCTCCTTGCGACCGGTAACGGCCGCTGCAACCTCTCCAACGAATCGATCGATCCTCAGCGGTATAACCACCCAGCATTCGTCACATCCGTCATGGGCCCCCAGCCCGAACAAGAGCTTATGGGTTTCTTCTCCTCGCTGGGTATCATGACAACCTCCGAGGAAGGCCGGCTGTACCCGCGCTCCCTTCGCGCCGAATCGGTGCGCGACGCGCTTCTCAACGTTTGCGACCGCCTAGGTATCACCTTAATCTGCGGAGCCTACGTTGCCTCGGCGCACAAAGCTTCCGAAGGCTGGGCACTCCAAATAGACCGTCCAGCGCGGGCGCTCAAGGCAAAAAAGCACGACGACCGAAAATCGGAGCTCCGCTCGCTTCGGAAAGCGCTCGCTGATGTCCCTCGCAAGAACGTGGCCCTGCAGGCACATGCCGTAATTATCGCCACGGGCGGCAACCCCACCGGTATCGCCGATACGTTTCGCCTCCCCCTCACTTCGCTGCGCCCCATCCTCTGCCCCGTATCGGCAACGGTCTTTGGCGATCGGGCGGCGCTCAAGACGTTGGATGGCCTGCGCGTCCGCGCCCGCTTGACGCTCGCCCGCAATCATAATGAGCTCTGGCACGAAGACGGTGAAGTGCTGTTTCGAACCTTCGGTATCTCGGGCGTCGCTGTCTTCAACCTCTCTCGTCGTATCCAGCGCGGCGATACGATCCTGCTCGACGTTTTCCCCGACCTCTCCAAAGACGAGCTGCTCGATATGCTCAACCGGCGCGTTGAGCTGCTCGGCGGCTTTTCGCCCCGCGATCCCCGTTGGCTCGACGGCATGCTCGCCCCGCAACTCTCCCGCGTCGTCTGCACAGCGTTCGAGCAGTGCCATCCAGGCTCCAACGATGTCATCCACCTGGTCTCGATCCTCAAGCACTTTAAGTTGCTCGTCAAGGGAACAGCCGAGGAGCGCTCAGCGCAGGTCACGCGTGGTGGCGTATCTGTCGAGAGCATCTCAACACCCAGCCTACGCGCGCGCAGCGTTGTCGACGCCCCGCTTTACGTCTGCGGTGAAGCGCTCGACATCGACGCCGATTGCGGAGGCTTTAACCTTGCGTGGGCCTGGATCTCGGGCATTCGCGCTGCAAGCAGCCTGTAGCCGCGCAGTCTATAATCAAAAACGCATTCGGGCCGTCTGGGATACCGGACGGCCTCTTTCTTGCCTCTAAGGAGACCTCGATGATCGAAATCACCCAAGTCAACGCGTCGCTCGATGAAGCCGACGATGAAAATGCCTGTCTCATTGTTGGCAAGCGAGTCGCCAAGCGCGTCCTACGTTGCAAGGACTCCGAGATCAAGTCCATCGAGCTCCACCGCAAGTCAATCGACGCTCGCAAAAAACGAGACGTCCATTTTATCCTGAGCTTTCGTGTTGAGCTGACTAGTCCCCACCTCGAGCGAGAAGCGGTCGACAGCGTTGCCGAGCGTGACCGCTCGCGCGTACGCGCGATAGAAGACGATGAGCCTTCATTCCCCTCCCCCGCCTCCGACGCACCTCAAGAACGCCCTGTCGTTGTCGGCGCCGGATGCGCCGGCCTTTTCGCTGCGCTTACGCTCGCCGAAGCAGGTCTTAAGCCCTTGCTCATCGAGCGCGGCGACCCGGCATTTCGCCGCTCGCGGGCGATCGACCTCTTTCTAAAGGAGCGCATCCTCGACCCCGAGAGCAATATCCAGTTTGGCCTGGGCGGCGCGGGGACTTTCTCGGACGGCAAGCTCAATACGGGAACCAAAAATCCCGCCCATCGCCTTATCCTCGAAACCTTCGTCGAGGCGGGTGCGCCCCGCGATATTCTATGGGATGCCAAGCCGCACATTGGCTCCGACATCCTTCCCACGGTTGTCACCGCTATATCCCAGCGCATCGAGCAGCTCGGAGGTGTCGTCCGTTATCGAACGAGGCTCGTCGACATTCGCATCGACGCGTCTGGCGCCATCACCGGTATTGATGTCCAATCGTCCCAAGACGCCGCTTGCGAGCCAATCGAGACAAAGCACCTCATCCTCGCCTGCGGGCATTCTGCTCGCGATATTTTTGAGCTCCTTAAGGGCCACAACGTGGCCCTCGCACAAAAGACCTTTGCCATGGGCGTTCGCATCGAGCATCCGCAGCGCGACATCGACCGAGTCCAATACGGAGCCTCGGCGGGACATCCTGCCCTCGGAGCAGCCCCTTACAAGCTCGTCGCCCATCTTCCCAACGGCCGCAGCGTGTTCTCGTTTTGCATGTGCCCCGGCGGGCAGGTTGTCGCCGCCTCTTCCGAGCAGGGCCACCTGTGCGTCAACGGCGCCAGTCTCAATGCCCGCGACGGACGCAACGCAAATGCCGCCCTGCTCGTTAACGTCACGCCAAAGGACCTTCCCAACGATGACCCGCTCGCCGGCATCGAGCTCCAGCGTGCCTGCGAGGCGGCCGCCTACCGCCTGGGCGGTTCCAACTGGAACGCACCGGCACAGCTCGTCGGAGATTTCCTCGCAGGACGTGCCAGCAAGGCGCCCGGAAAGGTAAAGCCCACCTATCCGCTCGGTGTGACCTGGACGGCAATTGACGAAGCCCTGCCGCAGCATATCGTCGAGTCGCTCCGCCTGGGACTTCCCCTACTCGGAAAAAAGCTACGCGGCTACGACCGCCCCGACGCCGTTCTTACCGGCGTGGAGACTCGTTCGAGCTCACCGGTCACCGTCACCCGAGACCGAGCATGCCATGCCGTGTCGACCCCGGGCCTTTACCCTTGTGGTGAGGGAGCTGGATATGCCGGCGGCATCATGAGCGCGGCCACCGACGGCATCCGTTGTGCCGAAGCCCTGATCGCAGACCTCTAGCGCACGAATTCCAGCGCGCAAAAGATACAGACCCCGAGCTCCACAGGGAACTCGGGGCCTGTTCGCTATTTCTTAAACCGTGCACCCTGGCGTTTTCTGCCCGATGCGAACGTGGAACCCTTGCGCGCCTGCGAACGTAAGCGCTCGATCGTCTCGTCCTCAGACGCACCCTCGAGCATCGCCCGAATCTGAACGACGGCATCACGCAGGCGCGCCGCCTCCTCAAAGTCCATGGCGGCAGAAGCGTTGCGCATATCCTCTTCCATGGTTTCGACGATCCGCACAAGCTCGTCATGCGGTAGTTCTTCCAACTGCTCCGCAAGTGTCTGCTCGGGTGCCACCGTTTCCGGCACGCCGCCCTCGCCCGACTCATCGGGCGTATAGAATGCGCCATGGCCAAGAGAGTCGCCCTTCGAGCGCCCCTTGGAACCCACGGTTTTTTCGGCCTCGGCAATAAAACTTGAGATGTCGTTGATGGCCTTGCGCACCGTCTTGGGCACAATGCCATGCTCTTCGTTATAGGCCATCTGGATCTCGCGTCGACGCTGCGTCTCCTCAATCGCCTCTCTCATCGAATCGGTCACGACGTCCGCGTACATGATGACTTCGCCATCGGCGTTACGGGCCGCGCGGCCAATCGTCTGAATCAGCGAACGGCGGTTGCGCAAGAAGCCTTCCTTATCGGCATCGAGAATTGCCACCAGTGAGACCTCGGGAAGATCCAAGCCCTCGCGAAGCAGGTTGATGCCAACGAGAACATCGATCTTGCCCTCGCGCAGCGTTCGCAGGATCTCGACACGGTCCATTGTCGCCGTATCAGAATGCATGTAATTGACCTTAATGCCGGCATCAAGCAGATGGTCGGTCAGGTCCTCGGCCATGCGCTTGGTGAGCGTGGTCACCAGCACGCGCTCCTTGCGGGCAACGCGCTCGCGAATCTCGTCCTCAAGATCGTCAATCTGCCCACGAACCGGACGCACATCGATCTTGGGGTCGAGCAGACCGGTCGGACGAATAATCTGCTCCACGTCGTTTTGGCTCACCCGCAGCTCGTAGTCGCCCGGCGTGGCCGAAACATAGATAAACTGGGGTATCCTCGCCTCAAACTCATCGAAGCGAAGCGGACGGTTATCGAGCGCCGAAGGAAGGCGAAAACCGTGTTCCACCAGCGTCACCTTACGCGAGCGGTCACCTTCGTGCATGCCGCGAATCTGCGGCACCGTCACATGGCTCTCATCGATGATGCAGAGCATGTCCTTAGGGAAGTAATCGATCAGGGTAAACGGCGGCTCGCCCGGTTTTCGACCGTCCAGATGACGCGAGTAGTTCTCGATACCGTTACAAAAACCCATGGTCTCGAGCATCTCGAGATCATAGTCGGTGCGCTGCTGCAGACGCTGTGCCTCGAGCAACTTGTCGGTCGCCTTGAGCTCGGCCACACGCTTCTCGCACTCTTCACTGATTGATTTCAGAGCCGCCTTGACCTTCGGCTTCTCGGTCACGTAGTGCGATGCCGGCCATACGGGGATGGCCTCGTACTCACGAAGCATCTCACCGGTAACCTCATCGATCTCGGCAATAAGCTCAACCTCGTCGCCAAAGAACTCAAACCGCAACGGATGCTCGGCATAAGGCGGATACACGTCGACAACATCGCCGCGCACGCGGAACGTGCCGCGCGCTAGGTCATAGTCATTGCGATCATATTGAATGTCGATAAGTGCATGGATAAAGTCATCGCGCTCGAGCGGCACTTTCTTGTCGACATTCGGCGCCAGCCCCGCATAGTCCTCGGGAGAGCCGATACCGTAGATACAGGACACCGAAGCAACGACGATTACATCGCGTCGAGAGAGCAACGAGGCGGTCGCCTGATGGCGCAGCATCTCGACCTCTTCGTTAATCGAGGAGTCTTTCTCGATATATGTATCGCTTTGCGGCACATACGCCTCGGGCTGATAGTAGTCGTAGTACGAGACAAAGTAGACCACAGCGTTGTTGGGAAAGAACTCTTTGAGCTCGCTCGCAAGCTGAGCGGCGAGCGTTTTATTGGGAGCCATGACCAGCGTCGGCTTCCCCAGGGCCTCAATAGTCTTAGCCATCGTGAAGGTCTTGCCCGAACCAGTCACGCCCAGCAAAACCTGATAGCGATCTCCATCCCTCACACCCTGCACAAGCGACTCAATGGCCTTAGGCTGAGAACCTGCAGGCTCATAGGGAGAAACGACTTCAAACGGCACCTCAGCGCCCTCAACGCCAAAGCGCTTAAGTTCACCGCCAACGCGTTCTACTTCAAATTCCGCCATGGATACTCCTAACTCATATATCTGCAGTATACGCAGGCGGCAGGCATAGTCCTATACGAACCGATCGGGATAGAGGGTCTTATAGCGAACCCAGGCATTATTGACACGAATCAGATACGCCTGCGTCTCGGGAAAGGTGATTGCATTATGAAGCGACGTGCTCTGCTGCGCCCAACCGTCGACATTGCCCATGCCAGCGTTATAGGCGGCAATGGCACTATCCGTCGACCCATTGAAATAGGTCAGAAGATACGAGAGGTATGCGCAGCCAAACTCGATATTGGTAGCCGGATCGTTAAGGTTGTCGACCGAATACTCGTCACCGTCGACAAGGCCCTTGGTGATCATATCCTGAGCAGTCACAGGCATCAGCTGCATCAATCCCTGAGCACCCTGATTCGACTCAGCCTCGGGATCCCAATTCGATTCCGACTTAATGACAGCGCACACCAGATACGGATCCAGATTATGCGAAATACTCGATTGCTTTACATACGCCTCGTGGTCAATGGGATACAGCGGCTTAAAGAAAGCCGCGGGAGCACACGAGTAAACGAATGAGATAAGGCCGAAGGCAAAAACGGCAGCCAGCGGAATAAGGCGATACCACGCAAAGAAACGTGTCTTAGGCATCGGCATCCTCCTTATTCGCAGTGTCTATAAACCCATGGCATGCAAGCCATGAGTCAAGCTGCTCAAAGAGCGAATTATCGCCTGCGGCATTATCAATCACCGTTGTAGCGAGATTGCACAGCGCAGACTCATCGGGCTGGCAAGCAGAACGGGCATCGAAATCAGATGGCTCCATGCCACGCTGAATAGCACGCTCGCGACGAACTGACAAAGGGGCGCTGATGACCAGAATTTCATCAGCCAAGCCAAATGCATCCTCAAAACCAGTCGGAGCAGAAACCTCGACCACCGCAAAGGGATAACGGGGGGAAGAAACCGTGCAGCAAACCGGATCAAGAATCCTCAGTGACAGCTGCTCAATGAGAACGGGGTGCACAATGCTATTGAGCCTCGCGACCGCATCAGGAGAAACAAAAGCTCGAGAAGCGAGTATGTTACGGCGAACGCCGCCCTCCTCGTCCAAAATATCCCAGCCAAATTCTTCCGCGAGGGCATTGACGATATCGGAGCCTGGCACATACAGCGATTTGGCAAGTTCGTCCAGATCGATGAGCATGGCGCCATGAGATTCGAGATAGCGGCAGGCAGTCGACTTACCCGAAGCAATATTGCCCAAGACAAAAACGGTAAACATCAAGTCCTCCCTAACGCCAATGGGAGTTATTATCGCGCAAATACAAAAGAAGGACTCAAAATACAGCCAAACAGTAAGACAAGCTAAAAGAAGGCGAGTTCTTGTATTACAGCTCTCTATAAAACGCAAAAAAGGGGGAGGCCGCGAGGCCTCCCCCTTCTTCAAGTC
>NZ_QSRL01000017.1 GCF_003437035.1 Collinsella sp. TF08-11AT
TACGGGTGCATCATCGACGTCTTCAATACAGAAAATATCAGTGCGGAATGTTCCGGAGAGAAGCCCCGTCACGCCCCCGGATCCCCTGCGTTTACGGCCTTGAGGTCGGCGTGGGCGGAGATCGTGGTTGATGGGGGTACGTATCCCGGTCGCTGTTTCGCGCTTTGCGCGAAAGGCGCGCTGCTTTGGGGTGGATGGAGGACGTGGTTGTTGCGGCAACTGGTCCCCGCCACAAATTACCCTTGGCATACTTGCGCGAACGATTGCTCGTGCTACACTTGCAATTGCTGTTTCAGGGCGGGGTGAAATTCCCCACTGGCGGTAAATCGGGCGGTGTCAAAGGGGCGCCGTGGAGCAGGTAAAGTGCCTGCGACCGAGCCGATGAGTCCGCGACCCGTGTGTGCGTTGGTTCGCATGCCGGCTGAACTGGTGAGATTCCAGTACCAACGGTTAGAGTCCGGATGAAAGAGGCAGGTGATCTTATGTCTGAACAGTCGCAGCATATCCATTTTGAGAACACGAATAGGTGGAGCACCAAACAGCTCGTTACCATGGCGTTGATGTGCGCCCTGGGAGCACTGTTTATGTATGTGCAGCTGCCCATCCTCCCGTCGGCGCCGTTTTTGACGTATGACCCGTCGCTGGTGCCGGCGATGGTGTGTGGATTTGCGTATGGCCCTGGTGCCGGCACTGCCGTTGCCGCCATGGCGATCGTTATCCATGCGCTCACTACGGGTGACTGGGTCGGCGCGCTTATGAACCTGGTTGCCACGCTGGGCTACATTCTGCCTGCGGCTATCGTCTACCAAAAGATGCACACCTACAAGGGTGCCGTGATTGGCCTGGCGCTCGGCGTCATTGCCGCTACGGCGCTGTCCATGGTCGCGAACCTGACCATCGGCGTTTGGTTCTGGTATGGCTCGGTTGATGTGATCGCTCCGCTCATGCTTCCCGCCGTTTTGCCGTTTAACCTTATCAAGACCGTGCTCAACTCGGTGTTGACGCTGGCGGTGTACAAGGCGGTCTCTAATCTCATCACGCCCAAGAAGGACCAGGTCAAAGGCCGCGCATGATTGAGTGTCGGGGCGTTTCCTTTAGCTATGACGGTGCCACACCGGCACTCGACGGCATCGATCTGAACATCGAGGATGGCGAGTTTTTCTGCATCCTCGGCGGCAACGGGTCGGGCAAGTCGACGTTCGCCAAGCATTTGAACGCGCTGCTGCAGCCCGATACGGGAACGGTGCGCGTCAACGGCATGGACGCGTCCGATCCCGAGCTGGTCTACGACATTCGCTCGACCGCGGGCATGGTATTCCAGAACCCGGATGATCAGCTGGTGGCGACGCTTGTCGAGGACGATGTTGCCTTTGGTCCCGAAAACCTTGGGGTGGAATCGGCCCAGATCGCGCAGCGCGTACGCGAGGCACTGAAGGGCGTGGGTTTGGTGGGCTTCGAGCGCTACGAGACCCATGCACTTTCGGGCGGACAAAAGCAGCGCGTGGCGCTTGCCGGCGTGCTCGCCATGGAACCGCGCGTGCTCATTTTGGACGAGGCGTCCTCGATGCTCGATCCGCGCGGGCGCAAGGGCCTTATGAAGGCCTGTCACGCGCTGCACGAACGCGGCATGACCATCGTGATGATTACGCACTTTATGGAAGAGGCCGCTGAGGCCGATCGCGTTGCCGTCTTCCAAGCGGGCCGCGTTGCCATGCTGGGCACGCCCGAGGAAATCTTGACGCGGGCGGACGAACTCGCGCGGCTGAACCTGGATATGCCGGCATCGTGCTGTCTTGGCAGGGCGCTTCGCGCGAAGGACGTGCCCATTTTCGCACGGGTGCGCGAGGCGGATATGGTCGCCGATATAGCGCAGACTTATGCCGAGCGGAGTGGGACAGGCATCGCCGGGCGGCCTTTCGCATCCGATTCTCGTATTCCCGACAACGTCTCCTCTGCAATCGATGGCGCAGACGCGCTGGAGCCCGTCATCGAGATTTCGCACCTTTCGTATAGCTATTCGCTGAGCGCCCGTGAGCGTCGCCGTTGGCACAAGCGCTCAGTCGCCGAGGGCGCATCGAACAAACAGGCCCTCTGGGGCAACGACCCTAGCAGCCCCTGGGCGTTGCGCAATGTGTCGCTAGCGGTGCGTCGCGGCGAGTTCCTGGGCCTTGCGGGCCATACCGGTTCGGGTAAGTCGACGCTGGTTCAGCATCTTAACGGCCTGATTCGTCCCCAGGAGGGTTCCGTTTACGCGTTGGGGCTCGACCTGGCAAACAAGAAAGATGCCGCCGCGGTTAAGGCAAAGGTCGGCGTGGTGTTTCAGTATCCAGAGCGTCAGCTGTTTGCCGAGACCGTGGTGCAGGACGTGGCATTTGGTCCGCGCAACCTTGGCCTGTCGCAAGACGAGGTCGCGCGCCGCGTTGCGTCATCGCTCGCACGCGTGGGCCTCGACCTTGCCATGATAGGTGACAAGAGCCCCTTTGAACTCTCGGGCGGACAGCAGCGGCGTGTGGCGTTTGCCGGCGTGCTCGCTATGGAGCCCGAGGTGCTGGTACTCGATGAGCCCATGGCAGGTCTCGATCCGGCGGCTCGCAGGGATTTCCTGGAGCTCATTGGCCGTTTTCATGACGAGGGCCTGACCGTTGTCATGGTTTCGCACAGTATGGATGACCTAGCCAATTGCTGCGACCGCATCGTTGTGATGAACGAAGGCGCGGTGTTTGCCGAGGGCACGCCCGCTCAGGTTTTTGCGCATGCGGATGAGCTTAAATCGATCGGTTTGGGCGTTCCCGCTGCCCAGCGCATGGCGCTGGCGCTTGCGAAGGCAGGCGTGCCGCTGCGCTTTGACGGCCTCTATACGGTTGAGTCGCTGGCAAACGAGTTGGTGGACCTGCTAATCGGTCGCTCGGACGGTCCTTCTAACGTCGCGGACACTGCTAAATCCAAGACGGTCGCGCGAGAGGAGGGCTGCTAATGGAGGCGTTTTCGTTTGGCAGCTACTATCCCGGCGATAGTGCAATCCACCGCCTGGACCCGCGAACCAAGTTGCTCTTGGGCTTTGTGTTTCTGATCACGACGCTCACGGTCAACAGCTTCCGCGGACTGGTCCCGGTCGCAATCTTCGTTGTTCTGATCTATACCGTGTCCCGGGTGCCGGCTTGTCGCGTCCTGTCATCGATGGCGCCGCTGCTGGCGATCGTCGTGGTGGTCGCGGTGCTCAACCTATTTACCGACCAGAGCGGGCGCATCCTGTGGCAGCTCGGCTTTCTGCAGATTAGCGAGGGCTCGCTACATTCCGCCGGGTTTATGGCGTGCCGCCTGACCCTGATGATGGCCGGTATGAGCGCTATTACGCTCACCACGCCCACGCTCGATCTCACTGCAGGCTTTGAGCGTTTGCTCGCGCCGCTTGCGCGCGTGGGCCTTCCGGCACACGAGCTCGGCATGATCATGGGCATCGCGCTGCGCTTTATGCCGCAGTTTGCCACCGAGATGAAGCAGACGGCGGACGCGCAGGCAAGTCGCGGCGCGCGCGTGACGGGTGGTCCGCTCGGCGGCGTGCGCATGCTCTCAAGCGTGGCAATTCCGCTGTTCACGGGCGTATTTCGTCATGCCGAGACGCTGTCTGCCGCCATGGATGCACGCTGCTATCACGGCGAGCAGGGCCGCACGCGTCTGCATGCGCTTGCATTTCGCCGCGGGGATGCGCTGGCTGCGGTGGTGACGATGCTGCTGTTTGCGTGTGTCATCGTCGTCAACCTTCAACTTGTTTAGGCGCGATTCGAGCGCAAGAAAGGGGTCCCTATGACCGACAACGACCGCACGGCGCAGCTCGAGCGCGCCTGTTCGTATCTTAGGCGTATTCCGGCGTGGTATCTCGCCACGATCGACGTGACGGACGGACATCAGCCACGCGTAAGGCCGTTCTCGTTTGCCATGGTCGATAACGGTAAACTGTGGTTTTGCACGTCGCGCGACAAGGACGTGTGGGCAGAGCTCGACGCGAACCCCAAGTTTGAGCTTTCGGGCTGGAAGCCGGGGGAGTGCTGGATCGTATTGACCGGCGAGGCCGCGCTCGAGGACGATGCGGTAGTGAGCGACTGCGTTCGCGAAGCTGGCTTTAAGCACATGGTGGGCATTGGCGAGAAGCACGAGAGCGCCAACGACGGTCGCCTTGCGTTTTTCTCGGTCCGCAATATCGCCGCGCGCTTCTGTGATATCGACGGCAGCGAGGAGCGCCTGGAGCTCTAGCGCGTCTCAAATTAACTACCCGTTCCGAATTAGCTAGCGCCAGGAGGACACATGGACGGATTGAATACGGTGTTGGAGTATCTGACGTCGGTGCCGGCATGGTATTTGGCGACGAGCGTTGACGGACAGCCTCATGTGCGTCCGTTTTCGTTTGCGCAGATCCAGGATGGCAAGCTGTGGTTTGTAACAGCGCGCACCAAAGATGTGTGGCAAGAGCTGCTGCAAAACCAGCGCTTTGAGGCCACGAGTTGGTGGCCGGGCCATGGCTGGCTTATCTTGCGCGGGCGTGCCGGCTTGGATGACCGGGCTTTAGGCGAAATGCGCGAAGCCGGGTGGAAGCATCTAGAGCACCTGGGCGAGCACTATGAGGGGCCTAACGACCCCACGCTCGTCTTCTTTAGCGTCGAGGATCCCGAGGCTTTTATCTGCCATCACGACGAATGGGTGCCGGTCGAGCTCTAGCCAGCTGGCTCATCCTAACAACTTGGTTTTCGCATGGGCGGGCCCCGTATTGCCCGGCGCCGTTAGGAGCGCCGGTCAATACGGGGCCCGCTCCATTTGTCAATTCCTTCAAGCGAATGTGTCGGGAATGTTTCAATGCATGAATATGCAAGCCATTTACGTAATCATGCATCTTTTGGTGCTAAAGTTTCAACCCACTTCATAACGACCGCTGCGAAATGCGCATCGGTGCATAAATCGCAGACAAGGAGTCTGATATGTCTTTGAAGGTTGGAATCGTCGGCGCGGCTGGATATGCCGGAGCCGAGCTCATTCGCCTCGTCCTCGGTCATCCCGAGTTTGAACTTGTTGCCATTACGTCCAACGCCGATGCCGGCCAGCCGCTGTCCGCGGTGTATCCGAGCTTTGCTGGTGTGAGCGATCTGGTTTTCACTACGCATGACGCCCCCGAGCTCAAGAGCTGCGATGCGGTTTTTCTTGCCGTGCCGCACACGGCTGCCATGGCACAGGTACCCGCGCTGCTTGCATCGGGCGTCTCCTGCTTTGATCTTTCGGCCGACTACCGTCTGAACGACGCGTCCGTCTTTGAGACATGGTATGCCGCCGAGCATACGAGCCCCGAGCTGCTCAAGACCCGTGCCTTCGGTCTGCCCGAGCTGTTCTGCCAAGACTTGGAGACCGCCGTATCCGACCATGCCGACGGCAAGCCCGTGCTGGTCGCCTGCGCCGGTTGCTATCCCACCGCAACGAGCCTTGCCGCCGCGCCCGCCGTGCGCGCGGGCTGGGTGGCCGAGAACGGCCCCGTGATTGTCGATGCCATTAGCGGCGTGACGGGCGCCGGTAAGTCCTGCAACGCCCGCACCCATTTTTGCAGCGCCGACGAGAACTTGGAGGCCTACGGCGTGGGCAAGCATCGCCACACGCCCGAGATTGAGCAAATCCTTGGCCTGACCGATCGCGTCGTCTTTACCCCGCACCTGGCACCGCTCAAGCGCGGTCTGCTCTCCACGGTGACGCTGCCGCTCGCGCCGCAGGCTCTCGACACGCTGGCTCTTGAGGATGTCGTCGACCATTACAAGCAGTTCTACGCCGGTCGCACCTTTGTGCGCGTGCTCGATGCCGGCCAGCAGCCCAAGACGGCTTCGGTCGTCGGCACCAACGCTGCCCAGATTGGCCTCGCGCTCAACAAGCGCGCGGGCGTGCTGGTGGCGACGGGCGCCATCGACAATCTGTGCAAGGGCGCTGCGGGCCAAGCGGTCCAGTGCGCCAATATCGTCTTTGGCTTTGACGAGCGACGAGGCTTGCCCACAGTGGCGTGCCCGGTGTAGCACATTCGATTGTTAACGATTTGGTAGTCGGGCATCGAGTGGGGCGCCACTCTTAAGCTGGTTTCATGATCACGACTGGCATGGCGCACCAACCGATGTCCGTTTTTTGTTTGACATAAGGAGTCATAAAGACGATGAATACCGAGCTGTTTGATATCAAGATTCGCGCCGTCGAGGGTGGCGTTACGGCTGCGGCTGGTTTTAAGGCTGCAGGCATCCACGCTGGGTTCCGCAAGAACCCCGAGCGTCTGGATTACGCGCTCGTCGTGCCCGATAAACCCTGTCCCGGTGCTGGCGTGTTTACCACCAATCGCTTTTGCGCGGCGCCCGTGCAGGTGAGCCGTGCCAACCTGGGCGGTACCGACAAGGGGTACGGTATCATCGCCGGCATTTCGGTCAACTCTGGCAATGCCAACGCCGCCACGGGTGAGACCGGCCTTGCATGCGCGCGCGAGACGTGCAGCATCGCATCGCAGGTCATCGGCTGCGAGCCTCAGCAGATTCTGATTGCCTCCACGGGTGTGATTGGCCAGATTCTGCCGATCGACACGTTTGAGACCGCCATTCCTGCTGCCTACGAGGCGCTCTCCGCCCACGGTGGCGCCGATGCCGCTCGCGCCATCATGACGACCGACACGCACTCCAAGGAGTACGCCGTGTCCTACGTCAGTGAGGCTGCGGGTCATGCGGGCAATGTCTATACGGTAGGCGGAATGTGCAAGGGCTCGGGCATGATCATGCCCAACATGGCCACCATGATCGCAGTTATCACCACCGATGCTCCCGTCGAGCCTGCGGCACTTCATGCCCTGCTGCTCTCGACCGTCAAGCAGACCTTTAACAAGGTAACGGTCGATTCCGACACCTCGACCAACGACACCTGCATCATGCTTGCCTCCGGCGCCGCTGCCGCAGATGCCGAGCCGATCGTCGAGGGCTCCAATGCCTTTGACGAGTTGGCATTTGCCGTGCACGAGGTGTGCGAGAGCCTGGCGCGCAATATCGCCGCCGATGGTGAGGGCGCATCCAAGCTTGTTACGGTCAACGTTACCGGCGCCGCTAACGACGAGGAGGCCGATATCGCCGCCCGTGCCGTTGCCAACTCGCCGCTCGTTAAGACCTGCATCGCCGGCCACGACTGCAACTGGGGCCGCGTTGCTATGGCGCTTGGCAAGTGCGGCGTGAAGTTTAATCAGGAAGACGTTTCCATCGACATGATGGGCATGCCTGTCTGTCGCGATGGTCTGACTGTTCCCTTTGACGAGGACGAGGCTCTACGACGTTTCGAGGCGCCCGAGATCGTGATCTCGGCCGACCTGGGCGCAGGCGACGCGGCAACGACCGTGTGGACCTGCGACCTCACGCATGAGTACATCTCCATTAACGGCGACTACCGTTCCTAGATTCCAGGCACGCTGCGCATCTTGCCGCGATTGCGGACAGCGGAGCACGGCGCGATAACGATACGAAAGACGAGGCAGATTATGAAATTCGCACGCGATTGTCGTTCGAACGAATCCAACGAAGCAACCGCGCAGCTGCTGTTCGAAGCGCTGCCGTGGATTAAGAACCTGACCGGTAAGACGGTTGTTATCAAATATGGCGGAGCCGCCATGGTAGATGAGCAGCTGCGCCGCGACTTGATGAGCGACATCGTGCTGCTCAAGATCATCGGCATGCGCCCTGTTATCGTGCACGGTGGCGGCAAGGCCATCAACGAGGCGCTGAGCCACTACGACATCCCCGTCGAGTTTAAGAACGGCCAGCGCGTGACCACGCCGGCGACTATGGATATCGTGCGCGAGGTGCTGGGCGGCAAGGTTAACCAGGAGCTGGTTGCCGCCATCAACCACCACGGCAACCTGGCCGTGGGCGTGTCGGGCAGCGATGCTGGCACGCTCATCGCCGAGCCGCTCGACCCCGAGCTCGGTCGCGTGGGCAAAGTGACGCACGTTAACACCGACTATATCGAGCGCTTACTCGATAGCGAGTACATCCCCGTTATCGCTACCGTCGCGGCGGGGGAGGACGGCGGCTTCTTCAACATCAACGCCGATACCGCCGCCGGTGCCGTTGCGGCAGCGCTCCACGCGCACAAGGCGATCTTTTTGACCGACGTCGACGGCCTGTACAAGGACTTTAGCGATAAAGACTCACTCATCTCCAACCTAACACTCGACGAGGTTAACGAAATGCTCTACGGCGGCGAGGTCGATAAGGGCATGATTCCCAAGCTGCGCGCGGCCGTCGATGCGCTTGCCGGCGGCGTATTTCGCGCTCACATCATCAACGGCACCACGCCGCATTCGCTGCTGCTGGAGCTGCTGACCGATGCCGGCGTCGGCACCGTGATCCATTCCACCGAGACGGCTTACGAGTTCGATACGCATCCGCATCCGCTTTCGACGTTTGCTGCGCGTCTGACCGAGAACCTCGACGAGGTCGAGAAGCTTCAGACGGTCTAACTGACCCGCAGCCGCCCCATTTCTGCACCCATAGGCCTGCGCCGTCCGGCGCTCAACGAAAGGCATCCCATGTCACTTGCAGCTCAGCAATCGCTTGAATCCCATTACGTTATGCATACCTTTGGCCGCTCTCCGGTCGAGTTTGTCGAGGGTCACGGCATGAAGCTCACCGGCGACGATGGTCGTGAGTACCTCGACTTTCTTGCCGGCATCGGCGTGTGCAGCCTAGGTCATGGCGACCCGGCTGTGCTCTCGGCGCTCGAGGCACAGACCAAAAAGCTCATGCATGTCTCCAATTACTTCTACATCGAGCAGCGTGGACAGGTCGCGGCGCTGCTGTCCAAGCTTGCCAACGACGACTTAGATGGTGCACGCGTGCTTGCCGATGCCATTGCCGCCGGCGATGAGACCACGGCAGCTGCTCTTGGTGCCCCGGCTGCGGATGAGCAGGTTTGGGAGACCTTCTTTGCCAACTCCGGCGCCGAGGCCAACGAGGGCTCGATGAAGCTCGCGCGCCTGTACGCCAAGCGTGCCGGTAACGGCGGCAACACTATCGTGTGCATGCGCGGCGGCTTCCACGGCCGTACGCTCGAGACCATTGCCGCCACCATGCAGGATTGGCTGCAGGATAGTTTCCGCCCGCTGCCGGGTGGCTTTGTGGCCTGTACGCCCAACGATATCAATGAACTGCGTGCGATCTTTAAGCAGCTGGGGAGCGAAATATGTGCCGTGATGCTCGAGCCGATCCAGGGTGAGAGTGGCGTGCACCCCATGACCGAGGAGTTTATGGCGGCAGCGCGCGACCTGGCACACGAAGTGGGCGCCGTGCTTATAGCCGACGAGGTCCAGTGCGGCATCTTCCGCTCCGGCAAGCCGTTTGCATTCCAAACCTATGGCGTGGAACCCGACATCATGAGCCTTGCCAAGGGCATTGCCGATGGCGTGCCCATGGGTGCCGTCGTAGCAAAGAAGGAGATTGCCGACGTGTTTAAGCCGGGCGACCACGGCTCGACCTTTGGCGGTAGCTGCTTGGCTGTCGCGGCGTGCGCCGCGACGCTCTCCGCGCTCGTGCGCGGCGATTATGCCGACCATGCTGCCAAGGTAGGCGCCTATATGGAGGCAAAGCTCGCCAAGCTGCCGAACGTGACCGAGGTGCGTGGCCGCGGCTTGATGCTCGGCTGTGATTTGGATGATGCCGCGGGCGACGCGCATGATATTGTTGCCCGCGCGCTGGCCGCCGGTGCCGTGATTAACGCTACAGGTGCTCATACGCTGCGTTTCCTGCCGCCGCTCGTCTGCGAGGAATCCGACGTGGACAGTCTGATCGAGATCCTGTCGGACGTTTTGGCCTAACACAGCGAAATAACTTAACTTTGACCGGGTTCCGGACTGCGGACGTGCCCTATGTGGCATGATTCAGCGGTCTGGAGCCCGTTTTGCCTTAGATTTGCTAAGGCGGGGAGACCTGCTGGTCAAAAAACATCAAATATGAGTACTGTTACCGATTTGGTAACAGCAATTTTGGACTAATCAGACCAAATAGCAAGTCGAAATGGCGATGAATGTACGATTTTGATCCAATTGCTAGTCCTTATAATGGACATATGTTGCGTAACTTAAGCAAATATTATCTTCTGATATGTTGTAAGCAAGGTAGCAGTACTCATTTTTGCCATTTTCTGGCCACGGCCTTTGTGACAGACGTGCTGGTGGGTTCGAATCCCTCAGTAATGGGCCCTAAAAAGAAAGGCCTCCATAGCTGGAGGCCTATCAAATCAGTGGTGGGCGATGAGGGATGTCCGCGTGCGGCTGGCGCCGCCCGCGCCCCGCTTCGTCGCTCCGCTCCTCGCGTGCTGCGCTGGAAAACGCTTCGCGTTTCCTCAGCTCCGCACCCTTGCGGGTTCGAATCCCATGCGCTGGGCCCAAAAATGAAAGGACCCCATAGCTGGGAGCCTATCAAATCAGTGGTGGGCGATGAGGGATGTCGCGTGCGGCTGACGCCGTCCGCTCTCGCTTCGGGCCTACGGCCCTCGCGTGCTGCGCTGGAAAACGCTTCGCGTTTCCTCAGCTCCGCACCCTTTCGGGTTCGAATCCCTCTGCGATGGGCCCAAAAATGAAAGGCCCCCATAGCTGGGAGCCTATCAAATCAGTGGTGGGCGATGAGGGATTCGAACCCCCAGCCTTGTGCGTGTAAAGCACCTGCGCTAACCGTTGCGCCAATCGCCCGTGCGGAGAGAGTATAGCAAAACAATCGCCTCATTCATCTCATATCCATTAAAGGTAACCGTCGCGTGTCACAGCGGAGCTGATTCAGTTGAGATTGCCTGAACATTCCGCCCCTCTTTACGCCCTCGGGTATACTCAAAAGCTACTGATTCGATTTGATGCCCAGCAACAGCAGAGGGGATAGTATATGTGCGGTTTTGTCGGTTTTGTCGGTGGGACGGATAACCAATCCGAGGTGCTCACCAAGATGATGGACCGCATCGTCCATCGTGGTCCCGACATGGGCGGCCAGTTTATCGACGGCCGCGTTGCCCTCGGCTTCCGCCGCTTGTCGATCCTCGACCTGACCGAGGCCGGCGCTCAGCCCATGGCCAATGAGGACGGTAGCGTCGTCATTGTCTTCAACGGCGAGATCTACAACTTCCAAGAACTCCGTTCCGAGCTCGAGGCCAAGGGCTACAAGTTCCACTGCGGCGCCGACACCGAGAGCCTCCTGCACGGCTATGAGGAGTGGGGCGAGGCAGTACTCGATCGCTTGCGCGGTATGTACGCCTTCGTCATCTGGGACAAGAAGAAGAATAAGCTTTTTGGCGCCCGCGATATCTTTGGCATCAAGCCGCTCTACTACTATCCCATGGCCGATGCGGGCGACGGCGCTCCGGGCGTGCTCTTCGGTTCCGAGATTAAGAGCTTCCTGGACTACCCGCACTTCCACAAGGCGGTCAACAAAAAGGCCCTGCGTCCGTACATGACGCTGCAGTATTCGGCAACCGAGGAGACCTTCTTCGAGGGTGTCTACAAGCTGCCGCCGGCGCATTACTTTACCGTCGATATCCCGACCGGCAAGATGAACATCGAGCGCTACTGGGATTGCGATTACTCTGCCGTCGAGAAGCCGTTCGAGGAGTACGTCGACGAGCTGGATGAGGTCGTGCACGAGAGCGTCGAGGCCCATCGCATCGCCGACGTTAAGGTCGCGTCGTTCCTCTCCGGCGGCGTCGACTCCAGCTACATCGCCGCTTGCCTCATGCCCGACAAGACCTTCTCGGTGGGCTTTGACTACAAGAACTTCAACGAGACCAACTACGCCAAGGAACTTTCTGACAAGCTCGGCGTCGAGAATGTCCGCAAGATGATCACCGCCGACGAGTTCTTTGGCGCGCTCGAGGACATCCAGTATCACATGGACGAGCCGCAGTCCAACCTGTCTTCCGTGCCGCTGTGGTTCTTGGCCGAGATGGCCCGCAAGGACGTCACCGTCGTGCTTTCGGGCGAAGGCGCCGACGAGCTCTTTGGCGGCTACGCCTACTACGAGGACACGGTCCCGGTCCGCAAATACAAAAAGATGGTGCCGCTGCCCATTCGTCGCGCGCTCGGTAACCTGGCGCTGCATATGCCGTACTTCAAGGGACATAACTTCCTGGTCAAGGGTGCCGAGATCCCCGAGAAGTCGTTCCTGGGACAGGCTCTGGTATGGCCGGAGCGCGAGGTCGACGGCGTGCTCAAGCCCGAGTACAACACCGGCGATGGCGCCTTCGAGCTTGCCGCTCCCATCTATGCGCGCGTGAAGGGTCAGCCCGAGCTGGTCAAGAAGCAGTACCTGGACATGAACATGTGGCTCCCGGGCGACATTCTGCTCAAGGCCGACAAGATGTGCATGGCGCACTCGCTGGAGCTGCGCGTGCCCTTCCTGGACCGCAAAGTCATGGAGTTCGCCGAGCACATTCCCGACCGCTACCGCATCAACGAGAACGGCAACAAGCAAGTACTCCGCCACGCTGCCAACAAGTCGCTGCCCGATGAGTGGGCCACCCGTCCCAAGGTGGGCTTCCCGGTGCCGATTGTCTACTGGCTGCGCGAGCAAAAGTGGTACGACTATGTCAAGGAGTACTTCACCGCGCCGTGGGCAAGCGAGTTCTTCGATACCGACGAGCTCATGCACCTGCTCGATCTGCACTTTGCGGGCAAGGGCGATTTCCAGCGCAAGATCTATACGCCGCTCGTGTTCCTGGTGTGGTACAAGCGCTTCTTTATCGACGAGGACCAGCCCGCTGTTCAGGCTGCCTAGCCTCGGCTTACGAACGCCTGCGCGTAACGGCTCCTCCGGGAGCCGTTTTTGCGTGGGTGCGTTTCAGTTACTATAAAAACCGTCCCTGCCAAATGGCTGAGAAAGGCGAAAGATGCACCATTCGGATTCCGCGACCGTGACCACGGTCGATACGCTTGCCAAGCTTCTCGATGTGTGCGGCGAGCTGCGCGCATCAGAGCAGGTTGACGAGCGTGCCGTGACCGGCTGCTCGTTTGATTCGCGTGCGGTCTCGGCAGGTGACGTGTTCTTTTGCAAAGGCGCTGCCTTTAAGCCCGCGTTTTTGAGCATGGCGCTCGATGCGGGCGCCGTCGCATTTGTGTGCGAAGAGTCGCTGGTCGAGTCTCTGGAGCCGCTGGCGCAGGAGAGCGGTGCTGCGATGCTGGTTGTTGATAGCGTTCGCACGGCCATGGCCCTGTTGCCGCCGGAGGTCTACGACCGTCCCGACCACGACGTCAAGATCGTGGGCATCACCGGTACCAAGGGAAAGACCACGGCCGCTTTTATGCTCCAGTCCATCATCAAGGCAGCGGGCGAATCCTGCGGCATGATCGGCTCGGTGAGTACCGACGATGGCATCGAGTGCTACGAGAGCACCAATACTACGCCCGAGGCCCCCGAGGTCTGGCGCCATATCGCCAACTGCCGTGAGTCCGGTCGCCAGTCCATGGTCATGGAGGTCTCGAGCCAGGCACTCAAGTACCAACGCGTCGAGAATCTGCCGTTTGACGTGGCGTGCTTCCTCAACATCGGCCGTGACCACATCTCACCGATCGAACACCCCACGTTTGAGGATTATTTTGAGAGCAAACTCAGGATCTTTGACCAGGCAAAGACCGCCGTGGTGAATCTGGGCACCGAAGAGGTTGACCGTGTGCTGGAGGCAGCGTCGACGGCCGAGCGCTTGGTGACCGTTGGCGTCGAGCATCCCGAGGCAAGCCTGTGGGCAAGCGATGTCCGCGTGGTCGGCTTTAACATCGAGTTTAACCTGCATGGCCTGTGTGCCGACGAGTCCGAGGCGGGGGAGAAGGTCCTGCTGGGCATCGCGGGCGACTTTAACGTGGAAAACGCGCTGGTCGCTATCGCCGCTGCGCACGAGATCGGCATCGGTATCGAGGCTATCAAGAAGGGCCTCTCCAAACTGCGTGTGCCGGGCCGTATGGAGGTCGTGGAGTCGAAGGATGGCCGCGTGATCTGCGTCGTTGACTACGCTCACAACCAGCTTTCGTTCCGGTCGCTTTTCTCGTCGGTCAAGCGCGCGTTTCCCACTAGTCCAGTCATTGCAGTGTTTGGCGCTGCCGGCGGCAAGGCGCAGGAGCGCCGCGAGCAGCTTCCGCGCGAGGCCGCACCATATTCCGACCTGATGATCTTTGCCAACGAGGACCCGGCTCACGAGGACCCGATGAAGGTCTGTCGCGAGCTTGCCGAGCATGTTCCCGACGATACGCCGAACAAGATCATCCTCGACCGCGAAGCCGCTGTGCATGCGGCGTTCAAGGCGGCGCGCGAGGAGTACGTCAACCCCGATGCTCCCACCATTGTCTTGCTGCTGGCAAAGGGTGACGAGGAGCTCATGCACGTGGGCGACGAGTTCGTGCCCATCGAGAGCGACCTTTCGCTGGCCAATCGCCTGATCGATGTTACCCAGTTTGACTAATGAACCATGATGGCGGCGGCGCCCTGAGTGCGCTGTCGCCATAAGCGTGTTCCCTCAATCAAAACATGCCGTCCAAGTCCAAACCCTTCTACGTAAACGGAGTAACCATGTCCCACAACACCCTGCCGACCGTTGCCGAGCTTTCGGGCGAGATGCGCGAGCGCTTGGCCAAGGTCAAGTACGTCTTTACCGACCTGGATGCCACGATGCTCGCGCCCGGCTCGTGCGTGCTGCGCGACAACGACGGTAACCCCTCGACCAAACTCGTCGAGGCCGTCGTGGCACTTGCCCGCGCTGGTATTCAGGTGGTTCCCACCTCGGGCCGCAACCGTACCATGATCCACGAGGATGCGCGCGTGCTCGGCCTCAACTCCTACATCGGTGAGATGGGCGGCCTGGTCATGTACGACCTCAAAGCCAACGATTGGGAGTATCTGACTGGCGACATGCCTTACGACCCCGCCTGCGGCCTTACTCCGCACCAGGTGATCGAGCAGACCGGCGTGTGCGAGAAGATTCTTGCCCGCTGGCCGCACAAGATCGAGTATCACAACGACATGTCGACCGGCTACAAGTACCGCGAGGTCACCGTCGGCATGCGCGGCGATGTGCCCGACAATGAGGTCCAGGCCATCCTGGACGAGGCCGGCTGCGGCCTGGTGTGGGCCTGTAACGGTCACCTGACGCATCTGTCCAAGCCGACGACGCTCGAGCTCGATCGCGTCGAGGACGGTCGCGCGTTTAACATCAATCCCGCCGGCCTCAACAAGGGCGTTGCCATCGCGCGCTTCTGCGAGCACCTGGGGATTGAGCGCGAGGAGACGCTCGCGCTCGGCGATTCCGAGTCCGACTTCTACATGGCCGATCACGTGGGCACGTTCTGCCTGGTCGAGAATGGCCTGACGAGCGCCGGCGCGCCCGAGTTCCTGGCTGCTTGCGAGAACGCTTTCGTTACGCGCGGCAAAATTGTCGACGGTTGGGCGGCGACGGCAGAGCTGCTGGTCGCGGCGCGTTCGTAGCGCGGCGTCGCCGCACTTGGACATGTCTTTTCGAGAGAGACTGGTGAGGTAATGTCCGATATCGAGAATCCGACAGGCGACACGCGCCCGATTGGCGTGTTCGATTCTGGTTTGGGCGGTCTGACGGTTGCGCGCGCCATCGCGACGGTGCTGCCGCACGAGTCCGTCTACTACTTCGGCGACACCAAACGCTGCCCCTACGGCACGCGCACCGAGGATGAGGTGCGCTCGTTTGCGTTGCAGGCGGGCCGTTGGCTGTCGAAGCACGACGTCAAGATTATGGTCATCGCCTGCAACACGGCGACAGCTGCGGCCTTGCGTCTGGCCCAGCAGGTGCTCGACGTTCCCGTGATCGGCGTGATCGCGCCGGGTGCCCGTGCGGCAATCAACAGCACCCGTTCGCGTCGCGTGGGCGTGCTCGCCACCAACCTCACCATTCGCTCGGGCGCCTACACGCGCGCCATTCAGGATCTAGATGCCGGCGTCGATGTATACGGTTGTCCTGCCTCGAGCTTTGTCGAGGTTGTCGAACACGAGCTCGCCTCGGGCGCGCATCTGCAAGAGCAGTGGCTCGAGAACGAGGACATCTTCGATACGCCAGCCGTGCGAGCGCTGGTGGGTGCCACGGTTGAGCCGCTGCGCGATCGCGGAATCGATACCGTGGTGCTCGGCTGTACGCACTTTCCGCTGCTCGTGGGGCCTATTCGCCATGCGCTGGGGCCCGGGGTGCGTGTGGTGAGTTCCGCCGAGGAGACTACGCGCGAGCTGACCGATATCCTCACGCGCCGCGAGCAGCTGGCGGGCGACGCTGCCGAGCCTCAGCATCGCTTTGCGACGACGGCCGATAACATTGCCGAGTTTGCGGTGGCGGGTAGCTTTATCTTTGGCCAGCCGCTCAAGAGCATCGAACATATTGATATCGACGAACTGAAATAGATGTAGGGTTACCGTCCAAAGACTTGCCCTCTTCTTCTGCCGAAAGGATATTTCTATGGAGTACATGCAGGTCAACCGCGCCAACGGCCGTGCCGCCAATGAACTGCGCCCCGTCAAGCTCACCCGTGGTGTTATGAAACATGCCCACGGCTCGTGCCTGGCTGAGTTCGGCGACACGCGCGTGCTGTGTGCCGCCACAATTGAGGAGGGCGTGCCGGGCTGGCGCAAGGGCGCCAAGGCCGGTTGGGTAACCGCAGAGTATGCCATGCTGCCGGCATCGACCGGTAAGCGTTGCAAGCGCGAGTATACCAAGCGTAAGGGCCGCTCCATGGAGATCGAACGTCTCATCGGCCGTAGCCTGCGTACCGTCGTCAACATGAAGGCGCTCGGCGAGTACACCGTCACCGTCGACTGCGATGTGATCCAGGCGGATGGCGGCACGCGTACGGCGAGCATTACCGGTGCCTGGGTGGCGCTGCATGATGCTCTTGCTATGTGGGTCGAGGCCGGCAAGATCGAGCGCATTCCGCTCACGGGCCAGGTTGCCGCCATCTCTATGGGCGTTGTCGACGGCAACACCATGCTCGACCTCGATTATTCCGAGGACAGCCACGCCGAGGTCGACATGAATCTCGTCGCTACCGACACCGGCGAGATGATTGAGCTCCAAGGCACCGGCGAGCAGGCGCCCTTCGACCGCAAGCGTCTCAACGCCCTGCTCGACCTGGGCGACAAGGGCATCGCCGAGCTCATCGAGCTTCAGCGCCAAGCCCTCGCCTAACCTGCCAAAAAGGGACAGGTTTATTTTGGCAGGTTTTATCTGGGAAAACGTCGAAGTATAAGACTGCCGTTGATTGAGAGGGGAGAGGCGGAGGCCCTCGTCGCCCTCGGCGCGGCATTGCTATAGAGACAAGGAGACCACTCATGGCACTTGAGAAGATCGACATCGACACCCTCGACCCGGCGGCGACCATTGTCGTGGCAACGGGCAACGCCCATAAGCTCACCGAGATCGAGGCCATTTTGGGCAAGGTCATGCCCGAGGTGCGCTTTGTGGCGCTCGGCCAGCTGGGCGAATTTGAGGACCCCGAGGAAAACGGCACGACGTTTTTGGAGAACGCCATCATCAAGGCGCAGGCTGCCGTCGAAGAGACGGGGCTCATGGCCATTGCCGACGATTCGGGCCTGGTCGTCGACGCGCTGGACGGTGAGCCCGGTGTGTATAGCGCGCGCTACGCGGGCGTTCACGGCGACGATGCCGCCAACAATGCCAAGCTGCTCGTGAATCTGGAAGGCGTGGCAGACGAGGACCGCACCGCGCGCTTTATGAGCGTCGTTGCGCTCATCGATACGGACGGCCTGGTCACCTATGGCGAGGGCGCCTGTGAGGGCGTTATCGCGCACGAGGGCCGCGGCGATCACGGCTTTGGCTACGACCCGCTGTTCCTGCCGGTCGATACGCCGGGCAAGACTATGGCCGAGCTCACGGCGGACGAGAAGAACGCCATCAGCCATCGATTCCATGCGCTCGAGCACCTATCCGCCAAACTGACGGGCGAGGAGTAAGCCGTGCGTGCGGTGGTGCAGCGCGTACTCAATGCCGGCGTGACAGTCGACGGCGAGTGCGTGGGCAAAATTGGGCGCGGCTATCTGGTGCTGTTGGGCGTGGGCCACGGCGACACGCGCGCCGAGGCTGATAAGCTGTGGGGCAAGCTCCGCGGCTTGCGCATTAACGAGGACGAGAACGGCAAGACCAACCTGGCACTTGCCGATGTCGACGGCGAGGTTCTCGTAGTGTCGCAGTTCACGCTGTTCGCCGATTGCCGTCACGGCCGCCGCCCATCGTTTACCGATGCCGGCGCCCCCGATGTTGCCAACGAGCTCTACGAGTACTTCTTGACGCTCGTTCGCAAAGATGTCGAACACGTGGCGCACGGCATCTTTGGCGCCGATATGAAAGTCGACTTGGTCAACGACGGTCCGTTCACCATCGTCCTCGATACCGACAATCTGTAAGTAGCCAAATTAGCTACTTGCGCGTGGTCGCAACAGGGTGCTATAGTATTAGAGTTTTGTCTATCTTAGGGGTATTATCCCCTTTTTGAATTGCATCTTCTGGAGGCCCTGTTCATGGAAGAGATGGAAGTCAATCACGTCGACGACATCCACGAGAAGCTGACCGATATGGTGGGCGATCGCGTTAAGGTGAAGGCCAACATGGGCCGCACCCGCGTCGTCGAGCGCATGGGCACCATCAAGAGCGTCCATCCGGCAGTCTTTATCGTCGAGGTTGACGAGCGCCGCGGCCGCAAGTCGCGTCAGTCCTACCAGTATATCGATGTCCTCACCGGTCAGGTCGAGCTGTTCGACCCCGAGAGCGGCGAGCATATCTTTACCCCGCTCGGCAATCAGCTCGAGGAGCACTAGCGGTGACCGATCGGTCCCTGACTCTTTCCGCGCCGGCAAAGATTAACCTCTACCTGGGGGTTCATACCGAGCGCGATGACCGCGGCTACCACAGGGTCGATTCCCTGATGGCAGCTGTCGGTCTTTCCGATACCGTGACGGTTACGCCGGCACAGGCGCTGACCGTCCAGACGGTTCCGGCATCAGATTTTCCCATGCAAAAGAATACGGCGTATCGGGCTGCGGTTGCTATGGCCGAGCATTATGGTCGCGAGGCAAACATCTGCGTGACGATTGAGAAGCGCATTCCATTGTGCGCCGGCTTGGGCGGTCCCTCGACGGATGCGGCCGCGGTCATTGTCGCCTTGGCGGAGCTCTGGGGAATTGATCGCACCGACCCCGCGCTCGACGACATTGCGCGGGGCATTGGTGCTGACGTCCCGTTCTTTTTGCACGCGAGCCCTTCGTTCTACGTAGGTGGGGGAGACGTGCTGGCAACTGAGTATCCCGTGCTGCCCGCAACGCCCGTCGTGTTGGTCAAGCCGCGCGAGGCAAGCGTTTCGACAATTGAAGCCTATCGACGTTTTGACGAGGCCCCGGTGCCTGCAGACAAGCCCGGCGCGATAGCTTCTGCCTTGCGTGCTGGTGATGCTGAGACGGCATATGCGCTCATCCATAACAACCTGGGTGTCATTTCCGCACAGATGGAGCCTCAGATACAAACGGTTCTCGATTGGCTGCGTAAACAAGGCGGCACCGTTGCTGTAGATGTGTGCGGATCGGGCGCCTGCTCGTTTGCCATTTGCGACACCGTCGCCACGGCTGAGGGGCTTGCCGACGCTGCCCTGCAAAACGGCTGGTGGTCCTGCGCGACGGAGCTCATTCCCAACACGGTTCGCATCGAAGTGCCAAAGAAGTAAAAATTTCTCTAGCACACGACGGAAATCTTTGTTACTATAGTCGAGCTAACGGGTTGTGGCTCAGTTTGGTAGAGCACTGCGTTCGGGACGCAGGGGTCGCTGGTTCAAATCCAGTCAACCCGACCAGAGCATGAGGAGGGACCGCTTCTTGCGGTCCCTTTTTTTAGCTATTGTTGTGATACCGCGATACCCGCGGTATACTCATTCGAGCTTGTCTCGCTGTATTGTGGAGGTCTACATGTTTGGACTGAGGGCTCCTGAGCTCATCATTATTCTCGTCGTTGTCCTGATTATCTTCGGGCCCAAGAACCTGCCGAAGCTCGGCAAGTCCCTCGGTTCTACCGTCAAGAATATCCGTGAGGGTATGGAGGGCGACGATAAGGCCGAGACCAAGCAGGCCGAGGAGGTCGTGGTCGAGCAGTCCGAGGAGGACAAGGAGATCGCTGAGCTCGAGGCCAAGCTCGCTGCTGCCAAGAAGAAGCAGGCAGAGGACAGCGACGCGGACGCAGAGTAGTCCCATCCCTTTGGGGTGAGCACCTGACCGGCTTGCCCGCAGGCTAGCCGGTCTTTTTCGTTTTGTTGACAGTTGATTGTTTGATCAGAGTTGGGGAGATATCCGTATGGACGCAAGCCAGATCGTACTGACCGCTGAGGGCCGCCAGAAGCTCGTCGAGGAGCTCGCTTGGCGTGAGGGCGATTACGCCAAGGAGATCGTCGAGGACATCAAGGAAGCCCGCGCGTTCGGCGACCTTTCGGAGAACTCCGAGTACGATGCCGCCAAGGACAAGCAGGCCCAGAACGCCGCTCGTATTGCCGAGATCCAGGCCATCCTTGCCAACGCTCAGGTTGCTGCCACCACAGGTGATTTGACCGTCTCCATCGGTTCCACCGTTTCTCTGATTGATCCCAACGGTGAGGTCATGGAAGTCACGCTCGTCGGTACCACCGAGACCAACTCGCTCGAGCACAAGATTTCCAACGAGTCTCCGGTCGGCCACGCCATCATCGGTCACGGCGAGGGCGACTCCGTCGAGGTCGTTACGCCTTCCGGCAAGACTCGCGTCTACACCATCGCCAAGATTGCACGCTAGACCACGGTCCCGCGTAAAGGTATGTTTTCGCTCCCTGGGACCGAATCCTGGGGAGCGTTTTAGTTCGAGGAGCTAACTTATGGCAGAGAACCAGAACGCCGCAGATCAGGCATCGACGCTCAACGACGAGCGCGCCACCCGCCTGGCCAAGCGCGCCGCCCTGTTCGAGGCGGGCCAGAACCCCTATCCCGAGCACTCTGAGCTTGAGGACTACGTTGCCGATATCGAGGCTAAGTACGCCGAGCTTGCCGATGGCGAGGACACCGAGGACGTCGTGAAGATCGGCGGCCGTGTGGTCGCCAAGCGCGGTCAGGGCAAGATCATGTTCATCGTCGTACGCGATGCGACTGCCGAGATTCAGCTGTTCTGCCGCATCAACGACATGGACGAGGCTGCCTGGAATACGCTCAAGTCCCTCGACCTGGGCGACATCCTGGGCGTGACCGGCGTGGTTGTGCGCACCCAGCGCGGCCAGCTTTCCGTTGCCCCTAAGAGCGCGACCCTGCTTGCCAAGGCCGTTCGTCCGCTGCCCGAGAAGTTCCACGGTCTTTCCGATAAGGAGACCCGCTATCGCCAGCGCTATGTTGACCTGATCGCCAACGACGACGTTCGCGAGACGTTCCGTAAGCGTTCGCAGATTCTCTCCACCTTCCGTCGCTTTATGGAGTCCGACGGCTACATGGAGGTCGAGACCCCCATCCTGCAGACCATCCAGGGCGGCGCTACGGCTAAGCCGTTCATCACGCACTTCAACGCGCTCGATCAGGAGTGCTACCTGCGCATTGCTACCGAGCTGCACCTCAAGCGCTGCATCGTCGGCGGTTTTGAGCGCGTGTTCGAGATCGGCCGTATCTTCCGTAACGAGGGCATGGACCTTACCCACAACCCCGAGTTCACCACGATGGAGGCCTATCGTGCCTTCTCCGACCTCGAGGGCATGAAGGCGCTCGCCCAGGGTGTCATTAAGGCGGCTAACAAGGCCATCGGCAACCCCGAGGTCATCGAGTACCAGGGTCAGACCATCGACCTTTCTGGTGAGTGGGCCAGCCGTCCCATGACCGACATCGTCTCCGACGTGCTCGGCAAACAGGTCACCATCGATACGCCGGTCGAGGAGCTTGCTGCTGCCGCGCGCGAGAAGGGCCTGGAGATTAAGCCCGAGTGGACCGCCGGCAAGATTATCGCCGAGATCTACGATGAGCTGGGCGAGGACACCATCGTCAACCCCACGTTCGTGTGCGATTACCCCATCGAGGTCAGCCCGCTTGCCAAGCGCTTTGAGGACGACCCGCGCCTGACGCACCGCTTTGAGCTGGTTATCGCCGGTCACGAGTACGCCAACGCGTTCTCCGAGCTCAACGACCCGGTCGACCAGGCCGAGCGCTTTGCCGCCCAGATGGCCGAGAAGGCTGGCGGCGACGACGAGGCCATGGAGTACGACGAGGATTACGTGCGCGCCCTCGAGTACGGTATGCCTCCTGCGGGCGGCATCGGCATCGGTATCGATCGCGTGGTCATGCTGCTCACCAACCAGGCTTCCATCCGCGACGTGCTGCTGTTCCCGCACATGAAGCCCGAGAAGGGTTTCCAGTCCGGTGCCGCTGCCGCCAAGGCTGCCGAGGCCGGCAACACCGCGAGCCCGTTCGTCAAGCCGCTCAAGCCCACGGTTGATTATTCCAAGATTGCCGTCGAGCCGCTGTTTGAGGAGTTCGTCGACTTTGATACCTTCTCCAAGAGCGATTTCCGCGCTGTGAAGGTCAAGGCGTGCGAGGCCGTCAAGAAGTCCAAGAAGCTGCTGAACTTTACGCTCGACGACGGCACCGGCACCGATCGTACCATCCTCTCCGGCATTCACGGTTATTATGAGCCCGAGGACCTGGTCGGCAAGACCTTGCTCGCCATCACCAACCTGCCTCCGCGCAAGATGATGGGCATTCCCAGCTGCGGCATGCTCATCAGCGCTATCCACGAGGAGGAGGGCGAGGAGCGTCTCAATCTGATCCAGCTCGACGCTTCCATCCCCGCCGGCGCAAAGATGTACTAACTAGTTACGCGGTTCTACGAACCGCGTAACGGCTCGACACTGCGCGGGCCGCATTTGGACAATCTGACGTTCAATTTCAAGGGCGCGACCAGAAGGTCAGCGCCCTTTCGTTTCACGTCACCTTGTCTCAAATGCGGCCCGCTCGCTGACGTTGCCAATACATCGGCGTTGCCTTGGCCGTCAATAGTCATTGGGGACGTTCTTAAACGACTACCCAACGGCTATTGAGCACATGGCTCGCATGGCAGCCGTCTCTTTTATGTTTCCTTTAGCCGTTGCTGCCTAGGATGGGGGTTAGTCGGTAGGAAGGGAGCGTCTATATGGACGACGCGAGCGAGCGTGCAATCGAAGAGGACATGCTCGATCAGTTCAATTACTTTGACGATGAGGATGAGGAGCTAATCGATCGTCGCGAGCCGGCATCGCTTGACTCATTTGATCTGGTCGATGAAGAGACTGATGAGGTTGAGGACGAATCAACGGAGCCCCCACAGTCTTCGCGCCTTGACTCGCTGCTTTCGAGAGCCCCCATGCACCACGGTGTTCGTGCCGGCGCACTCCATATGAAAACAGACTGGCACCAGATCGTGACGGCAGGCGATGAGCTTGCCGTCGATGCACCGCTCACCGATAAGTCATCCATCATCTGCCGCACCGGTATGCTTATGCTCGCGAGCGGAACGGGTGCCTGGCGTGTACGCGATACCATGAATCGCGTTGCCGCCGTACTCGGTGTCACCGTCCACGTTGACTTAAGTCTTCTGTCGTTTGAGTGCACCTGCATCGAAGATGGCCACTGCTTTAACGAGGTTGTCAGCCTGCCCACAACGGGAGTCAATACCCATCGCATTTGGATGATGGAGAGCTTCCTAAAGGAAATCGAGACGTATGGGCGCCGGTTTACCGTGCACGAATACCACGAGATGCTCAAGACCGTTGAGAGTTCAAAACCCGATTACTCTCCCTGGCAACAGGGCCTTGCGGCAGCTTGTGCTTGCGGCGCCTTCGTCTTTTTGCTCGGCGGCGGCCCTATCGAGATGGCCTGCGCATTCGTAGGCGCTGGTGTTGGCAACTTTGCTCGCTCTCATATTCTCAAGCAGGGTCTTGGCCAGTTTAGCGCGCTGACGATTGGCGTTGCGCTCGCTTGCGTTTCGTATCTGCTGACATTGCTCGGCCTTGGCCAGGTCGTACCGGGGGCAATGTCGCACCAAGAAGGCTATATCGGCGCCATGCTCTTTGTGATTCCCGGCTTTCCCCTCATTACGGCAGGCCTCGACATCGCTAAGCTCGATATGCGAAGCGGCATTGAGCGTCTTTCGTATGCCGTGTCGATTATTGTGATGGCGACCCTTGTGGGCTGGATGGTTGCCGAGTGTGTGGGGCTGGCACCGGATGATTTTGCCCCGCTCGGCCTTTCGCCGCTTGCCCTTACGCTCCTGCGCGTGGTGATGAGCTTTGTTGGCGTATTCGGCTTCTCGGTGATGTTCAACAGCCCGGTAAAGATGGCCGCGGCAGCTGGGCTGATCGGCGCCGTGTCCAATACCTTGCGTCTGACCCTTGTTGATGCGCCGGCGCTGTTTCCCTTCCTGGGCCTGAGCTTAGGTATGCCTCCCGAGGCGGCAGCGTTTATCGGTGCGCTGGTATCGGGCCTGCTCGCGAGCTTAGCCGAAATCAAGCTCACCTACCCACGTATCGCCCTCACGGTGCCATCGATTGTCATTATGGTGCCGGGCTTGTATCTGTATCGCTCGATGTATTACATGTGCACCTTCGACACGGTCAATATGCTCGGCTGGTTTGTGCGTGCAGTGCTCATTGTGGCGTTTCTGCCCGTTGGCCTGGGCGTGGCGAGAACCCTCACCGACTCTCGCTGGCGTCACACCAGCTAATTGGTGCAAATGAAACTGATCCGCAAAACATGAACGTGGATAATCTCCCGTTTTTGGCCTGTTTACGGGCTCAAAACGGGAGATTATCCACGCTCGTGGAATGGGTGTCCGAAAATCCACGCTCGTTGGGCCGATGCAGAGGCACCTGGCAATTCCTTTTTTGTAGACGTTGTCGCGCGGCTACGGGCAGGAAAGGTCCCAACGGTTAACATATACTCCATATGGGTAAAGAGACCAAAGCGCCGCCACGAGTGGCGCTTTGCGTTTGAAAAACTAGCTCGTCTAAGAGGAACTAGCATGTTAGACCGTTTTACCGATCGCGCGCGCAAGGTCATGTCCATGGCCAAGCAGGAGGCGCTCGATCTGCACTCAAATAAGGTGGGCACCGAGCACCTGCTGCTCGCGCTTGCCAAGGAGGACGAGGGCATTGCCGCCGAGGCGCTGCGTTCGCTCGACATCTCCTACGATGACATCATGGATACCCTCAAAGAGGTCCAGACCACGGTTCCCGAGCCCAGCGAGGAGACCGAGGCTGCCAAGCTCGCCTTTACGCCGCTCGTCATCAGCGTGATGGAGCGCTCCTTCCGCGTGGCACGCGAGAACAACCAGACCTACGTTTCGACCGAGCACTTGCTGATCGGCATCGTCGAAGAGGGCAACGGCATGGCCATGGACATCCTCATGCGCCTGGGCGTGTCGTCTGCTTCCATTAAAAAGGCTATCGAGAAACTCACCGCCAAGGACCAGGACAAGAAGCGTCCGCTCGCCGGTGCCGGTGCCGGGCGTCCCGGTGCGGGCCTGCCGTTCTTTAGCGGCTCGGATGCCTCTCAGCAAAAGGGGAGTGGCACCGACACGCTCAAGCAGTTCGCGACCAACCTCACGCAGAAGGCGCGCGACGGCGAGCTCGACCCTGTAATTGGTCGCGAAAAGGAAGTCCAGCGCATGATGGAAATCCTCTCGCGTCGCACCAAAAACAACCCGCTCATCCTGGGCGATCCCGGCGTGGGCAAGACGGCCATCGTCGAGGGCCTGGCTCAGCAGATAGCAGCCGGCAACGTGCCTGAGAACCTCATGAACCAGAATATCTGGACGCTCGACCTGCCGGGTCTCGTGGCGGGTGCCAAGTATCGCGGCGAGTTTGAGGAGCGCCTCAAGAACGTGATCCAGGAGGCCACCGAAGCGGACGACGTCATCCTGTTTATCGACGAGATGCACACCATCATCGGTGCCGGTTCTGCCGAGGGCTCCATCGATGCGAGCTCCATGCTCAAGCCCGTACTCGCGCGCGGTGCCTTCCAGATTATCGGCGCCACCACGGCCGAGGAATTCCGCAAGTACCTCACCAAGGACCCGGCCTTCGAGCGTCGCTTCCAGACCATCGATGTCGAGGAGCCGAGCGTCGAGGACACGGTCAAGATCCTGACCGCGCTTAAGCCGCGCTACGAGGAGCACCACCATGTGCGCTATACGCAGGGTGCTATCGAGGCCGCCGCGAACCTTTCCAACCGCTACATCCAGGATCGCTTCCTGCCCGATAAAGCCATCGATCTCATCGACGAGGCCGGTGCCCGCGCTCGCATCGCCGCGAATCGCGCGCCCGAGCCGGTGCGCGAGGCCGAGCAGCGTATAGAGGAGCTCAAGGCCGCCGCGCAGGAGGCCACCGAGAGCGATGACATGAACAAGGCCGCCGAGATCACCGAGCAGCAGAAGGCCGCCGAGATTGAACTCGCCGAAGCCAAGGCCGCCTGGACCGCCGAGCTCGACGCCAGCCCGCTCACCATCGACGTGAGTCAGATCGCCGACATCGTGTCCGTGACCTCTGGCGTGCCGGTTTCCTCGCTCACCGAGAGCGAGAGCCGGCGCCTGCTGCAGACCGAAAGCGTGCTCAAGACGCGCATCATCGGTCAGGATGAGGCAGTCGAGGCCGTCGCCAAGGCCGTGCGCCGCAGCCGTTCGCCGCTCAAGGACCCGCGTCGCCCCGGCGGCAGCTTTATCTTCCTGGGTCCCACCGGCACAGGCAAGACCGAGCTCGCCAAGACGCTCGCCGAGTACCTCTTTGGCAGCAAGGACGCGCTCATCAGCTTCGACATGTCGGAGTTCGGCAGCGAGTTCGAGGTCTCCAAGCTCATCGGTAGCCCTCCGGGTTACGTGGGTCACGACGAGGGCGGTCAGCTTACCAAGGCCGTTCGTCGTCACCCGTATTCGGTCGTGCTGTTCGACGAGATCGAGAAGGCGCACCCCGACATCTTCAACATCCTGCTGCAGGTGCTGGAGGAGGGCCGCCTGACTGATAGCCAGGGCAAGACGGTCGACTTCCGCAACACCGTGATCATCATGACGTCCAACGTGGGCGCCCGCGAGATCGCACAGGATGCGAGCGTTGGCTTTGGCACCACCGGCGAGCAGGGTCTCACGTCGAGTGAAATCAAGGGCCGCGCGATGGGCGAGCTCAAGCGCCTGTTCCGCCCCGAGCTGCTCAACCGTATCGACGACATTGTGGTGTTCCAGAAGCTCACGGGCGAGAATCTCACCAAGATCGCGCACCTGCTGGTGGACGATCTGCGCCAGCGCCTGATCGCAAACGGCATGAACATCAAGCTCACCGATGCGGCCTACGACAAGATTGTGGCCGAGGGTACCGATCTTACCAATGGCGCACGTCCGCTGCGTCGTGCTATTCAAAAGCTCATCGAGGACCCGCTGTCCGAGGAGCTTCTGGCCGGCGAGTGGGGCGAGGGCGATACCGTCCTGTGCGACGTGGCCGATGGCAAGTTTGTCTTTAGCCACGGCACGGGCGAGATCCCGGCACCGCGTCCGGCGGGCACGCTCGGTGGCGATACCGCTCCGGCGGCGCCGCACACCGGAAACGCCGCGCCTGTGAGCAGTGGCGTGAGCTCGGGCCCCGGTGGCATGATGCAAGCCGGCTCTGGTGCGCTGTAGGGATTGAACATACCTTGTATAACGGGGGCGTTTCCGATAAGGAAGCGCCCTCATTTCTATTGAAATGCGCTTCAATCTGCCGTGCTATACTAAAATCGAGATATAGTATAGCAAAGGAGCTGATATGCCTACGTCAATACTCGACACGCGGCCAGTTCAGATGAACGTGCGTATAGATCGCCAGCTCAAAGAGGCGGGAGACGCCGTCCTGACTCATATTGGCATGACGCCGTCACAAGCCGTTCGGACACTTTGGGAGTATCTGGTCGTTAACGGACGCATGCCCTCGAAGGGAGACGCGGCGGCTCCGGTTTCTGACGGAGTGGAGCCCCGGCGCATGGAGTCAAGGGCCGCGCAAGGCAGCCATATCGTTCGCGATTCGTGCCTCAAATACGGCATCCCCATCCCTGAGTTCTCGGGAGACTATGACGACCTCTATGAGGAGGCCATGGCGGAGCGCTATCCCGAGTGGGTGGAACTATGAGCACAGAAGGCGTCCTCAAGCTGTTAATCGATACCAACGTATGGATGGATTATTTTTCTGGCAGGTCCGACCGTACGGCAAATGTCGTCCATCTGATCGAGATTGCCGACGCCTCGGAGCGGATTGCCCTGTTTGCCTCGTCGCTTTCGGTCAAAGACGTTTCATATCTTGTCTCGGCGGCAATCAAGCAGGAGTGCCGAAGAAAGACTGGCTCACTGAGCGATAACGCCATTGCGGCGGCAGACGAAACGGCCTGGGCATGCGTTCGACAGATGCGCGAGCTAGCCCTCATCGCCCCGGTCGGTGCAGACGAGGTCTTCGACTCCTTTGTGTTCAAGTACCACCACAATGACTTTGAGGACGACCTGATGCTGGGCGTCGCCAATCGCATTGATGCCGATTACGTCGTGACGGAGGACAAGAATCTTATTAAACACACCAATGGTGTATGCATTAATGTTCAACAGGCGTTGAGGTTGGTTGGGGGGTCCAACGTTCCCTCTGCACGGCCCGTCTAGCTTGCTTTACCTTGATAAAGTGGCGTTTCCCCGCCGTTAGCCGATGATGCAAGGGCGCTCGGCGTTTTCGACTGGTTTATGCACGCAAAGTCTGGGAATATACAAGTCGCATGTCTTACTGTCTAACCAGTTGCGCCAAGGAGGCACCATGGATTACAAGATCACCGGCTACGAGCCCGCCCAACTGTTCCATTTCTTTGAGGAGGTCAGCGCGATCCCCCGTGGGTCTGGCAACGAGAAGGGCATCAGCGATTTCCTGGTTGCGTTTGCTAAGGAGCGCGGCCTCGATGTGTACCAGGACGAGGTCTACAACGTCATCATTCGCAAGCCCGCTTCTGCCGGCGCCGAGAATGCTCCGACCGTGATGCTGCAGGGCCACATCGATATGGTGTGCGACAAGTTGGGCTCTGTTGAGCACGACTTTACGACCGACGGTATTGACCTGGTCGTCAAGGACGGCGTCCTCACCGCTAACGGCACCACTCTGGGCGCCGACAACGGTATCGCCGTCGCGCTTATGCTCACTGTTCTCGATGACGATTCGATCGTTCACCCCGCCCTCGAGTGCGTATTCACCACCGACGAGGAGACTGGCCTGGTCGGCGCCGAGACGCTCGACAAGTCCCAGATTAGCGCCCGCACCATGATTAACCTTGACTCCGAGGAAGAGGGCGTTGCCACCGTCAGCTGCGCCGGCGGCGTCGTCGTTACCTACACCTGCCCCATCGCGCGCGAGCACAAGACCGGTAGCACCCTCACGCTCGACATCTCCGGCCTGCTGGGCGGCCACTCCGGCAGCGATATCCACCTGGAGCGCGGCAACGGCAACCTCATCATGGCCCGCATCATCGACCGCCTGATGGTTGCCGGCGAGCCCGCCATCGTGAGCTTTAACGGCGGCACCAAGGACAACGCCATCAACCGTGAGTGCAAGGCTGTTCTGGTCTATGCCGACCACGCTGCCGCCGAGGCCGCGGCCCAGATCGCAAAGGACATCATCGCCGACGTCACTGCCGAGCTCGAGGTCTTCGACCCCGGCTTTACCTGCACCGTCGAGATTGCCGACGACGCCGAGGTCGAGGCCATGGACCAGAAGTCCGCGCTTGCCCTCATCCGCGCTCTGCGTCTTGCCCCCAATGGTGTGATTCGCCGCAACGTCGCCACCGACGGCTCAGTCGAGGTTTCCTCCAACATCGGCGTGGTTGCCACCTCTGACGACGAGGTTAAGATCATGCTTTCCCCGCGCTCCTCGATCACCTCGCTGCAGAACGAGTTCAAGGATCGTTTGCAGACGCTTGCCGATGTCCTGGGCTTCGACGCCAAGTTTGAGTTCGAGTATCCCGGCTGGAGCTATGCCGAGCATTCGCCGGTCCGCGACGTCTTTGTCGAGAG
This sequence comes from Collinsella sp. TF08-11AT, assembly GCF_003437035.1. Lineage (GTDB taxonomy): Bacteria > Actinomycetota > Coriobacteriia > Coriobacteriales > Coriobacteriaceae > Collinsella. The sequence continues at coordinate 30,115 of NZ_QSRL01000017.1, forward strand.
CTATCGCGAGCTCTTTGGCTCCGAGCTGCGCATCGAGTCCATTCACGCCGGCCTTGAGTGCGGCCTGTTTGCCGAGGCCCTGCACGGCCTGGATGCCATCGCCGTGGGCCCGACGCTCTCCGATGTCCACACCCCGGACGAGAGCATGGAGCTCGCTTCTGCCGAGCGCTTCTACGAGCTGCTCATCGACGTGCTCAAGCGCCTCGCCGCGTAAAGGTTGCGCTAGCAGCAGTCCGAGCCACGTGCTAGCGGATTGCAAATGACATTACGAGAGGGGGTACCCGGTCTTTTGCGACAGGTGTCCCCTCTCTTCTTTTAAGAAATGGGAAATTGATTGGCGTCTAGCCCATATCCGCCCTGATGAGGTCGAGGGTTCGCTGGCAGTTTTCGCGGACGGGGCCGAGCATGTGCTCGCGCAGGTCCGCCATGCCGGGCAGGTCGGCGTATTCGTCCATGATCTCTTCCATGCAAATGGGCACCTCGTAGGCGAGGTCCATCATGGTCGCAAAGCAAAACTTCTCGGATAGCCCGGCATCGGTGAGCGCCGCCTCCAGCGCGGGGTCGCCCATACCGTGGTATCGGCGGATAGCGCCTGGACCGATGCGCCCCACTCGATTTTCGCCGCCAACGCTCATGGCAAGGCGCGCCCGGCGGCGCATACGCTCGTACGCCAAGCCCGATGCGACATCGTACATGGGTGCGAGCGCTGCGTTTGTGCCTTTACCTAGGATGAGCGAGTAGTTTTTAGCGTGTGCGTCAGGCGCTCCGATAATGGCGTTATAGAACAACATATAGGTAAAAAGCACAAGATTCATGTGGTGGGGGACTGTGTTAATCAGTCGTTCTTGGATGTCTCGTGTGGTTGGTCCTCCGTCGGCGGTGTATTTCTGGCTTGGCAATACACCGAGCGCCTGGCAAAAGTCCTCCTGATGCAGCCTTTCGATATTTCCGCTGCTATTGACAATTCTGTCGTACCGTTCAACGACGAGCGCGGCTTCGTCTTCAAATGTGCAATAGGAGACGTTGGCAGTTGGAATGCCAACACGCCGAGCCGTTTTCATGCAGACGAATTCGTTTAAGGCCTGATGTTTGAACCCAACGACACCATTTTTGAAGATATGGGTAGTGGGGGATGACCCTAGACATTCGCACCATTGGCCATCATGCCAAGCTAGTGCAAATTTGCCTTGGTTGCCGCCCAGGGACCAGCTTTCGTTGGAGCCCATCCATGTCTCTCTTTCGTCATCGCGAATTGCTTTGAGCTTGTGAGCGATTTGAGAATTGGTAAGCGGGCGGTATGCCGAGACCCTGCCGCGGGCGGCGCCTAATTGATCGGTTCGACAAAACTGAACGGCCCCTGCGCAGTCAAGACCGATATGGCACAAGAGGGCGACGGGGTTGTTGGATGCAACGTCATGCTCGGCGGCAATAGCGCGACGCTGCTCTTGGCTGTCGGGCAAAAGGCCAAATAGGAACGGGCGGACGATGTTATGGCCATACGTGCGATTGGAAAGCGGCATTGTAAGCGATAGTGGTGCTCCGCGATAGGTTGGGGCGTATACAAAGCTGCAGAGTCCATGCTCGTCTTGCCGGAGAGTGCCTGCGATTTCGCCACAAATGAGGGTCGCAAGCTCCATCTCTGCCATTTATTTCACAACCTTACAGTCAAAGGAGAGGTCTGAAGTGTCGGAAAGGCCTTGCTCGGCTGCGATTTGGGCCAGCAAGGCACCATAGGAAGATGGCGTTCCTTGTCGAGCGGGTCGTCTGCCTACGCTTGGCTTTGGCAGGGCATTCGAGTTCGCGATAGGGAGGTCCGCTTTCGTCGTCGGATGTTCGGAGGGCGATGCGATGGAGTCGTTATCGCTTTGCGCAAAGAGACCTATGCCGAGTGCGTTAAAGACGGACAGCAACTTGTCGAGTCGAATGCCGGTGGCGTCTCCTAGCTCGAGCGATGCGAGCAGGCGCTCTGAAACACTGGCCGTTTTGGCGAGGGCGGCACGGGTGAGACCCTGAGCCTCGCGTGCCTGGCGCACGTAGATGCCAGCTTGGCGCGGTGTGGTGATGGGAAGGGTATTCACGGCGATCTCCTAACGTGCAGACTTTTGCATATCAGTATGACATGCAAAAGTCTGCACGAAAAGGCCTCATGCAAAACTTTGCATGAGGCCTTGTACTGGCGTTGAGTTTTGAGCGATTGTGTTTGGCGTTACAGCGCCAAAATCCCCAGATGCTCAAGCAAGATCTTAAGTCCGATGAGGATGAGCACGATGCCGCCCACGATGGTGGCAGGTTTTTCGTAGCGCGCGCCAAAGGTGTGGCCGATCGCTACGCCGGCGACGGAGAAGATAAACGTTGTGACGCCGATAAGCGATACAGCGGGAACGATGTCGACCGAAAGCGCGGCGAACGAGATGCCCACGGCCAGGGCGTCGATTGAAGTGGCGATGGCGAGGATCAGGTACTCGCTCAGTTCAATCTTTTCGGCATTCTTGCCGTCGCCTTCATCCTCGTCCTCGGTAAAAGCCTCCCACAGCATTTTGCCGCCGATGAAGGCCAAAAGGATAAAGGCAATCCAATGGTCGATGGGGCCGATGATGCCCATAAACTGGCTGCCAAGCGCCCATCCGATCACGGGCATGCCGGCCTGGAAGCCGCCAAAGAACAGGCCGAGCACTACGGCGACCTTAAGGTTGATCTTCTTCATGCCAAGGCCCTTGCAGATGGATACGGCAAAGGCGTCCATCGAAAGGCCAATGGCGAGCAGCACGAGCTCTACGAGTCCCATGGTTTGGCTCCCTCCTTGCGGGCGAACCCGCGTGTACTTCTGACAGGGGAGCAACAAAAAAGACCCGTGGCGTACGCGCCGCGCGTACAACCACGAGTCTCGTTCATTAAGGCAAGCCAGACCGTGTCGGCCAGTATGTTGACTTGCCGCGCCACCGGAGGCGAACCCGGTCACGCGACTACTCCCTCATTCATGTGAATCCCGATGCTACCACATGAACAGCTCATTTGGGTTGAGGCTCTCAGCGGTGTTCGCTCATTCTGTAAGCATCGGATTTCGCAAGCGTCGCGAGGACAAACCGTGAGAAACTATTTAGCGTTTATGGAGCGTATACGATGGGAGCGATGCCTTGGATAAGAACGAGCTGCAAAAGCGTATGGAACAGGCCATCCGCCTGACGGCACCTGGTCAGCCGATCCGCACCGCCCTCGACATGATCATCGCCGGTCACCTGGGCGCCCTTATCTGCGTCGGCGACACCGAAAACGTGCTCGCTGCCGGTAACGACGGCTTCCCGCTCAACATTTCGTTCACCTCGAACCGCCTGTTCGAGCTCTCCAAGATGGACGGCGCCATCGTTATCGACGGCGACCTCACCCAGATCCTGCGCGCCAACTTCCATCTCAATCCCGATCCCTCACTCGCCACGAGCGAGACGGGCATGCGTCACCGCACCGCCGCTCGCATGTCGGTGCTCACCGATGCCATCGTGATCTCGGTTTCGGCCCGTCGTGCCGTCGTCAATGTGTACGTTCACGGCAAGAGCTACGAGATCCAGCCCGTCACCACCATCATGAGCTCGGTCAACCAGCTCGTCGCCACGCTCCAGACCACCCGTCAGTCGCTCGATCGCTCCTTGCTGCGCCTGACGGCCCTCGAGCTCGATGACTACGTTACGCTCGCCGACATTACCGGTATTTTCTCGAGCTTCGAGATCATGCAGCAGGCAAAGACCGAGCTTAAGGATTGCATCGTCAAGCTGGGCAACCAGGGCAAGCTCGTGCAGATGCAGCTCGAGCAGCTCGCCGGCTCCAGCATGGATACCGAGTACGACCTGATGATTCGCGACTACGCGAGCGATTCCTCCGAGGCAAACGCCGAGAAGATTCGCGCCGAGCTCGCCCGTATGACGCCTAAAGATCTGTCCGACCCGCAGCACGTGGCGGCGGTTCTGGGTTACGACGACCTGGACGAGGACTCCGTCATGACGCCGCTGGGCCTGCGTACACTTTCCCGCGTGTCCGTCGTGCGTGACGGCGTGGCCGAGAAGATTGTCGACGAGTACGGCTCGCTGCAGGAGCTCATGGACGACATCAGCGAGGATCCGGAGCGCCTGGGCGACTTTGGCGTTAACAACCCTGCCATTCTTGCGGACTCCCTGTACCGCATGAAGGGCACCAAACAGGGGAACGCATAATGGCGCCCGTATGCGCCGTAGTCGTTGCCGGTGGCAGCGGCCAGCGCTTTGGTAACCCCGGTGGCAAGCAGCTCGTCAATGTAGCGGGTCGTCCGCTTATGAGCTGGTCCATCCGCGCATTTGACCGTAGCGATAAGGTCGGACACATCGTCGTGGTTTGCCCTGCCGAGCGTCGTGCCGAGATGTGCCGCCTGGCCATCGATCCGTTTGACTATGACACGCCTATCAGCTTTGCCGATGCCGGCGATACCCGCCAGGATTCCACCCGTGCCGGCGTGCATGCGGTTCCGGCGGGTTTCGAATATGTCGCCATTCACGACGGCGCCCGTCCGCTCATTACGACCGAGGCGATCGATCACGCTATCGACGTGCTCGTGAGCGACCGCGCCCTCGACGGTGTCGTGTGCGGCCAGCCCGCGATCGACACGCTCAAGATCGTCGACGGCGATAACATCGTTGAGACGCCGCCGCGCGAACTCTATTGGGCTGCACAGACGCCGCAGATCTTTAGCGTCGACGCCATGAAGCGCGTCCACACCGCAGCCATCGCCGAGGGCTTTATCGGCACCGACGATTCTTCGCTGGTCGAGCGCATGGGTGGGCGCGTCCGCTGCGTTCAGAGCCCGCGCGACAACCTTAAGGTGACGGTGCCCGAGGACCTGCGTCCCGTAACCGCGATTCTGCTCGGCCGCATGGCCGAGGGAGAGGACCTTCCCCATGTTCAGTAACCTGCGCATTGGACACGGCTACGACGTTCACCGCCTGGTGGAGGGGCGTCGATGTGTCATCGGCGGTGTCGACATTCCCTACGAGCGCGGTCTGCTGGGCCACTCTGATGCCGATGTGCTCGCGCACGCCTTGGCCGACGCCATTTTGGGCGCCTGCCGCGGGGGAGACATCGGTAAGCTATTCCCCGACACCGATCCCGCCTACGAGGGTGCCGATTCGATGGTGCTGCTCGCTCGCGTGATGGACTATGCGCGCGAGCTGGGCTTTGAGTTTGTCGATGCCGATTGCACCATTGCCTGTCAGCAACCTAAGATCACCCCGCACCGCGATGCCATGCGCGCCAACCTTGCCCATGCCCTGGGCGTTGACGTCGAAAACGTGGGCGTCGCCGCCACTACGACCGAAAAGCTCGGTTGGGAAGGCCAGGGCGAGGGAATCGGCGCCTGGGCCGTCTGCCTGCTACAGAAAACCGTTAAGGAGTAACGAATGCGTATCTACAACAGCGCTACCCATAAAAAGGAAGAGTTCCAGCCCATCGAGTCCGGCAAGGTCCGCATGTACGTGTGCGGCCCCACGGTCTACGACAACATCCACATCGGCAACGCCCGCACGTTCATCAGCTTCGATGTGATTCGTCGCTGGCTCATCGCGAGCGGCTACGAGGTCACGTTCGCCCAGAACCTCACCGATGTCGATGACAAGATCATCAAGCGCGCCAACGAGCAAGGCCGTACGGCTGCCGAGGTCGCGACGGAGTTCTCCGACAAGTTCATCGGCGTCATGCGCGCCGCCAATGTGCTCGATCCCGATGTGCGCCCCCGCGCCACCAAGGAGATCGGCCCCATGATCGCCATGATCAAGACGCTTATCGAGCAGGGCCACGCTTACGCAGCCGATAACGGCGATGTGTACTTTGCCGTGCGCAGCGATCCCAACTATGGTCAGGTCTCGGGCCGCAACATCGACGACCTTATGGTAGGTGCGCGCATCGAGGAGAACGAGGACAAGAACGACCCGCTCGACTTTGCCCTGTGGAAGGCCGCCAAGCCCGGCGAGCCCAGCTGGCCGAGCCCCTGGGGCGAGGGCCGTCCCGGCTGGCACACCGAGTGCGCCGCCATGGTGCACCGCTACCTGGGCACCCCGATCGACATCCACGGCGGTGGCTCCGACCTTGCCTTCCCGCATCACGAGAACGAGTGCGCCCAGGCCACCTGCGCCTGGCACCAGGGCTTCTCCAACACCTGGATGCACACGGGCATGCTGCTGGTAGACGGCGAGAAGATGTCCAAGTCGCTCGGTAACTTCTTTACGCTGGCCGAGGTGCTCGAGCAGCACTCTGCTGCGGCTCTGCGCCTGCTGATGCTGCAGACGAGCTATCGCTCGCCGCTTGACTTTTCTTGGGAGCGCCTGGAGGGTGCCGAGAACTCGCTCACGCGTATCGCCGGTACGGTCGAGAACCTGCGCTGGGCTGCAAGCCACGCGACGGCCGACGCCGATAAGGCTGCCGCCGAGGCATTTGTCGCCAAGGCCGCCGAGACTCGCGCCGCCTTTAAGGAGTGCATGGACGACGACTTTAACACCGCCGGTGCCATGGGTGCCGTCTTTGGCTTTGTCACCGAGTGCAATCAGTATCTGGAGCAGGCGGGCGATGCTGCCGACAAGGCCGCAGTCTTGGCTGCCGCCGATACGCTGACCGAGCTGCTCGATACGTTTGGCGTCGAGCTTCCCGAGCCCAAGGTCGAGCTGCCGCTGGGACTGCTGGGCGTTGCCGCCGGTCTGGTTGCCTACACGGGTGACGATGTGGACGAGGCTGCTGCCAAGATTCTCGAGGCTCGCGCCGAGGCCCGCTCCGCCAAGAACTGGGATCTGGCCGATGCCATCCGTGACCAGCTCAAGGACCTGGGCCTCACCATTGAGGATACTGCTGCGGGCACTCGTATTAAGACTCTCTAGTATTTGTCGACCGTTCGAGGTGCGGCAGATTGCCTTGAAAGAGGAGGGCATAGACCTGGTGGTCATGCCCGACGATTGAAAGGCAAGGTGCCGTGGCTCGGACGGTCGATTCTTGTTCGTTATCTATTTAAGGAGGTCGCTATATGGCCGACAATCGCAAGCGTGCGTCTCGTGGCGGCAAGCAGGCTGCTTCTGGCTCGCGCCCGATTCGCCGCAATGACCGCGCTGCCGCTTCCAAGGGCCAGCGCGAGCGCTCCCAAGCCCAGGCTGCGCGTCCGCAGCGAAATCGCAACCGCGACAACATTCAGGTCCCCAAGGGCGAGTTTATCGAAGGTCGCCGTGCTGCCGCCGAGGCCCTGCGCACCGGCTTTCCCGTCAAGTGCGCGCTCATCGCCGAGGGCGGGGAGCGCGATGCTGCCTTGTCGCGCCTGGTCGACGATCTCAACGCCGCGGGTGTCCGCATTAAGTATGTGCCGCGCGCGCAGCTCGATGCGCTGTCGAGCCATGGCGCTCACCAGGGCATTGCGCTCGAGGTGGGCAACTTCCCCTATGCCGATGTTGCCGATATCCTCGACCGCGCGGGCGAGGGTCCGGCTCTTGTCGTCGTGCTCGACCACGTGACCGACGACGGTAACTTTGGCGCCATCGTGCGCTCTGCCGAGGTCGTGGGCGCGGCGGGCGTCATCATTGCCAACAAGCGCGCCGCCGGTGTGACCGTCGGCAGCTACAAGACCTCTGCCGGCGCCGTTATGCATCTGCCCATCGCACAGGTTCCCAACATCGCTCGAGCGCTCGACGACCTCAAGGCCGCCGGCTTTTGGGTGGGCGGTGCTTCCGAGCACGCCGAGGGCAGCTGCTGGGATGCTCCCTTCGAGGGCCGCGTTGCGCTCGTCATGGGCTCCGAGGGCGACGGCATCTCGCGCCTGGTGCTTGAGAAATGCGACTTTTTGACCAAGCTTCCCCAGCGCGGCATGACCGAGAGTCTCAATGTTGCCCAGGCGACCACTGCGCTGTGCTTTGAGTGGTTGCGCCGCAATGCCGGCGAGCTCATGGGGGAGGAGTAGCGCATGTCCAAGAAGAACCGCGCCAAGTCCAAGGCCAAGCGCTTTGGCGAGGGCTCGGCCAAGCCGATCGTTTCGGCCGCGACCTATGGTGTGGGCGGCAATGCGTTTGCGCAGGCCATCGCCGATCCGGTCTCGACGGTGCACTCCAATAAGCCCGAGCTGCTGGTGGTCGACGGCTACAACGTGATTCACTGCACGCCGCGCTACGAAAAGCTCGTCTACGACCATTCCGACGATCCATATTCCAGCGACGTCCACGATATGGCTCGTACTGCGCTTATCAACGATGTCGCGGCGTTTGCCCAGGGCCGTTACGAGGCCGTGATCGTGTTCGACGGCGCGGGCAACATCTCCAACGAGCGCCCCAACCTACCGGCCCGCGGCGTGCGCATCGAGTTCTCGCCGACGGGCGTCTCTGCCGATACCGTGGTGCAGAAGCTCTGCATCGAGGCACGCGAGGAAGGCCGCGCGTGCTCCGTGGTATCGAGTGACGGCACGATCCAGGCTGTCGTCATGGGGAAGGGCGTCACGCGCATCTCGAGCCGTATGCTGGTGGACGAGATCAAACAGATTGATAACGACGTTCACGAGGCCGAGGAGGCCCCGCAGATCAAGATGACTCTGGGCAGCCGCCTGAGTCCCGATGCCCTGGCCAAGCTTAAGGCCCTGCGCGGGAGGTAGGGGATTATCCATAGAGACCCGTTTCCCAATTGGTCAGCCCGTTGATTTGTAATCAATGGACTGTGGGTTGCCGTCGCCAAAACGAATAGTTTTTGGTTTTGGCGAACGGATAAAACTATTCGTTCTGGCGAATAGTTTTGAGATGTGGTCGGGCGAAGGGCCTGTTGCGCCTCGTCCGCAATTCCTTTATTCTTAACTGGCTTCGCGCGAAAGCGCCAAGTGTGCCAGTGTGGCGCAACGGTAGCGCAACTGATTTGTAATCAGTGGGTTGCAGGTTCGATTCCTGTCACTGGCTCCATGAGAGTTTCGGGCTCTGTTCCCTTGTGGGACAGGGCCCGTTTCTATTTAGGTGGTGCGCCATCGGGTTGGCGCCCATCCCGTTTTTGGTTTGTCTCGTCCTCTAGTTTGTCTAAATCTGTAACACCAAGACCGATATTTGGCATCTAGCTGTTACAGATTGAGATGAAACTTAGGGTGTTTTAGGAATATCTTGATCTGTAACATGTAGAAGCGGAATAGGCCTCTTGCTGTTACAGATCGAGACAAGGGCGGGTGCGGACCTGGATGTCCTGCGCGAGCGTGGATTTCTGGACACGCGAGCGAAGAAAATCTCCCGACCGGAGAACGAGCGTGGATAATTAACTTGGATAGGGAGCTAAGGTAAACACCGATTGTCTATCCACGGCTTTAGAAGCAACGACCCCGATTTCATTGTGGAATCGGGGTCGTTTGTGCCTCAGGAATCCGAATGGATTAATCGAGCTCCTAAGGGACTTCTTGGGTTCTTGCTAATGGTCTGCCGAGGATGTCCCCAATGCAAACAGCGGGCATCTACTCAATATAGCTGGGGTTCTTCTTGATGATCACGCGTGCAGCGATGAAGGAGACGACGATGGCGATGATGGCGACAACGCATGCCAGCACGAAGTTGCCCATGGACCCATCGGGAGCGATAAAGATGAGTGCCGAAAGAAGGCCGGGGCATGCTCCCGCAACATACTCTTTCAGAACAAAGATGCCTGCAGGGAGTCCAGCGCAGAGCGCGCCGATTGCCGTGCCGACAAGCAGGCGGGGACGCTCGATGAGGCAACCGTAGAACGCGGGCTCGGTTACGCCACAGAGTGCGGTGACGGCAACCGTGGTGACCATACCCCTCTTCTCTTTGTTTCCGGTAGTGTCGAGAAAGTTGGTGTAGCGCCCGATTCGAAGCGAGTCGGCCCTGC
>NZ_QSRL01000018.1 GCF_003437035.1 Collinsella sp. TF08-11AT
TGACTTGAAGAAGGGGGAGGCCTCGCGGCCTCCCCCTTCTTTGCGTTTACGGGGTGTAAATGACTCAATTACACCAGACGATCTTGTTGTTTTTGGTATTGAGCCTTTATTTAAAGAAAATAAATCGTATAACAAGGGCAACTGCTATGGCCGCAATGATCAAAAGCAGAATTGTCAGCTGATGCTGCTTGCGTCGTTTACTTGACGAAACGAAGATTGATTTTCCCTGTTTTGGCGTTTCGAGATAGCGAGCCGAATGCGTCAAGGTTTGCTTGGGTCGAGGCCCTCTTTGTTGATGAGCGGCGGATGCTTTCATCGGCTCATCGCTAGCTGCGCTGTTTTTAGATAATGGTGCGTCTTTCAGATATACAGGGTCTCCCGAGGCAACGCCCATATGTTTACGTCCCGTTTGGGCATCCTCGAGCGTTTGATATCGATTTCTCGTCACATAATCGGGCTCAGGATCATTAATGGGCTCTTGCGAGATGTGGGGGCGATGGAACCGTGGCGGCTGCGTAGAAGTATCTTCGCCCTGCGTCGGCATAAACATATTGTTCTGGTTTTGGTCGTCCATGATGCCCTTTAGCTCGTTACCAACAACGTGTACGCGCTCATTGTAAGCCCCTTGTTATTTGTAGCTGCGAACATACTTGTTATTTAAGCTCTGGTTCAAAGAACCTTAACCTTACTAAAACCTGAGTCATACACACTTAGATATGCTTATAGTACTGGACTCAAAAAACTTTATAGTCGATGTATATATGAGCACTGGGTGGGCATATATAAGAGCGTCAAAAGAAGTCCCAGTCACCTAGAAGATGGCTCGGCAGTCCTTAAAAGGAGTGGTAAACATGGCAAGCATGGTTCCTTATCGTTCGGTTTTTGGCGTTCGTCCTTCTGCTAGCTCGCTGTTCGATCTGTTTGATGATATGACCGACCTTGCAAACAACTCGATTGCTTCCAAGGCGTTTCCCGTTGACGTTGAGGATAAGGGCGATGGCTACGAGGTCAAGGCGTATCTGACCGGTGTCGCCAAGGATGACATCGACGTTGAGCTCAATGAGGGTCGCCTGTCCATCAGCGTGAACGTCGAGGAGAGCGCCGAAAACGAGGGTAAGAACTTCCTCCAGAAGGAGTTTAGCTCGTACAGCGCGACGCGTGGCGTATATCTGAAGGACGCTTCGAGCGAGGGCCTCTCTGCAAAGTATGCTGACGGCATCCTCACCGTTACGGTTCCTAAGATCGTCGAGAAGAAGAACGTTACGAAGATCTCCATCGACTAACGATGGCTCTGCTTCAATCGAGAGTATGAGTTAAGGGGGGGCTGGGAAGTGATTCCCAGCCCCCCCCTTTGTTGTCTTGAGGGGCTATTGAATGGTTGTCGGTTGATACTGGCTTGCAGGGCGTATCGAGAGCTTCCGTGGCCCTTGAAGACGGGTGGCAGAACTGCCGAGTTCATCATCGAGACTTGCATCAAGCGCGTTGGCATAGCTTTTGACGGTAAGGCTTGGACGATTATTGTCCTGGCTGATATGCATGGCGATGAGCTGTTCGGTGCGATCGGTAACAAGTTCTCGCGCGGCTTCGGCGGCCTGGTTGTTGGAAAGGTGCCCCTTTGCGGACAGGATGCGTTCCTGAAGAAAGCGGGGGTACGGTCCTTCGCGCAACATTGTTACATCGTGGTTGCTTTCGAGCGCGAGAACTCGACAGTCTTTGAGGGTGCCTATGGCCTTGCTCGACAACTCTCCGGTGTCGGTGGCAAACCCAATGGAATCATCGAGAGCATTGAATCGATAGCCGACAGGATTGATGACATCGTGCGATGTTGAGTAGGTTTGTACCTGGATGCCGGCAATGGGGAGCGTGTCGCCGGGGTCAAATTCCTCTACGGGCAGGTGCGCAAGGTTTTCTTTGCATGAAAGGGTGTCCCTGCTAGTAAAGAGGGGACCATGCCAGTGCTTGCACCATACATCGAGCCCCTTGATATGGTCACCATGCTCATGGGTGATTACAAGAGCGGCGACGTCGTCTGCCGAGAGGCCAAGCTCCGCCATGCGTTTAAGTGTCTCGCGGCGGGACAGGCCGTTGTCGATCATGATGAGCCCCTGAGGCCCCTCGACGAGTGCGCAGTTGCCTTTTGAGCCGCTGCCGAGGATATGAAGGTGCAGGCGAGACATAAGATTCCAAAGGATACAATGAGTGCGGACGAATAGAGGAGGAAGCGAATGCCAACGGTATCTCAGCACTATGGACATCATGCCGCGCCGAGGACGGATAAGAGCGCCCTGGCAACGCGGCAGGCCGCTGCCCCCGTAGTGCTCATGGTATCAGGCGGTGCGGACTCGACGGCGCTGCTCCTTATGGCCTGCACATCAAAGCTGGATATCCAGGACGGGCGCGGCGTCGCTCCCATTGCGCGCGAGCGATTGCACGTGCTGCATGTAAACCATCATCTGCGCGGGGAGGCATCCGATGGCGACGAGGCCTTTGTACGTGACCTGTGCGCGCAATACGGCTTGCCGCTGTGTGTTGAGCATGCCTATTTTGATGACGAATCGGGCAATATCGAGGCTGCGGCTCGCGAGGTGCGCTATGCCGCGGCACGGAGATATGTTCGCGAACTTTGTGCCGAATCGGGCGCACCGCGGACGGCGGCTCGTATCTGTACCGCGCATACTTCGTCGGACCGCGCGGAAACATTTTTGATGAACGCCATTAAGGGGTCGGGCCCGGCTGGGCTTTCGAGCATTCCCCGTCGAAGGAATATCGTGGTGCGCCCCTTGCTTGACCTAACTCATGGCGAGCTCGTGGGCTATCTACAGGTACATGGTCAGCCGTGGCGTGAAGATGAGAGCAATGAGGATGTCTCGTATCTGCGAAACTACGTGCGCCATAGAGTGATGCCAGTGGTGGCGCAGCGCAATGCGAGCGTCTGCAAGACGATTGGCGCCGCCTGCGAGATCTTAGGCGATGAGGATGCCTTTCTTTCTCAGCTTTCGGCACAGGCGTTTCGAAGCTGCCTGCGCAAGGAAGCGGTGGGCGCACTGGTGCTCGATGCGCGCCGTCTTGCCGCCGCTGAAGTTGTGATTGCACGGCGTATCGTGCGGTTGGCGATTAAGCGCATCGATCCCGACGCGCGACCGGAGATGCGGCACGTGGAGCGCGTGCTCGCCTGCGTCGCTGCGGGCTCGGGCTCGGTTACGCTTCCTGCGGGAATTGATGCCCGTGTGGAGTTTGGCATGCTGGCGTTCAAGGCCCCGGCGGCGCGCGAGGGTTTAGTGGCCGATTGGATCTCCGTTCCCGGTTGTCTGCCGCTGGGGGCGGGGCATATGCTGACAGCGGAGCCGATGGCTGTGGAGCCGGGGTGCGATATCGTGCACCGTGCCCGCGAGCTTGCTGCTGCCGGAAAGGTTGCGGCCTTGGTGGATGCGGCGGCCCTGGGGTTTGCCGACTGCGATGGCGAGCGGATGTTAGCCGGCTCGCGCGGGGAGATTCCCACCGAGGCACGATCGGCGCGCCTGTGGGTGGATAGCCCTGTGCCGGGAGACGTGATGTGCCCGTTGGGGATGAACGGCCGAAGCAAGAAAGTGTCAGACCTGTTGAACGAGGCGCGCATTCCTGTTTCAGACCGCTCTGGCGTACCCGTGGTAAGAACGGCTCCGGGGGGTGCCGTAGTATGGGTCGCGGGCGTTCGCGCGGACGAACGTTTTAAGTGCACGGCGGCGACGCGCGTGGCCTATCTGCTTCGCGTGGTTGACGCGGATTAGCTCCTCGCACCAGCTTTTCTGTGCGGCGTTGACGGTATTCCCGCGCTGATGGTGCGCGGGCTGGAAAATATACCCCGTGCGCTGCTAGAATGTGTAGTTCGCGTCCATACGGCGGTGTGTGGGCGATTAAGCACAAGAAAGGGTTGTCATGGCTTCTCAACATCCGGATATCGAGAAGGTTCTGTTTACGCAGGAGGATATCGACGGTATCGTCTCTCGCCTAGGCGAGCAGATTACTCGCGACTACGCGGGTAAGGATCTGGTACTGATTGCGGTCCTGCGCGGCGCCGTGGTCTTTATGGGCGACCTGATGCGCAAGATCGAGCTGCCGACCAACATCGATTTCATGGCTGTTTCGAGCTATGGCGACGGTGTGAAGTCTTCGGGTATCGTGCGTATCATTAAGGACCTGGATATCGACATCCGTGGTCGCGACGTGCTGATCGTCGAGGACATTCTGGACTCGGGCCTGACCCTCAAGTACCTGATGAAGAACCTCGAGAGCCGCAAGCCCGCTTCTCTGGAGGTCGCCGCCTTCCTATGGAAGGACGTTGAGGACCGTACCTCGGCCGTCACGCCTAAGTATGTTGGAACCCATTGCCCCGATGCCTTTGTGGTGGGCTACGGCCTCGACTATGCCGAGCGCTATCGCAACCTTCCGTATCTGGGCATTTTGAAACCGGAGGTTTATTCGTAAGATGCCCGACGACCGTAACGATAACAATTCCCAGACTCCCCGGGAGCCTAAGATCCCGGGAATGCCCGGAGGCAAGAAGCCCACGCGTACGGGCTGGCTGTATTTTATTTTGGCTTGCGCGCTTCTGGGCTACGCCTTCTTTAACATGGGCTCCGGCTTTGCCAGCTCCAGCAATACCGTTAAGCTCGCGACGAGCGAGATGGTGAGCGCCATTAAGCAGGATCGCGTCGAAGATTTGACCTATACGGTTCAAGACGGAAGCGTGGCGGGTCATTACTGGAAGACGAAAAAGGACAAGGGTGATACGAGCGAGCTCAAGAGCTTCTCCTCGACCTATGTCGGCTCCGATTCGCTTGCCGAGCTTATGGCGGAGCACCCCGACACCAAGTACATCGTCAACACCAACGACCCCGATTTTTGGGGCGACTTGGCGATGAGTGTGCTGCCGACGATTGCCCTGATCGCCATCATGTTCTACTTTATGCGCCAGATGATGGGCGCCAATAATAGGAACATGCAGTTTGGCAAGACCAATGCCAAGACCAACGAGGCTACGCGTCCCAAGGTCAAGTTCGAGGACGTTGCCGGCGTGGACGAGGCAGTCGAGGAGCTCGAGGAGATCCGTGACTTTTTGAGCGATCCGGATCGCTATCGCAAGCTGGGCGCCAAGATCCCGCGTGGCGTGTTGCTGGTGGGCCCTCCGGGCACCGGTAAAACGTTGCTGGCCAAGGCCGTTGCCGGCGAGGCGGGCGTGCCGTTCTTTAGCATCTCGGGTTCCGACTTTGTCGAGATGTTCGTGGGTGTCGGCGCCAGCCGTGTGCGTGACCTCTTTAAGGAGGCCAAGTCTCAGGCTCCGTCAATCATCTTTATTGACGAGATCGATGCCGTGGGACGTCAGCGCGGAGCCGGTTTGGGCGGCGGCCACGACGAGCGCGAGCAGACGCTCAACCAGCTGCTGGTCGAGATGGACGGTTTTGAGGAAAGCGAGTCGGTCATCCTGATCGCCGCGACCAACCGCCCCGATATTCTGGACCCGGCATTGCTGCGCCCCGGTCGTTTTGATCGTCAAGTTACGGTCGACCGTCCGGACGTGAAGGGCCGCGAGCAGATCTTGCGCGTGCATGCTGAGAACAAGCCGATGGACGAGGACGTTAAGTTTGAGAAGCTCGCCCAGATGACCGTTGGCTTTACTGGTGCCGATTTGGCGAACCTGCTCAACGAGTCTGCGTTGCTGGCCGCTCGCCGTCATCGTTCCGTGATCTCGATGGACGAGGTCGAGGAGTCGATGGAGCGCGTGATTGCCGGACCGCAACGCAAGGGTCGCGTGATGACCGAGGCCGAGCGCACCACGATTGCCTACCATGAGAGCGGTCACGCTTTGGTGGGCCACATCCTGGAGCACTCCGATCCGGTTCATAAGATCTCGATCGTCAGCCGCGGTCAGGCCCTGGGCTACACACTGCAGCTTCCGCAGGAGGATCACTTCCTCAAGACCAAGAACGAGATGCTCGACGAGCTCGCCGTGTTCTTGGGCGGTCGCGTTGCCGAGGAGCTCATGTGCGACGACATCACGTCGGGCGCGAGCAACGATCTGGAGCGCGCGACCAAGATGGCGCGCGAGATGGTCACGCGCCTGGGCATGAGCGAGGAACTGGGTACGCAAGTGTTTGGTGAGGCGCAGCATCAGGTATTCCTTGGTCGCGATTACGCCGATCACCAGGATTACTCCGAGGAGACGGCGCGCCGCATCGATATCGAGGTTCAGCGCATTATGCGTGAGGCCCATCGTCGTGCGGTCGAGATCCTGGACGCCCGTCGCGATCAGCTCGATCTGATGGCGAAGGTGCTGCTTGAGCGCGAGACTGTCGAGGGCGATGCCGTGAATGCCCTGCTCGATAACGAGTGGGACGCCTACCTTGAGCGCGAGGGCGATATCCTGGCGGCCAAGGAGGAGCGCAATGCCAAGGCGGCCGGCATGCCGACCAAGAAGCGCGCGCCTCGTATGAGCGAGGAAGAGCTGGCGGCTGATGCCGCGGCCTTTGCGCAGGCGGCCATGCAGGAGGATGCCGAAGCCGCATCCGGCGACGCTGGCGATGACCATGCCGTCGTCGATGTCGATGACGATGCCGACACCGACAAATAGTCTTTGTGGCGAAAGCCTCCGCGGGGAAACCTGCGGAGGCTTTTTCTTTTGAGCGATATGGGGCCGTCTGTTGATTGGGGACAGACTTAAATGAGCGTTTTCACGCATTTAAGTCTGTCCCCAATCAACATTGCTGCGGCACTTTGCTCAACTAAAGCGTACAATACCGCCTATGCGAAAGGGGAACAGATGATCAACGAAACTATGTATGCTCGCGGTGCGGAAAGCTCCATCATCCGTGAGATTTTTAGCTATGGCCTTGAGCGCAAGGCGCAGATCGGTGCGGAAAACGTATTCGATTTTTCGCTGGGCAATCCGAGCGTTCCGGCGCCCGCTGCCGTGGCTGAGTCGATTAAGAAGGCCCTGGAGCTGCCGAGTGACCAGTTGCACGGCTACACCCCCGCTCCGGGCCTGCCGCAATGTCGAGCAGCCGTCGCCGAATCGCTCAACCGCCGCTTTGGAACGAGCTATGAGGGCAAAGACGTCTTTATGACGGTGGGTGCCGCGGCTTCGCTCACCTGCACGCTCAACGCCGTTACGAACCCGGGCGACGAGGTTATTGTTATCGCCCCGTACTTTCCGGAGTATCGCGTTTGGATTGAGAAGGCCGGCTGTACGTGTGTTGAGGCGCTCGCCGATGAAGATACGTTCCAGCTGAGCGTGGATAACGTGCTCAAGGCGATTACCGATAAGACGGCTGCCGTCATTATCGACTCGCCCAATAACCCGACCGGCGCTGTGTATACGCGCGATACCTTGACGCGCCTGGCTAAAGTTTTGTGCGAGGCCAACGCCAAGCGCGATCCCGAGAATCCGATCATGCTTATCTCGGATGAGCCGTATCGCGAGATCGTCTATGGCGCCGAGGTGCCTTGGGTGCCCTCGATCTACGAGCACACCATCGTGTGCTACTCGTATTCCAAGTCCCTTTCGCTGCCGGGCGAGCGCGTGGGCTGGATTTTGGTTCCCAATACCAATCCGCAGGCTGCTCGCCTGATGCCGGCTGTTGCGGGTGCCGCCCGTACGCTGGGCTTTGTGTGCGCACCGGCGCTCTTCCAGCGCGTGATTATCGACTGCATTGATGAACCGAGCGATGTCGAGGCCTATGCGCGCAACCGCACCGCGCTTACCGACGCACTAGCGGAGTACGGCTACACCTATGTTGAGCCGGACGGTGCGTTCTACCTGTGGGTGAAAGCGCTGGAGCCCGATGCGAATGCGTTCTGCGAGCGCGCGAAGAAGTACGAACTGCTCGCGGTGCCTTCGGACAGCTTTGGCATGCCGGGCTGGTTCCGCTTGGGCTACTGTGTGAGCTACGAGACCATCGTCAATTCGTTGCCTGCCTGGAAGCAACTGGCCGACGAATATCTTCGAAAGTAAAGCGCTCTGCTTACAATGTTTTACGTGAAACGGGGTTTGGTTTTAAGCCAGACCCCGTTGTCTATGTCGTTGTGTGATTGGGATGAAGCAGTTTTACGACTATCGAAGGCTATGCGTACAATGAATATAAGCGACGGCCGTGCCAGATAAGGAGACCTGATGCCCTACCTGCTTTCTTGTGACATTCATACCCATACGATGTTCTCTGCGCATGCATATTCGACCATTGAGGAGAATGTGTACTGGGCGGCAGAGCGTGGCCTGCAGGTGCTCGGATCTGCCGACCATCTGAGCTCTATGGTTACGGCTTGCCCCAATGACCTGCGCAGTTACCAATTCTTTATCAACCAGGATATCTGGCCGCGCATTTGGAGCGGCGTGCTGGTGCTGCGTGGTGCCGAGGCCGATATCGTTTCGCTGGACGGAAGCCTGTTTGGCGAGGACACTCCTGTCACGCTCGATATCGCCGGCGATTCGTACAGCCGTCAGCATTCACTGTTCGATTTGGTTACGCGCAATTTGGATTATTTGGTGGCAAGCGTGCATAATCCGCAGATTGCCGAAGGTGCGACGCTTGCCCAGGCGACCGAGATGTATATCAATGCCCTGGAGCACCCCAAGGTGTTCATGCTGGGTCACACGGGTCGCTCGGGCGTTCCGTTTGATATCGATGAGGTGTTGTTGGCGGCTAAGGCCAAGCACAAGATTATCGAGATTAACAATCATAGTCTTGAACACGGTGTCGACACTGAGCATTGGGCCGTATGCCGCAAGATCGCCGAGCGCTGCGCCGAGCTGGGCGTGGGCATTGGCGTGTCGACCGATGCCCACATTGGCATGGCCATTGGCAAGCTCGATCACGCGCGCAAGATGCTCGACGAGATTCACTTCCCGCTGGATTTGATCGTGACGCGCGACCGCGAGACGCTGCTGCGCGAGATGGCGGCAGCCGGCGTGTGCGACCTGCGCAAGGGGATGTAGCGGAATTTATAAACCAAGCGAAGGGGGCGGCCCAGACGGGTCGCCCCCTTTCTTGTCCCAAAAATCTACTGAGGTTGGTTAGCGGCGTTCGAGGACCGCTACGGTTTCGGTGTGGTCGGTGTGAGGGAACATGTCGACGGGCGTGATCTTGAGCAGGCGATAGCCTCCGTCGAGGAGCTGATGCAGGTCGCGCTCTTGAGTTACGGGGTTGCAGCTGATATAGGTGATGCGGCGCGGCTTAAGCGCGCAGGCAGCTTCGAGGAACTCTGGGGTAGAGCCGGCGCGCGGCGGGTCGAGGGAAAGGACATCGACCCGCTCGTTGTTATCGGCGGCATCCAGGATGTAATCGGTGGCGTCGTCGGCCATAAACCAAGCGCTTCGGGTGAGGCCGTTGAGCTCGGCATTGCGACGTGCGTCGGCAATGCCCGCCGGGTTGCGCTCCACGCCGAGCAGTATAATGCCGATACCCTTGTTCTGGGCATCTTTAACTGCGCAAAGACCGATGGTACCGCTGCCACAGTAGGCATCCATGAGCACATCGCCCTGGTGCAAATCCATGCCGTCGATAGCGAGCTGATAGAGCAGCTCGGTCTGTTGCGGGTTGGTCTGATAAAACGCGGTAGGGGAGATATCGAATTCGCAACCGAGCAGCTGGTCGCGCATGCATTCGGCCCCATAGACGATACGAGTCTCCTCACCCAAGATGGCGTTGCCGGGGCGTCCGTTGATGTTTTGGGCAACGGTGACGATATGCGGATCGAGTGCGGCGACAGCCTCAAAGAACTCATGCGCATGCGGCAGGTCGCGCTGAGCGGTTACGAGGGTGACCATAATCTGGTCTGTGCGCCAACCACAGCGAACAACGGCATAGCGAAGCAAGCCCAGATGCTTGTCTTCGTTAAAGGCAGGAATATGCAGACGTTCGGCCTCGCGAGCGATGCCGTTGAGAATCTGGCGGGCTCCCGGCGCCTCGACGGGGCATTCGGGCACGGCAACGATTCTGTGCGAACCGCGCTCAAAGAAGCCGCAGCGGACAGCGCCCTCCTTACCGGGAGCAAAGGGAGTGGCAGCCTTATGACGAAAACCGCGCGGAGCAGGATATTTGCCCGGATCGCCCAAGGTGACGCCCATACCGCGAATGGGGTCGACGCTAATACCCTCGCGCTCGCAAAGAGCAGCAAAAAGCTCCTCCATAGCAGCCTGCTTAGCTGCCAACTGCTTTTTATAAGGACGATTGAGCGCCGTGCACCCACCGCAAGCTTTCATGATCGAACAGGGAGACTTGGGGTCCACAGCCTTACGCGCAGACGAAACCCGATCTTTATGCGAGCGCTTGGAGCGAGTCTGAGATGCCTTATCCTCGTTCCGACGAGAGCCGGGACGCTTGGTCTTAGCCTTGCCCTTCGCATCCTGAGACGACTTGGATTTCTGAGAAGATTTTTTCTCCTGAGACCCCTCAGCCGACTCGATCAAAGCACGACGAGCCTTACGCTCCGCACGAGATTCTGCCATCAATAACTCCACTAATTCATGAATTAAAGCTGCAAGTATTGTACCGTGCCAAGCCAGCAGACGATATACAAGCGATTTATTCGTGTCAGTGATAAGCCCAACGACGGTTGCCCGCCGCGTGAGGGGTGTGGGGGTTAAGTTTATCGCGAGTTCCGCACGAACAGGAGGCCACTTAATGTGGCCTCCGTCGTGAGCAGGACTGTAGAGCAGGAAACTTAACCCCCACACCCCTCACGCGGCGGGCAAACTTGCCTTGTGCTCTATCACGCTAAAGTGTATGATTCTGAACGTTACATGACTCACTTTACCTAACTAAAGTGCTATCGAGGGGGAATACCATGAATAGCGATATGTCTCGTCGTCAGTTTGTTGGTCTAGCCGGCTCGCTCGCCGCGGTGCTTGGCCTTGGTCTTGTCGGTTGCGGCGGTGGTGCTGGCAAGGGCTCCGCTGCTGGCTCTGCCGCGGCCAAGGATGTGAAGGGCGCCGCGGAGTCCAAGAAGCTCGTGGTGGGCTTTGATAAGTCCTATCCTCCGTACGGCTTTGTGGGCGATGACGGCGAGTACACGGGCTTTGACCTTGACCTTGCCAAGGCCGTTGCCGATAAGCAGGGCTGGGATGTCGATTACGAGGCCATCGATTGGGATGCCAAGGACACGCTGCTCAACTCCGGCGCCATCAACTGCATCTGGAACGGCTTTACCATGGAGGGCCGCGAGGACGACTACACGTTCTCCGAGCCGTATATGCTCAACGAGCAGGTGTTGGTGGTCAAGAAGGACGCGGGTATCAAGAGCTGGGACGATCTTGCCGGCAAGACCGTGATTACCCAGACTGATTCCGCTGCGCAGGATGTGCTCGAGGGCGACCAGAAGGATCTGGCCGCGACGTTTGCCACGCTCGATACCATCGGCGAGTACAACACGGCCTTTATGCAGCTCGAGAGCGGCGCGGTCGATGCCGTGGCTTGCGACCTTTCGATTGCCCAGTATCAGCTTGCCGCCAAGCCCGATGCCTATACGCAGCTCGACAAGCCGCTGTCCAGCGAGCACTACGCCGTCGGCTTTAAGAAGGGCGACACCAAGTCCGCCGATGCCGTGACCGAGTCGCTCAAGGCGCTCTACGAGGACGGCACGGTCAAGGACCTGTGCGACAAGTATGCAGATTACGGTCTTTCCTTCGACAACTGGGTTTTGAAATAATGTCTATTCAGGTCATGATGCAGATGCTTGGCCAGGGCTTCTTGGTCAGTTTGCAGCTGTTTGTGCTGACGCTGCTCGGATCGATTCCGTTGGGAATCCCCGTGGCGTTTATGCGTATGAGTAAGATCGCGCCGCTTCGCTGGATTGCGCGCATCTACATTTCGGTCATGCGTGGCACGCCGCTCATGCTGCAGATGTTTGCCATCTACTTTGCCCCGTACTACGTGTTTGGCATCTCGCTCACGCCCGATTCCAAGTGGACGGCGTGCGTCGTGGCGTTCATCATCAACTACGCCGGTTACTTTGCCGAGATCTATCGCTCGGGCCTGCAGTCCATTCCGCGCGGTCAATACGAGGCTGCCGAGGTGCTGGGCTACTCGCGTCTGCAGACGTTTCTGTATATCGTGATGCCGCAGGTCGCCAAGCGCATTTTGCCGGCGATGGGCAATGAGATCATCACGTTGGTCAAGGACACGTCGCTGGCGTTTGCCATTGGTGTGGGCGAGATGTTCTCGACGGCCAAGGCGCTGGTTGCCTCGCAAGTGAGCATGGTGCCGTTTGCGATTGCGGCGCTGATTTACTGGGTCTTTAACTTTGTGGTCGAGATGCTGCTGGGTGCCGCCGAAAAGAAGCTGGACTATTATCATGACTAGATCGTTCCGCCGTTCTAGCGAACGGCGGACTGCTCGACGCTGCGCGCGTGCCTGACGGCCAATCTGCTCCTCAAACCGTCGCTTGCGTACAGAAGTACGCGGCGCTCCTCTTTCGAAGCACATTGTCTCGTCAGCCACACGCTCGCTGACTTCTCAAACACATGGAGGTTCCCGTGTCCGGAACGGTAATGATGATAACGAACGCGCGCAAGGCGTTTGGCGGCAATGAGGTGCTCAAGGATATCTCACTCGAGGTAAAGCGTGGCGAGGTTGTGGCGATTATCGGGCCTTCGGGCGGCGGTAAGTCCACGCTTCTGCGCTGCGCGACGCTGCTCGAGACGCTCGACGGTGGCTCGCTTTCGTTTGGCGACCTTGCCGTTGCGACGGACGCGGGGTCGGGTGCGGTATACGCGAAGGGCGACGTGCCCAAGCAGGCACGCTCGCGATTTGGCCTGGTGTTTCAGAACTACAATCTGTTTCCGCACTATACCGTGATGAAAAACATCACCGATGCTCCGATTCGCGTGCTTAAGCGCCCGCGCGAACAGGCCGAAGCACGTGCGCGTGAGTTGATCGCGCAGATGGGGCTTACGGGCAACGAGAACAAGGTGCCATGTGAGCTTTCGGGCGGTCAGCAACAGCGTGTGAGTATCGCCCGCGCCTTGGCGCTCGACCCGGAAATCTTGTTCTTTGATGAGCCGACCTCGGCGCTCGATCCAGAGCTGACGGCCGAGGTTCTGCGCGTCATCAAGGATCTGGCCGCGCAGAATATGACGATGGTGATCGTGACCCATGCGATGCAGTTTGCGCGCGATGTTGCCGACCGCGTGGTCTTTATGGATGGCGGTCGCATTGTCGAGGAGGGTCCTGCCGAGCAGGTTGTCGATCATCCACATGAGCAACGTACCCGTGAGTTCTTGAGCCGTATCGAGGGCTAGGCTCAGCTATGTATTGAGAAGAAGCCGCCGCAGGTCTTACGGTCTGCGACGGCTTTTTATTTGCATCGGCGGGGTCCAATAATCGCCTCGCGCACGTTCTCCTTCCTCTCGCCGCCTGTATTCATACGTGCGCCGAAAGGTATGCATGGGCAGTCACCCGTGAGGGTAGGGTGGTGGCATAGGACATTTGGAGGGTGAGTCGGCTCGGCTGCCGACCATGCTGCTTCCGGGACGGCACCGACCGCGAACTCTCCCCGTTGGCGTCGCGCATTGCGCGCGGCCCTGCAAGGAGGTCATCATGGGTGCTCCCAAGACCGGTAACGTAAGGAACGTGGTGCTCGTAGGCCAAGGCGGGGTGGGCAAGACTTCACTCGCCGAAGCCATGCTCCACCTTTCCGGCAAGACCGCCCGCCTGGGCGGCCACGACGGCACCAAGCCCACGCTCGACTATGACCCCGAAGAGGTCAAGCGTGCATTTTCCATCTCGACGACCATTGCGCCGATCGACTGGAAGGGCGCACGTATCAATGTACTCGATGCCCCGTGCTATCCCGATTTTATCGGCGACGCCTTTGCCGCGATGAGCGTCTGCGAGACGGCTCTGTTTGTGGTCGACGCCGAGGCGGGCCCGCAGCCTACGACGGTTAAGCTCTGGTATGCCGCCGAGGACCTGCGCCTGGCGCGTGCGGTGTTCGTAAACCGCCTGTCGCGCTCCGAGGCCAGCTTTACGACCACAATGAACCTGCTGCAGGAGCGCTTTGGCACGCGCCTGGGCGCCGTGACTCTTCCCTGGGGCGAGGGCGAGGACTTCGACGGCATCATCGACCTGGTGCGCATGAAGGCGCGCCATTGCAACGGCGCCGAAGCCGTTGAGTCGGAGATTCCCGAGGAGTATCGTGCCCAGGCCGAGGAAGCCCATGACCATCTGTGCGAGCTGGTGGCCGAGGCTGACGATGAGCTGATGATGAAGTACTTGGAAGGCGAGGAGACGCTGACGCAGGAGGAGCTTGAAGGCCTGCTGTCGAAGGCGATTGCCGAGCGCATCTTTGTGCCGGTCTTTGCGGGCGATTGCATTAAGGAGCAGGGCGTCAACTCGCTGATGGACGACATCGCGACGTACTTCCCGGCGCCGACCGACTACGGCGAGATGCCGCTTATCGACGGCGATTCGCTCAAGATTTCGAGCGACGATGACCGTCCGGTGGCGTTTGTGTTTAAGACCCTGGCCGATCCGCAGCAGGGTCGCATCAGCTTTATCAAGGTGCTGACGGGCACGCTTGAGCCGGGTCTTGAGCTGATCAACGCGCGTACCCGCAAGAGCGATCGTCTGGCTCACCTGTATGTGATGTGCGGCCGCGATATGACCGAGGTCGGTCACGCCTATGCCGGCGACATCATCGTGGCGCCCAAGCTGGCTGCCGAGACGGGCGATACGCTCTCCATTACCGGTAAGGTCGAGGCGGCGGCGTTTAAGTTCCCCAACTCGCAGTACCGTATCGCCATCGAGGCCGAGAATCGCGGGGACGAAGAGAAGCTCTACACGTTTATCGAGAAGGCCTGCAAGGCTGATCCGACCATGAGTATCGACCGCGATGAGGAGACCGGCCAGACCATTATCTCGGCGGTGGGCGAGGCGCAGGTTTCGGTCCTGCTCAACCGTTTGGAGGACCGCACCAAGGTCGCCGCCAAGAGCGTGCCGATCCGCATTCCGTATCGCGAGACCATCCGCCGCACGGCGAGCGCCCAGGGCCGCCACAAGAAGCAGACCGGTGGCGCCGGTCAGTATGGTGACTGCTGGCTGCGTGTGGAGCCGATGATTGCCGCCGACGGTACGAGCGACGGTTATGAGTTTGTGGACGAGGTCGTGGGCGGCCGCATTCCGCGCTCGCTGATCCCTGCCGTGGACAAGGGCGTCCAGGAGACCATGAAGGACGGTATTATTGCCGGCTATCCGCTCACGGGCATTCGCGTCGCGGTGTATGACGGCTCGTATCACAGCGTCGACTCCAACGAGATGGCGTTCCGCGCGGCGGCTCGCATCGGCCTGCGCAAGGCATGCGCCGATGCCGACCCGGTGGTGCTGGAGCCCATCGAGGAAATCACGGTGACTATCCCCGAGAGCTACGCCGGCGCCGTGATGGGCGACATCTCGGCATCGCGCGGTCGCGTGACGGGCATGGAGACCGATGAGCGCGGCGACACCGCGGTCATCGCCCAGGCGCCGCTGGCCGAGTTGACGGATTACTCGACGCGCCTGCGCTCTATCACGCGCGGCACGGGTGACTTTACCATGAAGCCCGCTGGCTACGAGCAGGTGCCTTATGACGTTCAGGCCAAGCTGGTCGAGCGCTATGAGGAGGGCCGCGCCAAGTAGCGCGGGGCTTTGCCTGCAATGTAGGTGCTGACGAAAAGGCCGCCTTGGGTAACCGGGGCGGCCCTATTTGATCCTTTGGGACGGAGGAAAACGGATCATTTTTTTGGTTACGGGCAGCGCGGCCGACATTAGTCTCCGGATGCCTGGTTGCGGCCG
Source organism: Collinsella sp. TF08-11AT (assembly GCF_003437035.1). Lineage (GTDB taxonomy): Bacteria > Actinomycetota > Coriobacteriia > Coriobacteriales > Coriobacteriaceae > Collinsella. Next base: position 15,801 of record NZ_QSRL01000018.1, read on the forward strand.
GTGGCGTAGTCGATCTGCACGTGCGGCTGTAGGTTATAGCAGTACACGTGGAAGCACAGGGTCTTGCCGTGGTCCTCGACCGATTGCGCCTCAAGGCGCGCGCCGCGGCAGACAAGTTCCTCTTCGTTATACATGGGCGTGACGCGGTAGAGCACGTGGTTGCCCGTTTCGCGGATGTAGTCGAGAATCTGCTCCTCAAACGGTAGCATGCCCGTCTCGTTGAGATAGCGCGTGCCGGTGAGGAGATTCTTGCGGTTGGCGTTTTCGCCGCAGAGCGACCAGGCGATGAGGTGGCAGCGGTTGTAGAGGCTCTGGCCCGGAATAAAGTCGTAGCGCTGCTGATGCCATCCGGCGGGATGGATGCGCGAGATATCGCCGCGCTTGCCTTGACCGAGCGATTCGGGGCCCACGCAGGCGAGCGCTTTGCGAGTGCGGCCCAGGCTGTCGAGCTTGGTGAACTTCTTAAAGCAGCCCTCTTCGGTGGCGCGATCGTATTCATCGAGTGTGAATGACGGCGTGCCGAGCGGGTGCGTGCTGTCGGCACGAAGGGCAACGTAGGGGTTGCCGGCATAGTCGGGAATGCTGCTGAGATAAACACCGCGGGCGCGGTTGAGGTCGGGGTTTTCGACCTCGTCGATGGGGGTGGCGGTGCTGTCCGCGGAAGCGCCGTCGCCGGTGTCGGTTGCGGCGGAATCTGAGCCATCGCCAGAGTCTTGGCTATTTTGAGAGTCCGAGGAACTCGCTGTTCCCGATTCGAGCCGGGCGACCAGGTCTGCCTCGTCGTCGGTGCGGCTGGGGCTCTCGTTTTGTTTTTCGGCCAGAGCCGCCTGTTCGTCGCTTTGCGGCGACAGCAGCTTGGGCGCCCCGTCAAGCGATCCCGTAAACAGTGCAAACCCCAGCACCACGGCGGTGCCGATGGAAAGTACTTGCTTGTAGGCGGACTTGCGCGACATGGGGGCTCCTGGTTGTTCGGCTGCGAATCTACCAGTCTAGCAGGAGCCGACAGGGGCCGTTCTGTCGAACAAATACTTAAGATTTGGGACAAACACTCCTGATTTATTTGTCCCACGGTCTAGATCGAGGTGGAGTCGAGCCAGTTGAGCTTGCACTCGAGAATGCGCTGCTCACCGGGCGTGCTGCTGCCATCAAGCAAGGCGAGCAGCATCTCGGCCGCCTCCCTGCCTTCCTGGTCGACGGGCTCGATGATCGTGGAGACGGTCGGCGTGGTGAGGTTGGTCCAGTCTTCGCAGTTGAGTCCCAAAAGGCCGATTTGCTGCGGAAGCAGATGGGTCATGGGTTGGAGGGCCTTGTAGACACGGGGAAGTGCCCATTGGTTTTGTACGAAGATGAGCGTGCGCTTGGCGGGGTTGAACTTGTATTTAAAGTATTCGGTGAGCTCGTTGATTGACGGCTTGTTGTGATCGATGGGGATGGCTTTGTAGAGCTGCCCATTCGCGGCCAATGCCTCGGCATATCCCTGAAAACGTTCCATGCGAGTGCGCATTTCGGTCATGTTGGCGGCGATGGAAAAGAAGTCTTCGTATCCGGCGTCGAGAAGCGCCTGCGTGGCATTGTACACGCCGTCGTAGAGGTTGGTTTTGATCCAGCTGGTGCCTGGGCTGTAGATGGCCGCGTCAAAAAAGACGACGGGCTTGCCGGCGCGCTTGATGCGGTCATGGACTGCCTTGAAATTTGCCGTGGGCTGGATGATAAAACCATCGACGCCCAGTGAGAGCATTTTGTCGACATACATGAGCTCGGTCTCGGGGTTAAAGTTGCTCGTGCAAACGACCGTCTGGTAGCCCGCGGGGAGCATGACCTGCTCCATGCCGTTGAGGACGAGGCCCGCCCATTTGTTGGTGTTATCCAAGATGATGATGGCGATGACGTGGGTCTGCTTGCCGGTGAGCGTTTGCGCTTGGGCGTTGGGAACGTATCCGAGTTCCTTGATGACGCGCGCAATCTTTGCCTGCGTCTTCTCGCTAAGCTTTTCTCGTTTGTCGTTGAGGTAATACGAGACGCTTGCCGTCGAGGTTCCCGCCTCTCGAGCGACGTCTGCGATCGTAACGCGCTGTTTTGCCACAGCGACTCCTTCCGACAGATGAGCATTTTCCAACATGATGACTTTGAGTCTTGGTGAGGGATGCGCTTTGGTGAGCGACTTTTTCCTTTCATATGAGTATGCAACAAATGCGGTATATGGGTGGGGTCGAAATTTGTGACCGGCATGCGCATCTGCCGTCTACCGAGAAAATCAAATACTTCTTGACTTTTGAAATCGAGGGTAAAATCGCAGGATTCATTTTTAGTTAAACGCATAACTAAATAGCGTAACCAACGCTCTGACCTGCGCGTTTACCGAAATAAACTGGCATTAAGAAAAACGAGCACCTATATTGGTCTTGTCGAAAAGACAGCAAGTCCAAACGGCAGGGGATGCTCCGGGGGCCTCCGCAAACGGTGTCTTGCGCACGCAACTCTATGAAAAGAGGGAAGCAATGAAGATCGTAGGCGTTGCCGCCTGTACCGTGGGTATCGCCCACACGTATATGGCCCAGAAGGCGATTCAGGATGAATGCGCCGCTCGTGGCATCGAGTGCAAAGTCGAGGCTCAGGGTGGTCTGGGTATCGAGAATGAGCTCACGCAGGAAGACGTTGATTCCGCCGACCTGGTGCTCGAGTCCGTCGACGTGGGTGTCGAGAACGAGGACCGTTTTGAGCAAAAGATGGCCGAGGGCAAGTTCCTCAAGGTCGGTACTTCCGATGTGATCGCCGATCCGGTCAAGATCATCGACCGGGCTGTTGAGATCATTAAGGCGACGGGCGGTGCCGTTGACGCGCCCAAGGCCGAGGCCAAGGCAGAGAAGAAGGCCGTCTCCGCTGCCCCGCAGGCCCCGACACCGGCGTCCAAGCAGTCCATCTTTGCCGATCCTGGCAAGACGCTGCTCAATGCATTCAATACCGGCGTTTCCTATTTTATCCCCATCGTCGTTATCGGTGGCGTGTTCCTCGCCTTCTCGTTGGCATCCGGTACTGCCGGTGCTAGTGGTATGGAGGTCACCAACCCGTTGATGGTGAGCCTTAATACCATCGGTATGGCCGGCATCTCTATGATGATTCCGGTGCTTGCGGCATACATCGCCTACTCGATGGCCGGCAAGCCCGCACTTGCCCCTGGCTTCGTCCTGGGCTACCTGGTTAACAACGCCGTCGTCACCCCGAGTGGCAACAGCGTTTCGACCGGCTTCTTGGGCGCCATGATCATGGCTGTCATCTGCGGTTACTTTGTCCGCTGGATGAAGACCTGGAAGGTCAACAACACCATCCAGACCATCATGCCCATTCTGATCATCCCAATTCTGACCTCGCTCGTCCTGGGCATGGCTTACATCTACATCCTGGCCACGCCGCTTGGCTTTGTGATGGATTGGCTCACCAGCGTGCTCGGCAGCCTGCAGGGCGGCTCCGCCGTCGTCCTGGGCCTGGTCATTGGCGTTATGACCGCTTTCGATATGGGTGGCCCCATCAACAAGACCGCTTCGACCTTTACCATGGCCATCATGGCCTCCGGCATCTACGGCCCCAACGGTATGTTCCGCGTCGCCGTCGCCATTCCCCCGATTGCTTGCGGCCTCGCTGCGCTCATCGCCAAGAACAAGTTCGATGACGCTGACCGTCAGATGGGCATCTCTGCGCTGTTCATGGGCTGCATCGGTATTACCGAGGGCGCTATTCCCTTCGCGGTCAAGGATCTTGGCCACACCCTGCCCGGCATTTGCATCGGCTCTGCCGTGGGCGCGGCGCTTGCCGCCTTCCAGGGCATCGACTGCTATGTTCCGCATGGTGGCTTTATTGTCGCCCTGGCCACCAACAACGTCGCGCTGTTCTGCCTGGACATCGTGATTGGCTCCTTGGTCGCCGCTGCAATCCTGATTGCCATGAAGCCCACGCTCGATAAGCAGGCCAAGTAAACCTTTAAGGACTCCGGTTGTGCGGAGGGATGGATTTGACTCCGCACAACCGCCCCTACACAACAAAATCCATCCGCACTGATAGGGCCCACATCTGGGTCCCAGGGAACTTTTGTCAAAAATCCTCTGGAGAAGGAGAACAAAATGTCCAACCTCACCATCCGCCAGGCCGTTCAGGGCATGCTCAAGCTGCAGGACAGCGGCGATCACGCAACCATGGTCGGCATTGGCCCCATGAGCCCCAACCTGATTCAGGCCGTGTTCGAGCTTGCCAAGGACGAGGATTTCCCGCCCATGTTTATCGCTAGCCGCAACCAGGTCGATATGGACGAGATGGGCGCCGGCTACGTCAACGGTTGGGACCAGACGCGCTTTGCCGCCGACATTAAGAAGGTTGCCGACGAGGTGGGCTATACCGGTCCGTACTACCTGTGCCGCGATCACGGCGGTCCGTGGCAGCGCGACGAGGAGCGTAACGCCCACCTGCCTGAGGACGAGGCCATGGAGCTCGCCCGCAAGTCCTTTGTCGCCGACATGGAGGCAGGCTTTGACCTGCTGATGGTCGACCCCACCAAGGACCCCTATCAGATCGGCAAGGTTATTCCGCTCGACGTGGTGCTTCGCCGCACGATCGATCTTATCGACTATCTTGAGCAGTACCGTCGCGAGCATAACCTGCCCGAGGTTGCCTATGAGGTCGGTACCGAGGAGACCAATGGCGGCCTGACCTCCACCGACAAGTACGAGGAGTTCATTTCTCAGCTGCAGCCCGAGCTCGAGAAGCGCGGCTGCCCCATGCCCACCTTTATCGTCGGCCAGACCGGTACGCTCACCCGTTGGACCGAGCAGGTCGGTCATTACAACTTTAAGAATGCCCGCGAGCTCGCCGACATGGCCAAGCGCTACGGCGTGGGCCTGAAGGAGCACAACGCCGACTACCTGGACGACGCGACGCTGCTCGAGCACATCCCGGCACACGTGACCGCTTCCAATGTCGCCCCTCAGTACGGCACCGAGGAGACCCGCGCTTACCTCAAGCTCTGCGCAACCGAGCAGATTCTGGTCGACAACGGCCTGTGCGACGATCCCTCCGATCTGTATCACACGCTGCTGGTCAAGGCCATCAAGACCGAGCGCTGGCGCAAGTGGATGACCGGCGACGATGTCAACCTGCAGGTTGACGACATTCTGGCCGACGACGAGCTCAGCCTGAAGATTCTGGATGTCTCCGGCCACTACGCGTTCAACGATCCCGAGGTCAAGGAGCAGGTCGAGAAGCTCTATCGCAACCTCGCTGCCCAGGACATTGACGGCAAGCGCTTTGTGATCGAGCACATCAAGCGCCCGATCAAGCAGTACGTCGTCGGTCTTAACCTCAAGGGCGTCACGAGCCGCATCGAGAAGGCTCTCTAAGTAGCTTTTCCTACACGACGCCGGGCCTGGGGCATGTCCCAGCTGCAGGCCCGGCACATAGGACAAAGGGACGTCCCCTTTGTCCTATTTTTTGAGTTTTGGATTCCTTAGAAGGAGTTTGCACCATGAAGTTCTTTATCGATACCGCCAACCTTGACGAGATCGCCGAGGCCAAGAGCTGGGGCTGCCTTGCCGGCGTCACCACCAACCCGTCCCTGTACGCCAAGACCGGCGGCAAGCTCGCCGACTTTGAGCCCCATATGCTCAAGATTGCCGAGCTCTGCGAGGGCCTGCCCGTGTCTGCTGAGTCCACCGCGACCACTGCCGAGGGCATGATCGAGGAGGGCAAGCGCCTTGCCGCCCTGGCTCCCAACATCGTGGTCAAGCTTCCCGTGTGCGAGGCCGGCCTCGCCGCCTGCCGCGCCCTGGCCGATGCGGGCGTGCGCGTCAACATGACGCTTGTTTTCTCGCCGACGCAGGCCCTCATGGCCGCCAACGCCGGTGCCCGCTACATCAGCCCGTTTGTCGGCCGCTTTGACGACATCGCCGAGGACGGCATCTCGCAGCTCGACAATGTCGTGACCTGCATCAAGAACTATGACTGGACCGGCAAGAACGTCGACGACACCGTCGAGATCATCACCGCTTCGGTCCGCACGCCCAACCACGTGACCCAGGCGGCTCTTCTTGGTGCCGACATCGCGACCGTGCCCATGGCCGCTCTCAAGAAGTGCCTGCATCACCCGCTGACCGACCAGGGCCTCGCCTCTTTTGAGGCTGACTGGCAGAAGGTCGTCGCTCAGGCTTAACGACCGGGTTGCCCTCGGCATCGCGCCATCCGGTGCCGGGGTTGTTCTCAAGAGAGGAATTCGTATGACCAACCAGGAGCTGGCGAAGGTCGCCAATGAGGTCAGGAAGGGTGTCGTGACTGCGGTTCACGCGGCCAAGTCGGGACATCCGGGTGGATCGCTCGGTGCAGCCGACATCATGACGTATCTGTACTTTGAGGAAATGAGTATCGATCCTGCCGACCCTCACAAGGCCGATCGCGACCGCTTTGTGCTCTCCAAGGGTCACGCGGCGCCGGGCCTGTATTCGGTGTTGGCAAATCGCGGCTATTTTTCCGTCGAAGAGCTCGAGACGCTCCGCCATATTGGCAGCCGACTGCAGGGCCATCCCAACATGAACGATACCCCAGGCATCGATATGTCCACCGGCTCGCTCGGTCAGGGCATCTCTGCTGCAGTTGGAATGGCGCTTGCCGCTAAGCACTGGGGAGACAGCTACCGTGTCTACACGTTGCTGGGCGACGGTGAGTGCGAGGAAGGCCAGGTGTGGGAGGCGGCTATGTTTGCCGGCAACCATGCGCTCGACAATCTTGTTGCCGTCGTCGACCACAACGGCTTGCAGATTGACGGCACGATCGATGAAGTCAACTCGGCCATGCCGCTTGCCGACAAGTTCCGCGCCTTTAAGTGGCATGTGATAGAGCTAGCCGATGGCAACGACATGGCGCAGATTGAGGCGGCTTTCGCCGAAGCTCGCGAGGTGACCGGCGCGCCCGTCGCTATCATCGCCGAGACGGTGAAGGGCAAAGGCGTCTCCTTTATGGAGAACCAGGTTGGCTGGCATGGCAAGGCGCCCAATGACGAGCAGTTTGAGCAGGCCATGGCCGAGCTCGCGGCAGCAGGAGAGGAGCTCTAATGGCAGAGGTCAAAAAAGTCGCCACGCGCGTAAGCTACGGCGAGGCGCTCGTCGAGCTGGGCAATGAGCACGATGACTTTGTAGTGCTCGATGCCGACCTGGCTGCCGCTACGCAGACGGGTAAGTTTAAGGCTGCCCATCCTGAGCGCTTTTACGATGCCGGCATCGCCGAGAGTAACCTGATGGGTCTTGCCGCCGGCATCGCGACCACGGGCCGCGTTGCTTTTGCGAGCACCTTTGCGATGTTTGCCGCCGGTCGCGCCTACGAGCAGGTCCGCAATTCCATTGGCTACCCGCACCTCAACGTCAAGATTGGCGCCACCCATGCCGGCATTTCGGTGGGTGAGGACGGCGCCACGCACCAGTGCTGCGAGGATATCGCACTCATGCGCACGATTCCGGGTATGACGGTGGTCGTTCCCGCCGATGACATCGAGGCTCGTGCTTGCGTGCGCGCCGCCTATGAGTTTGAGGGGCCGGTTTACATGCGCTTCGGTCGCCTGGCGACACCGATCATCAACGACCGCGAGGACTATGAGTTCAAGATCGGTCGCGGCGTGGTTGTGCGCGAAGGCTCCGATGTCACGATCGTCGCTTGCGGTCTTATGGTCGGCGAGGCGCTCGAGGCTGCTGAGGCGCTCACTGCCGATGGCATCGACGCCGAGGTCATAAATATGCACACGATCAAGCCCCTTGATGAGCGCCTGGTGGTCGCCAGCGCAAAGAAGACCGGTTGCGTGGTCACCGTCGAGGAGCATTCGATTATCGGCGGTCTTGGTGAGGCTGTGGCCACGGTGCTCGCGGAGCAGCACCAGGTGCCCATTCGCCGCGTCGGCGTGCGCGATGTGTACGGCGAGTCCGGCCCTGCGGTCGACTTGCTGCATAAGTGCGGTCTGGACGCCGAGGGTATCGAGGCTGCGGTCAGGTCCGTGTTGTAAGGAGTGTTTTCCATGGGATTTGTATCTGCCAACCAGGTAACGATTGGGCATGCCGCCGCAACGCGCGAGGATGCATTGCACTATTTGTCTGAGCAGGCTGTTGAGCTTGGCTTTGCTGACGATGCCTCTGCCGTCGAGGCCGCCTTTATCGCTCGCGAGAACGAGGCCGAGACGGGCCTTGTCGCCGGTTTTGCCGTTCCGCATGCCAAGAGCGACGCGATCCATACGCCGGGCGTTGCCGTGCTCAAGCTGGCCGAGCCTGTCGAGTGGCCGAGTTTTGATGGCGTGCCCGTCGATGTCGCGCTTGCACTGTACGTGCCCGCCGGCGAAGCCGGAACCACGCACCTGCGTCTGCTTTCCAAGGCTGCCGTGATGCTGATGGATGCCGGCTTCCGCGACAAGGTGCGTGCGAGCACCGATCCCGTTGAGATCGCGGAGCTTATTAACGCCGGGCTCGAGGGCTAGGTGTAACCTGCCCGCTCAATCAATTGATCCTTCTCCAAGGAAAAGGGCCTCAACGCCATGCGACGTTGCGGCCCTGTTTGCGTTTCCCCAGATAAAACCTGCCAAAATAAACCTGTCCCCCTTCTGAAGGTCGGCAACAATTTATGTGGTTCAGGTTGAGCATACGCGAGCGAGCAGGTTCCGGGTGCGGCAAGGTGACGTGAAACAAGCGGGCGCTGACCTTTTGGTCGCGCCCGTGCAGTTGAACGTCAGATTGCCGTGCCCGGAACCTGCGCAGCGCCGAGCGGTTACGCCGTTTGTAAAACGGCGTAACTTAAAGGTTCATGTTGCCGTGGATGTAGGGGGTGACCTCGGGGGAGATATGGCCGCAGCCTAGGTTTCGCAGCGCGGACTCGATGGCGGCGGGCAGCGGAGTCTTGCCCTCGGCGTCGACGGCGGTGCCGCCGAGGGCGGCAATCTTGGTGACATCTGACGGCGCGGCCTCGATATGCATGCAGCCGCCGACGAGGCGTGCGCGGACCTGGTCCAGGCCAAGGTCGTGCAGGTAGTCCTCACAGGTGCGGATTACATCGACCTTCTCGCGCGTGAGCTCCTCGCCCGTGGGGACTCGCGTGGCCAGGCAGGCTCCTGCCGGCAGGTTCCAGACGGGATAGTCCCAGGCGCGTAGCAGCTCGCGCTCCTCGTCCTTGGTAAAGCCGACCTCCATAAGCGGTGAGCGTACGCCGAGCTCCTGGGCGGCGCGCATGCCGGGGCGGTAGTCGCCGCGATCGCTTGCGTTGCTGCCGTCGATGACGGTGGGAAAGCCCAGCGATTTGGCGTGGTTGACGATGGCGGTGAAGCCGGCGCGCTTGCAGTGATAGCAGCGGTCCGCATCGTTGCAGGCTACCTGGGGGAGCTGCAGCTGGTCGACCGAAAGATTGAGCACCGGGAGCTTAAAATGTGGCCCCCCATTGGCCTGTCCGTCAACGGAGCGCTCAAACGAAGCCTGCTCGGGCGTGCCAATGAGCGGCGTGGTGAGGTGAACGAGTAGCGTGTTGGCGGGCATGATGCGGGAGCAGACGGCGGCCAAAAAACTGCTGTCGACGCCACCGGAAAAGCCGATGGCGACGCGACCATATGCCAAAAGCAGTTGCTCAAGCGCTGCGAGTTTGTCCTGAAGCTCCTTTGCGGACGCGGTGCTATCTGAAAACATGAAACGTTCCTTACCGTTGAGTACTCGATCGAAAACTATAATCCCACCGAGTAGCTTGTCATAAGACTTCTATCTATGTAACGAAAGTGCAATATGCTATATACGTTATATACAAGTTTGTAAAGTGAGGTAGAGTTGCGGTAACGCAAGCCGATGAAGGGACCGATATGATCAAGGCTGTCATTTTTGACATGGACGGAACGCTGGTCGATACCGAGCGATTGGGCATCAAGGCGTGGAAGGCGGGCGCTGCCGAGCTGGGGATCGCGATTGATGATGCGCTGATTCATCAGTTTATCGGCCGCACGCTGCCCGATGTCATGGGCATCCTTGAGAAGCATTACGGCAGCCACGAAACTGCCGAGGCGATATATGTCCGCCACAAGGAGATTCGCGACGAGATGGTCAAGACCGATCTGGAGCTTAAGGACGGTGCCGCCGAGTGCCTCGACGAGCTGCTGGCTGCGGGCTATCACGTGGGCCTTGCGACGTCGTCGCGCCACGTTACCGCCGAGCGCAACCTTAAGACGGTTGGCCTCTTTGACAAGTTTGAGACGGTGACCTGCGGCGAGGACGTTGTGCACGGCAAGCCCGACCCCGAGATGTACCTGCTCGCTTGCGAGCGCGCGGGCTTTGCCCCCGAGGAGTGCGCCGTGGTCGAGGATTCCCGCAACGGCTGCGTCTCGGGCATCACGGCCGGCTGCCACGTCTTTGCCGTCCCCGATATCGTGCCGCTGCCGCAGGACGTGGTGGACGGCTGCGAGTCCGTGCTCGATACGTTGTTCGACCTGACGGCCGCGGTCAAGGCCGTGTGCTAAAGGTAGGCGCCGAGGTTGATGGCGGTGGCTTCGGTGTGACTGCTTGCCTGGGTGCTGGCGCGCTCCAGTAAAAACGGGCGTACGAGCTCTTGGCGGTTGATATCCTCGGCGGCGGTGACTGCGGTGACGGTGCGCGCTGCAGAGCCGACGCGGATATGCTTGGTCTTTGCCGGGGCCTTGTTCTCGATTTGCTCCATCAGCAGTTGGACACCCTTGCGGCCAATTTCGTAGCCCGGCGGCGCCACGGTGGTAAGAGGAACCGACCCGCTCCATGCAAGGGGGTTGCCGTCGCAGCCGGCCACGCGGACCTGCTCGGGGACGGAGATGCCTTTGTCGGTCAGCGCCGAGATAACGCCCGAGGCCAATACGTCGGTCAGACCGATGACAAAATCGGGGCGCTCGTCAGCAGGGCGCTCGGCAATCTGGGCACCGATACTGTAGCCGTCGGCTGCGGTATTCCATTCGCCGGCGTCGATGACCTCAATTTTGATATCGGGGTGCAGGGCGAGGGCCTTGTGAATGCCGAGTACGCGCAGTGTGAGCTGCATGAATGCCGCTCTGCCCACAACGGTGATATGGCGTGCGCCGCGGGCGATGGCGAGCTCGGCGATAATGCGCCCCTGTGCCTCGTTGTCGGCGGCCACGTAATAACCGGGCTCGGAGCAGTGGATGTCCAGATGGACGATCGGCACGGGCATTTTGGTCATGGCGGGGTGCCAATCGGGAGATGCCATGGGCTGCACCATGACGCCGGACATCTGCGTGCCCATAAAATAGCGCAGGTAATGGTCCTCGAGAATGTCGTCGTTATCGGCGTTGGCGATGAGCAGGTCATAGCCGTGCTTGCGTGCCTCGTTATGGGCGCCGCTGGCAATTTGGAGCGAGAAGCCATGGTCGAGGCGGGGGAGGACCAAGCCAAAGGACTTGGTGGCGCCGCCTGCGAGCTGACGTGCGCTTTGGTTGGGCAGGTAGCCGAGGCGATTGATGGTCTCGTTGATGAGCTTGAGGGTCTCGGGGCGCAGCTTTTCGGGGTGGTTGAGCGCGTTGGATACCGTGCCCAGCGAGACTCCTGCCTCGCGCGCGACGTCGCTGATTTTCACCTTTGCCATAGCGGCCCCTTTGATGCGTTTCAAGTACAAGCCAGATTGTAGCATCGCCCGCCCCTAGGGTGTCAAAACCTGCCAATTAGGGACAGGTTTATTTTGGTAGGTTTTATCTGGGCAAACGCTGGAGCCCAAACCACCACAAAGGTGCCTGTCCCCATCGTGGTGGTTTGGGCATGTGTGCATCGAGTGGTATCTAAGTTGAGATACCACTTCTGGTATATCAGCTTGCGCTTGCGTGAGTACAATACTCGAACGTTATACGTCTCAGCGCCCCCTGTGCGTGGACGTCTTGCAGTCACGCGAACGAAGGGATTTATCCTATGTGCGGAATTGTCGGCTACACCGGCTCTGATATTGCAAAGAACATACTGGTCACAGGCCTTAAGCGCATGGAGTATCGCGGCTATGACTCCTCGGGCGTTGCGCTCGAGGTGGGCGAGGGCGCCGCGGCACACCTCGACGTCATCCGCCGCGTGGGCAAGGTCGCGGGCTTGGAGAGCGAGCTTTCCAATATCGATAGCGACGCAACCTGCGGTATCGGTCACACTCGCTGGGCTACCCACGGCAAGCCCTCCGTCGTTAACGCTCACCCCCACACCAGCTGCGACGGTCGTATCGCCATCGTCCACAACGGCATCATCGAGAACTTCGCCGAGCTGCGCGAGGAGCTGGAGGGCCGCGGCCATCACTTTAAGAGCGAGACCGATACCGAGGTCTTCGCGCATCTGATCGAAGAGGCCTATGCCGAGACACACGACCTGATGGCCTCCGTGCGCGAGGCCTGCACCCACGTGGTAGGCGCCTATGGCTTGGCCGCCGTGTGCGCCGACGAGCCCGACGTGATCGCCGTGGCTCGCAAGGATTCCCCGATCGTGGTCGGCATGGGCGAGACCGGCTCCTACGTTGCCTCCGACGTGATCGCGCTTATCGATGCCACCCGCGATGTCGTGGTGCTCGAAGACGGTCAGTTTGCCAAGCTCACGCCCGCGGGCGTCGAGTATACCGACGAGGCCGGCAACGTGATCGAGCCCAAGATCACCCATATCGACTGGGACCTGGACATGGCCGAAAAGGGCGGTTATCCCGACTTTATGCTCAAGGAGATTCACGAGCAGCCTCGCGTCGTGCGCGACACGCTGGTGGGTCGCATGACCCCTGCCGGCGAGCTCGACATCGATGAGCTGGGCCTTTCGCTCGAGGAGCTCAACGACATCGACCGTGTCTACGTGATCGCCTGCGGCACCAGCTATCACGCTGGTCTCATTGCTAAGAATCTCATTGAGGGCTGGGCTCGCATCCCCACCGAGGTTGAGGCGGCCAGCGAGTTCCGCTACCGCAATCCCATCATTACGCCGACGACGCTCGTCGTTGCCGTGTCCCAGTCGGGCGAGACGGCCGATACCCTCGCCGCCATTCGCGACGCGCGCATCAAGGGCGCCAAGGTCTTTGGCATCACCAACGTGGTGGGTAGCCCCGTGGCGCGCGAGAGCGACGGCGTCATCTACACCAAGGCCAACAAGGAGATCGCGGTCGCCTCGACCAAGAGCTTCATCGGCCAGGTTGTGAGCCTGACGCTGCTGGCTTTGCTGTTGGCGCAGGTCAAGTACCGTCTGACCACCAAGCAGACGCGCATGATGTTCCGTGAGCTTTCCGATACGGCCGAGCAGATTCAGTGGATTTTGGACACACAGACCGAGGCCGTGCACGAGGCCGCCCTGCTGTGCAAGGACGCGCAGTCGGCGCTGTTCGTAGGTCGCGGTATGGGCGCTGCCATTTCCTACGAGGGCGCACTCAAGCTCAAGGAAGTCAGCTACCTGCACGCTGAGGCGTATGCTGCCGGCGAGATGAAGCACGGCCCCATCGCGCTGATCGATCCGGGCTTCCCCGTCATCGCCGTGGCTACCAAGAGCGCCACCTACGACAAGACCGTGTCGAACCTTATGGAGTGCAAGGCGCGCGGTGCCAAGGTCATCGTCGTTGCCACCGAGGGCGACGAGGAGATCAACAAGATTGCCGACTGCATCATCCGCGTGCCGGCCGTCCGCGACGTGTTCAGCCCCATCACGGCGAGCGTTCCGCTGCAGCTGCTCGCCCGCGAGGTGGCCATTCTGCGCGGTTGCGACGTTGACCAACCTCGAAACCTCGCCAAGAGCGTTACGGTGGAGTAATTGTTGTTCCGCCGTTCTACCGAACGGCGGACCGCTTGACGCTGCGCGAGCCGCATTCACGCCAATCTGACGTTCAATTTCGAGGGCGCGACCAGAAGGTCAGCGCCCTCTCATTTCACGTCACCTTGGCGCAAATGCGGCTCGCTCGCTGTTGGTGACTGACATCGACTATTCCGCAGTTGGTGCTATTTAACAATTGAGGCCCGGCTCCGTTGTGGCGGAGTCGGGCCTTGTTGCATTTGTCCAGATAAAACCTGCCAAAATAAACCTGTCCCTTTTTGGCAGGTTAGCGGAGCTTGCTGGTCTCGAAGTACTTGGGATATTGGTCCAGGACCTCGGTCTGGTTGCGGAACATCATATGCAGGTGCTTGCTGACCAAAAAGCTCGCCTCGATGGGGTCGCGACCGGCGATAGCGCGGCGGATTTTCTTGTGCTCGTTAACAATCTCCTGATTGTCGAGCCTCTGCGTGGCGGCGCGCAGCCAGCGGAAGCGCTCCAGGTCGGCATTGGTCGCCTCGAGCCACGACCACACGGTGCTGCGGCACGCGATGTTAAAGATCATGCGGTGCATGAGGTTGTCGCTTAAAAAGAAGCCGATGCGATCCTCCTCGGCCATGGTCTTTTCCTGCAGCGCGATGGCTCGGTCGAGCTGCTCGATGCCGGCCGACGTGGCTCGCGCACAGCACTCCACAATCACCTGCTTTTCCAGATGTTCGCGGATGTAGCAGGCACTCTCGGCAAGGGTGAGGTTGATGGGTGAGACGTAGGTGCCGCTCTGGGGCACGGTGCGCACCAGGCCTTCCTGCGCCAAGCGAACCAAAGCCTCGCGCACGGGCGTGCGCCCCATATCCAGGTCGTCGCAAAGTTGCTTGACGCCCAGCTTTTCGCCCGGCTTGTAGTCCAGGTAGACGATTTTGCGTCGAATGGTGTGGTAGGACTGGTCCTGTAGGCTCGTTTCCTGCTCGCCGACGTGCATCGATTCTTCCATAGCGCCTCGCAACTGTTCTATCAAACTCATATGTCAGTTGTTAATTATGCCGCGAATCAGCTCTCCGCGGTGGGTAATTCGGCTGTTGCCCAAGAACTATTGCGGCATCTTAGTCTGTGTTTGCGCAAGGCTGCGCTCAATGTTGCCGTATCATAAGCCGTCGCAAACGTGAAATAGAAAGAAGGAATCCCATATGCAACTGGCAAATATCGTACGCGAGCGCTGGAAAGGCGTTTTGTTCTGCCTGATCATCGCTATCCCCGCAACGCTGCTCGGCAAACAGATTGAGGTGGTCGGCGGTCCGGTATTCGCCATCCTCTTTGGCATGGTCCTGGCGCTCGTCTTTCCCAAGAATCGTCGCGAACAGCTCGCCGCCGGTGTCACCTATACGTCTAAAAAAGTCTTGCAGTACGCGGTAATCCTGCTTGGCTTTGGCATGAACCTCTCGCAGATTCTGTCCAAAGGCGCTCAGTCGCTGCCGATTATCGTGGCGACGATCTCGACCTCGCTTGTCATCGCCTTCGTGCTCTGCCGCGTCATGAACGTGCCGGGCAAGATCGCGACGCTCGTGGGTGTGGGCTCGTCGATTTGCGGCGGTTCTGCCATCGCCGCGACCGCGCCCGTCATCGATGCCGACGATCGCGAGATTGCCCAGGCTATTTCGGTCATCTTCCTGTTTAACGTTATCGCGGCGCTCGTGTTTCCGACGCTCGGCGGCATGCTCGGGCTGACCAACGAGGGCTTTGGCCTGTTTGCCGGCACCGCCATCAACGACACCTCGTCGGTAACGGCTGCGGCGAGTGCCTGGGACAGTATGCATCCCGGCGCCAATGTGCTCGAAAGCGCCACAGTGGTCAAGCTCACCAGAACGCTGGCCATTATTCCCATCACGTTGGTTCTCGCATGCTGGCAGATGCATCTGGCGCGCAAGGCCGGCGGCGACGCCAAAAGCACGTTCTCGCTTAAACGCGCGTTTCCCACGTTCGTGCTGTTCTTTGTGCTGGCGAGCGTAATCACCACGGTGCTTCAGCTTCCTGCATCCGTTACGGCGCCCATCAAGGAGCTGTCGAAGTTCTTTATCGTGATGGCCATGGCGGCTATTGGCTTTAATACCGATATCGTCGAGCTGGTCAAAAAGGGCGGCAAGCCCATCGCATTGGGCTTTTGCTGCTGGATTGGCATTGCGTGCATGAGTTTGGGAATGCAGCACGTGCTGGGAATCTGGTAGAGAAGTAGCTTATTTGCGTGCTGCGTGCTGGCGAGCGCATACCTGCGGTGGAGCGATAGGAGCTCTTGCGGGTATGGCTTGTCCGCAGGTTTATAGGTCCCGAAGAGCTCTTATCGCCCCGCCAGGATGGCGATGCGGGGCAACTCATATACTCGCAGGACGGCGGCTTCTGCCCTATAGTGTTTGGTGAGCAATATCGTTCAATTTTGAAACACTCGCCCGTGCGCCCGTCAGTGGCGGCGTGGCGCCGAAGACGGGGCGCAATATGAACAGTGACGCCAAGCTGCAAATCTTGATCGAGGCCTTGGCCGCTGCCGGGGCCTCGGCGTTGGCGATCGATGGGCATGGACACGTGGCGATTTCGACCATGGATGATGTCGCGCTCGAGCGAGATGTCGCGGCATTTGTCGCCGAGCGCCTGGGGCGCGTGGGCAACGGCACGCGCCTGGTGATGGGGCATGCGGGAGGGCGCTTGAGCCTCACGGTGCGTCCGGTCGCCAAGGAATACGGCGCGCTTTGGGTGGTCGTGGTCCGCGAGGTGCGCGGTGTGGCGGCACACGCGGGCATTGAGTGGCTTAACGCAGATGAGGTCGAGGCGCGCTACGAGGCAAGTGCGTACGGCATTGTCGAGGGCGCCGCTGCGGTCGCTGCCCCCGTCTGCGAAAGCTATGCCCGCGGCGTGCCCCTCATGTTGGAGGGCGAGCTGGGTGCTGGCCAGGCAGAGATTGCAAAACGCCTCTATCTGGATGGGCCTTATGCTGACGAACCCTTTGTGTCCGTGGCGCTTGACGAGCTCACAGATCGCGGCTGGCGCCATCTGCTCAAAAGCTCGGAATCGCCGCTGTTCCAGACAAGGCTGACCCTTTGTATTGGCGGCTGGCATGCACTTTCGCCGCAGCGTCTGCGCGAGCTTGTCTCTACGATGACCGACACGGCGCTGGCCGCGCGTTGCCATGTGGTTTTGACGGCAAACGATATGCCGGGCGGTGGCGAAAGCCATCAAGCCGCTTTTGTAACCGAGCGCTTAGCGTGCGCAGTGAGTGTGGCGCCTGCGATTGCCGAGCAGGGTGGCGCATCGAAAAAGGTTGCGCAGTATTTGTCGTATCTGTCAGATGTCTTTGGAACTGCCGCTCCGAGTATGTCTGAGGAGGCTGCCTCGACACTCAACGGCTATCGCTGGCCACGCAACTATCTGCAGCTTCGCGAGGTCTCGGAACGACTCTATATATTAGTAGGGCCGGGCGTGGCGGAGCGCACGGTGGCGGAGGAGGTGCTCGCCCAGGAAGACGTCATCAAAACCGCAACCTTTGGCACTCCGACGCTCGACAGCGACCTGTATATCCTGCGTCCACTGGCCGATACCGAACGCGACATCGCGCGGCTGGTCGTTGGCTACCTTCAGGGCAACCGGACCCGCGCTGCCGAGGTGCTGGGAATAAGCCGCACGACCCTGTGGCGCTTGCTGAAGGACGACGACCGCTGAGCGAGGCGCTCGTGACCGCATGCAGCGCGTGTGCTACAGTCCAAAGCGGTAATGTTTCGATTGCGTTACGGCGTGCGGGGGCGTATGACGGAGACTTCAAAACCAAATCGGGCTCGAAAGCCCACGGCGCCGGTCAACCGTCGCACGACTTCGCGGACGTGGGGCAAAAGCGCCTCAGGCTTCGACGGCTCGTTCAAACGCACTAGATATGGCTATCCTTCGGCAAGCGCTCGCTTGGCCATGCAGGCCGAATCGTCGCTGTGGGGCCGTAAGCGTGTGGTGGGGTCAAAGCTCAAGCACGATGGAACGCTCGGCTTCATTAGCCGTGGCGCTGCTCGCCGTAGCGGCCTCAATCCCGCAGGCTGGCATCGCTATGTGCCGATCGTGGTCGTTGCCGCGATAGTCGCCATCGCGCTCGCGGCGCTTGGTTACGCCGGCGGCGGGGCCAATCTGGACGCAATGTTTAAGTCGCCCGAGCTCGCGCATGCCGGCACGGAGCTTGTCGAGGGCGCTCAGGCCCAGACGGGCGTGGCGCCTCAGCGTGGTATCGTTGCGGCGGCCTCCACCATCGCCGACGCGCAAAAGGACGAGGACGAACAGGGCGACAGCGCCGAAACGACCCACGCGAACGAAACGACGACAACTCCATCGGCAAGATAAGTTGCGAGTAGAGCAGCAAATTTGGGACGGGGCCTTTTAGCTGCCCAAGTGCCAGATGTCACCAGTGGCGCACCCGATGTCAGTCACCAACAGCGAGCGAGCCGCATTCACGCCAAGGTGACGTGAAATGAGAGGGCGCTAACCTTTTGGTCGCGCCCTCGAAATTGAATGTCAGATTGGCGTGAATGCGGCTCGCGCAGCGTCAGCGGGGCCGCCGTTCGTTAGAACGGCGGAACTAATTACCTGACGTACACGATGTTGTCGCGGCGGGGTTTGGCCTGGGGAAGCACGTCTTCGGCATAGCCCAGAATGCAGTTGCCCACACCGCGCAGGCTTCCGTCGGCGGGCAGACCCCACTTGGCCAGCAGTTCCAATCCCTCGGGTGAGTCAAAGACCTCGTGTGCTCGGTGGATCCAACACGAATCGACGCCCAGCGCATAGGCAGCGTTGAGCAGGTTGCCCATGGCGAGCGAGCCGTCTTCCAGGTGCGTGGGCACGCTGCGGTCGACGAGCACCACCACAACGGTCTTGGCGCCGTAGAAGGGATCTCCCTCGCTACCCATAACCTGGGCGTTGAGCTGCGAGAGGCGCTCGACGGTTGCGGGGTCGGTGACGGCGACGAACGTGACCGGCTGGCGTCCCATGCCGCTCGGCGCATACTGACCGGCTTCGATAATGCGTGCGAGCTTCTCGGCCTCGACAGGGCGATCGCTGTATTTGCGGCAGCTGCGGCGATGGATGAGCGCCTCGATGGTCTCCATGTGTCCTCCTGACGTTGGTTGCGATGCCTCGTTCTTACCCGCCGAACCAAAACCGTAATCGCGCCGTCGGCCCCAAAAAATGCAAGCTACCAAGTGGAAAAGTTGGTTTGCATAAAACTTCAGCCAGAATGTGACAAACCGGTGGGATGATTAAACGTTTTATCCCGTCTACCCTGCGGTTTTTACCACTTGCCTAAATGATGCGCGCATAAGCTCTGATAAAGGTTTTACTAAAGGAGTACCAACGTTTATCAACGCGCCATGGTGGCGCCGGGCCAGGAGGTAACATCATGTTCCAGGCTGGAGATGTCGTCGAGACCGACTTCGAAGGATTTCTGAAGCTGTTGCGTTCCAAGACGCGCGCTTTCGTGTCGATCAACGATCACGAGTACTACATTACGCACACCGATGGCTATTGGCGTGTTCAGGATTGCGAGGCCCTCAACGATAAGGGCCACTTTACTGACTGCTCCGAGCTGGTCAACACGGTCTGCGAGGTCGTCGAGCTGCCTTGGATCTGCGGCAAGAGCCTGCACGACAGCTTCTCGGGCGCCACGGTCTACGAGGCCGTCGCTGCTTAACAGCCAACAATCGATATTCTCTCGCAACCGTCGGCGCCGCCCCGCGCCGGCGGTCTTTTTTGTCGATATGTTATATAGGTCGCACGTCTTGCACGGCCGCCCTTGACGATAGTCAAAACTCGGACTAACCTGAAACTACAATTAGGTTGATTTCCGATCTCAGCCGAACACATTGAGCGAATAGGCCGTTCCCGCAGCTAGCCGAACGCCCCCGAGGTCCCATTCGGGCCCCCGGGTCGGCATTTTCCCAGTTGAAGGAACGGTGGAGATGTGTTTCGATGGGTCCGGTGGCCATGCTCCGCCCGCCGCCCGGCGCCTCCTCCCAGACCCAGCCGAACGGTCGGTTCCGTCTATTCCGTTTTTCCCTTTCAGGCTAGGACAGCGGGGCATCGCCCCTCTCTGCGCGCGCCCGCGCGATGAGCCCCGGCGTCAGGTCGAGCCCGTCGACGGGCACGTCCTCGATGCCGTACGCATCCAGCAGCGCCGCCGCGTCGTCGCCGAGCATCGCCCGGAAGGCGCGGGCGGGCGTCGCGAAGCCGAGCGCGCCGCGGGGCTCGGAGTTCACGTGCGACATCGCCAGCGCAAGGTCGGCCGGGGCCAGCCGGTCGAACCTGATGCCGCGGCCCTTGGGCAGCAGCTTCCTGATCTCGACGTGGTTGCGCTCGCAGGCGCCCTTCTGGTCGCTGCGCCGGGGGTCGCAGTAGAACAGCCTCGTCTCGCCCGGCCCCTCGCCGATCAGCGCGGCGATCGCGCCCTCGTCGGAGAACTCGGCGCCGTTGTCGGTGAGGACGGCGCGGAACACGCGGCGCGCCCCGCCGGCGCCCAGCACCGAGCGCACGCCCCCGAGCGCCGCCGCCACGCTCTCGGCGTCCTTCGCCGCGAGCGGCAGCGCGAGCTGCAGCCTGCTGGGGCGGTGCAGCAGCGTGAGCAGGCAGGCGCTGTCCTCCCGCGAGCCCTCGACGGTGTCCATCTCCCAGGCGGCGGCGCACGCGTCCTCGCCGAGGGCGAGGAACGCGGCGTGCGACCTGCGGGGCGAGTGCGGCGTCGCCCTCTTCGGGGCCCGGTGCGACCTGGGCCTGTAGCCGACCTTGCGCCTGAGCTCCATGTTGGTCATGCCGTCGTAGCCCGCCGCGACCCAGCGGTAGATCGTCGAGGGCGACAGGTCCACGGGCCCGCCGTTGCGGGCGGACAGCTGCTCGGGCGAGAGCCCCCGGCCCAGGCCGTCGCGGATGAGGGCGAGCGCCTCGGCCGCGGCGGGCTCGTCG
This sequence comes from Collinsella sp. TF08-11AT, assembly GCF_003437035.1. GTDB lineage: Bacteria > Actinomycetota > Coriobacteriia > Coriobacteriales > Coriobacteriaceae > Collinsella. Next base: position 36,542 of record NZ_QSRL01000018.1, read on the forward strand.
GCGTCTATCCCGCGCCTCGACGAGACGAGGACCGAGTCCGCGCACAGCTGCGCGGCGCGGGCGTCGTAGAAGACGTGCGGGCGGCGCTTGCAGCCGATCGCGCGGTACCGCCCGCACCCGTTGCAGCAGCGCGGCCACGCGGCCAGGCGCGGGCAGGCCGCCGACAGGTCGGCGGAGGCGTCCACGCGCTCGCCGCGCCTCTCCCTCGGCGCGGTCACGAACCTGTGCGACGCCACCTCCGAGCACACCGTCGAGGGCGACCTGCCCAGCTCCCTCGCTATCCGCCTGCACGAGGCCCCGCGCTCCAGCATCCTCTGGAGCGTGTCCCGCTCGTGCCTGGTGAGCCTGCCGTAGGCCCTCGGGGCCGCCTTCCCGGCCCCCTTCTTCCTCTTTCCGGACATGCCGTCCTCCGATCTCCCGGGGCCGGCCGGTCCGGCCCTCAGGGTATCGGATTCCCACATTCATCCGTACATGTACGGATGAATGTGGGAGGTGTTCGGATGAAGTTGCCAATCAAGGGAGGTGCAGTGACAGAAAAAATTTATCTTAACAGGGTTGCTTTTGGGAATTT
>NZ_QSRL01000019.1 GCF_003437035.1 Collinsella sp. TF08-11AT
CGAGCAGCCGTAGCCCCTCCTGTGCGAGCAGCCGTTGCAGCACCTCGGCCACGAGGAGAGCCTGGGGCAGGCCCCCGACAGGTCCGCGGGAGCGGGCTCGCCGTAGCGCGAGCGCGGCGCCGTGACGTAGCGGTGCGCCGCCACCTCCCTGGTCACGGTCGATGGCGACCTGCCGAGCTCCGCGGCGATCTCGCGGGCGCTGCGGTTGAGGTCGAGCATCCTCTCGACCGTGTTCCTCTCATGCCTCGTGAGCCTCCCGTACGACCTCCCGGACGGCTTCGGTCTGGACATTTCGGCCTCCCTCCATCGCGGGCCGGGGGATTCCGGCCCCTCTGGGGTTGCCTACCCGGATTCGCGCCTCAGGACTCAGCGCAACGCGTTGCGCTGAGTCCTGAGTCTGTTGCAATGAAGATGAGAATCAAGGAGTGCCAAAAAATTCACTTCTCCCATCAGAACTCGGTAAAGAAACCCGCAGGAGGTGATACGATTTATCATGTTTCTGTAACGTGCCTGCAAACTTCGAGAAAGCCCATATATGGACGTAACGTTCTCAACCTTCCTCGGCCAACTCGTGTCGAACCCAGTCCTTGCCGTCACCGTGATCCTCGCGCTCGGCGCCATCTTCGTCAATGGATGGACCGACGCACCCAACGCCATCGCGACCTGCGTCACTACGCGTTGCATGCCCGCCCGCGCCGCTATTCTCATGAGTGCCGCATTCAACTTCCTTGGCGTGCTCATCATGACGCACTTTAACGCGAGCGTCGCCAACACCATCTCCCATATTGTCGACTTTGGAGGAAATAGCACCATGGCGCTCGCCTGTCTGTGCGCGGCGCTGTTCTCCATCGTCGTCTACGGCGCCACAGCGTCGCGTTTTGGCATCCCCACCTCGCAAAGCCACAGCCTTATCGCCGGCCTGACCGGTGCCGCCATCGCCCTCGGCGGTGCGAGCAGCGTCAACGTCCACGAGTGGATGAAGGTCATCTACGGCCTGGCGCTCTCCATCGGTCTGGGCTTTGTCATGGGCTGGGTCCTGTGCAAGCTCGTCTCGATTCTTTTCGCCGCCGCCAACAGGCGACGTGCCAATGTCTTCTTTAAATACGCTCAGATCGCGAGCGCTGCGGCCATGAGCTTTATGCACGGCGCGCAGGATGGACAGAAGTTCATCGGCGTGCTCTTTTTAGGCGTGGCCTTTGCCAGCGGCCAGACGAGCGTCGGCGATGCCGGCATCCCCATCTGGATTATGCTGCTATGCTCGGCCACCATGGGCATCGGCACCAGCGTGGGCGGCGAGCGCATCATCAAGTCCGTTGGCCAGAGCATGGTCAAGCTCGAAAAGTACCAGGGCTTCTCCGCCGACCTGGCGGGTGCCGCGAACCTGCTGCTTGCCACCCTTACCGGCATCCCCGTGTCCTCCACGCACATCAAGACCTGCGCCATCATGGGCGTCGGTGCCGTCAAACGCCTCTCGGCCATCAACTTCGGCGTCGTCAAGGACATGATGTTCACCTGGTTCTTCACCTTCCCCGCCTGCGGACTCATCAGCTTTGTCATGGCCAAGCTGTTCATGATGTTCATCTAGTCAAACCGAACGTCCATCCGGACCGTAACACCTCGCCCACCCGTCTTCGCCTCGAAAGGACCCACTCATGGCAAAGAAACCCGATTCGTTCTACTTTGACAACTACGTCGCCTGCGCCGACCTCGCCGTCCAGGCCGCCGAGCTGCTTACCAAGATTTTCGAGAACTTCGATCCCGCAAAGATTCACGATATGCTCGACAAGATGCACGCGATCGAGCATGCGGCCGACAAGAAGCACCATGAGCTTGAGGACGCCCTGCTCACCGCCTTTATCACCCCGCTTGAGCGCGAGGATCTGGACCTGATGAGCTGCTCGCTCGACACCGTGCTCGACCGCATCGAGGGCGTCGTGCAGCGCGTCTACTTCACCAACATCCAGAGCATCCATCCCGATGCCATCGTGATCGCCCACAAGGTGACCGACGCCTGCCGCGCCATGAAAGACCTGATGGTCGAGCTGCCTAACTACCGCAAGTCCAAAACGCTGCGCGAGCTCGTCATCCAGATCAACACCATCGAGTCCGAGGCCGACGAGCTCTATATCAACGCCATGCGTAACCTGCACGTTAACGGCAAGGACCCGCTCGAGGTCATCGCTTGGCGTGACGTGTACGCCTTCCTGGAGTACTGCGCCGACTGCTGCGAGAATGTGGCCGATGTCGTGGATTCGATAGTCATGAAGAACAGTTAATTAGGGGTACGTGTCCCGGCGGCGAAGGGCCGGCCACGGTTTGCTTTCTCACTCCGGCTGCGTAGCAGAGTCGTTCGAAAGTAAACCGTGGCCGGCCCTTCGCCTTACGTACCACCATTGGGAACCTTGGCTGATACTTTGAAAGCGATGGGGCCTTTGTTGACAGGACCTTGGGGCCCGATTGGAAACTTTGGGACCGCCTTAAACGTTTGGTTGGGCAGGGCTTTGGGTACCCTTTGGTTTACTTTGGATTGATTCGCTGACTTTGGAGGGTTTGGTTATGTCGTATTTGGATCTGGCTCGGTCTCGGTATTCTTGTCGCGAGTTTGAGGATCGTTCTGTTGAGCGGGCTGTGGTGGATGCCGTTGTTGAGGCTGGGCGTATTGCCCCTTCTGCTTGTAATAATCATCCAACCCGTGTGATGGTGTTGGATACGCCCGAGTTGTTGGAGAAGGCTGCTGCTTGTCAGCCTCGGTTTGCTCGTGATGGGTCTATCTTTGGAGCTCCGCTTGTCTTCCTTATTTGCAGCGTTACCGATGATGCTTGGGTGCGCCCGTATGACCAGATGAATTCCAGTGAAATCGATACGTCCATCGTGTGCGACCAGATGATGATGGAGGCCACCGAGCAGGGCCTGGGAACGTGCTGGGTATGCCATTTTAAGCCTGAGGTGGCACAGGAGCAGTTCAATCTGCCCAAGTGCGTCTATCCCTATCACATGCTCGTCTGTGGCTATCCCGCCGACCACATCGCCGATCCCGAGCATCGCGAGGCCCGCACTATTCCCCTCTCCAACTTCCTCCTCAAGTAGTTTTAGACATACCTTAAAATCTACCTTTTACCACGCGCCCTTCGCCGAGTTCTGTCCTATCTAATGCAGAGCTCGGCGTTTTGTTTCCCAACCCGTATACAGCCACAAAAAAGGAGCCCGCAGGTGCGAGCTCCTCTTAAGGACACTAGATTGTAGCTCTGATGCTAGTCCAGGTCGTCGGCAGCAAAGTTGTCGATCGGGGCGAAGGGATCGGCCACGGGGACAACCGGGTCAGCGACGGGCAGCGGCTCGGCGGGAACAGTCACTGCAGGAGAAGCGGCAGAACCGACCGGCGTGGAGGCCATGAGGTCGGCCGGGAAGGAGTTCTGGGCATCGTCCATGAAGTGCTGGATGAGCTTGAGATACTCTGCCTTGAACTCCTCACGGGAAGCCTTGAGACGATCGATTTCCTCGAGCTCGGCCTGCTTTTCGGTCAGAGCCTGGCGGATAACCTCGCGGGCCTTAGCGTCAGCCTCGTTGCGGATACGCTCAGCGTTCTCGTTGGCATCGTTGACGATGGTCTCAGCGGTCTGCTGGGCAGCGATCAGGGCAGCGGAAATCTGGCGCTCCTGAGCGGAGAAGTCAGGGGCGGGAGCAGCCACAGGGGCGGCAGGAACGGCCTGGGCGGTGGCATCCTGAGCCTGGGCAAGCTGAGCCTGTGCATCGGCAAGCTGCTGCTCGGTAGCAGTCAGACGACCCTTAAGGTCGACGATCTTAGCGAGCATAGCGTCAACCTCGGAGGACAGCGTCTCCAAGAAAACGTCGACCTCGGCAGGATCGTAGCCACGCTTGGCCTCAGAGAAAGTCTGAGCCTGGATGTCTGCAGGGGTAATAGCCATAACAAGTCTCCTTTTTCATCGCCTCGGCGCTACACGCCCGACGTAAGTTACTAAGTCAGTTCTATACGAGTATACCTATAAGAAGCTGCAGAACCAGCCTCTGCACCAACTGCAACGCAATAATCGCAACGACCGGCGAAAAATCGATACCGCCCATCGGCGGAATGAAACGACGGAACAGGTTGAGCCACGGACCGCACACGCTATCAAGCACCGCAGCAATATCCTGAAGCAAACCACCCTGCTTCATGGGAATCCACGTCATAAAGCAGTAGACGACAATGAGCGTGGAATAGAAGTTGAACAGCGTGTTGACCAGCTGGACGATAGTGTAGATGTTGATGGGAATCTCCTCGTCTTGTCTTTACTTAAGGTAGCCGTCGGCACGAAGCTTCTTGAGATCGGAATCTTTGACCTCGCAACCGGCGGGCAGCACCATGAACACGCGGTCGCCTACCTCCTTGACCGTGGCGCCCAGACCGCAGGCAAAGCCGTAAGAGAAGTCCAAGACGCGCTTGGCAACTTCGGTGCGTACGCCCACAAAAATCAGTGCGACAGGCTGCTTGGTGCGAACGCGGCGCACCACGGTCTCCACGTCGTCATAGCTCTCGGGGCGCAGGACATAGGCCGGCAGCTGCGGCGTGGCGTTGATGATATTGCTCGCATAGGCCGAGGCATCGCTCGGTGCAGGCGCGGGCGCAGCGGCGGCACGGGCGCGGGTGTTCTCGGCGTAGCTCGACGGCGTGTCATAGGCACCAGGACGATAACCGCTCGCAACGCTGTCCTGCGAGCGCGAAGGCGGGTTATACGTCGTGGCATGACGGGAGTCATCGCCGACAAGCTGACCGGAGCGCGTATACACGGCAACCGACTCAGCTTCACCGCGGCGCGTCTGGCCAAGCAGGCCGTTGCTCGGCTCGTCTTGGGTGTAGAAGCCCTCGCCCGAAGCACCGCTGTAGCCGTTGCCCTGATAACTATCGTCATAGCCGTCATCGTAGCCGTAGTCGTCGTCCTGGCCATAACCCTGGTCGTAACCCTGCTGGCCGCCCAGGTGCATCTTATTTTTAATCTCGTCAAGGAAGCCCATGGTTGTGTCCTCTCGCGGTTTAGTGCAGGCACCCCGATAATCAGTGCGCACTTCAGAGCCTTATTTTACTGCAAACTCCGGGCTAAATACTACCCTGCCCAGGCGAACGAGCGTAGAGCCCTCCTCAAGGGCAGGCTCAAAGTCCTCGCTCATGCCGCAGGAAAGCTCAGGCAGGTTCAAATCGGGATGCGCCGCCTCCAGCTCATCCCTCAGCTCACGAAGCCCCGCAAAGGTGCGGCGTGCCACATCCTTATTCCCCCGGGGCGCCATAGTCATAAGCCCCTGCACGCAAATTCCCTCGAGCTCCGCAAGCTCACCCGCGGCAGCGCGAATCTCATCGGGCGAAAAGCCTCCCTTCGACTCCTCACCACTCACATTGACCTCGATGAGCACACGCTGGGGGCCGGCGAGCTCGCCTGCCTCAATCTTGCGGACAGCACGGCTCGAGATCGCCTGCGCCAGATGCAGCGAACCCACCGAGTGAATCAGCTCGGCTGAGCCCAGCACCGCATTGATCTTATTGGTCTGCAGGTTGCCGATCATATCGAAGCGCACCTCGGGCAGCTCCGGATGCTCCGCCAGACCCGTGAGCTTGCGAACCAGCTCCTGCGGGCGGTTCTCGGCAAAATGGCGATACCCCGCCTGGATGGCGGCAACGGTCTCATCGACACCAACGGTCTTGGACACGGCAATGAGGCGCGCGGCGTCGTGGGGGCGGCCCGCGCGATCGAGCGCCGCATAAAAACGTTCCAGAATCTGCTCGCGGCGAGCGCGCATCAAGTCCAAATAGTTATCCATTGCCAATCGCCTCCGCTGACAGCCAAACAAGTAGTCCCATGCTAACGCAAGAGCGCGGCCCCGCATGTGCAAGGCCGCGCTCACTTAGGTATTTACAATCTTTCGACGAACGGGGCTACTTACTCCTCGTCGTCCTCGCCATCGTCCTCGTCCTCAAGATGATCGAGCAGGTAGCGAAGACCCTCGCTGACCTCGTTAACGGGCACCTTGGCAACGTAGCGAGCGTCGACGGCGGGCCTCATGATAACACCCTCGCCCGAAGGCACGCGCATGCTCTCGAGCTCATCCTCGTCCACACGGGCGATATCGCCGGCGTTCATACGCTGACCAGTCAACAGGAAGGTCAAACGGCAAGCGGCATCGATGGAAATCGAAGCGATGCGATCGAGGTAGCGCGAAACCATGATGGCGCGGCGCAGGTCGTCATAGTTGCTGTCGTCGTCCATAAAGTCGCCCGTATCCATACGGTTAAAGGTGCGGAAGAACTTCTCGTAGGCGGCGTGCACTGGCTCGTCCTCGACGGCCAGGTTGCAGATGATGGACATGTCATTGGTGACGAGCGCAGAAAGCGAAGAGCCCAGCACCTGGTAAACAGCTTCGGCCTCGGCCTCAACCGTACCGACGAGCTCCTGGGGCAGCGAGATGTCGGCCTTGATCATATGACGCGTGGCACGGCAGATCTGACGGACCTTATCGGTCATGCGCTGCAGGTTAAAGTCGACGTAGATGATCGTCTGAAGCAGGCGGAAGTCGGAGGCGACCGGTGACTGCGTGGCGATCAGGTTGTAGCAGACGGCCTCCAGGTTGGCGCAGCGCGCGTCAATCGAAAGCGTACGTTTCTTGGTCTTGGTGGCGAGCTTGCGGTCGTCGGTCACATAGGCCTTCACGGCATCGTGGAGAGCCAGATCGACGGCCTCATAGATGCTCAGCATCTCGTGACGGGCCTCGACGAGCTGACGGGAAAACAGTTTGCGCATGGTTCACTCCAATCAGTTGGGTGCGGTCATGCAGCCCGCACAGTGAATACGCACCGGACCAGGTCCGATCGGCTTGGGACTAGTCGCACCGATCAGCCAAAGCGGCCGGTGATATAGTCTTCCGTCCGCGAGTCCACCGGGCTGGTGAAGATCGCGTCGGTTTGACCATACTCGATGAGCGTGGCGGGCTCGCCGGCAACTTCCTGCAAGAAGAATGCGGTGTAGTCGCTGATACGAGCTGCCTGCTGCATTGAATGCGTGACGATGATGATCGTCATCTCGGGCGCCAGCTCGGCCATCAGATCCTCGACCTTAGAGACGGACGTGGGGTCGATGGCGGAGCAGGGCTCGTCCATCAGAAGGACATCGGGTTGCACCGCAAGCACGCGCGCGATGCACAGACGCTGCTGCTGACCGCCCGAGAGCGCCAAACCATCCTTGTTGAGCTGATTGGATACCTCTTTCCAGAGGTTGGCGCGCTTGAGCGATTCTTCCACGATGTCATCGAGGTCGCTTTTGCTAGTCACGCCCTGCAGACGAGGGCCAAAGGCGACATTCTCGTAGATGGATTTGGGAAACGGGTTGGGCTGCTGAAAAATCATGCCCACGCGACGACGGAGGTCGACCGGGTCGACGCCCTCGGCATAGATATCGTTGCCGTCGAGCGTCATGGTGCCCTCGACGCGCGTACCCTCGATCAGGTCATTCATGCGGTTGATGCAGCGCAAAAACGTCGACTTACCGCAGCCCGAAGGGCCAATGAAGGAGGTGATGGCGTTTTTAGCGATGTTGAGGTCGAGCCCCGTCAGCGCATGAAAGTCACCGTACCAAAAGTTGAAATCCTTGGCCGTAATGGCCGCTTGCTCCAGCGTGGGAGCGGACTGATAAACGGACATGGGACTCCTTAACTAGCGACGCTTGCGCGACAGGAAGCGCGCAAACAGGTTGAAGGCCAGAATGATCACCATCAGCAAGAGCGCGGTGCCGTAGGCTGCGTTCATGTTGATGCCGTCGTTGGCAAGCAGGTACAGGTGAACGGTCATGGGGCGGCCGGAATCGAGCGGCGAGATAGGTAGATTGATGGCCTGGCCCATGGTGTAGAGCACCACGGCGGTCTCGCCAATGGCACGGCCGATGGCAAGGACAATGCCCGTGGCAATACGGCCAAAGGCAGAAGGAAGCACGATCTTGGAGACAACCTGCCACTTGGTGGCGCCCAGGCCATACGCGCCCCAACGGATATAGCGCGGAACGGCGCGAATGGCCTCTTCGGTGGTGCGCATGACGATGGGAAGCATCAAGAGCGCGAGTGCCAGAGCGGCCGAGACCATCGAAAGGCCCAGACCCATAGCCTCGACAAACAAGGCGTAGCCAAACAGGCCCATAACAATGGAGGGCACCGAGGCCAAAGCGTCAGCAGCGTAGCGAATGAGCTCGACAATCTTGCCCTGCTTGGCGTACTCGGCCAGATAGACGGCTGCCAGCACAGCGATCGGCGTGCAGATAAGCATGGCGAGCGCCGTCACATAGACGGTCGACACGATCGTGGGCCAAATACCGCCCTCGGCGTTGACGCCCTGGGGCCAACCGAAGATAAAGTCGAGCGAGATGTGTGGCAGGCCGTTGATGACCACGTAGGCGATGATAGCGACCAGCACCAGCGTGGTGATGTATGCCGCGGCACGGAACACGCCAAGCATGATCTTGTTGGACAGGTCCTTGTTGATGCGGCCCTTCTTGCCGTGGGAAAGGGCACGCTTGATGCGCTCGCGCGACGAGGTCGTATCGACCGTCGTGTCAACGGAATCGGACATAGCCTACCCCCTCTTCTTCTTGGAAACCAGGCGGACGATGCCCACCAGCGTGGCGGAAATGATAAACAGGACCACGCCCATGCCGAACAGCGCCGAGCGGTGCAGACCCGAGGAATAGCTCATGTCGAGCGCAATCTGGCTCGTGAGCGTCGAGATGGGGCTCGCAATGCTGTCGGGAATAACCGGGGCGTTACCCACGACCATGAGCACGGCCATGGTCTCGCCGATGGCACGGCCCATACCCAGCACGATGGCATCCACGATACCCAGCTTGGCGGCAGGTAACACGACCTTATAGATAGTCTGCCACTTGGTGGCGCCCATGGCATACGATGCCTCGCGAATGCCCATGGGAATGGAATTGAGAGCATCGATGGTAAGCGTCGTGATGGTGGGCACGATCATAATGGCGAGCACGAACCACGCCGTCAGCGCGCCAAAACCAAGACCGCCGGTCAGTTGTGCGATAAACGGGCGGATGATGATCATGCCAAAGAAGCCATAGATGATAGAAGGGATGCCGGCCAACAGGTCAACGGCAGGGCTGATGAGCTTGCGCACGCGCTTGCTGGCGATCTCGACCAGATACACGGCCGTGCCCACGCCTAGGGGCACACCCATGGCGAGCGCGCCGACGGTCACCAGACCCGAGCCGGCAAGCAGCGACACGATGCCGTAGTGACCCTCAGAGGGCGCCCACGTAAAGCTAAAGAAGTCCGCCAGACCGATGTCGGTAAAGACGGGCAGCGCCGAGTACGTGGTAAAGACAAAAATCAGGATGACGGTAACAACCGCCAAGAACGCGCAGGCAAAGAAGATCCACTGCAGCGCCTTCTCCTTGATATAGGTGCTGCGCGATACGAGCGCCAGCTCGCGCTTCTTGGGCGCCTGACCATTCTGCTCAGTCTGGGAGTTTTCCTGTGCTTCCATGCTACTCACTCCCCTTCTCGTCGTTGGTGACGGGGATAAAGCCCGCCTCGCGAATCTGCTTGTCCATCTTTTCGGACGTCACATAGTCGATGTAATCCTGCGCCTGCTGCGAAGGCGCACCCTTCACAAAGAAGTAAAGGTCGCGTGAGATGGGATAGCCGCCGCTCGCGACCGTCTGCTCGGACGCCTCAACATGATTGACCGAGACGGCCTTGACCGAGGTCTTGGCGTTGAGGCTATCGACGAAGCCCAGCGAAATGTAGCCAATGGCACCGTGCGAACGAGATACCACGTCGCGCACCTGGCCCGTGCCCGAAAGAACGGCCGAGCGGCGATCGAACGGGGTGCCGTCCATCACGATGGTGCGGAATGCTTCACGCGTGCCGGATGCCTCGTCTCGGTTGATGACCTGAATCTTCAGGTCCTCGCCACCGACCTCTTTCCAATTAGTAATCTTGCCGGCATAGATATCGCGGAGCTGCTCGGTCGAGAGGTTATCGACCGGGTTATCGTCGTTCACGATGACCGCGATACCGTCGTGGGCAATGACGATGGGAGTCAGGCCCAGATCCTGTTCGTCGGCATTGAGTCCACGGGAGGAGCTGGCGATATCGGCCGTGCCAGCGCTGACGGCTTCGATGCCAGCGGAAGAGCCCAAACCGGAAACGAGCACGTCGATGCCGGTCTCCTCCTTAAAGCCCTCTGCCGCAATTTCGGCGATAGGAAGGCAGGTCGTGGAGCCGGCCACGGTAATGGAAGAGGTAGAAGATCCCGAAGAACAGGCGCACAGCGTAAGCGTAAGCACAGCGGCGCTCAGGACCGATACGATCTTTCTCATAGCATCACGCCGATCGCAGCATGGCGCCCACAGGTGCCGTCCTCGTTACGGTAGGAATAAAAGCGGTCGTTCTGGCGCACAGTCGAAAGCTGGGTATCCACGATATTATCCGCGTCCACACCGGCATCTACCAGCGCCTCACAAATGGCAGCGGAAAGATCGAGCATGCGAGAGGCACTCGCATCGATGCAAGAGAACTCGACGGCAAAGCGATCCATGAGCTCTTGGGAAACCTCGTACTCGTCACCCAGGATATGGGGCCCGATATAGGCGGAAACGTCGCTCGCATCGCAGCCGGCAGCATCGCAAAGCGCCTGGCACGCCTTGGCAGAAATACGTGCAATCGTGCCCTTCCAACCGGAGTGCACCACGGCAAATCCGCCAGGGGCCACCAGCACCACGGGAACGCAGTCGGCAAAGCAGAGCAGCACGGGCACGTCATGGGCCGTACAGACGATGGCATCGCAGCCCTCGGCAATCTGCTCGCGAACAGCCTCAAGATCGTCGGCGCCGTTCGAAGTCACCGTAACGATATGGTCACCATGTACCTGATTGGGCACGAGCAGATTATGCTCGCACTCAGTGGCGCCCATAGCTTCGAGCGCTCGACGACGATTTTCTTGAACAGCAAAGGGGTCATCGCCTACATGCGAGCCCAGGTTGAGCGAGGAGTACGCATCTTCAGAAACGCCACCGGTGCGCTCGGTAAAGGCAAAACGGACATCGGATGTCGCGCCCTCCACCAACGTAACTCCATCATGGTCGACACGCGAAACGTTGTCCGCACGTGCTGCCATACTAAGGCCTCCTAATAACACAAGTACCGCGGCGTCGCCGCGCAGTCCGCGTTTATACGGCTGTCATACTTCCTTAAAAGGATACCCGCAGCGGTAGGGACCAAACGTAAAGGGAACGTAAGGAGATTGGAGGCTTTCGTTTACAAACGAGAAACAAAACGGGGTGCATCCAAATGGACACACCCCGTGCAGGTCGTTGAGAAAAACGAACTAGAAGCTGCCGCGCTTCAGGAAGTCGGGAAGCTCGAACTGGTCGTTGCCAAAGTTGGGCAGCTCGGTACCACCGACGTTGCGGGTCGGAGCGGCCTGAGCCGGGCTGGCAGCCGGAGCGGTGCGCTGCGGCTCAGCGGAGGCAGCGGCCTTGCTCTGAGACTGCTGAGCAGCAAAGAGCTCGTCCTGACGGTTGACGTTGGAGTCGGAGAAGCCCGTAGCGATGACGGTGATACGCACCTGATCGCCCAGGGACTCGTCGACAACGGTACCGAAGATGATGTTGGCCTCGGGGTCGACGGCGTTGGCGACAACGTCGGCGGCATCGCTGATCTCCTGGATGCCCAGGTCCTTGGAACCGGCGATGGAGAGCAGCACGCGCGTGGCACCATCGATGGAGCTCTCGAGCAGCGGGCTGGAGATGGCCTGCTGGGCAGCATCGACGGCACGAGTATCCCCAGAAGAGGTACCGATACCCATCATGGCGGTACCGGCCTGCTTCATGATGGTCTTAACATCGGCGAAGTCCAGGTTGATGATACCGGGGACGGTGATGAGGTCGGTGATGCCCTGGGTGCCCTGGGAAAGAACGCCATCGGCAATCGCGAAGGCCTCGAGCATGGTGGTCTTCTTCTCGGCGATGTCGAGCAGCTTATCGTTAGGGATGACGATCATGGTGTCGACGCAATCGGAGAGGGTCTTGATGCCCTCCTCGGCGCTCTTCTTGCGCTTGCGGCCCTCGAAGGTGAAGGGCTTGGTCACGACGGCGACGGTCAGTGCGCCGACCTCGTTCATCGCGATATCGGCAACGATGGGAGCAGCGCCGGTACCGGTGCCACCGCCCTCACCGCAGGTGATAAACACCATGTCGGCGCCAGCGAGCGCCTCGGCGATGTCGTCGCGGGACTCATCGGCAGCCTTGCGGCCAACCTCGGGATTGGCGCCGGCGCCCAGGCCGCGGGTAAGGTCGGTGCCGATGTGCACCTTGATATCGGCATCAGAGATCGCGAGTGCCTGAGCATCGGTGTTGATGGCAACAAACTCGACGCCGCGGATGCCCTCTTCGATCATTCGATTGACCGCGTTGGTACCGCCGCCGCCGACGCCGACCACCTTAATGACGGCAAGGTAGTTGTTGATCTCTGTCTCGTGCATGTCGGTCCTCCGAACAAAGGTTATAGCCATAGCATGGGTCGACCCCTGCGCACATTAACCTTCAGGTTGAAAGTAAATGCAAAGGTAAACCGTATTATGTTTGCACATTATGAACGTATCAGTCAAATAATTGACCGCGAAAACCAAACAAACCAGATAAACGGCGTGGTATGGCCCCTCAACAAAGCATCAACCAGCGCTACGAGGTCGGAGCATTCCTAAATGTGTAGTTGCCCGGAGAGCGCACATTGATATACGTTACGCCCTCTACCTGCGAAAGCAACTTGGTGACTACGCGTTCCTTCTTGGCGATATCGTCCGAATCGCCCAGCGACACCTCAATGCCGTTATTGAGGTTTGCCGAGATGGCTTCGACCGAAGGCGTGGAAATATCCTTGACTTGTCCCAAGAACTCGCTCGAAAAACCACGCACATAATCCAGGCCGGCCTTAACGGCTTTGGAGTTCACCGCCTGGCCGGAAACCGGAGCGACATCCGCCGAGACATCAGTCAACAACACCGCGCCATAATGCTTGGCGAGCGCCAGCGCGGCATCGATTCCGGTCAAGGTATTTGAGCCCTGCCCTGTCGTGATGACGTTGCCCTGGTCGTCCACTTCGACCGACGTCGACAGCGGGGCGATCCAGGTGTCATCGTCTCCGATAGCCCAGGCAAGGTCGTCGGAGCTGATATACGCAATGGCGATAACTTTACGCTCCGTCGGCGTGATGATAAGCGTATGGGGAAACTGGCGCTGGACATCCACGCCCGAAACCCACGGGTTCTGCTTGAGATCCTCGGTAATCTGGTCGGGATCGACGTTAAAAAGCGACGTTCCCTCGGGCAAGTCAATCAGCTGGATAGCATCGTGCTTCGTCACATGCTCGCTGCCTTGAATCTGAATATCAGTGGCAGTAAACAGTCCAGAGTTGATCACCACGATGGCAACGACGACGAGCACGGCCAAGACGGCCAGAACGCCGCCCACGATTTTGCCTTTGCCTGTAACGACAGAAGCGGCATCTGATGTTTTATTTGCCATCGCTCCAAGTGAAGATAACGGGTTGAAACCTTTTTTACTCGAAGGCTTCTTGGCGGTAGCCGGCACCGATGTAAGCGAGCGCGGTTTCGATGCGCCCAGCGTGAGACCTGGACGCGCCGCTTTAGTTCCCGTCGAGGGCTTGGGAGCTGCCATGGGACGGGCAGGCTTGGCGCCCATAACAGGCTTTGACGTCACCGAGGGACGCGAGGACTTTTTTGCGGCCGGACGATTACCGAGCTGCGAGCCGACGACCGGACGACTGGTCTGTCGAGCATGCCCGACAGACTTAGAGTGCGCGACGGTATTGCGTTGAGGTTTGGCAGGCGCGCCGGAACGCCCTCCGGCGCGGCGGAAGGTGGGTTTCGATGCTCTAGAAGCCGAGGAATTTAACTTCCGGTCTGAGCTCGATGCCATACGCCTCCCTCACCTTTCCGTGCACATGTCTGATAACCGCGGCAACGTCATCGGCCGAGGCAGTTCCGTTATTAACGATAAAATTAGCGTGAACGGGCGAAACTTCCGCGCCGCCAATCGAAAAACCCTTTAATCCACAATCCTCGATAAGCTTGCCCACACTCGCATCGGGCGGGTTGCGAAAGACAGACCCGCAGGATGCGCGACCCATGGGCTGCGTACGCTTGCGCCTTGTAAGGTACCGCTCCATGCGCTCACGAATGTCGGCCTTGGGCGCCGGTTTAAGCTTGAGCACGCACTCGAGGATGATCTCATTGCGGGGAAGGCTACATTCGCGGTAGCCCCAAGAGATCTCGGACCCCGCATAATGCTTGATACCGGATGCCGGGTCAAACGTTACGACATCCTCAACCAGCGAGCCAATCCACTCGGTCCGCGTGCCGGCATTCATAGATATCGCACCGCCGACCGAACCAGGAATGCCAACGGCAAACTCAAGGCCCGAGAGGCTACGCGACAGGGCATCGTTGACCAGGCGCGCAAACATCACGCCCGCACCGACCGTCAGCGTACAACCGTCATCGGCAACAACCGTGCGCTGGAACTCACGTCCGAGCGAAATGACGGCACCGCGATAACCGCCATCGGCAACCAGCAGATTGGAGCCCTTGCCGATGATGACCCACGGCACCTGCTCGCGATCGAGCACCGCCACGGCGCGGCGGAGGGCATGATAGCTATGGCACGTCACAAAGAGGTCGGCCTTGCCGCCGATACGATAGCTCGTATGACGCGCAAGGCGCTCGTCCTCGATCACATCCGTGTCGATCATGCCCGAGAGCGCCATGACGGCGTTAAACAGACCCATTAGACTTAAGCGTCTTTCTTGGCAGTCAGATACTCAATGAACTCGGGACCGACGGTCGTAACGTCGCCGGCACCCATGGTGAGCAGCAGGTCGCCCTCGCCCACCATCTGCTCGAGCTCCTGATTGAGCTCAAGACGGCTGGAGCAGTACACGACCTCCTTGCCAGGATGCTTGGCGCGCACGGTATCGGCGAGCATCTTAGAGGTGACACCCGGAATGGGCATCTCGCCAGCCGAGAACACATCAATCAGCAGCAGTTTATCGGCATTGGCAAATGCATCGGCAAAGTCGTCGCACAGGGCCTGCAGGCGCGAATAGCGGTGCGGCTGGAACACGACGTCGACGTGCTTGTAACCCAGCGACGAAGCGGCAGCAAGCGTCGCCTTGATCTCGGTGGGGTGATGGCCGTAATCATCGACCACGGTGATGCCATCGATATCGCCCACGTGGGTAAAGCGACGGCGGACGCCCTCAAAGCTCGAGAGCGCCTTGGCGGCGGCGTCGATGTCAAGGCCCAGGACATGGGCGACGGTGAGCACCGCCGTGGCGTTGAGCATGTTGTGGCGACCGGGATTGCTCTTGATCTCCACAGCGCGCTCAGTGCCGTCCTCAAAGCGAACGATAAAGTCACTCTGGATGCCCTTGACATCCGGGTGCATGCAGACGATGTCGTTGCTCTCGGCAAAGCCGTAGGAAAGCACGTGACGGCCCGTCGACTTGGCGAGCTCGACCAGATGCGGGTCCTCACCGCAGACGATGACGGTGCCGTCCTCGCCCACCAGGCTCATGAATTTGGCGAAAGTTGCCTCGATCTCCTCGATACCCGAGTAGTGATCGAGGTGGTCGGCCTCGACGTTGGTCACAATGACTACGTTGGGGTTCAGGAACAGGAAGGAGCTGTCGGACTCGTCGGCCTCGGCGACAAAGTAGTCGCCCGAGCCGTTCTTGCCGTTCGTGTCATAGCCCTCGACGATGCCACCGATCAGGAAGCTCGGATCCAGACCCATGCGGTCGAGCATGGTGGCACACATCGAAGACGTGGTGGTCTTGCCATGCGTGCCGGCAACAGCGACGGTGGTGTAGCCGTGACCCAAAGCAGAGAGCATCTTGGCACGGGGCCACACGGGAATACCAAGCTCGCGAGCGCGCACGAGTTCAGGGTTGGACTCCGGAATAGCGGTGGAGACAACAACCACGTCGGGCTTGACCTCGTCGATCGTGGCGGCCTCATGGCCCACATGCACCTTCACACCAGCGCGGGTAAGCTGGCGGATATAACGTGACGTCTTAAGGTCGGAGCCGGTAACGGCATAACCGCGCTCGTGCAGAACGAGGGCGATGCCGCTCATGCCGGCGCCGCCGATACCGATAAAGTGGGCGCTCTTAAACTCGGGCGCGGAGGTTGCAGTCTGGGAATCAGCCATGTGCTCGTGTACTCCTTGCGTAAACACTGCCTGTAACCCGTTAACTGTACCGCACCTACCGCATCAGCGCGAGGGCGACCGAAGATATCCCGTCTAACTAACGCAAACCCTCTACTGCATCCGCCAGAAGAGCGGCGGCTCTATCCTGAGCCAGACCACGCGCCGCCTGACGCATGGCGTCGCGCGCCGCCGCGTCATCGACCAGGTGCAGCAGCTCATCGGCAAAGGCAGAACCGTCGATATCGGCATCGGCGCAGAGCACGCCGGCCCCGGCGTCGACCAGATAACGGGCATTGGTGGTTTGGTGGTCGGCCGTGGCGTGCGGGTACGGCACGAGTACCGAGGGCACGGCAAGCGCGGCGATCTCAGCCACGCTCGAGGCACCGGAACGCGAGAGCACCAGATCGGCCGCAGCCAGCATATCGCCCATGTTGTCGATATAGGGCTGGACACGATAGCGCTGCGCCTCCTCGGGCGTCAGCGCCAAAGCGCGCTCGGTCTCCTCAAAGCCGTCGGCACCCGTCGAATGCAAAATGTAGAGATTCTCGCGGGTCAGCAGCTCACCCTTGAGCGAGGCAACGCGCTCGTTGAGATGCTGTGCACCAAGTGAACCGCCAAAGACGAGCAGAAGCGTCGCATCCTCGGGCACGCCGAGCGTCTTGCGACCGCGGGTGCGATCGCCCTCGATCACCGAACGACGCACAGGATTGCCCGTCATGAGCACATGGTCGGGGTCGCCCTCACGCTCAAAGACCGTGCGGGCCGCAGGTACCGAAATGCACACGCGGGCGGCATGCGAGTTCATCATCTTATTGGCCAGACCCGGAACAGAGTTCTGCTCGTGCAGCAGATACGGAACGCCGGCGTCCTTGCACCAACCCAGCAGCGGGACCTCAACGTAAGCACCAAAGCCGATAGCGGCATCGGGCTTACCGACCTTCGAGAAGTGACTGGCAAGCGCACGCTTCGCCTTGTTGACGCGCCACAGCGAGGTCAGCGCCGTCCAGGGACGGGAGCGATCGAAGCCCGTAACTGTGATGGGCACAAAATCGAATCCGGCCTCGGGAACCAGACGACCCTCGAGCTTGCGCGATTGGCCCACGAACACAACGTGATGACCGCGGTCACGCAGTTCCTCGGCCAAGGCGAGCGCGGGGTTGATATGTCCTGCCGTGCCGCCAGCTGCAATAGCAACGGTCATCTTATCGGTCATGGTAATCCCTTCGTACACGCGGCCCCTGGTCATCGGTGCGCAAACGCGCCGACGGGTCCGAATTCAAATCGATTCGATTATATCCGCCGCCCGCATTGCGAGGAGTGGGGCGCTGCGGACGACCTTGCGGCGCTGTTCGCTGACGCGGACGGGCCGCCGGCTCGGTCGCAGAGCCATCCAGAACGGTAAAGCCGTTACGCGAAGATCGCTCGCCGCGCACATGGGGCACGCCGGCGGTACTCTCATCCATAACGGCAAAGCTCTCGCGGCGACGGTCGTACTCATCGCGACGGGCGCTCTCATACGAAACGCGCAGGATCAGACCGGCAAGCATAAGCGACACAATAATCGACGAGCCGCCGTAGCTAATAAACGGCAGCGGCTTACCCGTCATGGGAAACACATTGAGAATGCCCAGCGCGTTGATCAAAAACTGCACCGCAAGGATGACCGCGGAACCCGATGCCATAAGTGCTCCGCGACGATCGGTCGCCTGCTCAGCAATGCGAAACGCCGAGTAAATCAGCATCGCAAACACCAAGAAGAACAGCACGGTTCCGATAAAGCCAACTTCCTCGCCGATAATAGCCAAGATGTAGTCGTTGTGCGCCTCGGGCAAATACGAGTACTTCATGGTGGAGTTGCCGATACCACGGCCGAACAGTCCGCCCGAGGCAAACGCCATGATGGCAAGCGTGGCCTGATAGCCGTCACCATATTCGTCTGCCCAAGGATTCCAAGCAACCTGGACACGCGTCATACGATACGGCTCGGCGATAAGAGCAATCGCAATGACGGCGATGCCGGCAACAACCGTCCAAACGATATATTTGGGGTCCAATCCCGCAAACAACGCCATGCATATGAGGGTCAACAAAATGATCAGAACGGTACCGAAATCGGGCTGAACAAAGATCAGGAAGAGCGAAATTCCCAGGTAGCCGCCCATCTTGCGAAGAAACTCGTTGATGTTGCCGCCGGGCGAAAAGATACGGTCGAGCATGATTGCCGAATACGCGATGGCGAACGGCTTTAAAAACTCAGACGGCTGAAACTGAATACCGGCGATGTTGAGCCAACGCGTGGCGCCACGACTGCCGCTACCCATAAAGAACACCAGAACCAGTAGCCCCATCATGCCCATGAGGAAGATCCTGAGCACGTCTTCCCCAAACCAACTGTCCGGTAAGATGCGCACGATGGCAACCATAGCCAGCACGCCAACTCCGGCAAACGCGGCCTGTCGAAATAGGAAAAACGTCGCCGAACCGTTCTCGTGCAGCGCCTCGACCGAAGATGCCGAGTACACCATCAGCAAGCCGAAGCAAACCAAGCTAAACAGGCAGGCCATAAATATCAAACGGGGGCGCATGATGCGGGCGGGGACGCCGGCAATATAGCGCTCACCGAACGTCTGCCCGCCGCATCCGGAACGCGTCGTGCTACGCAGCGAGGAAGCACGGTCCGAGTCGGGCCTCCTCATATCACTTCGGGGGCTCTCCTCTCTCACCGGCAACCCCTATTCCGTTTGCGATTTCGCTGCTGCGGCAAGCTGGGCCACGTAGTCCTTAAACACGCGACCGCGCTCCTCGTAGCCCGAGAACTCGTCGAACGAAGAACAAGCGGGCGAAAGCAGGATCACGTCGCCGCGGCTCGAGAGCGAGCGGGCAACGTCAACGGCATCGCGCAGGTCATCGGCCTGGGCGATATCCACGTCACCATCGACATCGGCCTCGTCCATAGCAGCGGTAAAGCGCTCGCGCGCATCGCCAAAGCAAACGACTGAACGCACGTTGTCCATAACGACGCGGGCAAAGTCCGCAAGCGGTGTGCCCTTATCGTGGCCGCCGAGCAGCAAAATCACATCGTCGTCGGAAAACGCCGTCAGGGCCTTTTCGACCGCATCGGTGTTCGTTGCCTTGGAATCGTTGACGTAGCGCACGCCATCGATCTCGCCGCAGGGTTCCACGCGGTGTTCGAGCGGCTGGAACGATGCCAAACCGCGGCAAATGCCCTCGGGATCGGCACCGACGGCCAGAGCAGCCGTGGCGGCACATAGGGCATTGATGACATTGTGATGGCCCGAGATCTTGAGCTCGGATGTGGCGACAAGCTGAGTCTCGACGCCTTTCAGGCGCACGATCATCTTGCCGTCGCGCACGAAGGCGGCGTCTGCACCCTCGGGCTCGTCAAAAGCGACCTTGCAGATGCGGCGGCCCGGTGTGTAGATGTACTCATCGAACTCATGGATGCCGGCATCCTCAACGTCGATAACCACGAGGTCGTCGTCGACCATATTCTCGAACAACTTGATCTTGGCAAGCGCATAGTTCTTGTGGCTCTTGTGCCAGCCCAGGTGGTCGGGCGTGATGTTGAGCAGCACCGCCACGCGAGGATGAAGCTCGGCGGTCGTAGCAATCTGATAACTCGACAGCTCAGCCACAAACCACTCATTGTGTGCGCGGCCGTCGATCTCGTTCACCGGCGGCTCACCGATATTGCCGACGGCCACGCTGGCTTCACCGGCGGCCTTGAGCAGATAATCGGTCAGCGACGTGGTAGTTGTCTTGCCGTTGGTGCCCGTGATGGCGATCCAATTTTGGGGAGACAGGCGATAGGCAAACTCGGGCTCGCCCATAATCTGAGCGGCATGCTCACGCCCGGCCTTAAAGAAAGCCGAGAACTCCGAGATTCCCGGGCATGTCACGCACACGTCATAGGCACCCTCGACCTGCTCGGTGCCGTAGACAAACGACGCGCCCTGCGCCTCGAGCGCACGTGTGGCGTCATTGGGCTCGGAGGTACCGCCGCCATATACGGTAACGGCGCTCACGCGCTCGGGGTGAGCCAGCGCCCAACGGGCGACATCGAGACCGGATTTACCCTGCCCCAAAACGAGCAGGCTAAAGACATCAGCAAGAGGCATGAAAGACCACTATCCCAACTGGAAGAACAGGGCGAGGCCAACGGCGCCAAAGGCCGCGGCGATAATCCAAAAACGGATAACGACCTTGGTCTCGGCCCAGCCCTTCTTTTCGAAATGATGATGAATGGGCGCCATAAGGAAGACGCGCTTGTGCGTAAAGTGGAAATAGACGACCTGGATCATGACCGACAGAGTCTCGACGATAAACAGACCGCCGATGATGAGGGAAACGACTTCGGTGTTGGTCATGATGGAGGTGCAGGCAAACGCGGCACCCAGGGCAAGCGAGCCGGTATCGCCCATAAAGATGCTCGCCGGGTAGCAATTGAACCACAAAAAGCCCAGGCAGGCACCGGCGCACGCCGTGCAGAAGATGGACAGGTTCACGTCACCGTGCAAAAACGCCATGGCGGCCATGGCGAGCATGGCGATCATGGAAGTGCCGCCGGCAAGACCGTCCAGACCATCGGTCAGGTTCACGGCATTGGAAAGACCGGCGATCATCAGCCAGCAAAATACAATGTAGAGCCACGGGAACGAAAGGCCGCAGATGGTGGTCGAAAGAACACCGAGGTCAATCGTCAGGCCGCCGGGAAAACGAATCTCGGGGGCGACGCCGCACCAATTGACAGCGAGCACGGTAAAAGTGACGCAGATGATGGTCAGACCGATCATCTTGGCGTGAGGCGTCAGACCGAGCGAGCGACCATGCGTGACGGAGGTCAGGTCGTCGATGAGACCCAGAACGCCGGTGGCCAGCGTGGCAAGCAGCACGAGCACGAGCTCGGTGGTGAGCTTGCCCATCAGCAGGCAGGTCAGCGAGATCGCGACAAGGATGATGACGCCGCCCATGGTGGGCGTACCCTGTTTAATCAAATGACGCTTGGGGCCGTCGGCTCGGACCTGTTGGCCGATACCCTCGACCTTCAGCAGCTTGATCCACCACGGCATAAGCAGCAACCCAATGGCAGCAGCGATGCCAAGTCCCAAAAAGGCCTGATACGTAGGATACGAGGGATTGCCGAACATGGGCTAGCACACACCTTCCACAAAGCGGTCGAGCTCAACAAAACGGGAACCCTTGACCAATACAACATCATGATTTTCAAGCGCGCCGCCCATGCGGTCGAGCACCTGCTGATAATCGGAGAACACCTGGATGCGGTCCTCATCCATACCCATCATACGTGCGGCATCGGCCATGAGCTGAGCCAGCTCGCCGCCGACGCACGCGAGCATGTCGAGCTTTTTGGCGGCGGCATAGGCGCCCACGAGTTCATGCATGCGGGGAGCCTCGTCGCCCATCTCGCCCATCTCGCCCAAGATCGCCATGCGCGAACCGTCACAGATAAGCGAGCACAGCAAATCGAGGCCGGCAGCCATAGACTCGGCACTGGCGTTGTAGGAGTCGTCGATGATGCGTGCTCCGCTCTTGGCGCGCTTGATCTCCTGACGGTGGCCGGTGATCGTAAGGCCCCTAAAGGCAGCATCGATCTGCTCGGGCGTCACGCCCAGACGATAGGCGACCGCGGCGGCCTTGACGGCATTGGGCACGGACTGCACACCGGGAATGGCCAGCATGGTATCGACCGTGTCGCCCTGACCAAAGTCGAGCGTAAAGACCGGATGGCCCTCGTCGTCGACGCGAATGTCGCGTGCGCGGACCTCGTCGTCGTCCGAGACACCGGCCAGCATCACGTCAATACCCGCAGGCTGGGCGAACGTATCGCGAATGAACGGCGTAAAGTCGTCCTCGCCGCCCAAAACCAGCAACGGCGAGAAGTCGCCGGCGGCGCACATGCCCTGGACAATCTCGGACTTGGCGCGGGCGATGTTCTCGCGGCTGCCCAGGATACCGATGTGGGAGGTTCCGATCTTGCTCACAATGGCAAGATTGGGGTTGGCAGACTGGGACAGGCGCTCAATCTCATGAAAATGGTTCATACCCATCTCGAGCACCAGAACCTCGGTATCGGCCGGAGCGGAAAGCACCGTGAGCGGCATGCCGATCAAGTTGTTGAAATTGCCCTTCGTGGCCCAGACGCGATAACGCTTGGCGAGCACGGCGGCGAGCACGTCTTTGGTCGTCGTCTTGCCAATCGACCCGGTAATGCCGACGACCAGGCAGCCAAGCTCCAAGCGATATACATGCGCCAGGCGCAGCAAGAACTCCTCGGGGTCGTCGGTCAGCAAGATGGCGCATCCCTTGTCCTGCGCCAGCGAAACCAGCTCGGCATCGGGCTCGCGCGTCATCACGACGGCACCGGCACCCGACTCGATGGCACGGGAGGCAAAATCATTGCCGTCGACCTTTTCGCCGGGGAAGGCGACAAAGATCGTCCCCTCCTCGACCTGACGCGAGTCGATAACGCACCCGCGGCATACTCGATCGACTTCTTCCGTCACGGTTCGGGCCCCCGTTGAGGCCGCGAGGTTGTTGACGGCGATCTCTATCATTGCAGCTCCCCTGTAAACCTAATAATGCTATCGGCGTATTGTATCCCAGTGCCATGCGCGCGTGGTGCAGGGCATGTGAACACCCTTCAGATCAAACGGCAGACCACGCTCAAGATTGTAACCCCCTACTTCGTGCGCGGGATACCCAGCACGTCGAGCGCGTTGGCCATAATGGACTGGAATGGCACCGCGGCGGCATCCGAGCCGCTCGGTGTTCCATCGAGTGTGATATAGCACAGCACCTTGGGCGATTGTGCCGGCGCAAAGCCCATAAAGGACGACATATAGTTCTCCTTGAGGTAACCCCCGTTCTCGTCAGCACGCTCGGCCGTACCGGTCTTGCCCGCCAC
This sequence comes from Collinsella sp. TF08-11AT, assembly GCF_003437035.1. Taxonomy (GTDB): domain Bacteria; phylum Actinomycetota; class Coriobacteriia; order Coriobacteriales; family Coriobacteriaceae; genus Collinsella. The sequence continues at coordinate 23,227 of NZ_QSRL01000019.1, forward strand.
GTCATAGCCATCGACCGCACCGCCAACGCCCGTGCCTTCGGACACGACCGTCTGCATGCACGATGTCACCTGGGCGGCAGCGTCGTCCGATATCGCACGCTCGCCTTCGCCCCAGTCCTTCTCATCGCCCTTGCTGGACTTATAGAAGTGCGGAGTCATCATCACGCCGCCGTTCGCGATGCCGCCCACGGCACGTGCGACCTCAATCGGCGAGACGGACAGCGCCTGGCCAAAGCTCATCGAGCCCAGCGTGGCGCCGTCGTACTGGTCGCGCTCCTTGACGATACCCAGACTCTCACCCGGAAAATCGACACCGGAGCTATGACCAATGCCCCACTTGTCCACATAGGTGGCAAAATCATCGGCACCGATCTTGCGTCCCACCAGAACAAAGCCCACATTGGACGAACGGCGCATCATCTCACGCACGTCCATGGTCATGGTGTAGTCGCGCTTATCGGCGTCGGTAACGGTGTCGTCGCCGACCTTAATGCTCGCCGGCACCTCAAACGACGTGCTCGAACGCACGGCGCCCAAGTCGAAGCCGGCACCGGCCACAAGTGTCTTAAAGACCGAGCCGGGCTCGTAGGCATCGGTAACCAGGCGCAAGTTCATGTCCTCGGTCTTGGCGTTTTCCAGATCGGTCTGGTCATATGTCGGATACGAGCATGCCGCCAGAATCTCGCCCGTCGTGGGATCGGTGACCAGGGCCGAGCCATTCTTGGCCTTGGTCTTTTCGACCGCCTCGGCCAGGGCGTCCTCGGCGGCACGCTGGATATTGACATCGAGTGTCGTCACGATGTCCACGCCGTCCACCGCGGCAACCTTTTTATAGGCGCCGCCCGCGATATAGCTACCGTCCCTCGCCCGCTCGCGCACCAGCGAGCCGTTCGTTCCGGTCAAAAGCTTGTTGTACTGCTTCTCAAGGCCCGTCAGACCGTCGTTGTCCACGTTTACCACGCCAAGCACCTGCGATGCCAGGTTGCCATAAGGATATACGCGCTTCATGGCCTGCTCAAAGAGCACGCCGGGCAGATTCTTCTTCTCCAGCGCCGCAGCATCGTCCTCGTCCACCTGGCGTTTGATATACACCCAGGTGCCATCGGACATAACGAGATCACGACAGGTTTTCTTATCGATGCCCGTAGCTTTGACCAGTGCCGAGACCGTCTTGTCAACGTCCTCGATAAGCTGAGGATTCACGGCGATGTTGCGGCATTCGACCGACGACGTCAGCACGTTGCCGTTACGGTCGTAGATGGTACCGCGCTTGGCATACAGCGTCTGCGCAAGCAAGCGACGTGCATCGGCACGGTCGCGTAACTTATCGGCTTCCACGATTTGATAGTCGGCAAGGCGAAGGACGCCCAAGCCCAAGCCAAACCCGATGAAGCCCATGACGGCTTTGCGACGGGGCAGCGGCGTGCCCGTGAGCCATTCGGTCGACGAGCCCTTGCGCGATCTGGTGTTATGCATTTGAGGGCCACTCGAGCCACGGAGACGCGACGCAGGGTCGTTGCCATAGGACGGCCTCGCGTTGTAAGATGGCCGACCCGTTCCTTGATAACCAGAACGTCCCCGCGATGAGGGACGTCCAGAACCGCGACCCCGGTCGGAGCCGCGGCGATAGTCATTTGTCATACTCAGCTACCGTCTTGTTACTGAGCGGTCGCGGTCGAGCTAGCGCCCGCGGCTGCATCCTGCGAAAAATCAAGTGTAACGCTCTCGCTGGGCTCCACCATGCCATAAGCGCCTGCAAGGTCGCGAATGCGCGTGTCGGCACCATAGACCGAATGCATGACCTCCAGGTCGGAGCTCTCATCGGTCGCCTTCTCGAGCGTGTTGGTAAGCGCGGCATTGCTGTTGAGCACCTGGGCCGTAACGCCGGCGAGCGCCACACGGGCGACACCGATCGTCATGAAGATGGCCGCAATGATGCAAAACGTTTTAAGAACGCTCATGAAAACCGGGCTTACCGCCTGGTTTGCCTGACGGCCCGCGCCCGTGTAGACATCAAAGCGCGGCGTGCGCTGCTCGCGGGGAGCAGCGGGAGCCTGCGGTGTCTCACGATAGGCGGGCATGGCGCTCATATCATAGGCGAGTGCTGCGTTTGAAGTGTTGTAGCCCATGATATGCCGCCTCCCATCCCGAGTACGTTGGTAGTGTGTTTAAGCTTCGTTTATGGTGCGAGCGGGAGGTCCAATATCGCGCGGTCGCGTCTACAGACGCTGCGCCACGCGGATCTTGGCTGATCTCGCCCGAGGGTTGCGCGCAACCTCATCGGGTTGGGCAACCAGGGGTTTGCGGGTGATGACCTTGAGTATCGGCACGTTGCCGCACACGCACACCGGAATCTCCGGCGGACACGTGCACCCCTGGCTCATCTCCTTAAAGTGGTTCTTTACGATACGGTCCTCGAGCGAGTGATACGAGATGACGCAGATGCGTCCGCCCGGGTTGAGCCACCTTGTGGCGGCGTCTAGCCCTCGCTCGAGCACATCGAGTTCGTGATTGACCTCGATGCGAATGGCCTGGAAACTTTTCTTGGCTGGGTGTCCGCCATGCCGACGAGCGGCAGCGGGGATACCAGCCTTGATGATCTCGACAAACTGACCGGTGGTTTCGATCGGCTCATGCTCGCGGCGGCGCACGATCTCACGCGCGATCTGCGAGGCGAACTTCTCTTCGCCGTAGACGCGTAGAATCCGGGCGAGGTCGTGTTCGTTATAGGTGTTGATGACCTCAGCTGCGTTTAAGGTGTTGTTACCCGGATCCATCCGCATGTCCAATGGGGCGTCCTCGTTGTACGAAAAGCCCCTGCCAGGGATATCGAGTTGCGGCGACGAAACGCCCAAGTCGAACAGGAAGCCATCGACCCCGGGCACCTCGGCCGAGCAAAGCAGCTCGTCCAAGTCGCCGAAGTTGCCCTTCAGCAGCTGGTGCGGTACGCCGGGAACCTCGCGGTCCAGACGGGCGCCAGCGGCCTCGAGGGCCATGTCGTCCTGATCGACGCCGAGCAAAAGGCCGGTCTCCCCCACCTGCGCGGCCATCTTTACCGAATGGCCGGCACCGCCAAGGGTGCAGTCGCAGACGACGGAGCCGCTCTTTAGCTGCAGCGACTCAAGCACTTCGCCGAGCATGACAGGTTCATGCCGATATTCTTGTGTCAAGATCCCACGCTCCATCCGTTACTCGTGCCTTGCCCTTACGAGAAGAAGAGGTCCAGCAGGGCCTCGTCATCATCGTCCTCATCGGCCGTAGCGCGGTCCCAAACCTCAAGGTGGTCGTAGTTGCCCACAACCGTGACCTCGCGGTCGAGGTTCGCCTGCTTGCGGAGAGACTCAGAAAGACCGATACGACCCGCGCTGTCCACATCCATCGACGTGGTGCGCTTGTTGATCGCCCTCATGAGCTTCTGGTCGTTGATGTCACGCGGGTTAAAACCCTCGTGGCCCTCACGACCCGCGAAGAGTCCTTCGACCCACTTATCGAAGGCCTCGGCAGAGAACACGTACAGAGCATCGACATCCAGGGCTTTAAACACGCGAACGTGCTCTCCAAGCTCCTCACGAAGGGGTGCAGGCAGGGACAGACGACCTTTTGCATCGAGATTGCGCTCGTATGCACCCGTCATTCCCATGTGCGCCCTCCCCTCGGTTACTCAGATGGCACGTACGCGGGGAACCACCCCGCCTGTCGACGTCATCAATAATATGGGGAACCGCCCCATTTTTCAACACCTTTCCCCACCCCTTCCCCCACCCCTCC